>CAISTS010000014.1 GCA_903888485.1 uncultured bacterium | reverse complement strand
CCGCCGGTGCCGCAGAAGTTCCTCGTGTTCTTCGACTTCGATCGCTCGGCCATCCGCGCCGATGCCGCCAAGATCGTCGCCGAAGCGGCCGACTACGCGAAGAAGAACGGCAAGGCCCGGATCACTGCGACCGGCCACGCCGATACGTCAGGTACGCCCGCCTACAACCTTGCTCTGTCCGAACGCCGCGCCAATGCGGTCAAGGCCGAGCTGGCGAAGTTGGGCTTCGGCGCGAATGAAGTCGTCATCATGTTCAAGGGCGAGTCCGAGCCGCTGGTCGCCACGGGCGACGGCGTCAAGGAACCGCAGAACCGTCGCGTCGAAATCGTGATGGAATAAGCACAAGCAAAAAGGCGCCGGCAGATTCCTCTGCCGGCGCCCCTCGCTTCAAGACTTCGTTATTTCAAGACTTCGCTACTTCGATTTATCAGCCGCCGCTTTCGCAGCATCGAAAGTGGCGGTTACGTTTTGGGGAGGAATGCCCGCTCCCGTCGCAACCGTCACGGTGCAGCTCTGGGGCTGCTCGGTCAGCAGGACGTTGGCCTCGGCGATCTTGAGAAGCGTGCTCGGATCCTGGCCCAAGTGCCAGAACAGCTCCCAGGCATGTTTACAGTAGCCGTTGGGGTCTTCGGCGCGCGACAGGCCAGCGGCATTGGCGAGTTCGGTGATATGCCGATTGAGCGCATTCTGGCCGCCGCCGGTGCGCACGAAGTAATCGGTCAGGCGTGTGCCGGCGCTGACGAGTTCGGGGCGGAAACTCTCGACGAACGTATTGTAGGCCGCTTGCTGATTGCAACCGAGAGCAGCGACCATAAGGCGGCTTTGCAGGTGGCGGATGCGGAAGGCCCCGGCCTCTTCCAGCGAAGAGCACTTCATGACCTGGGCCGCGGATGCCACACTGGGCGCCAGCAGCATCAGGCTCGCAGCAAGCACCGCTGCCGTGCGGCGCTTCCCTCCGGCCAACATTTTCATTGCATATCCCTCCAAGGATGGCCTCATTGTACCGGCCCTCGCTTGAAGCGGAAAGCCATACATGCCTGCTGGTCTATGGAGCTGGCAGGCCCCGGAACGCGAACGCTATAATCTGCAACCATGTCGGGAATCACACGTTATATCTTCCGCCAGTTAGCCATCGGCACGGTGCTGGTGAGCGTCGCGCTGGCCTTCATCGTGTGGCTGACCCAGTCGCTGCAATTCCTGCAGTTCGTCATCAACAAGGGTCTGGCGATTGGCGCGTGGCTCAAGCTCACTATGCTGCTGCTGCCGTGGTTCATCTCGGTGATCCTGCCGGCGGCTTTGTTCCTGGTCATCGTCTTCGTCTACAACAAGCTGACCATGGACCGCGAGTTGGTGGTCGCCCAGGCTGCGGGCGTCAGCCGCTTCGGTCTTGCCCGTCCGGCCCTCCTCAGCGCCCTGGCTGCGGCCGGCGTTGGGTATCTCTTGGTCCTGGTTATCGTACCCACCGCGTTCCAATCGTTCCGGGATTTGCAGTGGTCGATCCGCAACGACGTCTCGCACATCTTGCTCCGTGAAGGCTCCTTCAACCGGGTCGCCAAGGACCTGACCGTTTACGTGCGCGGGCGCGGCGAGAATGGCGACCTGCTCGGCGTGCTGATCCACGATACGCGCCAGCCGGGCGCCAGCCTGACCATCATGGCCGAGCGCGGCGCGGTCGAGCACAGCGACGAAAGCGGCGCGGCGCGCGTGCTGCTCCACAACGGCAGCCGTCAGTCCCTCACGCCGGGCAAAGGCGATCTTTCCGTGCTGTACTTTGACAGCTACACACTCGACTTCGGCGCCCTCGAGAGCGCGGCCGACGACCGCTACGCCAACAACCGCGAGCGCAGCACCTGGGAGCTGCTCACCGCCCAGCCGGGCCCCACAACGACGGACCGGGTCGCCAAGCGCATGCGCGCCGAGGGTCACCAGCGCCTGATCGAGCCGCTGAATGCGGTCAGCTTCGCCTGCACGGCGCTGGCCTTCCTGTTGACCGGGGCTTTCAACAAACGCGGCCAGACCGCGCGTATCGTCGCCGCCATCGGCGCCGTGGTGCTGTTGCAGGCCAGCGGCATCGGCGCCGTCAACCTTGCCGGCGGCGAGCCATTGTTCACGCCGCTGATGTACACCGTGGCATTGCTCCCGGTGGCCGTGGGCCTGTATATCATCCTCGCGCCCGGCCGCCGTCCGTTCGGGTCCAAGTCCCTGTCCCTCCGCCCCGCTGCGTGATGAAGCGTTCATGATGTTCCGGTCTCTCACGCAAGCTTTGCTCAGCACCTCGGCGCTTGCGCTGCTTTTGGCGCTCGGCGTTCCCGGGGCGTACGGCGCTGACGTGTTGCCGCCGTCGGATGAGTCTGAAGACAACACGCTGCTGCTGGCCGACGAGGTCAACTACGACAGCGACGCCAACACGGTGACGGCCTCGGGCTACGTCGAGATCCAGCGCGCGGGCCGTATGCTGCTGGCCGACCGCATCGTCTACGACCGCACCACCGACGTCGCCACCGCCACCGGCAACGTTTCGCTGACCGACGTCAACGGCTCGGTGTTCTTCTTCGAGCAGATCCAGATGGCCGGCGATCTGAAGGAAGGCCTCGCCTCGGAAGTGCGCGTGCTGCTCTCGGACAAGTCGCGCATGGCAAGCCGGCTCTACAAGCGCAATCCCGACGGCACCATGGAACTCGACAAGGCCGTGTACTCGGCCTGCGGCAGCTGCAAGGGCGAGACGCCGCTGTGGCAGATCAAGGCCGACCACGTGCGCTACGACCCCGAAGCCGAGATGGTCTACTACAACAATGCCTGGGTCGAGTTCGGCGGCGTGCCCTTGTTCTACACGCCTTATCTCGCGCACCCCGATCCGACGGCAGGTCCCAAGAGCGGCCTTCTGCTGCCGACCATCGGCGCAAGCCGCAACTTGGGCGTCACCTACAAGCAGCCCTATTACTTCCACGCCGCTTCGGACCGCGACGCGACGCTCACGCCTTTTATCACCACCGACGCCGGCAAGGGCGTCATCACCGAGTACCGCCAGGACTTCACCGAAGCACGCCTGCGCGCCTTCGGCAGCCTCATGGCCGACGACCGCGACTTCAGCAGCGACGTACGTGGTCACCTCGATGCCACCGCGCGCTGGGACATGAACGACACATGGCGCAGCGGTACCGACATCCGCCTGGCCAGCGACCGCACGTACTTGCGCCGCTACGGCTTCCTTGCGCCGACCTGGTTGACGAGCAACGTCTTCGCCGAGCGCTTCACGTCCAACAGTTACTTCTCGGCCAACGCCTACTACTTCCAGCGCCAGCGGGTGACCACGTCCAGCGGACGCGTACCGGGTGTACTGCCGCTGCTCAACTACAACTACCGCAGCGATCCCGATGATCTCGGCGGCACCTGGACCGTCGACGGCAATGGCCTCGTGCTTCTGCGCTCCAACGGCAACGACACCAATCGCCTATCGGCGCGCGTCGGCTGGAACCTGCCCTACACCGCCGACTACGGCGGCGTGACCACCTTCCGCGCCGGCTTGCGCGGCGACGGCTATTACGTGCGTGGCCTGGAACGTCCGTCCCGCAACGATGTCTTCACGGGCACCGCTGGCCGCGTCGTGCCTGAGGCGTCGCTGGAGTGGCGCATGCCGTTCGTCAGCAACGAGTTCAACTTCAGCCAAGTGCTCGAGCCTATCGTCATGGCGGTGATCAGCCCGATCGGCGGCAACAGCGACAGCATCCCGAACGAAGACAGCCTCGATCTCGAATTCGACGACACCAATCTCTTCAGCATGCAGCGCTTCGCGGGCCTCGACCGCGTCGAGACCGGGGCGCGCATCAACTACGGACTGCATTGGGCGGCCTTCAACCAGAACATCGGCACGGTCTCGGCCCTGGTGGGCCAGGTCTACCGCTTCCACCGCGATCCCGTGTTCACGGCGTTGACAGGCTTGGGCGGCAACTTCTCCGACTTTGTCGGCCGCGTGGACGTGACGCCCCATCCTTACGTCAGCATGCAGTACCGCTTCCGCTTCGATAAGGACACGCTGGCCAGCCGGCGCAGCGAGCTGAGCGCATTGCTGGGCCCCGACCTCCTGCGCGTGCAGACCAGCTACATCTTCATTAAATCCAACGGCACGCCTTCGGTGCCGCTCAGCACCGAGGAACTGTACGTCGCGCTGTCGAGCCGGTTCTCGCAGAACTGGAGCCTGGCCATGAGCCACCGCCGCAATCTGGGTCCCGGCGGGGGCGCCATTCGCACCGATTTCGGCGTGACTTATGAGGACGAATGCGTGGTCATCGGCCTCGATGTCGCCGACGACAAGACCCAGGACCGCGACTTCAAGAAGGGCATTGCGGTGATCCTGCGCCTCAGCATGAAGACCATCGGCGACATCCGCTTCAACACCGACGTCGGCGCCGAGCGCTAAATCACTGGCCTGATTGTAAAAATCTAATAGAACCGCGGCTGGTTTTCAGGCGCGTTCTTGCGTATGGTTGCCGCGAAACGGCCTGCTTTTGAGACTGGAGACGTCGTGAAACGCGCTATTCGCTCCTCGCCCAGATTGTTGGGATTGCTTCTGACTTCGGTTTGCCTGGCGGCGCCCGCCTTCGCCGCGCAGCCGTTCGTCAACGCCCCGCCCGCTGCCGGCCAGCAGAACCCGGCCCAGCAGGGCGGCATGGCCATCGCCGCCGTGGTGAATGAAGACGTCATCACGATGTTCGACGTGCAGTCGCGCCTGGCATTGGTGATCACGACATCGGGTCTTGAGAACAACGCCGACATCCAGCGCCGTTTGCTGCCGCAAGTGATCGATATCCTGATCGAAGAACGGCTGAAGGTTCAGGAAGCGCGCAAGCAGAAGATCGAAACGCACGACCAGGAAATCCGCGATGCCGTGACCGGCATCGAGCAGCGCAACAACATGCCGGCTGGCGGCTTTCGCAATATGCTCGCCGAGCGCGGCATCGACATGTCGGCGCTCTACAACCAGATCGAGGCCGACATCGCCTGGGGCAAGGTGGTGCGCGAAACCATGCGCAGCGAAGTCAATGTCGCGCCCGAAGAAGTCAACGCCGTGCTCGACCGCGCGCGCTCCAACCAGGGTAAGCCCGAATATCTCGTGGCCGAAATCGCGCTGCCGGTGACCAGCCCGGCGCAAGAGACCGTGATGCGCGACATGGCCGGACGCTTGGTCGAGCAGATCCGTGGCGGCACGCCCTTCCCGCAGCTGGCGCAGCAGTTCTCGCAGAGCCCGACCGCGGCGCAGGGCGGCGATCTCGGCTGGGTGGTCAAGGGCGACATGGAGCCCGAGCTCGACGACGCTATCTCGCGCCTGCAGCCGAACCAGGTCTCCGATCCGTTGCGCAGCGCCACCGGCTATCACATCCTGTTGCTGCGCGAGACGCGCACCGCCGGTGCTGCGGACCCGCGCATGGCCATCGTCACGCTGAACCAGATCTATCTGCCGACCGTCGGCAAGCGCGCCTTGCCCGCCGATAAGCTCGCGCAACTCAGCCAGCAGATCAGCGGGCTGAAAGAATGCGCGCAAATGGAAAAGCTGGGCCGCGAACTCGGCACCCCCGGCTCGGGCCCGATCCAACCGGTCTTTGTCGGCGCGCTGCCGCCCAAGGTTCAAGACGTCGTTGTCGATCTCAAGCCGGGCCACACCAGCCCCGCGATCGAAGTTGGCGGCGCGCGGCTGTTCCTACAGGTGTGCATGCGCCGCGAAGATACCGGCGTGCCGTCCGGCGATGCGATCATGCAGAACCTGGAGAACGAGAAGCTGCAGAACGTCGCCCGCCAGAAGCTTCGCGATCTGCGTCGCCAAGCGCTGATCGACGTTCGTTTGTAGGGCGGTGGCCCCGCTGGCTTCCACGCTCGTTGTAACCCCGCTTGTCGTAACAATGGGCGATCCCGCCGGTATCGGCGGTGAGATCGCTCTGCGCGTTTGGGCGGCGCGGCGCGAGACGGCGCCCATCTTCTGCATCATCGACGACGTGGCGCGCCTCGTTGCCATTGCCGAGCGCTTTGGGATCCCCTGCCCGGTGGCTTCCATCAACAGCCCCGACCAGGCCGCTGCGGTCTTTGCGCGCGCCTTGCCGGTACTGCGGCCCGAACACCCCCTGACAACGCCGGTGGCGCTGGGCCAGCCCAATCCGGCCGCCGCCTCCGCCGTGATCGGCGCTATCGACCAGGCCGTCGCGCTGGCAAAACGCGGGGCCGCGGCGGCAATCGTCACGAACCCGATCCATAAGGCCGGCCTCGCCGGTGCGGGCTTCGCGTTCCCCGGCCACACCGAGTACCTCGGCCATCTCGCAGGCGGTGTGGACACCGTGATGATGCTGGCCATCGAAGGCTTGCGCGTCGTGCCGGTCACCGTGCACGTGGCGATGAAAGATGTCGCACAGGCGCTCACCACCGACGCTATTGTACGCTGCGGGCGGATCACCGCCGCGGCGCTCAAACGCGATTTCGGCGTAGCGAAACCGCGCCTCGCGGTAGCGGCATTGAACCCGCATGCGGGCGAGAAGGGCATCATGGGCAATGAGGAGATGCGGATCATCGCGCCGGCCATTGCTGCGCTGAACGCAGACGGCATCGAAGCGAATGGTCCCGCCCCCGCCGACACGCTGTTCCATGCCGCGGCGCGCAGCCGTTTCGATGCGGCCCTCTGCATGTATCACGATCAGGCACTGATCCCCTTGAAGACCCTAGACTTCGCCGGCGGCGTCAATGTCACGCTGGGACTGCCGTTCGTGCGCACCTCGCCCGATCACGGCACGGCTTTCGACATCGCAAGTAAGGGCGTTGCCGATCCTTCGAGCCTGATGGCATCCTTGCGCATGGCCGCGCATATCGCCGAACGCCGGGGCAACGCCGCATGAGCGAGGCTGATGTCTTGCCGCCGCTGCGCGATGTGATCGCGCGCTACGGACTGATGGCCGACAAGGCGCTCGGCCAACATTTTCTGCTCGACCTCAATCTCACCGCGCGCATCGCCCGGGCTGCGGGCGACCTCGCGCAAGGCACGACCATCGAAATCGGCCCGGGACCGGGCGGCCTTACCCGCGCGCTGCTTGCGGCGGGCGCGCATGTGATCGCCATTGAGAAGGACAAGCGCTGTAGCGCCATCCTCGCCGAAATCGCCGCGGCTTATCCGAAACGCCTTGAGGTTCTGGAAGCCGATGCCCTCACGATCGATGCCGCGACGCTGGGGAGCACGCCGCGACGTATCGTCGCCAACTTGCCTTACAACATCGGCACGGAGCTCCTGCTCCGCTGGCTGCAAAACGCCAGAGCCTTTGAATCGATGACGCTGATGTTCCAGACCGAGGTGGCCATGCGCATCACCGCACCGCCCGACACCGGCGCTTACGGGCGTCTTAGCATCATGGCGCAGTGGCTGTGCGACGCCGAGCTTCTGTTCCACATCAATCCAAAAGCCTTCACGCCGCCGCCGCAAGTGCAGTCGACGGTGGTGCGCGTGACACCACGGGGCGAGCCGATCCCCGCGCGGCGCGAGACTCTCGAACGCGTCACCGCCGCTGCTTTTGGCCAGCGCCGCAAGATGCTGCGCCAGAGCCTGCGGTCCCTCGGCGTCGATGCGGAAGGCCTCTGCCACGCGGTGGGCGTCGATCCGACCGCGCGCGCGGAAACACTGACCGTGGCGCAATTCTGCGCCCTGGCCAATGCGGTCGATAGCGGGAAAAGTTAGTCGGCCTTCGTGCCGCGCATATTGTTGACGAAGCTCGCGAGGCCCGGGCGGCGGTCGCGGCGCAGGCGTTCGGCCGCGAGAATGGCTTTCACCTGGGCGATGCTTTCATCAACGTCGCGATTGACGACGATATAGTCATACTCGGGCCAATGGCTCATTTCGTCCGCGGCGCGCGCCATGCGCCGGTGCATGACCTCTTCACTATCCTGGGCGCGCCCCCGCAGGCGGCGCTCGAGTTCCTGGATCGACGGCGGAAGGATGAAGACGCTGACGAGATCGCCCTTGGCGCTGGCCTTCAGCTGCTGCGTGCCCTGCCAGTCAATGTCGAACATGACATCGCGGCCGGCAGCGAGTTCGCCTTCAACGTGGGCGCGCGGCGTGCCGTAGTAGTTGTCGAACACCCTGGCATGCTCGAGCAGTTCCTTGGCGGCGACCATGCGGTGGTATTCCGCCTCGTTGACGAAGTAGTAGTCCCTGCCGTCCTGCTCGCCCGAGCGTGGCGCACGGGTAGTCACCGACACCGACATCGAGAGCTGACGCTCGTCGCGCAACAGCGCTCGTGAGATCGTGGTCTTGCCCGCACCCGAAGGTGAGGACAGCACGAGCATCAAACCACGGCGTTGCATGATCCCTTCGGTCATAGCGTCATTCTATATTCTGAATCTGCTCACGAAACTGGTCGATCGCCGTTTTTAGCGCGAGGCCGACACGCGTCAGTGCCACGTCGCTGGACTTCGAGCATAGCGTATTGGCTTCGCGGTTGAATTCCTGCGACAGAAAATCGAGCCGCCGGCCGCAAGGCTCGCCCTTGGCGAGCAGCTCGCGGGCTTGCGCCACGTGCGCCGTCAGGCGATCCAGCTCTTCGCGGATATCGGCCTTCACGGCCAGCAGCGCAGCTTCCTGCGCCAGGCGTTCCGGCGACAGCGCCGGGATGGCCGTCGCCAATTCCTCGAGCTGCTGCAGAAGCCGCGCGCGCAACGCTTCGGGCTGCGTTGCCGCCAGAGCGCGCGCCTCAACGCAGAGCGCCGCGATGGATTCAAGGTGCCCCATGACGACGGGCGCGAGGCGCGCGCCTTCCTGGCGCCGCGCGGCGTGTAGCGCGACCAGCGCGGTCTTCAGCCCCGCGATCAGCGCGACGTCGCGCGCGGCGATGGTTTCGGCGTCAAGCAGCTCGCTTGCCTGACGTCCTTGCGCGAGCGCCAGAAGACCATCGAAACGCGCGAGCTCGATGACATTGCCGAAGACGGCCGTGCCGTGCTGGCTGGTCTTGCGCTTGACGAGGTCGATGAGCGCATCGAGCACAGCCTCATCGACGCCTGTGCCGGCGG
The DNA here is from genome assembly GCA_903888485.1 of uncultured bacterium. Lineage (GTDB taxonomy): Bacteria > Pseudomonadota > Alphaproteobacteria > Rhodospirillales > Rhodospirillaceae > SHVO01. Next base: position 48,421 of record CAISTS010000014.1, on the reverse strand, counting down.
CGGCGTTTTCCGCCGTAACGACAAGCGTGAGATTGATGGAGCCGCGCACGAACTGTTCGCCCACTGCCTGACGGGCAGGCAGCTCGATCGAGTCGTGGCCATGCGGCGTGCGCAGGCGGATATCGAGGTTCTTGCTGTTGACGCTCTTGGCTTCCCACGCCCAGCCGCAGGCCGCCTTGCCTTCAAGACGGCCTTCAGAGCGGGCAAAGCCCGTCATGCTGTTCAGCGTCGCCCCAGCCGCCATACCGTCCCCATAACCAAGATGCGCGTCCGTTATATCGGGCGCAGGGCCACTTTCCTAGCGCGCTGCGGCGATTTCCTTAATAACCTTCATGCTTTGGGGCTGGATCGTTGCGGGGAAAAAGCATGGCATTGGCGCACATTCTGATGACCGGAGCGTCGTCGGGCATCGGCGAATCCCTTGCCATTGGCTATGCGCGGCCGGGGGTGACGCTGAGCCTATCGGGGCGCGACGGCGCTCGCCTTGCCGCCGTCGCCGAACGCTGCAGGGCGCGCGGCGCCGCGGTGGATACCATCATCCTCGATGTCACTGACGCCGACCGCATGGCGCGCTGGATCGCGGCCCGCGATGCGTGCGCGCCGCTGGATCTTGTGATCGCCAATGCCGGTGTGTCCGCGGGCCTCGGCGCCCAGGGCGAAAGCGCGGCAGCGACGCGTCATATCTTCGCGGTCAACTTGGATGGCGTGCTCAACACTGCTCTGCCGGCGGTGGAGCTGTTCCGCGCGCGCCGGCGCGGGCAGCTCGCGGTGATCAGCTCGCTCGCGTCCTTTCGCGGCGTCGGCGGCGCGCCGGCCTATTGCGGCAGCAAAGCCGCGGTGCGGGTGTGGGGCGAAGGCCTGCGCAGCGCACTGGCCAGGGAGAACATCGGCGTGAGCGTCGTGTGCCCTGGCTTTGTGGTCAGCCGCATGACCGACGTGAACACCTTCCCCATGCCGTTCCTGATGAGCGCCGAACGCTCGGCGGGCATCATCATGCGCGGGATTGCCGCTAACAAAGGGCGCATCGCTTACCCCTGGCCGATGATGGCGGCGGTGTGGTTGCTGGCGGCGCTGCCCGATGCCGTTGCGACGTGGATCGGCCGTATCCTGCCCGACAAAAATTAGGGCGTACCGCTAGCCGCCTTACGTTCGGCGCGCGCTTTCTGCCAAAGATTGAGGGCCTCGACGCCGATCGAGAAGGCGATGGCGAAGTAGAGATACTCGCGCGGGATGTGGAAGTGCGCGGCATCTGCGATCAGCGCCGTGCCGACGAGGATCAGGAATGCCAGCGCCAGCATCTTCACCGTCGGGTGCTTGTTGATGAACCCCGACACGGACCCCGCCGCGAACATCATCACGAGGATAGCGATGACGATAGCGGCGACCATCACCGGTCGATTGCTGGTCATGCCGACAGCGGTGATGATGGAATCGAGCGAGAACACCAGATCGAGGATCATGATCTGGGTGATGACTGAAGCATAAGACGCCGCCGGTTTCGCGCCAGGTTCACCGCCTGCGCCTTCGACGGCCTCGTGGATCTCCATCACACCCTTGTAGACAAGGTAGAGGCCGCCGACGCCGAGGATTACATCGCGCCAACTGACAGCAAAATCAGCGACCGTGAAGATCGGCGTCGTGGCCTGCGCGATCCACGTGAGCGTCAACAACAGACCGACGCGCAGAACGAGCGCCGCTGTCAGACCGATGCGGCGCGCCGAAGCTTGCTGGTGCGGCGGAAGACGGCCCGAGACGATGGCGAGGAAGACGAGATTATCGATGCCGAGCACTATCTCAAGCACGGTGAGCGTGAACAACGCCATCCACGTCTGGGGATCAAGCAGGAATTCAATCATGTCGGCCTCGGGCTAGGGTCAGCTGCATCGCATGTAAGTGCCGTCAAGATATCGCAACACACGTCATTTTGGCCCAGAATTATTTGGCCCAGAATTCCCGCGCTGAAGTTGGCGCCAGCGGGCGACATTGCGGTTATGGTCGGCCAGCGTGGCCGCAAAAGCATGGCCGCCCGTGCCATCTGCGACAAAATATAACTCGTCCGTAACGGCCGGATTGAGCACAGCGGCGAGTGCCGCACGGCCCGGATGACAGATCGGCGATGGCGGCAGGCCGGCGATCGCATAGGTATTGAATGCCGTCGGGCGTTCGAGGTCGGCGAAGGTAAGCGTGCGGTCCATGTCGCCGCCGGGCGCGATGCCGTAGATCACCGTCGGGTCCGACTGCAGTTTCATGCCGCGCCTGAGGCGATTGACGAAGACGCCAGCGACGCGCGCGCGCTCACTGCCGACGCCGGTTTCTTTCTCGACGATAGAGGCAAGCACCATGGCCTCTTCGGGCGAGTTCAGCGGCAAGTCGGCCGCGCGCGTGGCCCAGAGTTCGGCTAGAAGCGCACTCCGCGCGTTGCGCATGTGACCCACCACGGCGGCGCGCGTATCGCCCCATTCATAGCGGTAGGTCTCGGGCAGAAGGTCGCCGTCGGCAACGGGCGCCGGCATGGCGCCGGTGAGGCCCGGCGCGGACGAAAGGATTGCGGCGATCTCCGGGGTCACGAGCCCTTCGGGCACGGTGACAAAGCGCGCCACCACATCGTGCGCCACGATCTTGCCGAGCACGGCAACGATGCTGGTGCCGGCATCGAAGCGGTATTCGCCGGGCTTCAAGCTGCGGTCTTGGCCGCTGCGGCGCGCTTCCAGCACCGCCATCCACGGCTTGGCGATCACATTATTAGTCGCCAACAGCTGCGCGATGGATTGCACGCCGGTGCCCGGCGCGATGATCAGCGTCACCGGCGCTTGCAGTGGACCCGGCGCGGCGACGGCGCGCGTAAACCAGAGATAAGCGCCGCCGGCCGCTGCTGCGGCCACCACGACAAGTAGAACAAATACACCGAGAAGCCGCGCCACCTTCATGTGAGTCAGCGCGTCATGGGGAAGTGCGCTTAAGGCGCGGGGCCGAGGACAAGCGACGCATTGGTGCCACCGAACCCGAAGGAATTCGACTGCACGAAACGAATCTTGCGCTCCTTGGCCTTGTGCGGCACGAGGTCGATATCGCAGCCGTCGGACGGGTCGTCGAGATTGAGCGTCGGCGGCACAATCTGATTGCGCAGCGCCAGCAGCGAGAAAATCGCCTCCACCGCGCCGGCCGCGCCGAGCAGGTGCCCGATGGCCGATTTGGTCGAAGACATCGACAGCTTATAGGCATGTGCGCCAAACAGGCGCTTCACCGCGCCGAGTTCGATTTCGTCGCCCTTGGGCGTCGAAGTGCCGTGGGCGTTGATGTAGTCGATCTGATCGACGTTAAGGCCCGCATCGCGCAAGGCGCCCGTCATGGCGCGGAAACCGCCCGAGCCGTCTTCGGCGGGCGCCGTCAGGTGATAGGCGTCGCCGGCGAGGCCATAACCCAAGACTTCGCCGTAAATGTTGGCGCCGCGCTTTTTGGCGTGCTCGTAGGATTCAAGCACCACCACACCCGCGCCCTCGCCCATGACAAAGCCGTCGCGGCCCTTGTCCCAGGGGCGCGAAGCGCGCTCGGGCGTATCGTTGTAGCTGGTGGACAGCGCCTTCATGGCGGCGAAGCCGGCGATACCGAGACGGCATAGGGCCGATTCGGCACCGCCCGTCACCATCACGTCGGCATCGCCGTATTTGATGAGACGCGCGGCATCGCCGATCGCATGCGCGCCGGTGGCGCAGGCCGTCACCGGCGCGTGGTTGGGACCGCGGAAGCCGTGTTTGATCGAGACCTGGCCGGTGGCCAGGTTGATCAGGCTCGCGGGAATGAAAAACGGCGATACGCGGCGCGGGCCTTGCGCGTGCAGCGTTTTTGACGTGTCGTCGATGGTGGCCAGGCCGCCGATGCCCGAGCCGATCATCACGCCGGTGCGGTCACGCGCCTGTTCGTCGGGCGGAACCCAGCCGGAATCTTTAATGGCCTCATCGGCCGCGGCGATGGCGTAGACGATGAAGTCGTCCATGCGGCGCCGATCTTTCGGCGAGACCACCGTGTCGGCAACGAATTTATAGGGGTGATTGTCGTCGAGCGGCACTTGCCCGCCGACCCGCGCCGGCAGGTCGGAAGCATCAAAACGCGTGATCGGGCCGAGGCCAGACTTTCCGGCGATGAGGGATTCCCAGTTGCCTTGCACGCCATTGCCAAGCGGCGTGGTGAGGCCGAGGCCAGTAATGACAACGCGTTTTGGTTCAAAGGCCATGAAGCGGGTTCCCGTTCAAGGTGGCACCGGAAACAGTGCCCCGGATGATCGTGCTCCAGAAACGGCGATGGGACCCGGTGTATCCCAAGGCCCCATTGCACTCAACTGTATCCCAAGGGCTATGCGCCCAAGTGAATAGTTTCAGCGGATTATTTGCCGGCGTTCGCCTGGATGAAGGCGATCGCGTCCTTCACCGTCAGGATCTTTTCAGCCGCATCATCCGGGATCTCGACGCTGAATTCTTCTTCGAAGGCCATGACCAGCTCGACGGTGTCCAGGCTGTCGGCACCCAGATCGTCGATAAAGCTGGCGTTGTCCGTCACCTTGGACTCCTCAACACCCAAATGCTCCACGACAATCTTCTTTACGCGGTCAGCAACGTCGCTCATTCGCATTTCCTCAGGAAGTTAATTTTTAAGTGGGATCGTTTGGATAATGAATTCGTGTGTGTAATCAACGGCTTGGAGCTACCCAGGTTACCCCTTTGGGCGGCGCCCCCTCCGGACGAAGGGTTGAGTAGCACATAACATTTTTCTTGGCTAGAGCACCCCGGGACGGCGCAAATCGGCGCTTTCCTGCGGGTTAAATCATGGCCATGCCGCCGTTTACGTGCAGGGTCTGGCCGGTGACGTAAGCGGCCTCCGTACTGGCGAGGTAGACCACGGCGGCTGCGACTTCCGCGCCCTCGCCCATGCGGCCGAGCGGGATGCTGGAAAGAATGCGCGCCTTCTGATCCTCGTTCAGCCTCTCGGTCATGGCGCTGGTGATGAAACCGGGCGCCACAGCGTTCACGGTGATGCCGCGGCTGCCGACTTCCTGCGCGAGGGATTTGGTCAGGCCAATGAGCCCGGCCTTCGAGGCGACGTAATTAGTCTGGCCGGGATTTCCGGTGACGCCGACGACCGATGAGATGTTGATGATTCGGCCCGAGCGGCGCTTCATCATGCCCTTCACGGCGGCGCGGCTGAGTTTAAACGCTACGCCTAGGTTGATGTTGATCACGCTCCAGAAGTCCTCGTCCTTCATACGCAGGATCAATCCGTCGCGCGTGATGCCGGCGTTGTTGACGAGGATGTCGAGCTGACCCATGGCCGCTTCGGCCTCAGGGACCAGCCTCTCGGCTGCGTCGCCTTCCGAGAGATTGGCCACGAGCACATGAGCGCGCTCCTTCAGCTCAGCCGCGAGTGCATCGAGCACGTCCTTGCGCGAGCCGTGCAGCGCGACGGTGGCGCCTTGCGCATGCAGCGCGCGCGCCATGGCCGAACCGAGGCCGCCACTGGCGCCGGTGACGAGAGCGGTTTTGCCGGAGAGATCGAACATCAGTCCCCCTACTTCTTCTTCAAGAATTCTTCGATGTCCTGCGGCGAGCCCACGGAAATGCCGGTGAGATCGCCGTTGATGCGTTTGGCCAGGCCCGAAAGCACCTTGCCCGAACCCAGCTCGATCAACGTATCGACGCCGGCTTCCTTCATGACGTTCACACTCTCGCGCCAGCGCACCATGGCGGTCACCTGCTCGACCAGAAGGCGGCGGATCTCGTCGGGATCGATCATGGTCGCGGCGGTAACGTTGGCGATCACCGGCACGGCGGGCGAGATGAGTGTTGTTTTGCCGAGCGCTTCGGCCATGACATCGGCGGCCGGCTTCATCAGCGGACAATGGAAGGGCGCGCTCACCGGCAGCAGCATGGCGCGCTTGGCGCCTTTTGCTTTGGCGAGTTCGATGGCCTTCTCGACCGCGGCTTTATGACCGGACACGACGACCTGGCCGGGCGCGTTGTCGTTGGCGGCAGCGCAAATCAACCCGCCACCAGAGGCATCGCTCGCGACGGCGAGGGCGGCGTCGACATCAAGACCCAAGAGCGCCGCCATGGCGCCGACGCCCACGGGCACGGCTTTCTGCATGGCCTGACCGCGGGTCTTCAAAAGACGCGCGGTGTCGGAGAGCGTGAGCGAGCCCGCCGCCGCCAGCGCCGAGTACTCGCCCAGGGAATGGCCGGCGACATAACGTGCGGTGTTCCGGATGGACACGCCGCCCTGCTTCTCGAGCACCTTCACCACCGCCATGCTGACCGCCATGAGGGCCGGCTGGGCATTCTCGGTAAGGGTCAGGGTCTCGGCCGGACCGTCGAACATCAAGGCCGAGAGCTTCTGGTTGAGGGCGTCATCGACCTCCTGGAAGATCTCCCTGGCCTCCGTGAAAGCCGCCGCCAGCTCTTTGCCCATGCCCACGGCCTGGGAGCCCTGACCCGGGAATACGTAGGCCCAACTCATGAAATACCCCTCCATCCGCTCATTTAAGGGCGAGAGACCTGACCGATGCCGTCGCTGGTGTCAAGCGGCCTTGTTCTATCTAATTGATTTTTATATGTAATATGGCGAGAGGGGGTGAGGGGTGGGCATCGTGTCCAGGCCCCAGAATCCCTTGCCGGGGCAGGATTAATGTGTATATTCCGCGCCCTTACATAGCTCCTTGCCGGCCCTTTTGAGGGGTTGGCTATGCCCGGGGTGCCGATGGTCGGCGCCTTCCGGGACGAGAAAAGCCAGAGGGAGACGATCTACATGCCTCTTTATGAGAGCGTGGTCATTGCGCGCCAGGATATCGCCACCACTCAGGTGGACACGCTGGCCGATGAACTTACCAACATCATCACCGAGGGCGGCGGCAAGATCACCAAGCGCGAGAGCTGGGGCCTGCGTTCGCTGACCTATCGCATCAAGAAGAACCGCAAGGGCCACTACGTGTTCTTCAACATCGACGCCCCGCCGGCGGCGATCAACGAATACGAGCGCCGCATGCGCATCAACGAAGATGTGCTGCGCTATCTGACCGTGCGCGTCGAAACGCTGGAAGAAGGCCCGTCGGCCGTTCTGATCAACAAGGATCGCCCGGCTGAGCGTACCGGCTTCTTCGGCGGCGGTGGTGGCCGCGGCGGACGTGAAGGCGGCTTCGGCGGTGGCGGCGGTTTCCGTCGTCCGCGCGAAGACGGCGCCAGCGGCGGCGGCGATCGCGACCGTTTCGGCTCGGGCCGTCGCCCGCGCTTTGAAGGCGGCGGCGAAACCTCTTCGAACACGGGAGAACAGTAATGGCAGCCCCCGGACGCAAGCCTTTCTTCCGCCGTCGCAAGACCTGCCCGTTCACGGGCGCGAACGCGCCGAAGATCGACTACAAGGACACGCGCCTTCTGCAGCGCTACATCTCCGAGCGCGGCAAAATCGTGCCGAGCCGCATCACCGCCGTGTCGACCAAGAAGCAGCGTGAACTCGCGCGCGCCATCAAGCGCGCCCGCTTCCTCGCTCTGCTGCCGTACGTCGTCGCGATCTGATGTGACGCGCACCAGCACCATCGCTGTCGTCGCCGGCGCGTTGGGTGCTTTGCTACTGGTCGCCGCAATGCGCCAGTCGGTGCTGGGAGTTCTGGTAGGGGCAATGCTATCGCCCTTGCCGCTGGCGATGGTCGCTTTCGGTCTCGGCGCCGCCTACGTACCGGTGGCGGTGGTGTCGGGAGCGATAACGGTCGCGGTCATGACAGGCTCTTTTGCCTTCGCGACCATGTACCTGGCTATGGATGCAGCACCTGTGGCGGTGCTTTCGCGGCTGGGTTTGGCCGCGACGCTTGCCGGCAAAAAGCCGGTTGATGGTGAGGCCGTGGGCCGCACCGTGAGCTGGCTGGTGGCGGCGGCGGTATTGGCGGTGGTTGTGGGTCTTGCCGGGATAGCGGCCGGACCGGACGGGATCGAGGCGACACTGCGCGCCCAGATCGACAAGGCCCTTGCGGCGCTGCCTGCGCCGCAAGCTTCGGGGCCGGGCGCGGACTTCGCCGCCGCGCAGAACGAGATGATGCGGACCATGGCAGGTTTCCTGCCCGGTCTGGTGGCTTTGGGCTGGTGTTGGCGGGCGATCTTGAGCGCCGGCCTAGCCCAGCTGATGCTAGAGCGGATGAAGCTCGCCGTATGGTCGACACCGGCCTATCGCGAGTTTGTCGCCCCGCGCTGGATCGCCGCGTTGTTCGCGGTGGCGGCAGCAGCAGGGGCGGTGCTGGAGAACGATACCGGCTTCATCGCCGGAAATGCGGCGGCGGTCTTGGGCTTGCCCTTGGCGCTGCAGGGCTTGGCGGTGGTGCACTGCACTGCCGCGCGGCTGAAGTACAGACTTTGGTGGCTGGCGGCATTTTACGTTGTGGCGCTGGTGAAGGCAGGTCCCGCAGCTTTCTTGTTGGCCGGCCTTGGCATGGTGGATGGAATTTTAGACATACGCGCGCGATATCTTCGCCCGCGTTCAGGAGGTGAGTGATGGAAGTGATTTTGCTGGAACGCATCGAGCGCCTTGGCGCGATGGGCGAAGTGGTGAACGTGAAGCCGGGCTTTGCCCGCAACTTCCTGTTCCCGCAGAAGAAGGCGCTGCGCGCCAACAAGGACAACAAGGCCCTTTACGAAGCCAAGAAGGGCGAACTCGAAGCCAACAACGTCAAGGCCCGCGATCAGGCCCAGGTCGTCGCCAAGAAGATGGACGGCATGAAGCTGATCATCGTGCGCTCGGCCGGTGAAGGCGGACAGCTCTATGGTTCGGTCAGCGCGCGCGACATCGCCGATGCGCTGAAGGACGAAGGCTTCCCGCTGGAACGCACGACGCAAGTCCTGCTCAACGCGCCGGTGAAGGCGCTGGGCACTTACAAGACCGCCGTGCGCCTGCACCCGGAAGTGAAGGTCGATGTCGACTTCACGGTCGCGCGCTCGCTTGAAGAAGCCAACCAGAAGGCCGTTGAGGCCGCCGCGATGCTGGAGCGCGCCGAAGACGCCGCCAAGCTGGTCGGCGAGACCGAAGGCGAAGCTCAGGCCGAAGACGCCGCTGAAGAAGCCCAGGCTTAGGTTGCTCTGATACCAGATTCCCGGCGCGGCCTTTTCAAGGCCGCGCCGGTTGCGTTTCGGGTCCCGGCCTCCCTATATATCGCCGACCCCTTTCCAGGAGAGCGCCATGAGCGGCCCAACTTCCATTCCCGTGACCGTGCTGACGGGCTATCTCGGCGCCGGCAAGACCACTTTGCTCAACCGCGTGCTGACCGAGAATCACGGCAAGAAGTACGCCGTCATCGTCAACGAGTTCGGCGAGATCGGCATCGACAACGACCTGGTGGTCGGCGCCGACGAAGAAGTCTTCGAGATGAACAACGGCTGCATCTGCTGCACCGTGCGCGGCGATCTCATCCGCATCATCGGCAGCCTCTTGAAGCGCAAGGACAAGTTCGACGCCATCCTGGTCGAGACCACGGGCCTTGCCGACCCCGCTCCGGTCGCGCAGACGTTCTTCACCGACGACGACATCAAGAAAAAGACCAGGCTCGACAGTATTGTCACCGTGGTCGACGCCAAACACATCGAGCAGCGCCTGGCCGACAGCAACGAGGCCGAAGAGCAGATCGCCTTCGCCGACATCGTGCTCTTGAACAAGACCGACTTGGTCTCGCCCGAGGCGCTGAAGAGGATCGAAGCCAAAGTGCGCAGCCTCAATCCGTTCGCGACCATCCATCACACCGTGCGCGGCGGCATCGCCCTCGACAAGATATTGGATAAGGGCGCCTTCGATCTCGAACGCATCCTCGAGCTCGATCCGTGCTTCCTGCATGGCCATGCGTTCGATCCCACGCACGATCATTCCCATGACCACGACCATCATCATCACGATCATGGTCATGGTCATGACCCCCATCATCACAATCATGGTGCGGTGAACCCGATGCATGCGGAAGACATCCGCAGCATCTCGGTGACCAGCGAGAAACCTTTGTCGGCCGCCAAGTTCGATGCCTGGATCAACGACATCCTCGCCGATCAGGGCCAGAACATCCTGCGTTGCAAGGGCATCCTCAACATGGCCGGGGAAGACAAGCGCTTCGTCTTCCAGGGCGTGCACATGGTCTCCGAAGGCGCCTACACCGGCCCCTGGCCGGCCAAGGACAAACGCCGCAGCCGCTTTGTGTTCATCGGCCGCAAGCTCGACGACGAAGCCCTCAAGAAGGGCTTCGAGGCGTGCGTCGCCTAGCATGAGCGACAACGTCACCGCCACAGCCACCCCGCGCGGCAGCACCGGGCGCATCGCGACCTTCCCCTTCGGCGACTACGCCGTCGCCGCCGCCGTCAACGGCCGCCTGTTCGCCGTAGCGCTGGGCGACGGCACGGTGCGCCTGATCGACAGCGAAACGCTGGATGGCGAGTCCCGCACCGTACGCGCCCACAACGGCGCGACACTGTGCCTCGCCGCCGATATCGACAAGGGTGCATTTCTCTCGGGCGGCGACGACGGCAGGCTGGTGCGTTGCACCTTCGCCGAAGAACCGCAAATCGTCGCCGAAGTGAAGAACCGCTGGGTCGATCATGTGACCGCTCATGCCGGTAGCGGCATCCGCGCTTATGCCTCCGGAAAAGACGTGTTCGTGCTCGGCAAGAAGGGCGGTGAGCCGCGCAAGCTCACGCATCCCACCTCCGTCGGTGGCCTTGCCATCAACTCCAAGGGCAAGCGTCTCGCGGTGACACACTATGACGGCGTCAGCCTCTGGTGGCTGGCGTCACAAAGCGCCGAACCGGTGCGCCTCGAGTGGAAGGGCTCGCACCTGCAGGTTATTTGGTCGCCGGACGGCGATTATGTGCTGACGACCATGCAGGAGAACGCGCTGCACGGCTGGCGTCTGTCCGACGGCGAGCACATGCGCATGACCGGCTACGGCACCAAGATCCGCTCCATGGCGTTCTCACGCCGCGGCCACATCCTCGCGACCGGCGGTTCCGAGCGCGTCATCTGCTGGCCCTTCACCGGCGGCGGCCCCATGGGCAAGGCGCCGACTGAATTCGGCGGCGCGGGCGATGCCTTTGTCACCGCCGTCGCGGCCCATCCGATCCACGATGTCTTCGCGGCCGGCTTCGAGAACGGCGCGCTGATGATCGGCCAACCGGGCGCCGGCGTGCGACTGGTGATGAAGCCGAACGGCAACGCGGTCACATGTTTGGCTTGGAATCCCGACGGCGATCAGCTGCTCGCCGGCACCGAGAAGGGCGACGTACACGTCGCCGATTTCCGGCCCGCTTAGGAGCCTTTTCCGGCGAAGTGGTTCCCGGTTCGCCGCAGAAAATGCGACCAAAAATCAGCGCGTCAGGAGAATGCCGATCATCACCAGCCCGATGATGATGCGGTAATAGGCGAAGGCGCTGAAGTTGTGCACCGAGATGTAGCGGATCAGCCATTTCACCACCACAAGCGCCACCATGAACGAAACCACGAAACCGACGGCGATGAAGGCCAGGCCATCGGTGGTGAGTGAATCGCGGGCCTTGTAGAGGTCGTAGAAGGTCGCGCCGAACATCGTCGGGATGGCGAGCAGGAACGAGAACTCCGCGGCCGCAGGGCGGCTGACGCCCACCAAAAGCGCGCCCATGATGGTGGCCGCGGCGCGGCTCACACCCGGGATCATGGCGATGCATTGGAAGAGGCCCACCGCAAACGCACGGCCGTAAGAGACGTCTTCGACCGTTTTGATGCTGTGGTCTTTCTGGATGCGCTCGACGGCGAGAATGGCGAAGCCGCCTACAATTAGCGCCACCGACACCACCCACGGCGAGAACAGCACCGACTTGATGAAGTCGTGGGCGATCACGCCGATAATGGCCGCCGGCAGGAAGGCGATGACGACGTTGAATGCGAGACGCTGCTCGGGGCCGGGCTTGAAGAGTCCAAAGGCGGTGTTCCACAGCTTGAGGCGGTAGATCCACACCACCGACAGGATCGCGCCGAGCTGGATGACGATCTCGAATACGTTGCCTGACGGGCCTTCGAAGCCCAGCAGATCCTCAACGAGGATCAGATGCCCGGTCGAGGAGATGGGCAGGAACTCGGTCACGCCCTCGACAATGCCGAGCACGACCGCCATCAGGAATGTATAGAGATCCATCGCCGCCTTCGGGTGAGCTTCGGGGGAATATCACACGGAACGCGCGCAGCGGCAGCAGAGTTCCTACGCGCGATTCCAAAAGAAAAGGACGAGGCGCGAGGCGCCCCGTCCCTTCTTTGAAAGCTTAAGCCGTGATTAGCGGCGGCCGGCCGGCTTCTTCATAGCGGCGGTGGCCGCTTCGAGCTGGGTGGTGATCTCGGTCACCTGAGCGCGGCAGGATTGCAGGTCCGTGGAAGCAGTCTTGCTGACGTCCTGGTATTGCTTGGTGCTGGTCTTCCACTTTTCCAGTTCGGTGTTCAGGTTGGCGATCTGCATCTGCGCGGCGGTGACATTCGAGCGCTGGATGAAGCCGTACACGCCGGCGGCGATGGCTAGCAGAATGGCAAGAGCGACAAAACGGGCCATAGTTGATTGCTCCTCATTGAGTTGAGGCCTCCCCACATTTTCATCCCCCCCTACCGGCCTCACCACAACAGGGTTCGTATCCGTTCCGTTCCCCAACGAACCCAGACATGGCTCGCTAGACCCCGGCGCCGCGTGGGTCCAACCGGGGATTTACACGTAAGGATACATGATTTCCCCCGAAACGCCCCAAAAAAGCAAGGATCAAATGGCCTTATGAGCTGGTGCGGGTTGCGATACGGCATTGCAGCAAAACGAAAAACCCGTCCGGCGACAGGGGGCCGGACGGGTCTGGCGGGAATTAAGCGGCCGGCGTTAGAGCGCGCGCGGTGACTTGGTTTTGGCGCCCTTGCTGTCCTTGTCCGTGTCTTCGACCGCCGCGCTCTTCTTGAAGGTCGCGAGTTCGGCCGTACACGTCTTTACGGCGCTGGAGTTGGACAGCACGGTCTTTTCCGTGGCCATCAGTTCACTTTTCAGCGTGTTCCGCTCTTGCTCGACGGCGGCAAGGCGCTGTTCCATCACTTTGACGTCACCGTGGGCCATAAAGCCGTACACACCGGCGCCGACAGCCAGAAAAAATACCAGGGCCGCAACGCGTCCGATGAGACTATTGGAATCCGACATACCGATACCTCCACTAAAATAATCGGCGCGCTGCGAAGAACGACTGCAGACTGCTGCGCCTCCTAGTACCGGATGTAGGGGGTGAAAGCGGCAAAATTTCCGCCAAACCGAGGCCAAAGTATGATCGCGTACATATATGAGGTTCATCGTGCACATATGTCGCGTGTAAGGAGAGGTCATGAATAGTCGAATGCCGGCCCTCTTTCTTGGCCACGGCTCGCCGATGAACGCCATCGAAGACAACGCGTGGCGGCGTAGCTGGGCCGCGATGGGCGCACGCCTGCCGCGCCCGCGCGCGATCTTGTGCATTTCGGCCCATTGGGAGACGCGAGGCATCGCCGTTACCGCATCGGCCGCACCGCCGATGATCTATGACTTCGGCGGTTTTCCGCAGGCCCTGTTCGACGTGCATTATCCTGCGCCCGGTGATCCGACCCTGGCCCGACGCATCGCCGATCTTCTTGCGCCGACACCTGTGCAACTCGATCCCGCGCGCGGGCTCGATCACGGCGCGTGGAGTGTGCTCGTAGCGATGTACCCTGACGCCGACATTCCCGTCGTTCAGATTTCGTTGCCGCTGGGCGAGACCCCGGCCACGCACTACGGCATCGGCCAACGCCTCGCTCCCTTGCGCGACGAAGGCGTGCTGATCCTCGGCACCGGCAACGTCGTGCACAACCTGCGTTACTGGCGCGGCGGCAACCCGCGCATGGATGCTGCGGGCGCGCGCTTCAACGCCGCCGTCAAGCAGCGCATCGCTGCGCGCGATCACGCCGCGCTCATGGACATTGCAAAGCTGGATCCCGAGGCGGCGCTGGCGGTGCCGACACCGGAGCACTACCTGCCGCTACTCTACGTCCTGGCGCTGCAGGCACAGGGTGAACCGGTAACCATATTTAACGACGCGGATGGCGGAGCAATCTCCATGATGAGCGTATTGGTGGGCGGCGACGAGAAAGTTATCCCCAACTTTTGACCCTTATCCCCGTTTTTAGAATTCAGATAGATTCAGTCAATTGGCTCCAGACCTATTAAGGTCCGCCCATGTCATCACCTGTCCGCGCTGTCGATCCGGCCGAGTCCGCCGGGGATATCCTTCGCACTCCGCCCCACAACTATGAGGCGGAACGCGCGCTTCTTGGCGCGATTCTCATGAACAACCGCGCCTTCGAGCGCGTCAGCGAATTCCTTGCCCCCGAGCATTTCGCCGACCCGGTGAACGGGCGCGTCTATCTCGCGGTCTCGAAGTTGTTGGAGCAGGGCCATCAGGCCAACCCGGTGACGCTGAAGACGTACCTGGAGCGCGACGATCTCATCGTCGCCGCGGGCGGCATCAAGTATCTCGCGGGCCTCGCAGGGTCCGCGGTCACCGTCATCAACGCCAGCGACTACGGCAAGCTGATCTACGACCTGTTCCTGCGCCGCGAGCTCATCGAGCTTGGCGAGACCATGGTCAACGACGCCTTTGATTCGCAGCCCGATGAATCGGCCATGGATCAGATCGGCGATGCCGAACAGAAACTCTTCAACCTGGCCAGCGAAAGCCAGCTTGAAGGCGGCTTCCGCAGCTTCGGTTCGGCGCTCAGCATTGCCCTCGATCTGGCCGAGGCGGCGCACCGGCGCGAAGGCGCGCTGGCCGGCGTCACCACGGGCCTGCGCGATCTCGACAAGAAACTGGGCGGCCTGCATAAGTCCGATCTTCTGATCCTCGCTGGGCGTCCCAGCATGGGCAAAACCGCGTTGGCGACGACCATCGCCTTCAACGCCGCGCGCCATTACCACGCGACCGAGGACGCGACCGAACGCGGCAAGCAGGTGGCCTTCTTCTCGCTCGAAATGTCATCCGAGCAGTTGGCCATGCGCATCCTGGCCGAACGCTCGAAGATCAACAGCCACGCTATTAGAACAGGCGGGCTCTCCAACGACGATTTCCCGCGCCTCGTGACCGCGACCCAGGAACTCGGCAACCTGCCGCTGTTCATCGACGACACGCCGGGTGTGACCGTCTCGACCATCCGCACACGTTGCCGGCGTCTTGCGCGCACCAACCCCGCCGGCCTTGGCCTGATCGTCATCGACTATCTGCAGCTCATTTCGCCCGCGCGCGGCGAGCGCAGCGAGAACCGCGTGCAGGAAATCTCGGCTATCACGCGCGGCCTCAAGGCCCTGGCGAAAGATTTGAAGGTGCCGGTGCTGGCGCTCTCGCAGCTCAGCCGCGCCGTCGAACAGCGCGAGGATAAGCGCCCGCAGCTCTCCGACTTGCGTGAGTCGGGCACCATCGAGCAGGACTCGGACGTGGTCATGTTCGTCTACCGCGAGCAGTACTACCTCGAGCGCGCCGAGCCGTCGCAGAAGCCCGAGGAGACCAGCGACCGCTTCGCCGAGCGCCACACCAAATGGCTCGAGCGCTGCAACCTCGCCCACAACATTGCGGAAGTGCTGGTGGCCAAGCAGCGCCACGGCCCCATCGGCACGGTAAAACTCCACTTCGAGGCCGATTACACCCACTTCAGCGACCACATCGACGACTCCCAGTTGCCGGAGCCGTTCGGTTAGGGACGCGCGTAAACGCCTTGATCGGGCCTTAGTTTTCTGATGTTTAGGCGGCGCATGGCCGAGTCCCGCCCCCCTGCCCTCTCCTCCCGCCCTGAAGACCGCACCGGCGCCCTTCTGACCATCGATCTTGCGGCGCTGGTCGAGAATTGGCGGGTGCTAAAGCGCAAGGCCCCCGGCGCCGACATGGGCGCCGTGGTCAAGGCCGGCGCCTATGGGCTGGGGCTGGAACCCGTGGCGCGCGCCCTTCAGGCGGCCGGTTGTGCGACCTTCTATGTCGCCCACCTCGACGAAGGCGTTGCCTTGCGTCAGGTCACCGGCCCGGCCCCGCGCATCGTCGTCATGCATGGCCCGAACCCCGGCACCGAGCGCGACTTCGCAAGCCTTCGCCTCATTCCGGTGCTGAGCACGCCCGCACAGGTCAAGGCCTGGGGCCGCTTTGCCACGGCCAGTGACGTGCTGATGGAAAGCCTGGTGCAGGTGGACACCGGCATGAACCGGCTGGGTCTCACCGCTGCTGAGTTCACCACCCTGCTGAATGACCCTGAAGGCTTCGCCGGCCTGACGCCGCTCGCCTTGATGAGCCATCTGGCCGTGGCCGAGACCCCGAGCCATCCGCTGAATGCTGCTCAGCTCGAGCGTTTTGACGGCGCGTTGGCGCGCTTTCGCCTCAAGTTCGCCGACGCCAAGGGGTCGCTGGTCAACTCCTCGGGGCTCTTCCTGGGCCCCGCCTTCCACTTCCAGCTCGCCCGTCCCGGAGCGGCGCTGTACGGCGTGAATCCCACGCCGGCGACGGCAAACCCAATGATTCCCGTGGTGCGCTTGCAGGCCAAAATCCTGCAGGTCCGGCGCGTTGACGCTGCCGCGCCCGTTGGATATGGTGCCACTTTCCAGGCTCCTGACGGAGCGAAACTGGCAACGGTTTCAATGGGTTATGCCGATGGTCTGCTGCGGTCGTGGGGTGTGGCGGGGCACGGCTATATCGACGAGCTCAAGGTGCCTGTGGCGGGCCGGGTATCGATGGACCTGACCACTTTTGACGTCTCCAATGTCCCCGATTCTGCCCTCGGTCCCGGCGCCATGATCGACATCATCGGCGCGCGCCAGAGCGTCGACGACCTGGCCCGCGATTCTGGCACCATCGGCTACGAGATCCTGACGGCCCTCGGGCGGCGCTATCACCGCCGCTATCTGCCCGCCCCCGCAACGGCGCGAAAATAGGCCGCATGAATTTCCTCGCCCTCATTGGCTCCGTGGTGCTGGCCTTCCTCGGACACCTTGGCCGCCTGACCATCTTCACCGCGACCGCGCTCTCGCATTGTGTGCGCCCGCCCTTGTATCCGCGCCACATCGGGCGGCAGATGATCGACATCGGCTACTACTCGCTGCCGGTCGTGGGCCTGACCGCGATCTTCTCGGGCATGGTGCTGGCGCTGCAGAGCTATACCGGCTTCGCGCGCTTTGCCGCGGGATCGGAAACCGCTGTCGCGAATGTCGTCATCATTTCGCTGACGCGCGAATTGGGTCCCGTGCTGGCCGGCCTGATGGTGGCGGGCCGCATCGGGGCGAGCATGGCCGCCGAGATCGGCACCATGCGCGTCACCGAACAGATCGATGCGCTCACCACGCTGTCGACCAATCCGTTCAAGTACCTGGTCGTGCCGCGTTTGATCGCGGGTCTTCTGATGCTGCCGGCCCTGGTGCTGGTCGCCGACATCATCGGTGTCTTCGGCGGCTTCGTCGTCAGCGTCTACAAGCTCGGGTTCAACCCCGCCGCCTACATCACCAACAGTTACGACATGTTGGAGCCGCTCGACGTGATCTCGGGCCTGGTGAAGGCCGCGGTCTTCGGTTTCCTGATCGCGCTCATGGGCTGCTACGCGGGCTATCACTCCAAAGGCGGCGCGCAGGGTGTGGGCGCGGCGACCACCAACGCCGTGGTCTCGTCGTCGATCCTGATCCTGACCTTCAACTACATCATCACCGAATTGTTCTTCGGCACATGAACGCAACGCCCAAAATCCGCCTGCGCGATGTGCGCAAATCCTTCGGCAGCAAGCGCGTACTGGCCGGCATCGACCTCGACATCGCCAAAGGTGAGTCGGTGGTGGTGATCGGCGGCTCGGGCACCGGCAAGTCGGTGATGATCAAATCGATCATCGGCATCATACTCGCGGACTCCGGTGTCATCGAGGTCGATGGGCAGGACGTGACGCAAGTTCCCGCGAGCCAGCGCGACGAGGTGAACAGAAAGTTCGGCATGCTGTTCCAGGGCGGCGCTCTCTTCGACAGCTTGCCGGTGTGGGAGAACGTCGCCTTCGGCGTGATCCAGCGCGAGCATATCGGCCGCAAACAAGCCAAGGATCGCGCCATCGAGACGCTGGCGAAGGTGGGCCTGTCCGCCGATGTCGCCGAGCTGTCGCCGTCGGAACTGTCGGGCGGCATGCAAAAGCGCGTGGGCCTCGCGCGCGCCATCGCCGGCGAACCCGAGATCGTATTTTTCGACGAACCGACCACGGGGCTCGATCCGATCATGGCCGATGTGATCAATGACTTGATTATCTCGGTGGTCAAGAAGCAGGGTATCACCGCCCTGTCCATCACCCACGACATGCATTCGGCGCGCAAGATCGCCGACCGCATCACCATGCTTTACGAGGGCAAGTTGATCTGGGATGGCCCCGCCGGCACCGTCGATAACAGCGGCAATCCTTACGTGCAGCAATTCGTGAACGGCGCCGCCGAAGGTCCCATCAAGATGCAGGTGCGGCGGTAGTGGCGAAGAACACCAAAACCTTCGTCTGTCAGGCTTGCGGCGCCGCTGCGCCGCGCTGGGCCGGCAAGTGCGAAGCCTGCGGTGAATGGAACACGATCGTCGAGGAAGCCCCGCGCGAAGCGCTGCCCAAAGGCGTCAGCGGCGGCAAAGGCGGGCGCAAGATCGACTTCGTCGATTTGAAAGGCGCCAGCGCACCGCCCCCGCGCCGCACGACGACCATCGGCGAACTGGATCGGGTGTGTGGAGGTGGGCTCGTCGCGGGTTCGGCCATCCTGGTCGGCGGCGACCCCGGCATCGGCAAATCGACGCTGCTCTTGCAGGCCACAGCACTCCTCGCGGCAAAAGCGGCCTGCGTCTACATCACGGGTGAAGAATCGGTCGATCAAGTGCGGCTGCGCGCCCAGCGCCTTGGCTTAGCGACCGCGTCCGTGCAGCTGGCCTCCGCCACCAACGTGCGCGACATTGTCGCGAGCCTGGAGACCGGCACGATCCCAGATGTGGTTGTGATCGATTCCATCCAGACCATGTATTCCGACACGGCAGATTCCGCGCCGGGCACCGTGACCCAAGTGCGCACATGCGCCCACGAGCTGATCCGGGTGGCCAAGAAGCGCGGCTTCACCCTGTTCCTGGTGGGCCACGTCACCAAGGAAGGCACGCTGGCCGGCCCGCGTGTGCTCGAGCACATGGTCGACACCGTGCTGTATTTCGAGGGCGACCGGGGCCATCAGTTCCGAATCTTACGCGCCGTGAAGAACCGGTTCGGCCCTACGGACGAGATCGGCGTGTTCGAGATGACCGATGCGGGATTGTCCGAGGTCCTCAACCCGTCAGCGTTGTTCCTGGCCGAGCGCCGCGGCAACGTCAGCGGGAGCTGCGTTTTCGCGGGCATCGAGGGTACGCGTCCGGTTCTCGTGGAAATTCAGGCGCTTGTGGCGCCCTCCACCCTGGGCACGCCGCGCCGCGCCGCCGTCGGCTGGGACATGGCGCGCCTCAACATGGTGATGGCGGTATTGGAGGCCCGGGCCGACCTTGCGTTCAGCGGGCACGACATATATCTCAACGTCGCTGGCGGCTTGCGGATTCAGGAGCCGGCTGCAGATCTCGCCGTCGCGGCGGCGCTGATTTCGGCGCTGACCGGCCAGCCCGTGCCGGCCGACGCGGTGGTCTTCGGCGAAGTGGGTTTGTCGGGCGAAGTGCGCGCGGTCGCCCAACGCGACCTGCGCCTGAAGGAAGCCGCCAAGCTCGGATTCAAAAGGGCCTGGGTGCCGCGCCCGGCGCGCCGCGACAAGAAGAGCGACGAGGGCAAGAGCCCCTTGATCCTCGAAGACATGGGACACGTGCAGGACGTCGTGAGCCAATTCGCAGACGCCCCGAAAGAGTCATCCGGCCGCCGGCAGCATGGCGGTGGACACTGATGGCTGATTTCCCGATCAACGGCCTCGACCTGACGGTCGGCATCGTGCTGCTGATTTCGGCGCTGCTCGCCTTCATGCGCGGTTTTGTGCACGAGGTGCTGTCGATTGCCGCCTGGGTCGGCGCGGTTCTGGCCGCTGTCCAGGGCCTGCCGTTCGCGCGGCCCTTGGCCCGCAAGGTGATCCCCATAGACTGGGCCGCCGATTCCGCCGCCGCCGTGATCATTTTCCTCGCCGTACTCCTGTTCCTGTCGATCCTGACCAACGCCGTGGCGCGCAGTATCCAGAAAAGCGCCCTCAACAACCTCGATCGCTCGCTGGGTTTTGCCTTCGGCCTCGCCAGAGCATTGGTGATCCTGGGCGTTGGCCTGATCATCACCGATTGGCTCACCAGCCGCCGACCGCAGTGGATGGCCCAGGCCAAAACCCTGCCGATCATCGAAATGACCGCCGACACCCTCAAAGCCGTGGTGCCATCCACCTTCCTCGCCGCGGGCGATGCTGCTAAGAGTGGCGCCGCCAAAGCCATGAACGCCAAGGAAACCTTGGAGCGCCTGACCACGCCGACGCCGCAAGGCGCCGCGGCCAAGGACGGCGCCAAGACCGACGGCGGCTATCAGGATAAGGACCGGGGCGCCTTGGATTCCTTGATCGAACGTAGCGAGACACCCGCTTCCGGAGGCGCGCAATGAGCGAAGCCCCGAATCTTACCGACCCCTTTGACCAGGACGGCGACCATCTCAAGGAAGAGTGTGGGGTCTTCGGCATCCTCGGCGATCCCGACGCGGCGGTGCACACCGCCCTTGGCCTGCATGCCCTCCAGCACCGCGGTCAGGAAGCGGCCGGCATCGTCAGCTACGACGGGCGGCAGTTCAACAGCCACCGCGGCATGGGCCATGTGTCGGAGAATTTCAAAGACGATGCGGTGATGAACCGCCTCACGGGCGATTTGGCCGTGGGCCACACGCGCTACGCCACCACCGGCGGCACCATCTTGCGCAACGTGCAGCCCCTGTTCGCCGAGTTCGATTTCGGCGGCTTTGCCATCGCCCACAACGGCAACCTGACCAACGCACTGACCATCCGCAAGGAGCTGCAAAAGCGCGGCTGCCTGTTCCAGTCCACCTCCGACACCGAAGTGGTCACGCACCTCATCGCCATCAGCGACGAGAACACCTTCGAGGAGCGCCTGATCGACGCCCTGCGCCAGATCGAAGGCGCCTATTCCTTCGTCTGCATGACCAACACGACGCTGATCGGCGCGCGCGACCCATTGGGTGTGCGCCCGCTCGTGCTCGGTAAACTCGATAAGAGTTACATCCTCTGCTCGGAGACCTGCGCGCTCGACATCATTGGCGCCGAATTCGTGCGCAACGTCGATCCCGGCGAGGTGATCATCATCACCCACAATGAAATTCGCAGCTTGAAGCCTTTCCCCAAGCAGCACCCGCGTTTCTGCATCTTCGAGTACATCTACTTCGCGCGCCCCGACAGCATCAGCGAAGGCCACAGCGTTTACGAAGTGCGCAAGCAGATCGGCGCGCAGCTCGCCAAGGAAAGCCCGTGCGATGTCGACGTGGTCGTGCCGGTGCCGGACTCCGGCGTGCCGGCGGCGCTGGGTTTCGCAGCGGCCTCGGGCATTCCGTTCGAATACGGCATCATCCGCAACCACTACGTCGGGCGCACCTTCATCCAGCCCACCGACAAGACGCGTCACCTGGGCGTGAAGCGCAAGCACAACCCGAACAAAGAAGTGCTGGCCGGCAAGCGTGTCGTGCTGG
Source organism: uncultured bacterium (assembly GCA_903888485.1). GTDB lineage: Bacteria > Pseudomonadota > Alphaproteobacteria > Rhodospirillales > Rhodospirillaceae > SHVO01. The sequence continues at coordinate 26,701 of CAISTS010000014.1, read as the reverse complement.
TGGATGATTCCATCGTGCGCGGCACGACCTCGATCAAGATCGTCGATATGGTGCGCCAAGCCGGCGCGACCGAAGTGCACTTGCGCATCTCCTCGCCGCCGACGGCGCATCCGTGCTTCTTCGGCATCGACACACCCGATTACGACAACCTCTTGGCCGCGCAGCACGACCTAGCCAGCATGGCCAAGCTGCTGGGCGTGGACAGCCTCGCCTTCATCTCCATCGATGGTCTCTACAGGGCCGTGGGCGAAGCAAGGCGTAGTTCAGAGCATCCGCAGTATTGCGATGCCTGCTTCACCGGCGATTACCCCTTGCCGCTGACCGACAAGAACGCCGCCATCCAACCCAAGCAGCTCTCGCTGCTCAGCGAAGAACGTCAGCCCGCATGAGCGGCCGTCTCGAAGGCCGTATCGCGCTGGTGACCGGCGCCTCGCGCGGCATCGGCCGTGCGGTTGCCTTGAGGTATGCCCAGGAAGGCGCCCAGGTGATCGCCTTCGCCCGTACACTCGGCGGCCTTGAAGAGCTCGACGATGAGATCCGGAAAACCACCGGCAAATCCGCCGTCCTGATCAATGACAACATCAAGGACTTCGACAAGCTCGACCAGATCGGCGCGGCGCTGCATCAGCGCTTCGGCAAGCTCGATATCCTGTGCGCCAATGCCGCCACGCTCGGCCAGCTGTCGCCCATCGGTCACTACACGCCCAAAATGTGGGCGGAGATTTTCGACGTCAATCTCACCGCCAACTGGCGGCTCTTGCGGGCGCTCGATCCTCTGCTGCGCGCCTCCGACGCGGGCCGCGCGATCTTCGTGACCTCGGCTGTGGGTGTGGACCCGCGCATGTATTGGGGGCCCTATGCCGTCTCCAAGGCCGCGCTCGAGCACATGGTGAAGATCTACGCCAACGAAGTCGCGCATACCAACGTGCGCGCCAACATCCTCAATCCCGGTCCAGTCGCCACTAATCTGCGCAAGCTGGCCTTCCCGGGCGAGGACCCGGCCAAGCCCGTGCCGCCCGAAGCGATCACCGAAGCCTTCGTGAAACTCGCCGAGCCGTCCTGCGCGTTGAACGGCGCGCGGGTGGACGCGCAATAAACCGTCCTCATCCTTGAACGCGCGAAGCGCGTCCCGAGGATGACGGTGGAGTGGTGGCGGCACCTTTGCCTCAAAAATTCTTCACCAGATCCATGCCGGCGTACATCTGCCCGACCTCTTCGGCGTAGCCGTTGAACATCAGGGTCGGGCGGCGCATGAATTCGCCGAGGCGCCGTTCGTTCTTCTGCGACCAGCGCGGATGATCGACGGCGGGGTTCACGTTGGCCCAGAAGCCGTATTCCTTGGGGATGCGCTGGTTCCAGGACGTCGTCGGCTGCACTTCCGCGAATGAAATGCGCACGATCGACTTGATGGACTTGAAACCATACTTCCACGGCACCACCAGGCGGATCGGCGCGCCGTTCTGTGGGAACAGCGGCTGGCCGTACATACCGACAGCTAAAAACGCGAGCGGATGCATGGCCTCGTCGATGCGAAGCGCCTCGGTGTAAGGCCAGACCAGCGCGCTGGTCTTCTGACCCGGCATCTCCTCGGGGCGCAGCACGGTCTCGAAACGCACGAATTTGGCGCTGCCCAAGGGCTCGAAGCGTTTCAGCGCGGCGGCCAGCGAAATGCCGATCCACGGCACCACGATGGACCACGTCTCGGTGCAGCGCAGGCGGTAGGTACGATGCTCGAAGGCGTTGGGTTTCAGGAACGCGTCGAGATCGAGCATGCCCGGTTTGGCGCAGAGGCCGTCGACGGCGATGGTCCAGGGGCGCGGCTTGAAGCGCTCGGCGTTCTGCACGGGATCGGTCTTCTCGGGCCCGAACTCGGCGAAATTGTTGTAGGCCCAGACCGAGAACGGGAGCGTGACGGCTTCCCCGTCGGCGAGTTTCTCGTAACCACGCGTCGGCGTGACGCGAAAGCCAGGCGTCACGTCGAAGGGCTCTTCCGCGGCGCCGGCCGTGCCGGGCAGCAGCCCCGCCGCAGCGCCCGCGCCGGCCGCGGCCATGAAGCGCCGCCGGTTCAGAACCAACGCCTCGGGCGTGATCTCGCGCGCGGCGACATCGGACGCTTTTTTTATGCGGATAAGCATGAGGGACCTCCCGTGCCGGAAATCCTACACCAAAAGCTAGCCCCGCGCCCCGGGCGCGAAACCTGGCGGTTACAAAATCGAAAGTTCGCCGGGGGTTTGGTGAACTTTGGCGGTATTCCGCCGTTAGCAGATACAACCCCGGAATTACAACGCTGTCAGGGCTTCTTGAAGCACGCGCTGTCTGGTCCAAAATTGCCCTGCAGCGCCGATGGGCTGTCCCAGCTCGATTTTGTGAGTCGCTTTTCAGGGTTTCTCACGCCCGTCACACACGGCGCACAACGCAAACAAGGACGTCGAAAGGCAATGTTCAAGATGACCAAACGCACCTCCCGCTTCCTGCCGGCTGCCGCCGCCGTCGCGGCGTTGGCGCTGGCGACTCCGATTATCTCCTCCTCCATCAATTCCGCTTTCAAGACCGACACCGCACCTGGCGCGCTCATGAGCGGGTCGCCCTTCGGCATGGCCCAGGCGGAAGCCGCCATCCCCATGCGCGACGGCATGCCGACCTTGGCCCCCCTGGTCGAGCGCGTCACGCCGGCCGTGGTCAACGTCCAGGTGAAGGGCAAAGCGACGGCCCAGGTGGATAACGACAACCCGCTTCTGCAGAACCCGGAGCTGCGCCGCTTCTTCCAGGGCCCCAACAGCCCCTTCGGCGGCCCGGGCGGACGGGAAAATCCCTTCGGCCAACAGCAGCCGCGCATGTCGTCGGGCTCTGGCGTGATCGTTGACGCCAAGAAGGGCTACATCCTGACCAACCATCACGTAGTCGATAACGCCGCCGAGATCACCGTCACATTGAAGGATAAGCGCGAACTCACCGCCAAGGTCATCGGCAGCGATGACGGCACCGATATCGCGCTGCTGCAGGTCGAGGCCGACAATCTTTCCGAACTGCCCATGGCCGAGACCAACGAGATGAAGGTCGGCGACTATGTGGTCGCCATCGGCAATCCCTTCGGTCTGTCACAGACCGTCACCTCGGGCATCATCTCGGCGTTGGGCCGCTCGGGCCTCAACATCGAGGGCTATGAGGACTTCATCCAGACCGACGCGTCGATCAACCCCGGCAACTCGGGCGGCGCGCTGGTGAACCTGAAGGGCGAGCTGATCGGCATCAACACCGCCATCATCGGCCCGTCCGGCGGCAACGTCGGCATCGGCTTCGCCGTGCCCACGCACATGGTGCGCGGCGTGATGACCCAGCTGGTCGCCAACGGTTCGGTGAGCCGTGGCCGTATCGGCGTCATGATCCAGAACATGTCGCCGGAGCTGGCCAAGAACCTCGGCATCTCGCAGACCAGCGGCGCGCTGGTCGGCAGTGTCGAGAAAGGCACGCCGGCCGAAATCGCGGGCATCAAGGCCGGCGATGTGATCACCGCCATCAACGACGCCCCGATCGACGGCTCACAGGAACTGCGCCTGCGCGTCGGCATGTCGACGATTGGCACGACGCTCGATCTGACCGTGCTGCGCGACGGCAAGCCGAAGCACGTCAAGGTGACCATCACCAAGGCGCCGGACGTGAAGGTTCAGAAGGCCGTACTGGAAGAAGCCAAGCCCGCCATCAAGGGCGCGACCTTTTCCGATGCCGGCGATGGCGTGACAGTCACCGACGTCGAACAGGGCAGCCCCGCGTGGATGGCCGGCCTGCGCCCGAAGGACAAGGTGGTCGCGGTGAACCGCAAGCCTGTCGGCTCGGTCGATGAACTCGGCGCAGAGCTGAAGGACTCGAACCGCCAGACCGCTCTGTTCCTCGAGCGCGACGGCCGCGACATGCTGGTGGTCATTCAGTAAGAAACGGAGGAGCCCGGAAGTCGGCATCGACACCGACGACGGGAGGACGGAGGGCCGCTCCAGAGATGGAGCGGCCCTTCTTCTATCTGCCGCCTTCGTCCTCAAACGGATTCTTCGGCTTGCGCAGGTAAATCCGGATCGGCACGCCGCCCAGATCAAAGGCTTCGCGCAGGCCGTTGGCGAGGTAGCGCATGTATTCTTCGGGCAGATCGCCGGCGCGGGTCGAGAAGATCACGAAGGTCGGCGGGCGCGTCTTCACCTGGGTCATGTAGCGCAGCTTGATGCGCTGCTTGTGAGTCGAGAGCGGCGGCGGGTGCGCTTGCGTGGTCGCGCCGAGCCAGCGGTTGAGCTGGCCCGTGGGCACGTGAGTATTCCAGGTGGCGTGCACCTTCAGCACCGCGTCCATCAGCGTATCGACGCGCAGGCCCGTGAGGCCGGAGATGGTGACGGTCGGGATTTCTTTCACCTGCGCCATGGAATCGCGCAGGCGTTCTTCCAGCGTCTCCAGCGCGCGGCGTTTATCCTTGATGGCGTCCCACTTGTTGACGGCGATGACCAGCGCGCGGCCTTCGTCGATGACGTGGCGCGCGAGGGTGAGTTCCTGGTTGTCGAGCACCGCTTCGGCATCGACCACGAGAACCACCACCTCGGCCATCTTGATGGTCTCGAAAGTTTCACCCACCGACAGGATCTCGACCGCGTCGGTGACTTTGGCGCGGCGGCGCACGCCGGCGGTATCGACGATGCGGATCGGGCGACCCTTGTAGTGCCAGTCCACCGGGATGGAATCGCGCGTCACGCCGGGCTCTGGGCCGGTGAGCATGCGGTCTTCGCCGAGCAGGCGGTTGATCAGCGTGGATTTGCCGGTGTTGGGCCGGCCGATGATGGCGAGCTGCAGCGGACGATCGGACAAGGGCGCGGTGGGGGTCGGCTGCGCATCGTCGTCCGGGTCGAGCATCTCGGGCGGCGCGAAGCCGGCGAGCGCGTGATAGATCAGATCGAGCCCTTGGCCGTGCTCGGCGGAAATGGGAAGGGGATCGCCGAGGCCAAGGCGGAAGGAATCGTAGAGCGCGCTTTCCTGCCCTTTGCCTTCGCACTTGTTGGCCACCAGCACGATGGGCGTGCGCGAGCGGCGCAGAAGCGCCGCGAAGTGCGAGTCGAGCGGCGTGATGCCGGCGCGCGCGTCGACCAGCAGCAACGCCACGTCGGCGTCGGCGATGGCCTTCTTGGTCTGGCTGAGCATCGCGCCTTCGAGGGTATCGGCGGCGGCGTCTTCGTAGCCGGCGGTGTCGATGACGGTGAAAGTAAGGTTGGCCAGCTCGCCCTGGCTCACGCGCCGGTCGCGGGTGACGCCGGGCCGGTCGTGCACCAGCGCCTCGCGCCGGCCTACCAACCGGTTGAACAGCGTCGATTTGCCGACATTGGGCCGCCCGACAATGGCGACGGTGAACATGGAGGGGCGCAGGCGCTTGATGTCGCGCACCGGCTCGGGTGCGTCGAGGTCGACCTCCGGCTTGCGCGGGCGCGGCTGCGGCTTTGGTTTCTTCGGCTCGGGCTTGGGTTGCGACGCAGCTCCGGGCTTACGCTTCGGATTGGCGTACGGGACAGTCTTATAGCCACGGGCCGAACGCGGGCCCGTCTTGCGGACGGCCTTGCGGGGACGGGCCTTCATATGAATTCACTTTTCTAGCGGTACGCGGACAGATCGCCGTCGTCGTCGAGCAAGTACATCGTGCCACCCGCGAATACGGGCGACTGCGATCCCGCGCTGCGCAGCTCGATACGGCCGAGCACGGCGCCGGAATAGGGCGAGACCGACAAAGCTTCACTGTTCGAGCCGACCAGGATCAAACGGTCGCTTGCCAAGGCGGGACCCGCCCAGACGATGCGGCCCTTGCGGCTTTCCTCATCTTCGAAGCGCGGCAGCTGTGTGACCCACAGGATGCGGCCCGAACGGGCGTCGATGCAGACCGCTTCGCTGTCGAGCGTGATGGCAAAGAGGAAGTCGCCCGCGATCCACGGCTCGTAGATGCCGGCCACAGGTACGTCCCAGATGCGCCGGCCGGTGCGCAGGTCGACGGCGGCGAGCACGCCCGACTGGCCGACGGCATAGACGCGGCCCTTGTCGATCACCGCGCGCGCGGCGATGTCGGGCAAGCTGGCGGCGGCTTCGGTGCGGCGTATGGCGACGACGGTTTCGTTCCAGAGCGGCGTGCCGTTGTCGGTGCGCAGCGCGACGAGTTCGCCGCTCGACAGCGCCGCGACGACGACACCGCCGTCCACGGCGGGCGCAGCGCCGCCCAGGAGGATCGTCGGCGTGGTCGAGCCCGAATAATTCCACAAGCGCCGGCCGGTATCGGCGGCGATGGCGACGATTTCGTTCTCGACGGTGACGACAAAAACGCGGCCGGCGTTGACGGTGGGCGCGGCGCGGATGGGCGTATCGACGCTCGCGCGCCAGATTTCCTTGCCGGTGTTGGCGTCGAAGGCGGCGACCTGCGCGGCGCCGGTGGTGACGAACAGCTTGCCGGAATCGAGCGCCAGCGCGCCGCCGAGGAAGGCGTTGTCTTCTTCCTTCTCAGGCGCGGTCTCGATGCGCCAGAGGCGCTTACCGGTCTTTGAATCGAAGCAGTAGACGCGCCCGTCGGCGTCCATGGTGTAGATGTGCCCGACGCCGACGACAGGCTCGGCGAAGTTGCGGTTGCGCAGGCCCGAGCCCTCGCCGGCGGAGACGGTCCAGACGCGCTTGGGCGCTTCGCCGATCACCAGGTGATGCATGGCGTGGTGCGACAGACCGCCCGCGCCCGGCCACACCGCCGCATCCTCGGGGCGCGGCAGGACAATCTGCGTATCGACCGATTCGACGTTGGGGCGCAGCTCGCGTTCGAGCTGCAGCACCGAGATGCGCGTGCCGGGTAGCTTGTCCTTGTCCTCGGATGTGAAGATCCCGCTCAGCGTATCGCAGCCGGCGAGCGCCAAGAGGCCCGCGACAAGGAGCGTCAAACGAAGAGAACACCGAACCGTCATCATGCAACTAACCTTATGGGTCCGGGGCTATGGTTTCGCCGGCGCGGCGGCCGGTTGAGCAGGCGCAGCGGGCGACTTCGCAGGTGCCGGCGCGGCGGCAGGCGTCGCCGGCGCTGCGGGCGGCGGCGGGATCGTGCCGACTTCGTAGAGCTTGGTGAGATCGGCAACGCGGTCGCGCATGGCCTGCGGCGTGCGGGGATCGACCGAGATCTGCTGCAGCGTCTTCAGCGCGCGCGCGGTATCGCCCTGCTTGGCGGCGAGCAGCGCTGAGAGTTCCATGGCCGAGAGATTGAACGCATTGGTCGGGCTGGTGAGCGGCGTCAGCATCGCCTCGAGCACCTTGGCGTCGGCGCGGTCGATGCTGTGCAGGACGGACAGCAGCGTACCGAGATCGCGCAGCACCGGGTCGGCCTTCTCGTCGGCCGCGAGCGCCTTGTAATTGGCGATGGCGCCATCGACATCTTTCTTCTCGAGCTGGAGCGAGGCCTGGCTGAGGCGCGCGAGCGCGGTGTAGCCGCGGTCGCCTTCTTTGATCAACGCGCCGAACTGAGCGATGGCTTTGTCGGCGTTGGCGGCGTCTTGGCCGGCTTCGATGGCGAGTTCGTACTGGCGGGCGGCCTCCTCGTGCTGGCGCGCCTCGTACTGGCGGTACAGCTGGAAGCCGGTGACACCAACCAGGAACAGCACGACCACCAGCGTGATGGCGTTGCCGTAGGCCTTCCACATCTTCTTGAACTCGTCGGTGCGCAGATCGGTTTCGATCTCCGACATCAGCCCTTCGAGCTCGTGATCGGTCTCGTCCTCCGCCGGGCCCTTCTTTCCCTTCGCATCTGCCGCCGCCGGAACGACGTTTTTCTCCTTGGTCAACGGAAGGTCCTCTTGCTTGTGGGGGCCGGGGGTGGGGCGCCAAGCGCCAACACCGGGTTGCTCTCCCGGGCCGGCGCCGTCCAGCCCCGCCGGAGGGCTTAAAACGTGCCCGAACATATAATGAGTTGAGGCCCGTAAGGCAATTCCGGGCGCCCGGGACCGGGGGGCGCTTCAGCTTTTGTTAACCGGCCCCTGGGAGAGTGCCACACTGGACCGAAATCCATCGTTCAGGGCCCCAAAATAGGGCCAGGAGAGAGGTTTGTGATGTACTCCCGTGTCACATATACCGCCGCCGTGATCGTGGCCGCACTGGGACTTTCCAGCTGCGCAGGCGACGCCGACACCGTCTATTCCCAGGCCGTGGGCCTTGAATGCAGCCAGATCGCCGGCGCCGTGGGCGACCTCGCCTGCACGGTACGCCCGCCAGGCCGGGGCGCCGAGCACGTCAGCCGCTATTGCTATGCCACGCTGGGCAATTCGAATTGCTTCGACCGCCCGGATCCCGACCGCAAGAACCAGGCCCTGGGCTCGTCAGGCTACTGAAATATCGCGCTGCGATGCGGGTTTTTGCGCCTTGATCGCGGCACGGCAGTCTGAAAAAATACTGTCATGATGCGCCGCTGTGACGTTGAAATTTAAGGCAGGTTGAGGGTCATGGCTTCGGTCATTCGTCTCTCAGAGCACCGGCGCAAGCCCCCCTACCAGCACTTTACCCGCCCTGAACTGAACCGCCTGCTTGGGCTGTACGCCACCCGCGTGGCCAAGGGTGAATGGCGCGATTACGCCATCCACTTGGGCCCGGATGCGGCCACCTTTGCGGTCTTTCGCCACGCTCATGAACACCCGTTGTTCGTAATCTCCAAGCTCGCCCCAGGGCGCGGGGGCCGCGCCAAGCGCCAGCCCCAGTACGTCGTGGCCTCGCCCCAGCGCAAACTGGCCCAAGCCAACACCCTGGGCGACGCCCTCGCCGTCTTCGACCGGCCGATCAAGCTGGTATCGGGCTGAATTTTCAACGCGAATCAACCTGTTATGCGGTCTGAGCAGGCCGGCGATGCGTCGTTGTGCATTGCAGCACAAGGCGGGGAGCCCAGATAGGCGGGGTACAACCCATTTAAGGATCCAACAATGACGACCCCCATCGCCCCCAGGCTCGCCGAAGCCAAATACGCCGAATTCGTCGAGACCGCCCTGACCTTCCTGATTTCCGGCGGCCTCGCGGCCCTGGCCATCGGCGCGACGCTCAGCTCCTAAATCGACTTACGCAGCACATCGGCGCGCATGGGTGTCTTGAAGGTCGCACCCTGCGGCGTCATGTGCTGCGCGAACTTCTTTTGCACTTCTTCCATTTGCGCCCGCGACAGGCGGTGGTCGCTGTGCGTGACGTTGATGAAGCGCTTCTCGAAGGCCGCGAAATTCTCGACCTTCACCGGCACGAAGAAGAATTTCTCGGTCACCAGCGTCATGCCGCCTTTCGCCACGGCGTTCTTGATGGCGGCGAAGGCGTTCTTGCGCACCTCTTCCTCATTATGGAACACGCGCAGGATTTCATTGAAAGCACCGCTGAACACCGGCTCGGCAATATAGGCCAGGCCATCGGGCTTCAGCACGCGGCGCACTTCTTTCAGCGCGCGGTCGAGCATATCGCCCGGCACGTGGTGCAGTGACTTGATCATCAGCACGATGTCGAAGGTCTCGTCGTCCGCGGGAATTTTTTCCGCACCGCCCAGCGCAAAGTGAAGATTTGCAAGCTGAGGTCCGGCCAGGTTGGCTTCATGTTGGCGGGTATCGACCTCGAGCGCGGTGATGTCGGCTGAGGGCGTGGCCGTCGCGATGGCGCGGCTAACCTCGGCCGCGCCGCAGCCGAGTTCGAGGATGGTCGCATCCTTGAGCGTGAGCAGGTCTTCGTAAATCTCGCGATGCGCAACTGTAGGTGCGCCGCGCGGATCCCAGAGCTGCATGTCGGGGGCAGACGGCATCGGTGGGTCCTCCTGACGCGCATATTTCACGACCGGCTAGGGTGCTGCAAACGCTTTCTCCGTTAAGGGTTTACGTCCAACAAAAAGGGCCCTCGCCTGATCCAATCGTGATAAGAGAAGCGCCCTTTTCGCTCGAGGTTGTCGTGGCCAAGGATAGCGAGGGACCGGACGTTGGTGCAGTTTCGCGTCCTGACGTCGGGTTCAAGGAATTCGTTGCGCTGGTCGCCGCCATCATGGCGGTGAACGCTTTGGCGATCGATTCCATGATGCCGGCACTGGCGCTGATCGGCCACGACCTCGGCATCGTCGCCGAGAACGACCGCCAGTGGGTGATCACGGCTTATATGCTCGGCTTCGGCGCGGCGCAGCTGGTCTATGGGCCGCTGGCCGACCGTTACGGGCGCAAGCCCATTCTCAAGATCTCGCTCAGTATCTACATCGTCTTCAGCGTGCTCTCGGCGCTGTCGGTCAGCTTTGAGATGATGTTGGCGGCGCGCGTGTTCCAAGGCATCGGCGCGGCGGCGAGCCGCGTGCTGGTAATCTCGATCGTGCGCGACCGCTTCTCCGGCCGGCAGATGGCGCGCGTGATGTCGCTGGCGATGATCGTATTCCTGGCGGTGCCGATCCTCGCGCCGTCACTCGGCCAGCTCATTCTGCTGGTGGCGCCGTGGCGCTGGATCTTCGGCGGGCTCGCGGTCTTTGGCGCCGCTGTGATGGTGTGGATCGTGATGCGCCTGCCCGAGACGCTGCATCCGGAGGATCGCCTGCCGCTGTCCCTGCCAGCGATCGCGCGCGCCTTCAAGGTATCGCTCACCACGCGCATGGCCGTGGGCTACATGCTGGCCATGACGCTGGTGCTGGGCGGCCTGTTCGGCTTCATCAACTCGGCGCAGCAGGTGTTCGTCGACGTCTTCGACGAGCCTTTGACTTTCACGCTCAACTTCGCGGTCATCGCCGGCTTCATGGCGCTGGCGTCGCTGACCAACGCGCGCATCGTCGGCAAGCTCGGCACGCGGCGCGTTTCGCATACAGCGCTGATCGGCTACATCGCGGTCTGCGCCGTGCACACGATTGTGGTGTTTGCCGGCTATGAGAGCCTGACGACGTTCACCATCTTCCAAGCCGTGATGATGTTCTGCTTCGGCCTGATGGCGCCCAACTTCGGCTCCATGGCCATGGAGCCCCTCGGCCACGTGGCCGGCACGGGCTCGTCGGTGCAGGGCTTCTGCACCACCATCGGCGGCGCGCTGATCGGCTTTTTCATCGGCCAGGCGTTCGACAACACGGTCAAACCGTTGATGGTCGGGTTCCTCGGTTGCGCGCTGGCGGGCCTGGTGGTCGTGCTGATCACCGAGCGCGGCCGGCTATTTCAGCCGACCGCCGAAGGCCTTGCGACGGCGGATCGCCGCTAAAGTTCCTTGGCGTAAAGCTCGGGTTTGAAGCCAACAACGCGCCGTTTGCCAAGATCGAGCACCGGGCGTTTGATCATGGACGGCTGTTCGAGCATGAGCGCGATGGCCTTGTCTTCGGTCAGGTTTGACTTGGCGGACTCGGGCAGTTTGCGGAACGTGGTGCCGGCGCGATTGAGAAGTATTTCCCAGCCCACCTCCCCGGCCCAGGCGCGCAGCCGGCCGGCATCTATACCGGCGGTTTTATAGTCGTGGAATACATAGGCGACGCCCTTCTTTTCCAGCCAGGCCCTGGCTTTCTTGACGGTGTCGCAGTTCTTGATGCCGTAGAGTGTGAGCGCCATGATGAGGCGCACTATAGACGGACCTGAGCCACGTGCAATTCCAGGATGCCCTCGCCCTATATAAGCAAGGACGCTTCGACGAAGCGGACGCCGCGTGCGCCGGCGTGCTCGAACGCGATCCAAAACATTTCGATGCGCTGCATTTGCGCGGCGTCATCGCGCTGCATAACAAGTCCCATGCGACTGCCGCGGAGTTCCTGCGCGGCGCTTTGGCCGTAAGCGACATGAACGCCGCCGCCCGCAACAATCTCGGTATGGCGGAACAGCAGCTCGGAAATACCGCCGCGGCGCTGGCAAGTTACGAACGCGCTATTGCCCTCAAACCCGATTTCGCCGCCGCCCTCAGCAATCGCGGCAATGCTTTGCGCTCGCTGGGACGGAACGACGAGGCGCTCGCCTCATGCGACGCTGCACTTTCCGCCCGTCCGGATTACGCCGACGCCTGGTACAGCCGCGGCTTGGCCTTGCGCGCGCTCGCACGGCCTCACGAAGCGCAAATTAGCTTTGCCAAGGCCATCGCGCTCCGGCCCGATTACGCCGATGCCCACAACGCCCTCGGCTTGGTGCTCGAAGAAGCGGGCCAGTCCGAGGCGGCCCTTACGCAACTGGACAAAGCCGTGGCTTTGCAGCCCGGCCTCGCAGAGGCCTGGAATAACCGCGGCAATGCTTTGCAGAGCCTGCGCCGCATGCAAGACGCGCTCGCGAGCTATGACCGATCCATCACGCTCGACGCCGGCAACGCCCAGACCTGGAACAATCGCGGCGGCGCGCTCGATGCGCTCGGGCGCAGCGATGAGGCCCTGGCCAGCTACGATCACGCGCTCGCCCTGGATTCCGGGCTCGCCGGCGGCTGGAGCAACCGCGGCACGCTTCTGGCTACGCTTGGCCGGCGTAGCGATGCGCGCGCGAGTTTCGAACGCGCGCTGGCGGTGGACCCGCACAGCGCCGACGCCAACTGGAACCTGAGTTTGCTCGATCTGCAGGAAGGCGATTTCGCGCGGGGCTGGGCGCGACACGAGTGGCGCTGGAAGGTGCCGAGCTTGAAGTTGATGAACCGCGACTTCGGAACGCCGGGATGGCTGGGCCGAGAGCCGCTTGCCGGCAAGACCATTCTGCTGCACGCCGACCAGGGCTTTGGCGACGCCATCCAGTTCAGCCGCTATGCGCCGCTGGTGGCGGCAAAGGGCGCGCGCGTGATCCTGGAGGTGCGCGCGCCTTTGGTACGGCTGCTCGCGCGCCTGCCGGACGTTGCCGAAGTTGTGAAGTTCCACGACCCGTTGCCGGCGTTCGACTTCCACTGCGCGCTCGCCTCCTTGCCTTTGGCCTTCGGCACAGATCTCACATCGATCCCCGCGCCGGGCGGCTATCTGCAGGCCGATACGGCCGAGACCGCGCGCAGGCGCGTGGCGCTGGGCGAGGCGAAGCGGCCGCGCGTGGGCTTGGCGTGGAGCGGCAATCCGCATCACGCCAATGACCGCAGGCGCAGCATTGGGCTCACACAGTTGCTCGCGACTTTGCCCGACGGTTTTGACTACGTCGTTCTCCAGAAGGACCTGAGCGCGGCGGACCGCGCGCTGGCCGCATCCCGGGGCATCGCTGTTTTCGGCACGGAGCTCGAAGACTTTGCCGATACCGCCGCGCTGTGCAGCGCACTCGATCTGGTCATCAGCGTCGATACCAGCATCGCGCACCTGGCCGGCGCGCTCGGCAAGCCCGTGTGGGTGCTGCTGCCCTTCAATCCCGATTGGCGCTGGATGCTCGGACGCACGGATAGCCCTTGGTACACAAGCGCGTGGCTTTTCCGCCAGCACGCTCCCGACGACTGGTCGCGTGTCCTTGACGCCGTGAAAGCCGGACTTCTCAGTCGGCGGGCTTGAAAGCGCCGGCCATATTGAGGAACGTGCCGTCCGGCAGCGTGACGTTGGAGAGCGACTGCATCTTGTTGAAGTCGTCGACATGCACGACCGTGGTCTTGTCGGTCTCTTGCCAGGTGAGCATGTAAACCTTGGGCGAGATCTCCGTGGTCTTGAACGTAATCGCCAATTTCTGGCCCTTGCTGGGACCGGCAAGGAAGGTGCCTTCCATGAAAGTCGCGCTTTTGAAGTCGAGCAGCAGCGACGGCCCATCTTTATAAGCGACGGTGTATTTGTGGCCGACGAACACCGGCGTGCTGTCGGCCGCGAGCGCCATCATTGACGACAGCATCATCGCGACAATCGCAAAAATAATCCGGTTCATGATGATCCCCCATCCTTGGGCCACAATGTCGCATAAGCGCCGCCGGGCGCCCAAAGCAAACCTGTCGGATTGTTATGCCCCTTGTTGATATGTCGGCACCCCTTGTGAGAATGTGCCGGCCATGAAGCAGCAGATTGTCGCGGCCTTGCGCGCCACAGGCCTTCTCGGCGCCGCCGAGATGCTGAGGTTCGCCCTGGTGTGGTGGCGGAGCCGCGCCGCCAATGCCGCCTACCTGGCGGCGCATCCGGATTTCGCAGCTCCGCCGGCCTGGGGCATGTACGAGGCCTATAGCTACACGCGCTACGCCGACTACGCCGCCTCGGGCGAGGATACGGCCCGTTTCATCGCCGATCTGATCCGCCGTCACGGCGCCGCGAACCCTGCCGTCGCCGAATGGGGCTGTGGTCTCGCGCGCATTGTCCGCCCGCTGCAGCGCCTGACGGGCTGGCGCGTGACGGGCTTTGATTACAACGGCGCTTCCATTGCGTGGTGCGCGAACCACGTCAGCGGCATCGCTTTTCAAAAGAACGAGCTCGATCCGCCGCTGCCGGTTGGCGATAAGGCCTTTGACGCGCTCTATTGCATCTCGGTGTTCACGCACCTGCCCGAAGACCTGCATATGGCCTGGATCAATGAAATCCGGCGCGTGCTGAAGCCCGGTGGCGTGCTGATCGCCTCATTCCATTCCGATCAGGTCGTGGATCGCTTACGGCCCAGCGAAGCAGCGCGCTTCGCCGCCGGCGCGCTTGTGGTGCGCACGCACCGGCGCAAAGGCGGACGGCTGTTCGCCGCCTATCACCCACGCCCGTTCATCGAAGGCAGACTGCTGGCGGGTTTCGAGATCCTCGAGGTGATCGAGAATCCCATTCCTTCCATGGCGCAGACTCTCTACGTGGCGCGGCTTAAGTGATGTCGATATCGGCCGGCGGCAAACCTTGCCGCTGGCGCGCGATGATCGCGGTGTAGAGCTTCTCGACGCTGCGCGTGTACCCGTTGATATCGAACAGCGGCCCCTCTTCCCTACTCTGTTCCACGCGCTGCTTGAGCGCCGCCGCGCGCGCCGGATCGCGCCCCAGCGCGACCGCGAGCGCTTCGTAGTCCGCGAGCGATGTGGTGACGAGCTCGCTGAGCCCGGCATGGATGAGAAGGCTCGCGCTGCCGAGGCCCGCGATCCCTTCCCCCGCCCAGGTCACGACCGGCAGCCCCGCCCAAAGCGCGTCGGCCGAGGTCGAATTGGCGTTGAAAGGATAGGTGTCGAGGAAGAGATCGGCGGCGCTGTGGCGCGCGAGGTGGTCAGCGGCTTCCATATACGCGGCGAACACCAGCCGGTTGGGATTGATACCGTGCGAATGCGCCGCGGCGCGGAGGTTGGCGCCGGCGGTAGGATTGCGGGCCGCCAGCCAGAGCACGCTGCCCGGCACCTGGGCAAGGATGCGCATCCAGGCGCCGAACATTTGCGGCGTGATCTTGTACGTCGCGCTGAAGCAGCAATAGACAAAACCAGCCTCCGGCAGTCCCAGCTCCGCACGAGTGAACTTGCGCGTCGCCTTGGGCCGCGACTGATCGCTCGGCAGCAGGCGCGGCAGGCGCGCGATGCTCTCGCGGTAGATGGAGCGCAAACGGTCCGGCACAAAAACCGCGTCGGTGACGAAGTAGTCGATATCGGCGGCCCCCATGGGGCAAGCCTGATACTGAATCTGCAGCGGCGCGGCGCGCAGTGAAAAAATCCCCGGACGCGCATGGCGCTGATGGCCGGCGAGATCGACCGCGATGTCGATCCGCAAGCTGCGTGCGAGTTGCGCGATCTCCAGGTCGCTTTGGTCCGATACGTCGAGGAACCGGTCGAAGGCCTTCTCGAGACGCGCGCGCGCCGCGTCCTTCTTCTTGGGTCCGAAGGAAAAGGCGGTGATCTCGAACTTTTCGCGGTCATGCGCTTCGAAGACGCCGGTCGACATGACGGCGAAGGCGCTGTAGTGGAACTCCATCGAGAAGTAGCCGATGCGAATTTTCGCGCCGGCGGGATGCGGTGCGACGGGTCCGAGCGCTGGACTGCTGGGGAATTCGTGCTGCGACCACGTACTGGCCGCGGTGTATTGCAGCGCCAGCGACGGCGACAGAGCCATGACCGAAAAGGGCGAGACCTTTTCGCCGGCCATGATGCGCCGTTCCAGCGCCGCGATCTCGTCTTCAAGGCCGCGCCAATCGCAGATATCCATGCGCGCGTGCAGGATGTTGGGCGTGAGAAAGCCATAGGCAGGACTGAGCTGCCGCGCCTTCTCATAGTCGGCGACCGCCGCCGCGTACTGCTTCAGGTCTTCCCGCGTGATGGCGCGGTTATAGTAAGCCTCGGCGAAGTCCGGCTTGAGGCGGATAGCGGCATCATAGCTCGCGGCGGCGTCGTCCAACCGGTTGAGTCCGCGCAGGGCGATGCCCCGGTTGTTGTGCGCTTCGGCGTAGTCGGGCGCGAGACGCAACGCCGCATCGCAACTTTGCAGGGCCGCGCCATAGGTCCACAAACTATTCAGCGCCACGGCGCGGTTGTTATGAACCCCCGCCAGATCGGGGTTGATCGCCAGCGCTTTGTCGTAGTCGGCCACGGCCTCCCTGAACGCGCCGCGCCGGTGCGCGGCGAGCGCGTCTTCCAGCAGCCGGCGAAGATCGTCCGCCTGCGCGGCGCTCACAAGATCAGGCCTTGTATTGAATGACGACGCGGGCCGCCGCTTCGCGCGCGGCCTTGCGGGCGGCATCGGTGTCGCCATTCTTCACGAGGGCGAGCGCCACACCCATGCGCCGGTAGGGCCGCGTCGTCGGCTTGCCGAAGATGCGCACATCCACATCGACACCTGGCGCGGAAGGCTGCAGCGCCTTCTCCAACCCCGTGATGGCGAAGTCCTTGGCGTCGCGGTCGGCGAGGATCACGGCCGAGGCGGACGGGCCGTGCTGTGTGATCGACGGGATCGGCAGGCCCAGAATGGCGCGCGCATGCAGGTCGAACTCGGAGAGGTTCTGCGAGATCAGCGTCACCATGCCCGTATCGTGGGGGCGCGGGCTGAGTTCCGAGAAGGTCACTTCGTCGCCCTTCACGAAAAACTCGACGCCGAAAATGCCGAAGCCGCCGAGGTTATCGACCACCTTGCGCGCCATGTCCTGGGCGTCTTTCAGCGCGCGCGGCGACATGGCGGTGGGCTGCCAGCTTTCCATGTAATCGCCGCGCTCCTGGCGGTGACCGATGGGCGGACAGAAAATCACGCCGTCCTTCGTGCGAATAGTGAGCAGCGTGATCTCGTAGTCGAAGGCGACGAAGGCCTCGACGATCACGCGCACGCGGTCGCCGCGCATACCGGCGACGGCGTAGTCCCAGGCCGCATCGACGGCGTCCGCGCTCTTGATGGTGCTCTGCCCCTTGCCCGAGGACGACATCACTGGCTTCACCACGCAAGGGATGCCGACCTTTGTTACTGCTGCGCGCATTTCCTCGCGCGTCTCGGCGTAGAGATATGTGGACGTCGGCAGTCCCAACTCCACCGCCGCGACTTCGCGGATACGGTCGCGGTTCATGGTCATGAGCGCCGCGCGCGCCGAAGGCACGATCTTCTGCCCGTGATCCTCGAAGTCCTTCAGCACCTCGGTGCGGATGGCCTCGACCTCCGGCACGACAAAGTCGGGCTTGTGCTTCTCAATGGCCGCGCCGAGCGCCGCGCCGTCGAGCATGGAGAAGACCTCGAAGGCGTCAGCCACCTGCATGGCCGGCGCGCCCGCGTAGCTGTCGCAGGCGATCACATGCGCGCCGAGGCGTTTGGCGGAGATGACAAACTCACGGCCAAGCTCGCCGGAGCCGAGGAGAAGAATGCGGGCGGTGGGGGTCACGGAAAAACTTTCGAGTGTTTGCACCCGCGATCTTACAGACCGAAGGCGCGGCTCGCCACTCTTCGTGCTCGTGTGCCGCTAACCGCCCGGATGCAGCCCCGGCGCTTCGTGGCCGGTGCGCGCCACGTATTCGGTGTAACCCCCGCCGTATTGATGCAGGCCCTCGGGCGTCAGCTCCAGCACCCGGTTGGAGAGCTGGCTGAGGAAGTGGCGGTCGTGGGAGACGAACAGCATGGTGCCTTCGAATTCAGCGAGGGCTGTGACCAGCATCTCCTTGGTCGCCATGTCCAAGTGGTTGGTGGGCTCGTCGAGCACCAGGAAGTTGGGCGGGTCGTAGAGCATCTTGGCCATGACCAGGCGCGCCTTCTCACCGCCCGACAGCACGCGGCAGGGCTTTTCGACATCGTCACCGGAAAAACCGAAACATCCGGCCAGGGTGCGCAAGGTGCCGATGCCGGCTTGCGGAAACGACGCGTCCAATGACTCGAACACCGTCTCGTCGCCCTCCAGGAGATCCATGGAGTGCTGGGCGAAGTAGCCCATTTTGACGTTGGCGCCCAGTTTCACGGCGCCTTTGTCGGGGACCGTGCCCAGATCGGGGTCCAGCGCACCGGCCACCAGTTTCAGCAGCGTCGATTTGCCCGCGCCGTTGACGCCGAGGATGCACCAGCGCTCCTTGCGGCGCACCATGAAGTCGAGGTCGTCGTAAATCTTGTGCTTGCCGTAGGCCTTGGAGACATTCTTGAAATTGACCACATCGTCGCCCGAGCGCGGCGGACTGCGGAATTCGAACTGCACGGTCTGGCGGCGCTTAGGGGGATCGACGCGCTCGATCTTCTCCAGCTTCTTCACCCGGCTTTGCACTTGGGCCGCGTGTGACGCGCGCGCCTTGAAGCGCTCGATGAACTCGATCTCCTTGGCGAGCATCGCCTGCTGGCGGTCGAACTGGGCCTGGCGCTGCTTCTCGCTGAGGGCCCGCTGCTGCTCGTAGAAATCGTAGTTGCCGGAATAGGTGATGAGCGTGCCGCCGTCGATCTCGACAATCTTATTGACGATGCGGTTCATGAACTCGCGGTCGTGCGAGGTCATCAGAAGCGCGCCCTCGTAGCGTTTCAAAAAATCTTCGAGCCAAATGAGGCTCTCGAGATCGAGGTGGTTGGAGGGTTCGTCCAGCAGCATGCCGTCGGGGGCCATCAAAAGAATACGCGCGAGCGCCACGCGCATCTTCCAGCCGCCCGAGAGCAGGCCGACGTCGGCGTCCATGCGCTCCTCGCTGAAGGAGAGCCCCGCCAGCACCTCGCGCGCGCGGTCCTCGAGCGCATAGCCGCCCAACTCCTGGAAGCGCCCCTGCACCTCGCCGTAGCGCGTGACGAGGGCTTCCATGGCGTCAGCTTGCTCAGGATCGTTCATGGCCGCCTCAAGCGTGGTCATCTCGGCCGCCAGCGCGCTCAAGGGCCCCGCGCCGTCCATCACCGCCGACACAGCGGTCTGGCCCGACATCTCACCGACGTCCTGGCTGAAATAACCGATGGTCATGCCCGCATCGACCAGCACCCGCCCGTCATCGGGCTGCTCCGTGCCCGCGATCATGCGGAAGATGGTGGACTTACCCGCGCCGTTGGGACCGACAAGACCGACCTTCTCGCCCTTCTGAAGGGCCATCGAAGCTTCGATGAACAGGAGCTGGTGGCCGTGTTGCTTGCTGATGGAATCGAGACGGATCATGGGTACGTACTAAATGTTATGTCGCATCACGCCGCGACGACTTCGATGCGTAATGGCGCACTACCGGCGGCGATTGCCAGCAGGCGGTCTATATTCGGATGCGCACCGGGGCGGTTGCGCGCGTCGGCCGTGTGTTCGGCGAAGACAGCCAAGCCGTGTTCGGCCGCTTTCGCATCCAGGCTGCCGAAGGCCTGCTTGAGGTATTGGTAGACCGCCAGCGAACCCTGTTTGCCCGGCTGATTCTCGATGCTGGCCACCACGGCACCTGTGCCGTCGATCAGGTCGATGCGTTGCACGCCATCGATGGCCGGCAATTTCTGAAGATTTTCCTTGAACACGGCGCCCGCTTGAATCACGACCGGATCACTCCCACTCAATCGTGCCCGGCGGCTTGCTGGTCACATCGTAGGTCACGCGGTTGACGCCTTTGACCTCGTTGATGATGCGGTTGGCGACGCGGCCCAGGAAGGCCATGTCGTAGGGGTAGAAGTCGGCGGTCATGCCGTCGGTGGAGGTCACGGCGCGCAAGGCCACCGCATAATCATATGTGCGGCCGTCGCCCATGACGCCGACGGTGCGCACGGGCAAGAGAACGGTGAAGGCCTGCCAGATGGCGTCGTAAAGGCCGGCTTTGCGGATTTCATCGAGGTAGACGGCATCGGCCTTGCGCAGGATGTCCAGGCGCTCGCGCGTGATCTCCTGGCCGGGGATGCGGATGGCAAGGCCCGGGCCCGGGAACGGATGGCGGCCGACCATTTCGTCGGGGAGGCCAAGCTCGCGGCCCAGCACGCGCACTTCGTCCTTGAACAGTTCTCGCAAGGGCTCGACCAGCTTCATGTTCATGCGCGCCGGCAGGCCGCCGACGTTGTGGTGGGACTTGATGGTGACACTGGGCCCGCCGTGGAAGGAGACGGACTCGATCACGTCCGGGTAGAGCGTGCCTTGGGCGAGGAAATCGGCGCCGCCGATTTTCTTGGCCTCTTCCTCGAAGACGTCGATGAAGGTGGCGCCGATGATCTTGCGCTTTTTCTCGGGGTCCGTTTCGCCGGCGAGTTTGCCTAAAAACAAATCGGAGGCGTCGCGCGCCACCAGCTTCACGTTGAAGCGGTCGCGGAAGACCTTCACCACCTGTTCGGTTTCGCCGAGGCGCATGAGGCCGTGGTCCACCAGCACGCAGGTCAACTGATCGCCGATGGCTTCGTGCAGCAGCGCCGCCACGACCGAGGAATCCACGCCGCCGGAGAGGCCGCAGATGACGCGACCTTTGCCCACTTGCTTGCGCACGGCTTCGATGGCCTGGGCCTTGAAGGCGCCCATGGTCCAGTCACCGGAGCAGCCGCAGATATCGCGCACGAAGCGGCGATAAAGGGCGGCGCCATTGGGCGTGTGCACCACTTCGGGATGGAACTGCACGGCATAGAAGCGCCGGGTTTCGTCGGCGATGGCGGCGAAGGGCGCGCCTTCGCTGACCCCGACCACCTTGAAGCCGGACGGCAGGGCCACGACGCGGTCGCCGTGGCTCATCCACACCTGTTGGCGTTCGCCTTTTTTCCATGGATTATCAAGCGGGGGCCCATCGAAGAGGCCGCAATTGTCGGTGACGTCGACAAAGGCGCGGCCGAACTCGCGGTGGTCGTGGCTCTCGACCTTGCCGCCCAGCTGCGCCACCATGGTCTGCTGGCCATAGCAGATGCCCAGCACCGGCAAGCCCATGTTGAAAACCGCCTCGGGCGCCTTGGGCGTGTCGATGTCGAGCACCGAAGCGGGGCCGCCCGAGAGGATGATCCCGCGCGGGCCGAAGGCCTTGAGGCTGGCCTCGGTGACTTTGTTGAAGGGGTGGATCTCGCAGTAGACGCCGAGTTCGCGGACGCGTCTTGCGATGAGCTGGGTGACTTGGGAGCCGAAATCGATGATGAGGATGCGGTCGGTCATGTCTTCTTTTTTACGAAACCCGTTCGAGCACCGCCACAAAGAATCCGTCGGTGGCGTTGCGGTGGGGCGTGAGCGTGAGGAAGGTATCGGTGGTGGGGCACGGCGCGGCCAGCACATCCTTCCAGATCTCCTGGATCGGCAGGGCCTTGAACTGCGGATGGGTGGCGAGGAAACCCTCGACCCGGACGGCGTTCTCCTCGGGCAGCAGCGAACAGGTGGCGTAGATGAGCCGGCCGCCGAGCTTCACGAGGCCGGCCCCCTGCTCCAGGACCTGCTCCTGAACCAGGCGCAGGCTTTCGAGGTTTTCGGGCTTCAGGTGCCAGCGGGCGTCGGGGTTGCGCCGCCAGGCACCGGTGCCGCTGCAGGGCGCATCCACCAGCACGCGGTCGAAGCTGCCGGCCTGGCGCTTGATCCACTTGTCGTTGTCTTCGAGCACCCGCAGCGTGGCGTTATGCACGCCGGCGCGGCGCAGGCGCAACTTTGAACGCTCCAGCCGGCCGACGGACACATCGCAGGCGATAAGCCGGCCCTTGTTCTGCATGAAGCCGGCGATGGAGAGGGTCTTCCCGCCCGCGCCGGCGCAAAGGTCCATGACCGCCATGCCGGGCTGTGCGTTCACAAGGTGCGCGCAGGTCTGCGAGGCCTCGTCCTGCACTTCGAACAAGCCGTCGCGGAAGCCGGCGTGATCGCCGAGGCTGATGCGCGCCGGCAGGCGCACGCCAAGCGGTGAGATCGGCGTCGGTTCGGCTTTCAGGTCTTCGGCGCGCAAGCTGGCGAGCACGGCGTCGCGGGTGGCTTTCAGCGTATTGACGCGCAGGTCCAGCGGCGCTTCCTGGCCCAGGGCGGCGAGCTCGGCATCGGCGGCGGCGCCAAAAGCCTCGTCGAGTTTCGGCAGCAGCCACCACGGCACTTCCAGGCGCACTTCGCGCGGCATTTCCGAATCATTGCGGCTCGCCACGCGCTCGACCATGCGCTTCTCGTTGGCGGCCAGCGGCGACGGCCCGTTCTTCGCACCCGAGTAGAGGCCGGCGACGGCGTCGATGCTCTTGCCTTCGCCGCGCACGAGATTGGCCGCCACAAAGAGCCGGCCCGACGGATGATCGGTGCCAAGGCCCCAGGTGAGCCGCGCGCGGTGGCGCAGGATGCGCCAGATCTGATCGTTGATGGCGCGCCGGTCACTGCTGCCGATGAAGCGGCGCGCGCGGAAATAGGCCGAGATCACGCCGTCCGCGGCGCGATCTGTGCCGAGGACTTCGTCGAGGAGTTCGATGGCGGCTTGGAGGCGAGCGGCAGGCGTCATCGTGAACTTTCCGCTCTGGTCGGAAGATGCCGCGCGCTTACTTTAATTTGTCGGCTTTGCCGACGGGCTGCAGGCGTCATGACTTTGCGCCCGCAAGATCGGGCTGGGACTTAGCTGTTGTTGATGCGGTAATTGGGTGGCTCACGCGTGACCATGACATCGTGCACGTGGCTCTCGCGGATGCCGGAGCCGGTGATGCGACGGAAAGTGCAGTTCTTCTGAAGGTCGGGAATGGTGGCGTTGCCGGTGTAGCCCATGGCCGCCTTGAGACCGCCGACGAGCTGGTGAATCACCGCGCCCGCCGGGCCTTTGTAAGGCACACGGCCTTCGACGCCTTCGGGCACCAGCTTCATGTTGTCGCGCACTTCTTCCTGGAAGTAGCGGTCGGCCGAGCCGCGCGCCATGGCCCCGATGGAGCCCATACCCCGATAGTCTTTATAGGTGCGGCCTTGATAGAGGATCACTTCGCCGGGGCTTTCTTCGCAGCCGGCCAGGAGCGAGCCGATCATCACGCAATCGGCGCCCGCGGCGATGGCTTTGGCGATGTCGCCCGAGGCCTTGATGCCGCCGTCGGCGATGACGGGCACGCCCGTCTTGCGCGCGATCTCGGCGACTTCCATGACGGCCGAGAGCTGCGGCACGCCGACGCCGGCAACCACGCGCGTTGTGCAGATGGAGCCCGGGCCGATGCCGACTTTCACCGCGTCCGCGCCAGCGTCGATCAGCGCACGGGCGGCGTCGGGTGTGGCGATATTGCCGGCGACGACTTGCGCATAGTTGGACAAACGCTTGATACGCGCCACGGCGTCGATGACGCCCTTGGAGTGTCCGTGGGCCGTATCGACGACAAGCACATCGACCCCGGCCTCCAGCAACGCCTCGGCGCGGCCGAAACCTTCATCGCCCACACCCGTCGCCGCGGCGACGCGCAGGCGGCCTTGATCGTCCTTTGAGGCGAACGGATGGGCGCGGGCTTTTTCGATGTCTTTCACGGTGACGAGGCCAACGCAGCGGTCCGATCCGTCGACCACCAGCAGCTTCTCGATGCGGTACTGATGCAACAGCTTGATGGCCTGCTCGCGTTCGACATTCTCGGGCACGGTGATGACGCGGTCCTTCGTCATCAACTCGCTGACCGGCTGCGCCGGGTTGGTGGCGAAACGCATGTCGCGGTTGGTGAGGATGCCCACCAGCTTGCCCGAGCCGCGCTCGACGACCGGGAAGCCCGAGATCTTGTGTTGTTCGCGCAGGCGCCAGGCATCGGCCAGGGTCTGGTCCGGGAAAATCGTCACCGGGTTCACGACCATGCCGGATTCGAACTTCTTCACCTTGCGCACTTCCTGCGCCTGGACCTCGACGCTGAAGTTCTTGTGGATCACGCCGATGCCGCCGGCCGAGGCCATGGCGATGGCCAGACCGCTTTCGGTGACCGTATCCATGGCCGCCGAAATGAGCGGGATGTTCAGGCTAACGGTTTTGGTGAGGCGGGTCGCGGTGTTGGCTTGCGCAGGGAGAACCGAGGAGGCCGCAGGCACAAGGAGGACGTCGTCAAACGTCAGTGCTTCGGCTATCTCCATAAGGCCTCCATGATCTGCCGGCCATATTTTTTGGGGCGTGTTCTGCCGGAAAACCGGTGGCCACTTTTCCGGAACCCGCCCTAAAAAAGGTTGCGGGTTATTGCATGCTTTAGACAGGGTGACAAGGGCGGCGGCAGCGCTCGCCCGCGCGCAAATCAGCCTTTGAAATCAAGCGCTACCACATAGACCTCGGCGGACTCCTTGCGGCTCGCCGGCGGCTTGGCGTGCCGCACCGCGCCCATGCGCGCCTTGATCTGCTTCAGGAGGCCGCCTTCGGTGCCCCCCTGGAAGACCTTGCAGATAAAAGCGCCGCCCGGGGCGAGCACTTCCTCGGCGAACATCCATGCGGTTTCGGCTAGCGCCATGATGCGGATGTGGTCGGTGGGACCGTGTCCCGTGGTGGGCGATGCCATGTCGGACAACACGACATCGGCCGGACCGCCGAGCGCGGCCTTCAACGCGTCAGGGGCTTTCGGATCGAGGAAGTCGAGGGTCATGCAGGTCGCGCCCGCCACCGCCCCCCATTCCAGGATGTCGATGCCGACGACGGCGCCGCCGTTGGGCTGTCCCGCGCGTACGCGATCCACCGCGATCTGCGTCCAGCCGCCGGGGGCCGCTCCGAGATCGACCACGCGCTTGCCGGGCTTCAGGAAACGAAACCGGTCGTCGAGCTCGATCAGCTTGAAGGCGGCCCGGCTGCGGTAGCCCGCGGCTTTGGCCTTGGCGACATAAGGATCGTTGAGTTGACGCTGCAGCCAGAGCTGCGAGCCGATGGGGCGACCGCGCATGGTTTTGACGCGCACCCTGAGGCCGCGCCCACTGCTGCCGCGCTTTTTATCTTGGCTCATATGCACAATTTCATGAAAGCGGATTCACGGGGTGCATCTGGCCGGGCGCAACGTGCAGAGTGGCCGGATGGATCAGGTCCATCAGCAGGCCTTCGCGCAAGCCGCGGTCCGCGACTTTCAACTTGCCCACCGGCCACATGCGGCAAATGGCCTCCAAGATGGCGCAGCCCGCGAGCATCAGGTCGGCGCGTTGCCAGCCGATGCAGGGTTCAGCGGCGCGCTGCTGCAGCGTCTTGCCGCAGAGCGATTTGGTGGTGGCATGCAACGAATCAAAGTCGAGCATGAGGCCATCGACCGCGGCGCGGTCATAGCGCTCGAGGCCGAGATGCAGGCCGCCCAGTGTCGTCACCGTGCCCGAGGTGCCGATCATCTGCACCACGCCGCCGGCGATCTTGTCCCCGATTCCGTGGACGGCTTCGAAGGGCTCCAGCAACTTCTGCACGCGCTCCTGCACCGCTTGATAGGTGCGCCCGCAGAGGTCGCCGCCGCCGCAGTCTTCCGCGACCGTGACGACACCCATGGGCAGCGAGATGCAGCCTTTGACCGCGAGGCTCTTCGCATTGGCGATCTCGACGAACAGCACTTCGGTGGAGCCGCCGCCGATGTCGAAGATCAAAGCATAGGGCACAGCGAAGTCGAGCAGCGCGGCGCAGCCCTTAAGAGCTAATGTCGCTTCCTCGTGCGCCGAGATGATCTCGAGCGACAGGCCGGTCTCGCGGGTGACGCGGTCCAGAAACTCGGCGCAGTTGGCGGCGCGCCGGCAGGCTTCGGTGGCGACCTGGCGCGAGGCGCTGACCCGGCGGCGCTCCATTTTGTCGGCACAACATTTGAGCGCGTCGATGGTGCGGTCCATGGCGTCGTCGGACAGGCGGCCCGTGCCGCTGACGCCTTCGCCCAACCGGGTGATGCGCGAGAAAGAGTCGATAACGCGGAATTCAGTGCGCCCAGGCTCGGGCGGCGTGGGCCACGCGACCAGCATGCGGCAATTGTTGGTGCCAAGATCGATGGCGGCAAAGACCTGCTGGCCGTTGCCAGCGGCGGCGTGACTTGCGGGCCGTCGCTCGTCTCTCATCCTGGCGTCCTCTACCTTTAGGTTGCACCGCCCGCGCAAAGATGGCCCAGCCATCGTTCCTTGCGGCTCATGCTATCGGCTTCCCCCGCGCCGGGAAAGGGTTACGGGCGGCGCTTTGCACCTTGCGCGGAGTCGAAGGGCGCAAAAAACCTTGAATCCGGCGGCGGTTTCGACAAGTATCCCGCCCTTCCACAGGATCCGGACGTCTCTTATATTAGGAGACGGTCGCACCTCTGCTGGGGGATCGTCTAACGGTAGGACCGCGGACTCTGACTCCGCTAGTCTAGGTTCGAATCCTAGTCCCCCAGCCAACACTTTCGAAAACATATTCAATGATTTCGATCTCGGTGCAGCCAGCGCCGAGACGATTTCCCGCGCGTGCCATGTTGCTCCAACAAATACGCGGATTTCCTGCGTTTCCGAGTTGGTCCCGAAAACTCCGTGCGACACTGACCTGACCGATTTTCTGTACCATTCGTGATGTTAGTCTACTGCATGTTTTGGCTCTGTTCGATTGGTACTGGAATCGGGCTATAGGTCACCGGCGCCGGCGGCCTATAGCCGAGCGCCGAATGGGGCCGCTTGGTGTT
>CAISTS010000013.1 GCA_903888485.1 uncultured bacterium | reverse complement strand
GGTAATTACTGGCGTAACGCTGGATGGGATTCTCGTTCATCTCGCGCTCGCTCACGAAGGGATGGGCGCCGTTGACGATGATAAACTTTTCCAGCATTTCCGGGTAATGCATGGCAAACGTCCAGGCGACCAGCGCGCCCCAGTCGTGCGCGACCAGCACGAACTTCTTGCCTTGGCCGTTCACCTTTTCTGCAAGTTGCCTGACGTCCTCGACCAACAATTTCATTTTGTATTGGCCAACGCCCTCGGGCTTTGAGGACAAATTGTAGCCGCGCATGTCCGGCGCAACGACGAAGTGATCCTTGCCGAGATCCAACATCTGATCTTTCCAGGTGTACCAGAAGTTGGGATAGCCGTGCAGGAACAGGATCATTTGTCCTTGTCCGGCGGACATATAGTGAAGGCGCACGCCGTTCACGTCGGCGTAGTTGTCCTTCAGTTCGACAGGCTTGTCTTGAGCCGCAAAAGTGGGAGTGAAGGGCGCCGCGATGAGCGTCATCACCAGAACAACGAATGCCAGACCCCGATTGCGCATCGTCATCGCCTCCCAGCGTTGAACGTGTTGCTGATCGCAAAATAGCCTGTTCGTCCCGTGGCGGCGAGGTCCTCCGGGCTGCCATACCGAGATGTGCCCGACCGTGGCCCCAACCCAGGGCGTTGAATGCCGTTTGCCGCGGGGGTTCACCGTTCGGGTGGCTTCAACGTCTCGTTATCTAGAGGGGCCTTGGCAACGGTTGTGCACTGCGAAGAACGAGTCGTTGGAGCGCGTGCCGTGGAGCGAGACCAGCGCACGGAGACGTTCCAGTAAAACCGATAATCCAAGGCCTGCGCGCACTGGGTTACCAGAGTCGCTATTGACAGCCGAAATTCCAGGATATGAAATACCAGCGTGCGCAACGTATGTCCGGACATCAGGATGTTCCACATCCCGACATGCCACCGCGTTTCGCCTTGTTCTTAGGGAGGTTGAATGATCGTCCGGAAAATGTACACGGTGGGCGCCCTCGCGGCTGCTGCCGTCGCGCTTCAGGTTTCCACGGCTGCCGCCGAAACCAAGAGCTATGCTTTCAGTCTATTTTATCCTGCGACCTACACGCAGCCGGACAACTGCCCCACGGGCCTAAATCCGACGACCCACGAGATATATAAGAACGCGCTGGTCACCACCGGCACGAAGCCCGATGAGGCCGAGAAGATCATCGAAAACTACGTGTCTCGCCAGGGCCAGGGCGCCCAGCAGGCCGCCAAGCCCATCACCGAACGCGGCAAGGCCGACGGCAAGCAGGTCAGCGCCTACAGCAACCCGCTGACAGTCCCCGACCCGGGCTTCAAGACTGCGGTCGGCAAATTCGCGCTCGGCTTCAATCTCGATGGCCGCGGCGAAAACGATGCAGGCGCCTTCGAAGATCCTCGCTCGCACGAGAAGGGCGTCGATAACCAGTTGTTCCGCATCTACGGCTGCACGGCCAACTACATGGCCACGCCGCCGGTCTATCCCAACTATCCGCTGGAGACGTGGGAAATGGTGGCGGGCACGATGCCTGCATGGCTGCTGTCGGTCAGCGGCGAAGACCTCACCAAGGAAGGCAGCGAGGTCACGATCACCATCGACCGCGCGACCAACCGTTTGCTGCGTGACGGCAAAGGGCATCCGCGTTCGAACGCCACATTCCGCATCGATAGCGATCCGCGCTCGCACAATGTATTCAAGGGCCGGATTGAGAAGGGCATGGTCAAGGCGGAAGTGCCCAAAGTTTACTTCATGGGCGATCAGTTCTTCTTCCCCGACTTCGATTTCACCCACGTGAAGTTCGAATTGGACATGAAGGAAGAAGGGGGGCATTCGCACGGCATGATGGGCGGCTATCTGCCGTGGATTTCGATCTACTATCAGCACGGGCAGAACGGCCTGAATGCCGAGACATTCCGCGGCATGGATATGGTCGGGCTGTATCGCGCTCTGATGCGCATGGCCGATGCCGATCCGGATCCCTCGACCGGCCAGAACCGCAGAATTTCCACGGCATGGCTTATGGAACTGGTTCCTGCGTTCCACATTCCGGCTGAAACAAAGACAAGCTCTGTGCCTTAATCGGCGCTGCGATAGGGAGGAGATCGTTGTGTTGAAGTGGTTTCGTTATGGGGCTTGCGGCTTAGCGACGGCATTGCTCGTCGCTGACGCCACGGGAGCAGCGCTGGCGGCTTCGGAGCCGAAGTCGACCGGCGGCAATCTGGTTGTGCGTCGTCTCAGCGCCGACCAATATAAAGCAACCCTGATCAGCATTTTCGGCCAAGACATCGATATGGGCGGCCGCTTCGAGCCTGATCAGCGCGAGAGCGGCCTTCTGGCCGTCGGCGCATCGCGCGTCAGCGTCACATCCACGGGGCTTGAACGCTATGAAGCCGCGGCGCGCGCTATTGCCGCGCAAGTGGTTGACGAAAAACACCGCGGTACGCTGATCCCATGCACGCCGGCCAATGCAAGAGCGGCCGACGACGCATGCGCCAGCGCGTTTTTATCGAACGTCGGTAAGCTGCTTTATCGGCGCACCCTGACGCCCGAAGAACTCGCGGTCCAGGTGCGCACCGCTCACAATGCCGCCGAGACGGTGAAGAGCTTCCACGAAGGCCTGGCCATCACCCTCTCGACGATGCTGACCTCGCCGCAATTCCTGTTCTATCGCGAACGGTCCGAGCCGGACCCGGCCAACAAAGGCGCGTTGCGCCTGACCGCGGCCTCCAAGGCCTCGCGCCTGAGCTTCCTCCTCTGGAACGCAGGTCCGGATAAGGAACTGATCGCGGCGGCCGAAAGCGGCGGGCTCGATACCCCGAAGGGCATCGCGCGCCAGGTCGAGCGCATGATGGCTTCGCCGCGTTTCGAGACGGGCGTACGCGCGTTCTTCTCGGACATGCTGCAACTCGACAATTTCGCGGCGCTCACCAAAGACGCGATGATCTATCCGAAGTTCACCATCGACGTGGCGCGCGATGCGCGTGAGCAGACACTAAGGACGGCCGTTGACCACTTGATCGTGCGCAACGGCGACTACCGCGATCTTTTCACCACGCCACACACGTTCCTGACACCGATTCTCGGCACTGTTTATGAAGTGCCGGTGGCGCCAATCGATGAACTGGATTCCGCCGCCGAAGGCTGGCAGCCGTTCAGCTACGCCGAAGGCGATCCGCGCGCCGGCTTCCTTGCGCAGGCCAGTTTCGTGGCGCTGCACTCGCACCCGGGGCGCTCGTCGCCGACGCTGCGCGGCAAGGCTTTGCGCGAAATCCTGTTCTGCCAGACGGTGCCCGATCCGCCGGCCAACGTTGACTTCACGCTGGTGCAGGACACCAAGCACGCGACATATAGAACTGCGCGCGCCCGCGTGGAGGCGCACTTGCTCAATCCCATGTGCGCCGGCTGCCACAAGCTCATCGACCCGATGGGCCTCGGCCTCGAGAACTTTGATTCCAGCGGCGCGTTCCGCACCACCGAGAACGGCGTGAAGATCGACGCCAGCGGTGAAATCAACGGCAAGAAGTTCGATGGCGCCGCCGGTCTGGCGAAGGCTGTGCATGACTCGCCGCAAACGGCGTCGTGCCTGGTCAACCGTGTGTTTGCCTACAGCGTGGGCCGTCCGCTTGCGAAGGGCGAGACGGAGTTCGTGCAGTATCTCGAAAGTGGCTTTGCCGCCGATGGTTATCGTCTCCCGGCGTTGCTCAAGCGTCTTGCCACCAGCGAAGCGTTTTACCGTGTTGCCCCGCCGGAAATGAAGAAAGCAGAGCTGCCGACGCAGATCGCGTCCCAAACCCAGGAGTCCGCGAAATGATCATCAAACGTCAGACAACGCGCCGTCGCATACTGCGCGGCATGCTCGGTGGTTCGGCTGTGACAGTCGGACTGCCGCTCCTCAACATTTTCCTCAACAACCACGGTACGGCGCTGGCCAACGGCACCGACCTGCCGCTGTGCTTCGGCACCTACTTCTTCGGCCTGGGCCTGACGCCCGGCCAGTGGGAACCCAAGGTCGTCGGGCCCAACTACGAGATGCCCTTCGAACTTAAGGCGCTGCAGCCTTTCCAGAAGAAGGTCAACGTTTATAGCGGTCTCAAGTGCTACCTCGATGGCCACTCGAATGTGGTTCACACCTCCGGTGTGCAGGTGACCATCAACGGCGGCATCCCGCGCACCCGCAACGAGACGGACTCCAGCATCGATGCGATCATCGGCGACGTGATCGGAACGCGCACGCGCTTCCGCTCGCTCGAGGTGTCCTCGGCTGGCACGCCGCAGAGCTACAGCCGTCGCGCCGGCGGCACGGCGAATCCTGCGGAAACCTCACCCGCGGCTCTTTACACACGCATCTTCGGGCCCGAATTCGTCGATCCCAATTCGGCCGATTTCAAGCCGGACCCGCACGTCATGGCGCGAAAGAGCGCGCTCTCGGGCGTCACCGAGCAGCGTCAGGCCCTTGAATCCGAACTCGGCGCTGACGATAAGGCGCGGCTCGATCAGTATTTCACCTCTCTGCGCGCGCTCGAGCAGCAGTTGGAGTTAGCCCTGCAAAAGCCACTACCCATGGCCTCGTGCTCGACGCCCGCGAAGGGTGAAGATGCGACCTTAGGGACAGTGGTCGACGATGTGCTCGCCAATAATACCCTGTTCTCCCGCATGCTCGCGCACGCCTTGGCCTGTGGCCAAACGCAAGTGTTCAACAGCTTGGTCTCCCAAGCCGCGTCGAATGTGCGCAAGTCCGGCAGCGCCGACACGCATCACGTGCTCACCCACGAGGAGGGCGCCGACCTTAGTGTTGGTTTCCAGGCGGGCGTCTCCTGGTTCAACCGCCAGAACATCGAAGGGCTCGCTTCCCTCGTTAAGGAACTGGACTCGATCCGCGAAGGCGACCGCACGCTGCTGGACCGCACGCTGGTCTACGTCACCACCGATACCGGCCTGGCTAAGATCCATTCGCTTGAGAATATGCCGCAGCTGACAATCGGCGGCGCTAATGGGCGTGTGAAGACCGGCATCCACGTGCACACACTCGGCGATCCGGCCACGCGCGTTGGACTCACGGTTCAGCATGCGATGGGTGTCGCGGTCGACAGTTGGGGTTCGGAATCCAACGCTACCTCGAAAGTCATCAGCGAAGTTCTGGCGTAAGGAAACACCTGCATGTCGCCGATCCGTGTTGCGTCTGTGGTGCTCTCCGCCCTTGTCGCGAGCACCACAGTCTCTGCCAAAGAAACCGCTGTTCCCTTCGCCGCGCCGGAGGGTGTGACGCTGCAGTTGCCTTATTTCGCCGATGGACGCGGAATGACGCTGTATACGTCCAAGACCGACGCGGAGGGCATGTCCAAGTGCGACGCCGAATGCTCTAAGTCGTTTAAGGCGGTGCTTGCGCCGGCCAAGGCCAAGCCGACCGGCGCTTGGAGCGTCGCGAAGGGCTTCTCCGGGGAGCGTCAGTGGGCGTTCCGCGGACAGCCGGTCTATACCTTCGCCGAGGATATGAAGGTCGGAGATGTAAAAGGAAATGGCGCCCAGAACGGTGCTTTTGGCGCCGCCCGGATCGAAATGCTCGACGACGTCAAGTTGCCGGCGGGCTTCGGCATCCAGGAAAACAACGATGCGCCGGGGCGTACCCTGGTCGATCACAAGAGCCTGACGCTCTATGTCATGGAGGGCGGCAAAGGCAAACAACCGATCAGCCGCAACTGGGTGCCAGTGCTGGCCGCACAGATATCCAACCCCACCGGCGATTTCACGCTCCATAAGCGTGACGACGGCGCCGAGCAATGGGCGTTCCGCGGCAAGCCGCTGTACACCTACGCCGAGGATGTGAACCAAGGTCATGCAAAGGGTATTGGTGTCGATCCGCGCTTCAGCGCCGCTTTGGTGACGCGCTACTACATGCCGCCGAATACCACCATTCGTCAGAATATGGGTTACGGCACTGTGGTGTCGACCGCCGACGGCCGCGCCCTCTATATGCGCGACGGCTACCGTTATCAGGTCGGAACGCACCATTCGCGCTCCGCCTCGCGCGGCGTGCCGGCCATGGGCCGAAACATCGGCACGCGCGGCTGCGACGAGAAATGCCTGCAGACATGGAAGCCCTTTGTCGCGCCGGCCGACGCGATGCCGTCCGGTCACTGGACGATCGTGACGCGGGACAATGGCACGCGGCAGTGGGCCTATCAGGGCTATGCTGTGTACACGTATATCAACGACAAGAAGGCCGGCGATATGACCGGCAACGACAGTTACGACTACCTGATCAGCGAAGATCCGACGAAGATCGCCGATACGACGCTGCCCATCAGCCTCAATTGGCACGTGATCTTCCCATAAGCCGACGTTTAGCCCCGCGCGCGTGAAGTCCTTTCTCACCGGACTTCTCGCCGCGGCGTGCCTCGCTGCGACGGTTCATGCGGCCGAAGTCGGGCCGCCGGTCGTCGCCCACCACCGACATCTCTTCAGTCCCGACACGGTTGCGTAAAAACGCGCGCCTGTGGTCATCGATTCCGCTAGTCGCCGCGAACTGCCGTCGAATTCGCAACCATCGCCGCGAACGTGGCGCCCTACCTCGCGCCGCGCTGGCCCCGAATATTTAGATAAATCAATATGATATGCCGGCTTCCGGGCGAAGGCCGCAAGCGGCATGGAGTCGTGCCTGGTTTTGAGTAAACGCGATGGATAACGGCGGCCAATCCAGTTGGTTTTTACGTAAGCCGTCGTTATTTTCCAACGAATTAGGATCGATGATCCCCCCGTCTCGCGGTATGGTGGCGGGGCAAAGAGAGAGACGCGCTAAGGGAGTGGCGCGTGAGCCACTTTACGACGATTCTAATATGTGGAAGTGACCGTTTTCGGTCATACTGCTGTTGCTGCCAAAACTATGGCTGCGGTTTCGATTTGGGAGGCTAAGCGTGCGGATCGTTCAGACAGGATCGCTGGTTCTCGCCGCCCTGGCGGCATTGGGCGCAACCGGCGCGCGGGCCGAGACCCGCGGCTTTGTCGTCAGCCAGTTCTTTCCCGCAATTTACAGCGAGGAGGGCGACTGCAAAGGCGGCCTCAATCTGAACGCCGGTGACCAATACGATGTCGGCCTTGTGCAGGCCGGCTACGACGAAAAGCAGGTTGCCGAGTGGGCGGCGAAGTCCGACGACAAAGGCTCCGTCGCGCAGGGCTTCGGCGACGACCGGACGCGCGCGATCCGCGACCGGGCAAAGATCAAAGGCGAACGTGTCAGCGCCTACTCCAATCCACAGGCGACGGTCGACCCCAATCTCAGCATGGTCACCAGCAAATTCGGCGAGGGGTTCAATCTCGACGGCAAAGACGGAGCCAACGCCTTTGAAAATCCGATCACCGGCGAGAAGGGTGTCGACAATCAGCTCGCCCGCGCACTGGGCTGCTTCACGTCATTCCGCGGCAGCTTCACGGAGCGCCCGGG
Source organism: uncultured bacterium (assembly GCA_903888485.1). Classification (GTDB taxonomy): domain Bacteria; phylum Pseudomonadota; class Alphaproteobacteria; order Rhodospirillales; family Rhodospirillaceae; genus SHVO01. The sequence goes on along the minus strand of CAISTS010000013.1, from coordinate 18,282 downwards.
GGCCTATTCCTACATGTGGGACATCGTCAGCGCGGCCATGCCGGCGTGGCTGATGTCGGTCACCGCCGACGATTTCAAAAACGGTCCAGCCACGGTCTCCTTCGCGCGCGCGCGCGAACACGTCGAGCGCGACGCCAACAACAAGGTGCTGCCGGATTTGACCTTCCGTGTGGATCCCGATCCGCGCTCGCGCGTGACCTATGCCGCGCAAATCAAAGACGGCGTGCTGACGATCACCGAGCATAAACCCTTGCGGGCGCTGTGGGGCGAGCAGGTACTTCTGCCGGATCTACGCCTGACGCATACGCACCTGCGTGTCACCTTCACGGACGATGGCATCGCGAACGCCGTCATCGGCGGCTATCAGCCGTGGAAGGAAGCGCTCAGCGATGGGTTCTTCTCGGCCATGGCGGCCGATTGGGTCGGTCTCTACCACAACATCCGCAAGGCCGCGGATGCCGGGCCAGATCCGAAGACCGGCGTCAACCAGCAGATCTCGGTCGCCTATCGCTTCGACGCCGTACCGGCGTTCTGGATTGATACACCGAACTAGAGCTTACAGAAGGTTTTGATGAACAAGATGCGTCAGATTGGTTCGACTCTTCGGCGGTTCGCGCTTCTCGCGGGCCTTCCTGCGTTTGCCTTGACCGCCTCGACAACGGTCGCGCCGTCCATGGCGGCTTCGGAAGCCGCCAGCGCGGCGCCCGGCGGCGTGGTCATGCGCCGCCTGACGCCCGACCAATACGAGCACATCATCACCCAGACCTTCGGCGCGGATGTCAGCTCGGCTGCGCGCTTCGCCGATCAGACGCGCGAGGGCGGGCTCATCGCCATCAGCGCCAGCCGCACGACTGTCACGCCGCCGGAGCTCGAGCAGTTCGACGGTCTCGCGCGCAGCATCGCCGAGAAGGTCGTCGACAAAGATCACCGTGATCTCTTGATCCCGTGCAAGCCGGCCTCACTCAAGGAACCCGACGACGCCTGCGCGCGTCAGTTCTTGACCACTGTCGGGCGCACGCTTTATCGCCGCCCGCTGACGCCCGCCGAGGCTGATGCGCGCGTTAAGGCTGCGGCCGAGGCGGCCCGCACGACCGGGAGCTTCTACGATGGCCTCGCTTACGAGCTGGCCGGGATGCTGGTCTCGCCCAGTTTCCTCTTCCGCATCGAAAGCGTCGCCAACAACGGCAAAGGCGAGCTCGACGCCTATTCCAAAGCCTCGCGCCTCAGCTTCTTCCTGTGGAACACGCAACCCGACGAGGCGCTGCTGAAGGCCGCGGAGAAGGGCGAGCTTGATACGCCGAAGGGCGTCGCCGCCCAGGTCGACCGCATGATTGCCTCGCGCCGTTTCGAGACTGCGATGCGCGCGTTCTTCTCCGACCTGCTGATGTTCGACGAGTTCAACGCCCTCAGCAAGGACGCGATGATCTATCCGCGGTTCACCCAGCAGGTAACCAAGGATGCGCAGGAACAGACCATGCGCACGCTCATCGACCTCCTGCTCACCAACAAAGGCGATTACCGCGACATCTTCACCACGCGCAAAACGTTCCTGACGCCTGCGCTGGGTTCGCTCTACAGCTTCCCGGTGCCCAAGACGACGCCGAACATGGAACCGGCGGACTGGATCCAGATCGAGTATCCAGAAAACGACCCGCGCTCGGGCATTCTGACGCAGGCGAGTTTCGTTGCGCTGCATTCGCATCCCGGCCGTTCGTCGCCGACGCTGCGCGGCAAGGCGCTGCGCGAGATTCTCCTGTGCCAGCGCGTGCCCGACCCGCCGGGCAACGTCAACTTCACGGTGGTGCAGGACACCACCAATCCGCAATACAAGACCGCGCGCGAGCGCCTGAATGCGCATGCGACCGAGGCCATGTGCACCGGGTGCCACAAGATCACCGATCCCATGGGTCTTGCGCTCGACGTCTTTGACGGCGCCGGCAGCTACCGCGCACGCGAGAACGGCGCAGCTATCGACACCAGCGGCACGCTCGACGGTGTGGTTTTCAAGAACGCCACCGACCTCGGCAAAGTGCTGCACGACCATCCGTCGGCGCCCAAATGCCTGGTGACGCGCCTGACGTCGTATGCGCTTGGCCGCGTGCCTTCGAACGACGAAAAGGCGTGGACGGACGGTCTGCTGGCCGGGTTCGCCAAGGAAGGCTACCGCGTGCCGGATTTGTTCAAGCACGTGGCGACCAGCCCCGAGTTCTTCAAAGTAGCGACAGCTGCAAAGTAAAGTAGGGTCGTCAACGCGACCCGCATGATGAAGAGGAAAACGTGATATGCCCATGACAGACAAATTCAAGCGCCGCCAAGTTCTCCGCGGCATGCTGGGTGGTACAGCGGTGAGCATCGCGCTCCCGTACCTCGATTGTTTCCTCAACAGCAATGGCACGGCGCTGGCCGACGGCGGCAAGCTGCCAGTGGTGTTCTCGACCTGGTTCCAAGGCCTCGGCTTTTCGCCCGGGTTTTGGGAGCCGAAGACGCAAGGGCTCAACTACGAGAACAATCTGCAGCTGAAGCCGCTCGATCCCTTCAAGAAGCGGATCACGGTGTTCAGCGGCATGCGCGCTTACACCGACGGAAACGTCGTCGTTCCCCACGGCTCGGGCCCGCAGGTCTGCCAGGCCGGGGGCATCCCGAAGAAGGGTGACTCCCTGCCGACCATCGATACCATCATCGCCGACGCCGTAGGCACGCGCACCCGCTACCGCTCGTTGGAAGTACGCTGCGACGGCCGCAGCGAGACCTTCAGCCGGCGCAGCGCAAGCTCGTCCAATCCGGCGGAAAGCTCACCGGTCGCGCTTTATAAGCGCATTTTCGGCGAGGAGTTCCAGGATCCCAACAACGCGAATTTCAAAGCCGACCCGCATATCATGGCGCGCAAGAGCGTGCTCTCGGGCGTCTCCGAGGAGCGTGCGGCGTGGATGAGCAATCTCGGCGCCGCCGATAAGGCGCGTCTGGATGAATACTTCACGTCTCTGCGTCAGGTCGAGCAGCAACTCGCCCTGCAGCTTGAGAAGCCCCAGCCGGTGCCGTCCTGCAGCGTGCCGCAGGCGGGTCCTGAGGAAATTAAGAGCACATCCGACATGAGCGATGTGCGCCTCGTCCATAGGCTGTTCGCCGACCTCCTTGCGCATGCCGTGGCCTGCAACCAGACCAATGTGCTGAACGTCAACCTCTCCGGCGGCGCCGGCGGTTCGGGCCTGCGCAAGGCGGGCAGCTCAATGACCTACCACGTGCTGACGCATGAGGAGCAGGTCGATCCCAAGCTCGGCTACCAGCCGACGGTTGCGTGGTTCCAGAACGAAGTCGCGCACGCGATGGTCGACTTCCTGACGGCCTTCGACAAGTACAAGGAAGGTTCAAACACGCTGCTCGATCGCATGCTGATCATGTATTCGACCGACAACGGCGATGCGAAGACCCACTCGCAGCTCAATATGCCCATGATGTTGATGGGCGGCGCGGGCGGACGCATCAAGGAAGGCCAGCACATCGTGGCTGGCGGCCAGACGGTTGCGCGTGTCGGCCTGACCGTGCAGAGGATCATGGGCCTGCCCGCAACGACTTGGGGCACCGAGTCCAACACGACCTCGTCGCCCTTCACCGAGATCATGGCGTAGAGCGAGAGAAGGACTGCTTATGCTGAGTTTGGGATCCCGGCTGCTTTTCGCGGCCGCTGCAATGGCGCTCGCCGCTACGTCGCCGGTGCGGGCGGCGGACGATTTCACGGTCGATGCCATGCCGCTCGGCATCACCATGCAGTTCTTGGGCGCTCCCCAGGGCTACGGCATGCAGCGCATCAGCCTGGGTGCGCGCAACGAGATCGCCTTCACCAACCACAAGGGCCTGACGCTCTACACCTACGACAAGGATTCGCCCGGCAAGTCGGCCTGCACGGGCGAATGCACCAAGAGCTGGATTCCACTGTCCCCGATTGCCGGTGCTAAGCCGGTGCCAAACTGGACAATCTTCACGCGCGAAGACGGCGTCAAGCAGTGGCAGCACTACGATAAGCCCCTGTACACCTATGTCGGCGACAAGGACGGCGGCGAAATCCTCGGCCTGGGGGACGACCCCGAGCTCGATAAGAAGGGCGCGAATGCCGGCAAGGCGCTGACGGCCAAGCTGCCGGAAGGCTGGCACGTAGAGAAGTCGCTCACGGGCGGCCAGCCGACGGCCAAATTCACTGCGCCGCAGGGTTTCGGCCTGCGCGAGATCACGGACGCCAACGGCCTCGTGATCACCAATCCTGACCAGCAAGTGCTCTACACCTACGACGGCGACGTGAACAAAGACGGCCGCGCCTGCGGCACCGTGTGGGCGAAGTGCCTGGGCTTCAACCCTGTGGAGGCGCCGATTTTGGCGCAGCCGGTGGGGGATTGGACCATCATTGAACGCCGCGACGGCATCCGTCAGTGGCGCTACAAGAACAAGCCGCTCTACACCTTCGAGGGTGACCGCATAGGTGGCGATGTGCATGGCGGGGAGGTCGACAAGCGTTGGCGCCTCGCGCTGTTCGCCAGCTATTTTCTGCCCGCCAACATCAAGTTCGGTGAAGATCCGGGCCGCGGCCGTATCCTGGTCACCGACAAAGGCATGACCCTCTATCGGCGCGATCATAAGGCGTTCAACAATGCCTCGAGCCAGTTCGCGCACGACATTCCCTATCGCCCGCGTGTCGGCCGCCTGATCCGCGAAGTCGCCTGCGATGCAAAATGCCTGGAAACCTGGAAGCCCTATCTCGCGCCGGCCAATGCCCAGCCGCGCGGATACTTTGGCGTGCACACGCTGCCCGACGGCAGCAAGCAGTGGACGTACAAGGATTTCGCGCTCTACACGTTCGTGGGCGACAAGAAGCCGGGCGACATGACCGGCGATGCCACCTTTGACGAGCGTCTCAGCGACGATCCCGACACCAACAACGATCTGGGTTTCCCGGCCCTCTACAAGGCCGGCTTCGTCTGGGTGTTCGCTTCGCTTTAGCGTATCGTCGCGAGATGGGCCGCACGCCTACCGCATTCTTGGCCGCTGCTGCATTGCTGACATTCGCCGCGCCCGCGCGCGCCGAAAGCCGCAGCTATGTCGTTAGCTGGTTCCATATCGCCGCCTCGGCCTACGACGGTGATTGCCCCAGGGGCCTCAATCCTGGCTCCAGCGCCATGTACCGGGGGTTCCTGAAGGACCTCGGATATAAGCCGGCCGAAGTCGAGCGCCTCATGGAAGGTTTCCCCATGACAGGCGGGACCGATGCGAACGGCATGCTGGCCGAAGACATCGGCGCGATCCGCGGGCGTGTGAATGGCAAGCCGGTGAATGTCTACGACAATCCCACCGTCGTGCCCGAATCCAACGAGACCTCCAAGACCATCGGCGAAATTCTCGCCTGATTTATGACCATGGCCGACGACATCGAACTCACCATCTTGATGCCCTGCCTCAACGAGGCCGAGACGCTGGACCGCTGCATCATCAAGGCGCAGCGTTTCCTGGCGGGCGGCGGCATCCGCGGCGAGGTCGTCATCGCCGACAACGGCAGTACCGATGGTTCACAGGACATTGCCCGCAAGCTGGGAGCCCGTGTGATTGACGTTCCGGCGCGCGGCTACGGCGCGGCGCTCATGGGCGGCATCCGCGCGGCGCGCGGCGCCTACGTCATCATGGGCGATTCCGACGACAGCTACGACTTCAGTGCTCTCGACGGGTTTGTGGCGCGGCTGCGCGCGGGCGATCAGCTCGTCATGGGCAACCGTTTCAAAGGCGAGGTCAGGCCGGGGGCCATGCCGGCGCTGCACCGCTATCTCGGCAATCCCGTGCTTACCGCCATCGGCCGCATGTTCTTTCGCGCGCCCTGCGGTGACTTCCACTGCGGCCTGCGCGGCTTTCATCGTCAGGCGATCCTCGCGCTCGATCTGCAGGCGCCGGGCATGGAGTTCGCCAGCGAGATGGTGGTCAAGGCCAGCATCCACCGCCTACGCATCTCTGAAGTGCCGATCACGCTCTACCCCGACGGCCGCAGCCGCCCGCCACATCTTCGCAGCTGGCGCGACGGCTGGCGGCACCTGCGCTTTCTCTTGCTGTTCAGCCCCAAGTGGCTGTTTCTTTATCCCGGATTTATCCTGTGGGCGCTCGGCGTCGTCGGAATGGGTTGGCTGCTGCCCGAAGCGCGCACAGTCGGCAATGTCACCTTCGACATCCACACGCTTTACTACGCCGCGCTAGCGACGGTGGTAGGCTACCAGTCCATGCAGTTCTGGAGTTTCGCCACGGTCTACGGCGTCAACATCGGCATCGCGCGCCACGGGCGCAGCTACCGGGCTATCGAAAAACTCTACTCGCTCGAAGTGGGCTTGATCGGCGGCGCTCTTCTGGTGATCGCAGGACTCGTGCTTGGCGTGGCCGCCGTCGGCACCTGGGAGATGCAGGAGTTCGGACCGCTAATGCCCTCGCGCACGCTGCGCTTTGTCATCACCTCGGGCACCGCGATCCTGCTCGGCCTGCAGACGGTCTACGGAACCTTCTTCATGAGCATTCTCGCCATCCGGCCGAGCGCACGGGAGACGGTTCAGCCCGTCGGCGCGCCCAACCGCGCGCTGCCTTAGGATGGACGTCAACGCCCAGTACAACGTGGCTGCGCCGGACTCGCTGCCGGTCAAGATCGCCGCATTCCAGCGCCGCAAGATGTACGAAGCGTTCATTGTGGCCACCGGCATCCAGCCGGAGGACAGCATCCTCGATGTCGGCGTCACGAGTGACCGTTCCTACGATCACTCGAACTACCTGGTGGCGTGGTGGCCGCATAAGGCGCGCATTACCGCCGTGGGTCTCGACGATGCGCGTTTCCTCGAAGAGGTTTATCCCGGCGTGCGGTTTGTGCATGCCGACGGAAGGGAATTACCCTTCGAAGACAACAGTTTCGATTTTGTGCACTCGAGTGCGGTTCTGGAACACGTCGGCAGCAACGACCGGCAAGCTCAGTTCTTGCGCGAACTCGCGCGGGTCGCGCGTCGCGGGGTCTTTGTGACCACGCCGAACCGCTGGTTTCCGGTGGAGTTCCATACCGTCTTGCCGCTGGTCCACTGGCTACCAAGGTCCGCGTTTCGTGGATTGCTGCGCGTTTTCGGAAAACCGTTCTTCGCCGACGAGGCCAACCTCAATCTGCTCGGAGCAGGGGAGGTAAAGCGCCTTGCCGTGCGCGCCGGCATCAAGAATCCGCGCTTGGATACCGTGGCGCTCGGTGGATGGCCCACAAACCTTTTGCTGAGCGCCATCAAATGACCCAAGACCGCCGCAACCTGGCGGCGCTGGCCGCCATCACCTTGATTGCGGCCCTGTCGCTGTGGCTCCGCAGCGGATTTCCGCTCTACGCCATCGGCTCCGGCAACGCCGACGAATTCCTGTTTATTCGCCTCGCGGCCGCCTTGCGCCGCGCCCACTGGCTGGGCGCTTACGACCACTTCATCATGGTGAAGGGGATTTTCTATCCGGCCTTCATTGCCGTGACGTCTCTGCTGCACATCCCGCTGAAGGTTGCGGAACATCTCGTCTACCTAGCCGTTGCGGGCGGATTCTCATTCCTGTGCTATCGCCTTGCGCACAATCGCGCGCTGGCGGTGATCGTCTTCGGGGCGCTGGCGCTCAATCCGGCCTTGTGGACCCACAGCCTCGCACGCGTTATCCGTGATGGTCTTTACATCAGCCTTGCCCTTGGCGTGATCGTGACCTTGGCGGCTTTGTGGTCCGAAGACTGCAGCCGGAAAGTCAGGATCGCGCTCGCACTTCTCGCCGGTGGTTTTGCCGCCGCCTTCTGGTTGACGCGCGAGGAGGGGATCTGGCTCATTCCCGCCATTCTGGTTCTCGCAGCTTTCACTTCCTTGGCGCTGTACATGGACGGGCGCCCACGCGCCGAAAAGCGCGTTGCCGCGCGCAAGGCTGGCATTGCCACCGGCCTTGCCGGGATAACTGCCGCTGCCATCGTCGCCGTGGTTGCGTTGATCAACTTCGCGCTCTACGGCGTCTTCACCGATGTCGAGTTTCGGGCGCCCGGGTTCCTGTCGGCCTACGGCGCCCTCAGCCGCGTCAAGCATGAGCATTGGCAACGCCATGTGGTGGTGCCGCGCGATGTACGCGAGAAGGTCTACGCGGTCAGTGAAGCCGCCGCCACGCTACGCCCGGGTCTCGAAGGTAAGATCGGCGAGCAATGGATCAAGGCCGGCTGCGCGGCGCAGCCGATCAAGCCTTGCGCCGACATCCTCGGCGGATGGTTCATTTGGGCGCTGCGCGACGCCGCGGCGTTTGCCGGCCACCACAGCTCTGGCGGCGACGCCGAGACGTTCTATGCGCGCATGGCACGCGAAATCGACAACGCATGCGACGCCGGCAAGCTAGATTGTTTCGCGCAGCGCGCCGCTTTGCAGCCGCCGTTCCGGGCGGAATACGTCGGCGACGTCGTGCGCATGGCGCCGCGGATGGTAAGCCTATTGTTCACGTTCGGCGCGGGCGAGGTGGTCGCGATGCCGAGCACGGGTTCGGCCCAGCGTTTAGCATTCTTCCGGGAGTACGCCGGCGACGTCGAATTTCCGCCGCGCGAAGCCGCCATTGAGAGCCTCGCCGGCTGGATCGCCGGCCCCACGGCAGCGCCCACTGTTGCTCTAGTGGACGCCGAGGGCAGGGGGCACGGCGTGGTGGAGCCCGACGATGCGCCCGACATCGACCGCGCACTAGGGGATCGCGGTCTACATGGCCGGCGGTTCTTTATACGCCCGCAATGCCCGGCGCTGGACTGTACGCTACAATTCACTTTTGCGGATGGCGCTGTGCGTACAGTGCCGCTCGCGGCGGTGAACGGCGAGCTGCCAACCGACCCCGCCTACGTTCTCAGCATTGACCACGTTGCCCATGAGAGCGTGGAGATGCCGGCGGAGACCCGAGCGCGTCTCGCCTCGCGCCAGCAGGTGGCCAGCCTCGTCCTGCGCGCCATCACCGCCAGCTCGCCGGTGCTTTTCATCACCGGCGTGCTTGGATTGCTTGTGGCGTTCTGGAAATTCCGCCGCGATGCGCAGCTGGTCTTCCTCACCGGCGTCGGCGCGGCGGCGCTCGCCGCCGTCGCCACGCGCGTGGTGCTGCTCAGCTACCTGGAAGTCACGACTTTCCCGGCGCTGAACATCCTTTACCTCTCGTCGGCCACGCCCTTCGTCTTGATCGTGATAGCACTCGGCAATGGCCTGGGCGTCCTGACCGCAACGCGCGCTACTTCAGCGTGACATAGCGCTCGAGGCAAGATTTTCCGTCTCTGTATGACGAAAATCCGCAAGACGCCCGAATGTTGACACTTTTTCCTCGCACGATGATGACCTCGAATCTCTGGGGACTTCCTCATGCGGACTTTCATTCGCGCCATACTGGTGGGATTGTGCGCCGCCACGCTTGCGGCTTGTGCGTCCTCCTATTCCCCCAACACCTATTCCAGCAACGCCGTTCAGCTCGCCAGTAAGGTCGAGGCCGGTACAATCATCGGCTACCGCGAGGTCGGCATCAGCGCGAGCGGCGGAATCTTTACCGTGGCCGGCGGCGCTGCCGGCGGGGTGCTCGGCGTGGAGTATGCCGGCTCGGGCCTGGTGGCTGTCGGCGCGACCACCGTGGGCGGCCTTCTGGGCAATGCCCTCGACCATGCTGCGGGCGACACCACGGGCTGGGAATACATCGTGCGCAAACCGAGCGGCGATATGCTGTCGGTGACCCAGCGCGAGAAAGCCCCTTTGACCTTGGGTCAGAAGGTGCTGGTCATCATGGGCCCCCAGGCGCGCGTCGTGCCCGACTATTCGGTGCCACCGGCGGAGCCGGTTCTCGCAGCCGCGCCGGCGCCAGAGAAAAGGGAACCCGAAGCCCAGCCGGTGAAGGTGGAGGTGGTTCTCTCGCTCCCGCCGGGCGTCACCGTACAGCCCACCGCTGCGGCGGCCCCCGCGCCTGAATTCGAAATGCCGGTCCCAGCTGTGCACCCTGCGTCGGCGAACCCGCTGGTGGACAATGTCCTGGAGCAATTGGGCCTTAAGCCCATCGTGGCCCTACCGGCGGATCAGGCCCAGGCCTCTACCGAGGTCCCGCAAGAGTCGCCCGCGGAAACGGCCCCCAATTGACGCAGCAATATAGCCGGGGGCGGGGCAGCCGCATGCACAACTTGAAGAACCCCTCTGCATAAATCTGCAAGGGCGGAATAAGCCGCCGGTGGTAGACGTCTAGGCAACGGTACGCATGGTCGTACCTGATCGGTTTGATGGGGCCCGCAGTGCGATTGCTTACATCACGTTTGCTTGCTGGCGCCTGCGCGCTGGTTCTCTCCGCCGCCGCCATGGCCGCCGATGACTTCCGGGCGCCTACGGTTCCGACGCTGCCGCCCGAGGCCGGCACTTATAACAAGACCGCCATTGTCGGTATCGAGAACGGCCAATCGCTGGTACGTCTCGCCAACCTGCGCGACGAGCCGACGCGGAACTACGTCGATATCTACGGCCTCACCGACAAAGCGACCCTTGGCAGCTTTACAGTCGACGTTCCGGCCAAGGCCTCGATCCAGTTCATGCCCGAACTGATGATTTATACTTTCGCGCCCGTGAACTGGGAACAGCCGGTGGTGCTCTACGTCAAGAACGGCCGCGACAAGCAGGTTTGGCAGCACGTTAAGATCGACGCACGCACGGGCGCTTTGTACGATGCGTCGGTTTGCGCCGCGCCTCCGCATCTCGATTATGCCGCGCCCGGCAACGCCGCGCTCAATGTCTATCCGGGGTATTTCTCGCGCTATCTCTCGACGGTGTCGGTGCATAATTTCAGCGACAAGTCCGGCAACTTCGAGGCGCGTATCACGGACGCCGAAACGGGCAAGAGCGTCGGCACCGTCGCCTTCACGCTGGACCCGCGCGAGTCCTTCATCCGCAACGGCATCTGGTATGCCGGTCAGGGAACACGGGAATCGCCGCTCGACGATAACCGTTATCTCAACGTCGAGATCGTGCGGGTGGGCGAGGACACCGGCGCGCGCGTCGTTGTCGGTCATGAAGTGAAAGACCTGTTCAGCGGCCAGACCACGAACCTGTCCAACCCGTGCCCGATCCACGGCGGCCTAGTTTCGATCTTTGCGGCGACAGGCGCGCAGTAGCCTTCAACGGCTCGCCACAGCCGCGTCGTCCTTCCGTTTTCCAAGGACGCGATCTTTTCGTCCGGCGCGGCCCAGGTCGTCGACAACTGCTTCAAGGGCTAACGGTGCGGGGGGCCTGACTTCACTTCTGCAGCTTAACGCGCGTGGCGCCCAGCGTGACCAGTTCGATGTAGGGCATCGCGGCATTCTTAACGCAGGCGTTGGTGAACGCCGCCAGGATGCGCGCCCGGGCGTCGTAAGGAATCTCCAGATCGGGCTGCCCGACGTTTTTGTAGCCCTGCAGGAATGCAAACGTCCAAAGCTCGATGAAATCCGCTTGCGCCGTACTGCCGCCTTTGCGCGCGGCCGTAAAATCGGCGCAGGTGGTGCTCGTCGGGTTGAAGGCAGGTGTCGAAGGCGGCAGTTCCACAGCCGTCTTGCTCAGTTCCTGGCTTGCAACGGCCAGCAGCAAAGCATGCGGGTGTTGCTGGCAGGCCGCATCCAACCCCTGATTCATGCGCACGTCGTCGGGCGTGCCGGCGAAAGTCAGCGCGCCTTTGGCCTTGGCATAGCCCGCGAGGTAGCCATGGGTCCACAGGCGGGCGAGGGTGGGTTGCGCGCCGCCACTTGATCGCGCAAAAGCGCTACAGCGGAACTCGCCGGCGCTAAAGTTACGCGCTGTCGCGGCGGCATCCGCGCGCGCCAGCCCATTGCCGCTGGCCGGCGCATCGGCGTCGGCGGCGACCTGCAGGCGGACGATCGTATCGGGTTCGGCAACCGCGCCGTCGCGGCGCATGTCGCCTTTCTTAATCATGTCGACGAATTCCATGCCGGAGACAACTTCGGCCCACATGGTGTATTTGCGGTTCAGCGACGACTGATTGTTGTCGCTGAGCACGATGAACCATTGGCTGTCGGCGCTGTTGCGCTTGCCGGGTTTGAGGCCCATGGACACGGCGCCGCGCACTTGCGGCGTACTGGTGAATTCACTGCTCAGGGGCCGCCCCGTGCCACCCGAGCCGTCGCCCTTGGGGTCGCCCGTCTGGGCCATGAACCCGTCGATCACGCGGTGAAACGCCATGCCGTCATAGAACCCGCCGCGCACAAGATGCTTGATGCGCTCGACGGTCTTGGGCGCGAGGTCCGGGCGCATGCGGATGACGACGCGGCCCGTGTTCAGATCGAGATACAGTGTGTTCTCGGGATCGAGCGCCGCCGCCGCGGGAGCAGGTTCGGCGGCCATGGCGAGCTGCCAAGGCGCCAGGGAGAGAAGGAGCAGAAGTACGATAAAGCGCATCGCCACACCCATGAGAAGTACCGGGTCGATGGCCAGATATTACAACAGAACGTGTGCGATTCTATTGCCTTGAATATTGTTGCGTCATGAATCTGAACATCGGTTCCCGCGTCCGCGCCGAGGGATGGAAGACATTCGACCTTCAGGAAGGCCCTGAGGTCGATTACGTCGGAAGCTGCCAGAATTTATCGCGGTTCCCAGATGCGTCCATCGAGACGATCTATGCCAGCCATGTGCTCCAGCACCTGTCCTTCATCAAGGAGCTTCAGGCGGCGCTTGCCGATTGGTTCCGTGTGCTTACGCCCGGCGGCACGCTCATGGTTAGCGTGCCGGACTTTGATACGCTGTGCCGCCTGTTCCTGCTGCCCAATATCGACCTCAATACCCGCTTTCGCGTCATGCGCATGGCCTTCGGCGGTCACCTTGATCCGCACGACGTCCACCACACCGGGTTCAACTTCGATCTTTTGGCCTACTTCCTGTCTCAGGCGGGTTTTTGCGAGATCCAGCGTGTCGAGCAGTTCGGCTTATTTCAGGATACCAGCGCGCAAAAATTCGGCGATGAGTACATCAGCCTTAACGTCATCGCGGGCAAGTCCGTTTAATGCGCGCTGTCGAAGGTCGTGGTGAGTGAGACGCGGAACGCCCGGCGGCTGGTGCGGCTCAAAGTCTCACGACTGGGCCAGCGCTTCGCCGAAGGAAAAGACGTTGAAGGCCGAGGCGACAAACCACGCGACTGGCTACGGCTTGCGCGGGCCCACGTCAGATGGTCAGCACGGCGGGCGCGTGCGCGCGTGCTGAACCCGATTTAGGGAGACGAGGGCTTTAGCGCTTGGCAGTCAGGTTCTGGTAAGTCGAACGCACCAGGCCGTCAGCGGGCGCTTTACGACCGCCCTGTGCCGCCGTCCACTCGATCTTGAGCGCGAGGATCTGGTCGAGGGACTTGCCGGCTTTCACCTCCGCCGTCACGCGTTCCAGCAGCGCTTTCAGCTGATCGCGGTGCTTGATCATCTCGGCTTTGTTGCTGAGCGGACCGTGGCCGGGGATGACCTTGGTGTTGTCGTCGATGTTGGCGATGGCCATATCGAGCGCTGCGACCATGCCGGCGGTGGTAGCGCCCGCGCTGTAGTCGACGATCGGCGAGCCGCCGGAGACATAGACGTCGCCGGTGTGCAGCACGTTGGCCTTCTCCCACTTAATCATGGAATCGCCGTCCGTGTGGGAGGGCGGGACATGGAAAACGCGCAGCGTGTCGCCGTTGAGGTGGAAGGTCACACCGTCATCGAACGTGACGACGGGCAGCGCGGCGTCGGGCGAGGCGGGAAAGGCGAGGTTGAGAAGCTCGATGGCGCTGGCCGCCGACATGCGCTTGCGCACGTTGTCGTGGGCGACGATGGCCGCGCCGGCTTTACCGAAATTCTCGTTACCGCCGGTGTGGTCAAAATGATAGTGCGTGTTGACGACGAAGCGCACCGGCTTGGCGTTCAGCGCCTGCACGGCCGCCGTCAGCTTGGGCGTGAGGGGCGCGAACTGGTCATCGACGATGACGTTGCCATCGGCGCCGAAGGAGACGCCCACGTTGCCGCCCGAGCCGAAGATCACCGCGACGCCAGGGCCGAGGTTGGTAGTGGTCATTGTGATTTTCTCGGGGTCCACCGGCGCCGGTGCGCTCGGCGGTGCGGCTGCGCCAATGAGAACGGTGGCGGCCATGGTGACGGCGGCGGATGCGGCGATCTTGTTCATGTGATCCTCCCCTGTATTGATGTCATCAGAGCCCATGTAACAGGGCATTTCAATAGCGCTCTACATCTCCGCCCATTGGCGCAAGAGGTTGTGATAGACCCCCGTCAAGGCAATGACCGAGGGGTGCTTCGGGTTCTCGGAATTCAGGCGCTGGATGGCGACGTCCATGTCGAAAAGCATGGCCCGCTGTCCGTTGTCACGGATCATGCTCTGCAGCCAAAAGAAAGAACACAGGCGCGTCCCGCGCGTCACCGGCCGCACCTGGTGCAGGCTGGAGGAGGGGTAAAGGATCATGTGCCCGGCCGGCAGTTTGACGGACTTGGAGCCGTAAGTGTCTTCGACGATCAATTCGCCCCCGTCGTATTCCTCGGGCGCGGCGAAGAACAGCGTGCAGGAGATATCGGTGCGGATGCGCTGGCCACCCGGCAGCACGCGCACCGAGCCGTCGATATGGGTGCCGAAGGTCTGGCCGGCGGCATAGCGGTTAAAGTTCGGCGGCAGGATATGCAGCGGCAGGGCCGCCGAAATAAAGAGCGGGTTGGCCTGGAGCGCCTTCAGGACGATCTCGCCCACTTGGCGGCTGGCGGGGCTGCCTTCCGGAAGTTGCGCATTGTCTTTCACGTGGGCGCCCTGGTGACCGGCGGTGACCCGGCCGTCCACCCAATCGGCCGCGTCGAGGATCTTGCGGCCCTCGGCGACTTGCGCGGCGGTCAGAACATTGGGAATGGCGAGAAGCATGGGGTTTCCTGGCGGCAGGGACCATCATAGCCCGGAACCCGCCGGGCGATAATCATTCGCAATAACGTATAAGTCTCTGTAATAGCAACGTAAAAATTGAAGTCTGGGACACGAGCCGGGGGCTAACCCTTCACCCTTCATGCTTATTTTACGCGTTGGCGGCATATCACCTTGGGTGGGGAACGCGCCGTGACAATTCATCTCTTCTGGTTCACCGAGCCGTCCGAGAACAAGTACGGCAGCTATCAGTTCTCCAACCAGGAGATCCAGAAGAACTTCCTGCTGGAATTCAGCAAGTACGGCGACGTCGCCTGGCATCACTCCAATGCGCGCGGGCGGGTCACCAGCAACCCCGACGACATCCTTGTCGGCCACGTGCCCTGGCCGCCAGTGCCTACGGCCCACCAGCACGACAACTGGATGTTCGACAACGGCCTAGCCGGACCGGGCTCGATGCATCCCAACACATTCCTGGTCATGCCCTGGGCCGGCGCCGTGACGCGCCATCCTTCCACCGATCCCTTCGTCGAGGCATTCCTCGGTTGCCGCGGACTCTTCGGTATGGGCGGCCTGCACCACTACGATAAAAACCTCGTCAGCGCCGCGCCCGATACACTGTGGCGTCGCACCCAGAAACAACTCGTCCGCATCAACATGGGTTGCGACGCTAAGCTACTCGCGCATAAGCAAGAGGCACACGGTCGCGCACCTGGCTTGCTGCATGTCAGTTCGCTCATGGGTTACAAGCGGCCCGAGCTGATGTTGCGCTCACTACCCGATGCCGGATGTACGCTCTACATCGGCACAAAACGCTTCGACATGGTCGAAAAGCTGGCGCAGCAGGGATTGATGAAGCCGAATGTGAAAGTCATTGGCGAGGTCTCCAACGACAAGCCCGAACACAACGCCTTCATCCTCGAGAACTGTTCGTACTATTTCCACTGCGCGCGCGAGCCGCAGGCGACGACCATTCTCGAGAACGGCGCGCGCGGCTTGGTGCCCATTATCACGGCGCGCTCTGGTTTTTCGTGCCCCGATGCCATATACCTTTCCGACGACGATCATGCGGAAAATCAGCGGATTGTTGCGAATGCGCTGGCCATGTCCAACGAGGAGTACGCCGCGCGCAGCCGCGCGGTGCGCATGCATGTCCGCATGTACCACTCCTGGGACCGGATCTGCTGCGAGATGTACATCGCCATGCGCGCGCTGATCGCAGGTCAAGACGTGCCGCGCCGCGGCGACGAATATTCCTAAGACAACTGGTGAGCAGCATGAAGCCCGAACTCCAATCGCAAGAAGCACCGCGCCCCGTCGACGAGCGGCTGTTCATTCCAAAAAAGGAAGTCGAGACGCTGGAGGGTGACATCCTGCGCCGCCGCCACGTCGAGCGTTACGCCGTCGCGCGCCAATTCGTCTACGGCAAGACCGCGGACATTGCCTGCGGCTGCGGCTACGGCACGCACATCCTGTCCAAGAATCCCGACGTGACCCATGCGTTTGGCGTCGATATGTCGGAAGAAGCCATTGCCTTCGCCACCAAGGAATACGGCTCCGAGCGCGTGAAGTATGTGTGCGGCATGGCGGGGCAGGTGAACCTTGGCCTGCTCGACACGATGGTCTCCATCGAGACCATCGAGCATCTGCCCGATCCGAAGCTGCTGAACGACTTTGCCGAGCTGCACGCGATTGAAACCTTGGTCGTGTCTTTCCCGATCAAGAAGACGACGCACTACAACAAGTTCCACCGCTGGGATCTGAAGACCCAGGACATCATCGACATCTTCTATAACTTCACCATGCACAAGGAATTCATGTTCCAGTACGACACGATGTTCGTGTGCATGGTCCGTCACCACCGCCCCGGCACCCCCGAGGTCCGCTGGCGTGCGCCGCAGCAGCGCTGACGCTTTGGCGTCAGAATAGGGAAAGTTCCAAGTATTTCCGCTAGTTGGACCGTTTTCCGACCACTGTTTTTTGCTCCCTTTTGTCTGGGCCGGTTGTAATATCTCCAGGCGTGGAAGGGGCGCGCCCCATCGGGGTTCGTCATAACAACTCAAGGAGGGACCAATGTGCGATCAACATTCGCTCACTGATATGGCTGACCACCTGCATGCCACTACGGGCCTGACGCGCCGCGCGTTCGGCTCGGCGGCTGCCGCGCTGGCCGCCTTCGCGGCGCTGCCGCGTGTTGCGGGCGCCGCCGAAGTGAAGGGCAGCGACGTCGTGATCAAGACTCCGGACGGCGATGCGGAGGCCTATTTTGTCGCCCCGACCAGCGGCAAGCACCCGGCCGTTCTTGTCTGGGTCGATGCCTTCGGCCTGCGTCCGGCTTTCAAGCAAATGGCCAACCGCCTCGCTGAATCCGGCTACGCCGTGCTGACGCCAAATCCCTACTACCGCACGGCCAAAGTGCCGGCGCTGCCGGAAGGCCTCGACTTCGGCAAGCCCGATGACCGCGCCCAGATTATGGCGCTGATGTCCAAGCTGACGCCCGAAACCAACGTCACCGACGCGAAGGCCTTCGTTGCCTGGATCGATAACCAGCCGCAGGTGGACACGGCCAAGAAGATGGGCACCACCGGTTACTGCATGGGCGGCCCGATGGTCATGCGCACCGCGGCGACGATCCCGAACCGCATCGGCGCGGCGGGAACGTTCCACGGCGGCGGCCTTGCCACGAAGGCTCCCAACAGCCCGCATCTGCTCATTCCGCAAATGAAAGCCGCGTATTTGGTCTGTGTTGCCGACAACGACGACAAAGCCGATCCGGAAGCCAAGGACACGCTGCGCAAGGCTTTCGCCGATGCCAAGCTCAAGGCGGAGATCGAGGTCTACACCGGCGCCCAGCATGGCTGGTGCCCGCCGGATGCGGCCGTCTACAAGAAGGACGCGGCCGAGAAGGCCTGGGCACGTCAGCTCGCGCTGTTCAAGACTGCGCTGGCGTAGGCGCTCTTCGCGGAAAAGTTTGGGGCCGGGTGATGAACCCGGCCCCTTTTTTATTTCTGCGCGGGCTCGTTGATGGCCCAGGTGACCCCGAAGGGATCCTTCAGCTTGCCATAGCGGTCGCCCCAGAACTGCTTCTCCAGCGGCATGGTGACCGTACAACCGGCATCCACAGCGCGCTTCCACCAGACGTCCGCGTCGGCCACCACGAGCTGCATGGTGTAGCTCTCCGACGGTTGATAGGGATGGCCATGTTCGGCGAAGGCATCGGACATCATCAGCGATGTCAACGGCGGAGAGATTCCAGGCCAGCGTGGCGGAGTAAAAGCAGGCCAGTAGTGAGGGGATGCGCTGACATGCAAAGGGGCCCGATCGGGCCCCTTTGCATGTTGGCGGCGAAACTCCTCCCATACTATCGGCG
>CAISTS010000012.1 GCA_903888485.1 uncultured bacterium | reverse complement strand
GAAAAGATCAAACGCAAAACCATCGAACAACGACGCTTGCAGCACATCAAATCTGCCGCTTAAACTGAAACCCCAGATGAGCCAGAGCCTCCGTTACGAAACACACCGCCGTGTCTCAAATATTCTGATGACGGACACGCGGCATCATCCACCGCCCAGCCGGGATTGGTGCCAGAGCTGGCTGTGAGGCCCGTCGCGGGACACGGCAGGCAGCCGTTGCGGATGACGTGCACGATCAACGCCTGCTCGAGACGGTCGAGCTTCTGGTTGGTTTCGGAGACCTTGCTGTTCTCGATGACCGGGGCTACCGCCAGCAGACCACCGGATATCAGGATGCCCATAACCACGAGCACGATGGCCATCTCGATGAGGGTAAATCCCAACATCGGCCTCAAGCGCTTACCCATCCAAAGACCCCCAGCAGCAACATGCACCAGCGGCGATGTCCGCCCGGCATGCCTCAAATCCCGCCCCGTTCGCCCCAAGGTCCGAAGGTTATCCGATCCTCGCAACAGGCGCACGCGCTAACCCCGTCGTCGCCGGTTGATTGTGTGCGATTGTGGTCGGTAAAACAACATTTTATTCAAAATAAAACAATGGCTTACACGAAACCAGGGTTGCATTTCCAGATCTGCCCAGCGCTCCGGCTGCAGCCTGCGCGCGCCCTGTGATATGACCGCCGGGTGTGGACCGACATCGCCGATCTGAGAGCCTTCTATGCGACCCCCCTGGGGCGTATCGTCCGGCGTCTCCTGGTGCGCCGTTTGCGCCAACTTTGGCCCTCCTTGGCCGGTATGCGCCTGCTTGGGGTCGGCTTTGCCGCGCCCTTTTTGGGGGTATTCCAGGGCGAAGCCGAACGCGTCCTGGCGGCGATGCCAGCGGGGCAGGGCGGGATGCATTGGCCCGACGGCGAGCCGAATCTGACGGTCCTGACCGAGGAGCACGCGCTCCCGTTTCCCGACCGGTCTATGGACCGGCTCCTGCTGATCCATTGCCTGGAGGGCAGTGCGCAGCTGCGGCCCTTCATGCGCGAATGCTGGCGGGTGTTGGCTGATGGCGGACGCCTGACGGTGATTGTCACCAACCGCCGCGGCCTTTGGTCACGGGCCGAGAATGCGCCCTTTGCGCAGGGGCGGCCCTATTCCATGGGCCAAATCACGCGCCTCCTGCGCGACAACCTGTTCGTTCCGCGCCACGCGACCACGGCGTTGTTTCTGCCGCCGGTGTGGTGGCGTCTGTTCCGCGGATGGGCGACGACGTTGGAGGACGCCGGCACGCGCTGGTTCCCGACCTTCGCCGGCGCCTGCATCGTCGAGGCGGAGAAACAGATTTACGCCGCGCCCTTCGATGGCGTTCCGGCGCGCGCCGCGGCCAAGGCGATGGTCAAAACGGCCGGCAACGGCGTGACGTCGATAACCTCAAGCGCGAGTCAGCACGAATAACGCCTGCTCGCTGAAGAAGTTGGCGCGCGCGTCAGTGGCGGCGAAGCCGAGGCGTTGGCCCATGGCATTGAGCGCGATGGCCGCTTCGATGCGCACGTTCATCAGCCGGCACAGGTCGATGAAATCCTGCACGGTACAAAGATGAATGTTGGGTGTGTCGAACCAGGCGTCCGACAGCATGTCGGTCACCGGCATGCGCCCGCCGAACATCACCGACATGCGTACGCGCCAATGGCCGAAATTGGGGAACGAGACGATGGCGCGCCGGCCGATACGCAGAAGCTCTTCCATCACCGCGCGCGGATTGTGCGTCGCCTGCAGCGTTTGACTCAGAATTGAATAGTCGAAAGCGTTTGCGGGATAGTCCTTAAGATCGGTCTCGAGGTTGCCTTGAATCACCGGCAGTCCTTGTGAAACGGCGGCACGTACGCGCGCCATGGACAGCTCGAGTCCGCGCCCGTCGACGTGCTTGAATCGCGTCAGGTAGGCCAGCAACGTACCGTCGCCGCAGCCCACATCGAGCACGCGGCTGCCTGGCGGCACAAGGTCGGCGACATGCTGCAGGTCGATGCGGATGCGTGGCGCGCTGTTGTGCGCGGGTTGAAGGGCGGGCGCGGTCACGGCTTCTCCTTGGCGCGCGCCGGCAGGCCGCAGATCTCGGCCACGCCGTCGATGAAGCCTTGCAGAGTCTGATGGAACTCGGGCTCGTCGAGCAGGAACGCGTCGTGCCCCTTATCGGATTCAACCTCGACAAAACTGACGTTGGCGGCCACGGCGTTCAGCGCGCGCACGATGGCGCGGCTTTCCTCGGTCGGAAACAGCCAGTCGGAGGAGAAGGAGATCAGGCAGAAGCGCACCGGTGTGCCCTTGAAGGCATTGGCGAGCACGCCGTCATTTTCTTGCGCGAGGTCGAAGTAGTCCATGGCGCGGGTGATGTAGAGATAGGAATTGGCGTCGAAGCGGTCGACGAACGTATAGCCTTGATGACGTAGATAGCTCTCGACCTGGAAGTCGGCATCGAAACCATAGGTCAGCGCCTCGCGGTCCTGCAGGCGGCGGCCGAATTTGTTCTGAAGCGCGGTTTCCGAAAGATACGTGATATGCGCGGCCATGCGCGCGACGGCGAGGCCGCGTTTGGGATTGCGCTGCTCTTCGAGGTAATTGCCGTGGGCCCACTCGGGATCGGCCATGATCGCTTGGCGGCCGACTTCGTGAAAGGCGATGTTCTGCGCCGAATGGCGATAGGAGCCGGCGACGGGAATCGCCGAGGCCACACGGTGCGGATAACGCACCGCCCATTCCATGACCTGCATCGCGCCCATGGACCCGCCGATGACGCTGAAGACTTTCTCGATGCCCAGATGGTCCAGAAGCTTGGCCTGTGAGGCAACCATGTCGCGGATGGTGATGACCGGGAAGTCGAGGCCCCAAGGCTTGCCGGTCGCGGGGTTGATTTCCTTAGGGCCCGTCGAGCCCATGCAGCCGCCCAGCACATTGGCGCAGACCACGAAGAAGCGTTCGGTATCGATGACCTTGCCGGGACCTACAAGGTAGTCCCACCAACCCGCCTTGCCCGTCGTCGGATGAACGCCGACCACATACTGGTCCATCGTTAGGGCATGGCAGAGCAGCACGCAGTTGGAGCGGGCGGCGTTCAGCGTGCCGTACGTCTGGTAAGCCACGGTGACCGGCGACAACGTCACGCCCGACTGCAGGACCAAAGGGTCCTTCAGGGTGAGGATGAGGCTGGGCGCTGCGGCGGGTGGCGCCGGCTGGGTCACAAATCCAAGGGTAGTCATGGGGTCAAAACACCCAAGCAAGGCAGATATGTCAATGTTTTCTTTGATTTTGGTGCTTCGGGCAACTATGACGGGGGTCCGTTGGGGTGGCCCGAGGCCGCCGGTGAGATGAAACAGATAGGCGCTAGGCCATGGCCCCGCCAGAACCCCGCCCAGGGGTCTTGAGCATACCGCTTTACCAGGCCGGCAAATCCCAGATCAAAGGGATGGGCCGAGTGATGAAGCTGTCGTCGAACGAGGCGGCCCTGGGGCCGAGCCCGCTCGCCGGAGCGGCCTATGCCCAGGTGGCCGCGCAGCTCGAGCGCTATCCGGCTGGAGATTCCCTCGAACTGCGCACCGCCATTGCCGAGGTCCATGGTCTCGACCCGGCGCGTGTCATCTGCGGCTGCGGCTCGGACGAGATGTTCGCGCTGGTCGCGCGCGCCTACGCCGGGCCGGGTGACGAGATCATCCATACGCAATACGGATTCTCGATCTTCGCGATCTACGCCAAGGGCGTTGGCGCGACGCCGGTCGCGGTGAGGGAGAAGAACCTGACGGCCGACGTCGATGCGATCCTGGCCGCGGTGACGCCGGCGACCAAGCTCGTGTTCCTGGCCAACCCCAACAATCCGACCGGCACGTATCTGCCGAAGGCCGAACTCGAACGCCTGCGGGCGGGCTTGCGTGAAAATATCGTGCTCGTCATCGACGGCGCCTACGCCGAGTTCGCCGACGCGCCCGACTACGACAGCGGTCTCGAACTTGCCAGCACGACGAACAACACCATCGCGACGCGCACGTTCTCCAAGATTTATGGCTTGGCTGCGCTGCGCCTCGGTTGGGCCACCGGCCCGGCGGCGATCATCGACGCCATGGAACGACTGCGCGCGCCGTTCAATGTCGCCAAGCCCGCGCAGATGGCCGGCATCGCCGCCGTGCGCGACCAGTCGCACGTGGCCCGCGCCCGCGCCCATAACGCCAAGTGGAAGCCGATCCTCTTGCAGCGCCTACGGGGCCTCGGCCTCAACGTTGCCGACACCACCGCGAATTTCGTGTTGCCGGAATTCCCGACCACACCAGGGCGCACCGCCGCCGAGGCCGACGCTTTTCTGCAGTCGCGCGGCATCATCGTGCGGCGCGTCGATCCTTACGGTTTGCCAAATCACTTGCGGATCACCATCGGCGACGACGCCGAGATGAACGCCGTGCTCGACGCGCTGGTCGCGTTCATGGAGGGCAAGAGTGGCTAAAAAACACGATACCGGCGTGATGTTCGAACGCGCGGCTTTCATCGGGATCGGGCACATCGGCTCGTCGATGGCGCTCGCGATGCGCCGCGCGGGCGTCGTGGGCTCGATCATCGCCTGCGACAAAAGCGCCGCGCACCGCAAGACGGCCCTCAAGCGCAAGATCGTCGATGAAGCAACGGCCGACGCTGGCAAAGCCGTGAAGGGCGCAGACCTTGTTGTCATCGCCACGCCCATCAGCACCAACGGCGCCATCGCCAAAGCCATCGCGCCGCATCTGAAGCAGGGCGCTATTGTAACCGATGTCGGCTCGGTGAAGCAGGACGTCATCGCCGCCGTCGCGCCCCACATTCCCAAGGGCGTGACGTTCGTGCCGGGCCATCCGTTGGCAGGCACCGAACATTCAGGCCCGGAGGCAGGTTTCGCCGAATTATTCGACGGCCGCTGGACGGTACTGACGCCGCTGCCGCGCACGCCAGCCAAGGCGATCACGAAAATCGCGACCCTGTGGAAGCGCATGGGTGCGAAGGTCGACACCATGAAACCCGCCCACCACGACCGCGTGTTGGCGATCACTTCGCATTTGCCGCACTTGTGCGCCTTCACGGTGGTGGGCACCGCCACGGATCTGGCCGAAGACCTCAAGCAAGAGGTCATTCAGTTCTCGGCTTCCGGCTTTCGCGATTTCACGCGCGTTGCGGCGTCGGACCCGATCATGTGGCGCGACATCTTTCTCAGCAACAAGGAGGCGGTGCTCGATATCCTGCAGCGCTTCACCGAGGATCTAGCCGGTATGCAAAAACATATCCGCAGAGGCGACGGCGCCGCGCTCGAGAAAATGTTCACTCGCACGCGCGCCATTCGCCGCGGCATCATCGAAGCCAAACAGGCATAGGGCAACATGGCCGACGATCTGCATCTCATCATCGCCAACAAGGCCTACTCGTCGTGGTCCATGCGTCCGTGGGTCGCCATGAAAGCGCAAGGGCTCGAATTCCGCGAAACCGTGATCGGCCTCGATCAACCCGACACGGCCGCGCGTATCAAGGCTTTCTCACCGGCGGGCAAGGTGCCGGTGCTGCAGCATGGTGCTGTCACAATCTGGGACTCGCTCGCCATCGCCGAATACTTGGCCGAGGCATTTCCGGGGAAGGACTGGTGGCCGGCGGACCGCGCGGCGCGGGCGGTGGCGCGTTCGATCTCGGCTGAAATGCATTCCGGATTCACGAACCTGCGCTCGAACATGCCGATGAATGTGCGCCGGTCGCTGCCGGGTGTCGGCCACAGCGAGGCGGTCGATGCCGAGGTTGCGCGCATCAGCACCATTTGGCGCGACTGCCGCGCTAAGTACGGCGCGGGCGGGCCGTTCTTGTTCGGCGCATTCACAAATGCCGACGCCATGTATGCGCCGGTGGTCACGCGCTTCAAAACCTACGGGGTCAAACTGGACTCCGCCGCGCAAGCCTATGCTGACGCCATCCTCGCCCATCCGGCCATGCGCGAATGGTACATCTCGGCCGCTGGCGAGCCGTGGGTGATCGCCAAGTACGAAAAGTAAGTCGCGCTAGTGCGCCGACGGCCTGGGCGGCGCGCCCGGCGGCCTCTTCGCCTGCTTCTTCTTGATGTTCAAGAAGACGCGTTCGATCACGACCCAGAACACCGCCAGGCCGATCACAAAGAAGAACACGTCGCGCGAAGACTGCACCTTGATGCCGCTGAGGGCCAAGAGTGCAAAAGCGCTGAGTGCGAAGGCCAGCGCCCGGAAACCGGAGAGCAGTGAGGCTTTCATGGTCTCACGCGGCGGTTGAAGATGGTCGGGAGTGTGCCTGCGTGCCCGCACGCTGGCAAGGAAAACAAGCTTTGACTTCAGCGCCGCGGCTAACTGCGCGGCGCGTTGAAGATCAGGCGCTTGAAGCGCGCGCCGAGGCCGCGCAGCCACCATTGCGGCAACAACGCCGCCAACGCCCAAAGCAGCACAGGACCTACCAGCACCAGACCAAGGCCAAGCACGCCGGTGATCAACTCGGACTTGAAGTCGCCCGCGGCGGCAACCTGTTCCGTGAGCCACTGAATGCCTCCGAACGTCAGCAGCAGCGCGCCGCAACATCCGGCGAAAAGCAGAACAGCCCACGACAATGGCGCGCGGCGGCGCTCGGGGATACGGTCATGGGGGTCGGCAAAACCTGTCACATGTCTCTGCGTCATGCCCGCGAGTATAGGCTGGGCATGTGGCTAGCTTGGGGCAGGACACCCCAAAAAACCGCGCAATCGCGACCAAACTGGGGCGGTCGCGGCACGCCGGGCGCGCGGGTCCCTTCGCTCCTAAGATGCAATCCGTTAAACTCCCGCCATGTTCGAGATTGCGGCCACAGCTTTCGCCAATTTCTTCATCACCATCGACCCTATCGGAGTCGTGCCGTTCTTCATTGCGCTCACGGCCGGCTTCAGCGCGGCGGCGCGGCGCAAAACCGCGCTGACCAGCGTGGCGGTCGCCGGCGCGATCCTTCTTGTATTCACCTTCATCGGCCAGCCGCTCCTGCACTATCTCAACATCTCGCTCGCGGCTTTCCGCATCGCCGGCGGTGCGCTTCTGTTCCTCCTGGCCGTCGATATGGTCATGGCCAAGGAGGGCGGCATCCGCGCGCCGACCCCGAAAGAGGAACAGGATGTGGCGGCCCATCACCCGGATGTGGCCCTGTTTCCCCTGGCCATCCCGCTGCTCGCGGGACCTGGCGCCATCGCTTCGACCATCCTTCTGCAGGCGCAACATGCCGGCGACATCGCGGCGCAAGCGCTGATCGCGGGGGTCATGATCGGCGTGCTGGTCATGGCCGCGATCAGCTTTTTCCTCGCTGCGCCGATCATGCGTATGCTGGGACTGACGGGTGTGAACGTCATGAGCCGCGTACTCGGCATCATCCTCGCCGCCATGGCCGTCAACAACGTGGTTGAAGGGTTGCGCGCGAGCTTCTCCTTCCTCGGCGGCTAAGCGCCGTGCGCGCGGTGTTTGCAGCCTGCGTGACGGTGAGGGGGCTTTTGATCATTGCCGCCATCGCGGGCGCACTCCAACTGACCTCCAGTCTGGTACTCGCGCCGCAGTACCGTGAAATCACCGGCTTTGCGCCCTTCGATCTGCAATCGCGGTTGTCGCCGTTCATGATCGGCGTCGAACTGGGCGCCTTCGAGAAGGCTGCGGCGGCGGGCATCTACCGCATTTTTGCCGGCGTCGATTTCGCCGCTGGCATCGTCACGGCGCTGCTGTTCAGCGTATTTTGGACGTGGATTTTCACCAAAGCGCCCGCGCGCATGTTCGACTTTCTCAAGCGGGGCGGCGTTCTCATGTTGCCGGCCTATGCCGTCGTGCTGGATGCCATTACGAAAGTGGGGTACGCCCGCCTCCTCGGTGGTCTCAACGGTCCCGGTTACGCGGAGACCATCGAATTTTGCGCCACCGTGCATCGTCTTAAATTCGCGCTGATCGACATTCGCAATGTCGTAACGCTCGCGCTCCTCGTAATCGCCGCCATTGGCCTTTGGCGGAGCCGCATGCCGCGCGCGCAGCCGTAGCGGTGCACTGGCATATCGGGTAGGCTGTCCCCGAATTTCCGGACGCGGGGCAGGGGATGGACAGCGCGTCACTTTGGGGCAGCGCCCATATTTTGCTGTTTGCGGTATGGCTGGCGATTGAGCTTGCGATTCTCGCCGTCACCGCACGCATCAAGGACACCGGGCAGACCTTCGATGCGCGTGCAGCTCGTGTTGCGCGCGCCAATGCGTTGCATGTCGTTGCGCGACTGTGCTTCGCCCTCATTTTGCCAACCGGGGTAGAACTCACCGCCGCCATCAATGTCTATCCGCTGACGCCGGGCTTGCGTACGGCCAGCTGGATCATCGGCGGCGTGTGGCTGGTCATTATTCTCATCGGGACCAGCTGGCGCGGCGGTCCGCTCAGCGCGAACCTGCGCATCGTCGAGTTGGTGTTCCAGGCGTTCCTTGGTCTCAGTCTGGTCGCATATGGGCTCAATTCGCTCGCCACCGGCGCGCCTATCGACGATCCGTGGTTCGCGGCCAAGCTGTTCCTGTTTGGTGTGCTGTTCTGGTCGTCGATTGCGGCCGACGTCGGCTTCCGGCCGTTCTACGCGCCGTTCCTGGAGACCGCCCAGGAGGGCGCGACGCCGGAGCGCGAGGAGGCCATCGCCGCGGCGGTCAACCACGCCCTCGCCGCCACCACCGCCAGCGCCGTGCTGATCGTGACGATCGCCTTCTTCGGCTATTTCAAGCCGTTCTAGGGCACGCCAACGCGCGCCTGCTTTGGGGGTTTCAAAGCGGCAACTTTGCCGGTAAAAACATCGGCATAGCATGGAAAATACACCTCACCCGCTGGCGTCGCCGCCGTGGGTTGCCGGCGGGGCGAAGTCCTCGGCGGTGACGCGCTGGAGCCTTCTCGCCAAGATCGTGGTCTCGGCGGCGCTGCTCTATTACCTCGGCATCAAGGTCGAGTGGCATACCGTCAGTGAGCGCCTCGCCGCCGCCGCGCCGGGGCCGCTCCTTGCCGCGGTTGCGCTGCTGATCGGCAGCCTCATCGCCGCCGCATTGCGTTGGCGGCTTTTGGTGCAGCAGGGCGGCGCGCGCATGTCCATGAGTCGGGCTGTGCAGTGGACCTACGCGGGCCAGTTCTTCGGCCAAGTGCTGCCGGCCACGGTCGGCGGGGATCTTGTGCGTGGCGTGCTGGCTTACCGCAGCGGTTTGCCCTGGCGCGATGTGCTCGCGGGCGTCGTGCTCGACCGTGTCGCCGCGCTGCTGGGTTCGGTGATCCTCATTTTCTCAGGCCTGCCCTTGCTCGCCGAACGCGCGGCGGGAGAAGATCTTTCGCTGGCCTGGACCGTGCTGGTCTCACTGGCTTTGATCATCGGTCTTGGCGTCGCGCTTAGCCTCGACCGTCTGCCGCTGCCGTTGTCGCTGACCGAGCGTCCCTTCGTCGCCAACGTGCTAGGTCTCGCACGTCGGCTGCGTCATGGCCTGCGCAGCCGCGCGGGCTTTGTCGGCCTCGCGCTGTCGCTGCTCATCCACTTGAATACAGTCTTGATCGTCGTGGTGATCGCCCAGGGGCTGGGTGTTGCCATCAGTCCGCTGGCGGCATTCCTGGTCGTGCCGCTGGCGATTCTTGCGGCGGCCGTGCCGATCTCGCTCAACGGCTGGGGCGTGCGCGAAGGCGTCATGGTGACCGGCCTGGGTCTTTTCGGCGTTCCTGCCGGCGATGCGCTGCTTGTGTCGGTGACGCTCGGCCTTGCCGTCGTCGTCTCGGTGTTGCCCGGCAGCTTCACGTGGTTGACTGCGAAGTGACGCCCATGAACCTCACCAGCCCCATCACCGAAGTCACACTCACGCCGCGCCAGGAAGCGATTCGCGCGTTATTCGACAAATTGGCGCCCGAGCGCGGCAAATGGATCGCGCGCAACCGCTACTTCCATGAATCAGACTACGATTATATGCGGTTTCTCATCCCCGCAGGCGCGCGTGTGCTTGAAATCGGAAGCGGCGACGGCCAGTTGCTGGCGGCGCTGAAGCCTTCGCGCGGCGTCGGCATCGATTTCAGTGCCGAGATGGTGCGCATCGCCCGCGAGAAGCATCCGGACTATGAGTTCCACGTCGCCAACGCCGAAGACGCGGGCGCTGTGCAGCGCCTGGGCGGGCCCTTTGACTATATTGTTATCTCCGACACCATCGGACTGATCGAGGACTGCGAAGCGCTGCTCGAACTCCTGCACCGCTGCGCCGGGACCGGGACGCGTATCGTCATCGCCTACTATTCACACCTGTGGGACCCGCTGCTGCGCATCGCCGAGGTCTTCGGCCAGAAGATGCCCCAGGCGCCACAGAACAATCTACCGACCGCCGACATCGCCAATCTGCTGGTGCTCGCCGACTACGAGATCGTGCGTCGCGAATGGCGCCAGCTGGTGCCGCGCCGGCTGCTGGGCCTCGGACCTTTGATCAACCGCTTCATCGCGACGCTGCCCGGGATCCGCCGGTTCTGCCTGCGCAACTACGTCGTCGCGCGGCCGCTCCCGCAGCGGGGAAAGGTCGCCGGCACGCTGCCGTCGGTGAGCGTGATCGTCCCTTGCCGTAACGAGCGGGGTAACATCGAGAGCGCGGTGACGCGCATGCCGGCCTTCGCGCCCGACATCGAGATCGTCTTTGTCGAAGGCCACAGCAAGGACAACACCTACGAAGAATGCCTGCGTGTGCAGGCCGCGTACCCCGGGCGCGACATCAAGGTCATGCGCCAGGACGGCAAGGGCAAGGGCGACGCGGTGCGCAAGGGCTTTGCCGCCGCGCGCGGCGATGTACTGATGATCCTGGACGCCGATCTCACCGTGCCGCCGGAAAGCCTCGGCAAGTTCTACGACGCGTTGGCCTTGGGGCGTGGCGAGTTCGTCAACGGGACAAGGCTGGTCTATCCGATGGAAGCCACCGCCATGCGCTTCCTGAACAACATCGCTAACCACGCATTCGCCATCCTGTTCTCGTACCTGCTCAACCAGCGCTTCACCGACACGCTGTGCGGCACGAAGGTGTTGTGGAAGCGCGACTACGAACGCATCGTTGCCAACCGCAGCTATTTCGGCGATTTCGATCCCTTTGGCGATTTCGATCTGATCTTCGGCGCGGTTAAACTCAACTTAAAAATCGTCGAGGTTCCTATCCGCTACGCCGGGCGCACCTATGGTGAAACGCAGATTTCGCGTTTCACCCACGGCTGGCTCTTGTTGCGCATGGTGATATTCGCCTGGCGCAAGCTTAAGGCCTTCTAATGGCCGGCGATGCGGTCGATGCGCGAATTGCAGAGCACGGCCGTCAATGGCGCCAGAAGCCGGTGCTGCGCGAGATTTATCTCGACCTGTACCGGCGCATGGCCGCCGAGCTCGCGCCCGGGAACGCGCTCGAGATCGGCGGCGGTTCGGGCATCTTCAAGGAGTTCGCGCCCGACGTCGTGACCACCGATATCCTTCCCGCGCCATGGCTCGACATGGTCGCCGATGCGCAGTTCCTCCCGGTGGCGGATAGAACGTTCGATAATATTGTTATGTTCGATGTGCTGCACCACATTGAATTCCCGCGCCGGTTTCTCGCCGAAGCCTCGCGTGTGCTGCGCCCCGGTGGGCGCATCATCATGGTCGAGCCGGCCATCACGCTGCTGAGTTGGCCGTTCTATCACTTCATCCATCCCGAGCCCGTGGGCCTTGCCACGGATCCTTTGCATGAAGGCGCGCCCGATCCGAACCGCGACGCCTTCGCAGCCAGCCAAGCGATCCCGACGCGGCTCATCACCCGCGACTACGCGCGCTTCGTCGCGGCGTTCCCGGAATTTCGCGTGGTGCAAAAAAGCTGGCTGAGCCTGTTTGCGTACCCGTTGTCTGGCGGGTTCCAGCCCTGGAGCCTGTTGCCCGAAGGCCTGGTGCGGCCCGTACTCGCGCTTGAGAATGTGCTGGCGCCGCTGATCGGGCGGCTGACCGGCTTTCGCCTGCTCGCCGTTATCGAGAAGGAAGCGGCACGATAACGCGCCGGTTCTCCCAGTCGCGCGGTCCATTGTCCGCTGACAGGAACTTCCCGCCTTTGTTTGTCGGATCGAAGATGCCGAACGCCAGGGAGGCAGCCTCGGGCGGCCGCAGCGGATAGGTGACCGCGTAATAGCGGATGTTCTGCTCCGGCGTCGGGCTTTGCATCAGACGCAGTTCTACCTGGTTGTTGGCGACGATGTCGCCCTTGGCATCGATCAGATGCGCGAACACATCCCAGCGGTCGCCGGGTGCGGCGCTGGGGCCGGCCTCGACCCAGAAGGTGGCACGCCAGCCTTCGAGGTAGGGCGTGATCTCGACCGCGTGCACGGTATGCGTCGCCGCCGAATCGCCGGCCAGCCGAACACCGCGTTGGTCTTTGTCATGGCGGCGCTGGCGCGCGCGTCCAGCGCGACCTTGCTCCACCAGCGCTGCGGATTGGCTTCCCGGTAGGCGGCGGGCAGATCGAAGCTCTGCTCCAGGCGCGCGATGGCGGCTTCGAACTTGGCCGGATCGACTATGCGCAAGAGACGCACGCGCGTCTCGGAGATCGGCGCAACGCCGTCATCCGCCGTGAGTTCGCTCGCCCAGGCGTTGATGAGCCGCGTGAGGCTCTCGGCACTGTCGACCTTGCGGCCCGCGAGCACGGCGCGGCGTGAGGCCTCGTTCGCGATAGGCTCGATGACGAGGATGCCCGAGCGCAATAGATCCTCGGTATAGAGCGTCGAGCTGCGCTGCCAGTCGGTGGGAATGAACACGCCGATGCGCGGCGCGTTGGGTTCGGCAAAGCCGTTGTAGTCCCACACTGCCTGGATGCTGCGCAGCGGCGGCGTCAGGCCGTTGACATAGGCTAAGGTGCCTTTGGAGCCTTCGTCTTTGAGCATCTGCAGTGCATCGCGCGCCTGGGCGGTTTCGGCGGCATAGTCGTCGACGCGTAGATTTATCCCCAGGGCGCGCTGTGCCCCTGCTGGCGCGGAGGTAAACAGGAAGAGCGTAATGAGAAGCGTTGGGATCAGGGCAACGCCCGTCGCCGTGCGCACCGTTGTAGCGGGCATGTCTTCGGCACGCGCCAGCAGCGCAGGGATCACGATGACATAAGCCATCGCGCCAAAGGGCAGGAAATAGCGCACCTGGCTAATCTCGGTGTCGATCCAGAACCAGCCGCCGGCCAGAACAGAAATGACCGCCGCCGCGGCGCCGCCGACCGCGAACCGGCCGCGCAAAGCGGCGATGATCCCGAGGACGACAACGACCGGCACGATGTAGCCAAAACTGGTGCGCAGGATGCCGGCGAGGAACGCGGCATTGACCTGCGAGGTGAACTCGGTGCCGAGGATTTCGAGCACACGTCGCCCGAACGCGAGATTCGTGGGTGAGAAATAGTCTGAGGTGACGGCCACGGCGGCGGCGAAGGCGAAAATAGTCGTCGCGCCCACCAGGCTTATGGTGACGAAGCGCCGCTGCGCCGGATCATTCCACACCGGGGCAAATCGCCACTGCGCGCAGTCGGCCATCAGCAGCAGCCACGCGAGGCCCACCAGGCCCATGGACAACAGCCCGGCCGGCTTGATCCAGAACCCGAGCGCGCCCATGGTTGCCGCGAACAGCGCCCACCCGATGGACTGTTGTTTCACGCTGCGCACCGCCGACGCCACAGCGACGGCGCAGACGCCGGTGAGGAAGCCGTCCACCAGGCCCCAGTTGGCGGCCAGCGGCAGGTCGCTCGCCTGGAACTGATAGAGCATCGGCATGCCGGCCAGCACCAAGGCCAGCGCGGCCAGCAGCCACTTTGCCCGCGGTGTGAGCGCGCGCGACCACGCGGCGATGTAGACCGCGCCGATGAGCAGCGCGAGCGGGATCGCCAACGAGCGGAAGTAGAACCAGTGATAGTTGTCCGACCAGCCGAAGGGATAAGCCATCA
The DNA here is from genome assembly GCA_903888485.1 of uncultured bacterium. GTDB lineage: Bacteria > Pseudomonadota > Alphaproteobacteria > Rhodospirillales > Rhodospirillaceae > SHVO01. The sequence continues at coordinate 32,979 of CAISTS010000012.1, read as the reverse complement.
GGATGACGCCCGGGGGGCGCACCGTCATGTCGAGGTCGAAGGGATTGACCCAGCGCCCTTCGCCGATCATCTGCCAGAACAGATAAGCCTTCTGCACATAAGAGAGCGCATCCCATACGGGGGGTTCGCTGGTGGCGAAACAGGCCAGCGCAAGGCCGACGCTCGCAATGCCCAGCCAGAGCGTGGGAACAGCGATAGGCGCGGCATTGCGCAAGGTTGTCATGGGGCCGCCAGCATCGAGGTCATCAGGCGGCGTAAGGCTTCGCTGAACGGCGTCGTTGGCGCCCAATCGAGCGCGCGGCGCGCGCGCGCGGTGTCGAGCACACTCACCGGCACATCGAAGGCGCGCGCGGCGGTGTAGGTCACGTCCGCTTTTTTGCCGGTAACCTCTTCGATGCCATTGACGATTTCTTTGAGGCTTACGCCGACGCCAGAGCCGATGTTGAGCACGCGTTCATCGCCGCTGTAGGCCGCCGCCAGCACCATCGCGGTGACCGCGTCGCCGACGTAGATGTAGTCGCGCACCACGGACCCATCGCCCCAAATTTCGATCTTCTCGCCGCGCAGCACCTTGCCCATGAACACCGCGACGGCGCCCTGGGCGGCCTGGATGCGCTGGCGTTCACCGAAAGGATTCGAGAGGCGCAGGACGGAGTAGTCGAGGCCGTGCAAGGTCCTGAATAGGTGCAGGTATTTCTCCACGGCCAGCTTGGTGATGCCGTAGGAGCAAATAGGGTTGGTCGGATGATCTTCACTGATCGGTGTGTTCTTGGGGATGCCGTAGACCGTGCCGCCGGAGGAAATGAAGATGACTTTCTTCACACCTTGTTTGACGGCATGGGTGAGCATGCGCACGCTGCCGGCGACATTGGTCTCGACGTCGAATACTGGATCGGCGTTGGACGATTGCGGCAGGGTGGTCGAGACGAGGTGGTAAACCATGTCGCAGTCCTTAAGCACGCCGGCGACATCGGCTTCGCTGGTGAAGTCGCCGTCGAGCCATTCGACGCGCGCCGCCGTGGCGGCGTCGTTCAGCGGCTTGATGTTGGCGCGGTCGAAGGCGCGCACGGCAAAGCCGCGGCGCAGCAGCGCATCGATGAGGTGCGAGCCGATGAAGCCCTTACCTCCGAGGACGAGACAGCGCTGTTGGGCATCCGCCGGCATGAACCGGGCCTCACTAAATTATGGCTGCGTATTCGCTTGCCACATCAAGCGCTCGCTGTCGATTGCGATGTAGTCACCGCCGCCTAAATGCACGCCTTTGCCGATGGTTAGCGTGCGCATGGGGGTGATAACCGCCCGCCCGCCCGGAGCTTCGCAGACCAATTCGGCGGTATCGCGGTCGATACCCTCAGGCAGTTTGAGTATAAAGCCAAAAGCGCTCGCCTTAACCCCGGCGCCGCCGCGCTTGAGTCCATCGCGCACGTCGAAACGCGGCATAAACCGTGACGTCTCACCGAGGGTGTCGTTGCCGACGCGCAAGGACACGCGGACCGGCCCCGCAAAGTCTGTGACCGCCCAGCCGGAAAGAAAGCCCTGCGTCTCGCCGCGCTGCAATGGCGCAATTTTGCGTAAACCCGGGTGCGCCGGAACCGGCAGGCGCTCACCGGTGCCGTAAAGCGCGAGCAGATCATTGACGTACTCGACAGTCGACTTGGGCGGTTGGCAATTGGAGCTGAGCTGGGCGAGGAGCGCGGGTTCCTTCACCAGGCGGCCAAGGCGGTCGGCCAGCGCGCCTACATCGCCCGGCGGAAAGGACATGCCGTTCCAGTCGTGCTTGATCACTTCGACCAGGCCGGGGAAGTCCGAGCAGATCACTGGCCGCTTGGCGGCCATCGCCGAGGAAAGCACAAGCGGATGGTTCTCGTACCAGAGTGACGGCACCACGAGCACATGCAGGCCGGCGATCACCTGCGCGATCTCATGGTTTGGGAACGTCCCGCAGAATTCGATATCGCCGCGCCCGCCGGCGTGCTTTTGCAGCGCGGTGAAATAATCGGGGAAGTCGGCGGGGTTGCCGTAGATCTTGAGGCGCGCCGCGCCTACGGGCAGGCGCTTGAAAGCCTCGAGCAGCACGTGGCTGCCCTTGTGCGGCGCCAGCGTGCCGATGAAACCGACGATCAGCGGCTCGCCCTCGGCGCGCGCGGCCAGCGAAGCGTTGTAGTGGCCGGTGTCGATGCCGTAGCCGGAGTTCACAATGACTTTTTCGTCGACGCCGTTGTGCACGAGCACGCCGGTCATCAGGCGCGTGGGTGAGACCACGCGGCTTAGCCAATTGACACGGGTAACCAGAAAATCCTTGCGCCGCGACATGGCGGTGATCTCGCGGCTCAAGGGGTAGGCCGGCAGCGTGCCGTTGGCGGTCATCTTGACGGCGAGGTCGGCGACGGCATCGGGCATAAGCCGTGTGACATGGCGCACCCGCTTGCCGCGCGTCAGTTCGCCGACGTGTTTGACGCAATTGCCGGCATGTGCGGTCGGCCCGGGGCACACTTTGCCGCCGTGCAGCAGAAGCTGCGAGGTCGGGCACACCGACCAGAAATCCGTCGGCGTGTAATAGGCCGGAATGCCGGCGCCAATGGCGACGTCGATGAGACGCCCGCCGAGGCGGCTCAGGTGGAAGAAGTGGATCACGTCGGGTTTGAAACGGCCCACGATCTCGGCGAAGTATTGCGCCGCCAGTTCGTTGTCGTATTCCAGCTCGGTGAGTACATCCTGCTCGCCCATGGGCACGAAGGCGTGGTGGAAGCGAAACACCTGCATGCCGTCGAGATCGTATTCATCGAAGCGCTCGGTATCCGCGAGCTGGCGCTGCGCGGGAAAGCCGGTGAGCACCGCGACCTCGTGGCCGCGCCGAACCAGCTCCTTGGCGGTGCTGTAGGTCAGCACTTCCGTGCCCGAAAAGTAATTCGGGTAGAACTGATGAACGGTCAGCAGGATTTTCATCAAACGCCGCGGACGGTCTTGGCGGTGCCCGCGTCGATGTGCTTGACCGCTTCATACTGGCCAAGGATGCGCAGGTAGTTGAGGAACGGAATCTTGATCAGCCAGGCGATCTTGCGCCGGAAATTGTGTTCGGTGCGCCAGATGTAGCCCATGTCGTCCTTGGTCATGTGGTACCAGCCATTGAGCACGGACTTATAGGTCGGAAAGATGCGCAAACCGAACTGGCTTACAAGCTTGCGGTGGCAGACGTAAGCGCGTTTGTACTCGTATTCCATGGGCCGGTCGTGGGAGTGCACCACGGCGGCGGCGGGTTCGTATACGACCTTGTAGCCGCGTTTGAGCACACGTTCGGCCCAATCGATGTCCTCGCCGAAACTGCAGCGCCCGAATTTCTCCAATTCCCACACGTCCTTGCGCAGCGCCGAACAGACGTTGTCGAAATTGCAGAAGACGTACTTCTCCATGGGCGTCATGGCCTCATAGGCGGCCAAGCTCGCAATCTTGTGACTGTCGCGCTCCATGCGCCCGGTGAGGTGCATGTTGAGATTGCGCGCGGTGATGACGTCGGCATCGGGCTGCGGGATTTGGCGGGCATAGACACCGGCCACATTGACTTCCTGCAGCGCCGCCACAAGCATTTCGATGGTGCGCGGATTGTCGGGCACCGCGTCCTGCACCATCAGCACGACATTATTACTGCCGGCCTGGCCGACGGCAAAGTCGCGCGTGGCTCCATGATTAAATTCGGCGGCTGGAATCTCGAAAACCGTGGCCCCGGCGGCGCGCGCCACTTCGACCGTATCGTCGCTCGATTGGGAATCGACGATGATGAATTCGACCTCTTTCCAACAGGTCTGCGCCTGCAAGCCGGCGATAACGCGCTTGAATAGGGGGCCGGCGTCCTTGGTGGGGATGACCAGCGAGCAAGCGTAGGTGGAACTAACCCCGGGCGCGCTCTGCCCGGCCGCGTGCACGCAATCCTGCATCACGGCTTGCCTTTGAACTTCGCGCGAAGGCGCGCGCCAATCACCTCTTTGAGGCGGCGGGCGAGGAAGCGCGGGCTGTTCAGCTCAGCTTCCCGCTGGCGGACCAGAGCTTCCCGCTCGCGGGCCAGAGCATCGAGCTCGTTCTGTTTGTTGATCAGGGCGTTGCCGGCGGCGACGGCCTCCCGCGCGCGGCGGTCCTCGAGATCGATCAATTCCTGCTCGCGGCTCATGAGGCGCTGCGTAAATGAGTCGAGTGACCGCTGTGTCGTGTCGAGGCGGCCTAGGCTGTCGTGCAAGTTGTTCCGCGCTGTATCGCGCTGACTCGCGACGCGCCGAACTTGATCCGTCAGACTCTGGACGAATTCGCCTTGCACGTAGGCGCGGAGACGCGCGCTGGCGATCGCTTTTTCCTTGGCCATGAACTGACCGACGTAGTCGGTGTCCGGATCGAACAGCACGCGCGCCGGTACCGGCGGAAGGGCTTTGCGCGAGCACAGCGCGATGAACGCCATCGGGTTGGTACTTTCATCGGTGTGCTCGCCGACGACACCGGACTCAAGCTTGTCGCCATCATTCTCCTGGTCGAGGGCAACGCCGACGCGCACGAACTGGCGCAGGATATTGATGTGCGGGAAATGCGGGCTGAGAAGTTCGCGGAACTCAGCCTGGTTCATTTCGCGGATGTGGTAGGGGTTCGCGCCGTAGAGCGCTGTGACCGCCGGATTGGGTGTGGAAATCAACAGCACGCCGTCGTCTTTCAGCAGGCGCGCGATGCTCGCGGCCGTGGCCTTTTGTGTGGCGTGATCGACGTGTTCGATCATCTCGAAACAGGTGACCATGTCGAAGGACGCCGCCGGCAACGTGGCCCCGAGATCGCAGTGACGCTGGAAATCGAGACGAGGGCTCTTGTGGTTCTCGCGCGCCCAGTTCAGCGCGGCGGCGTCGATGTCGAGGCCGGTGACGTGCTTGGCCACCTGCGACACGAGTGCCGCGCCGTAGCCGGTGCCGCAGCCGAAGTCGAGGATGGTCTTTCCCGCCGCCAGGGTCTTAGCGAGCGCATAGCGCGGCAGGTGCTCGTATTCGGCCAGCCTCGACCAGGTGCCCGGCACATAACGCTCGCGCATGAATTCGGCAAAGTCGCTGCCGCGCGCCGTCACCATCAGGCCGGCGCTGGCGGAGAGATCGGTTCCATCCGGAACGGTGCCGCGCACATCGACACTTGTGAAGTGCAGGCGCTTCAAGAGAAGCCGAAGCGCATCGCCGGTGTAGTGTACGAGATGCGAGGCGGGATGGCGGTAATCCCACGCGGCGGGATCGCGTTTTGCGGCGGCCGATCCGGCGTTGGGCGTGGAGATGACCGCCGTGGTCTTGGCGGTGATCGCGCCGATAGAGAACAATTGATAGAGGGTCGGATAGGGTGAGGGCAGGTGTTCGACGACGTCGAGCATGAGCACGACATCGAATTCGTGCGGGATGAGTTCGCTCACGTCTCCAACGACGTAAGCCGCGCCGCCGAGACGTTCCTGCGCCACCTTGCGCGCGTGTGCCGAGGGCTCGACACCAAAACATTTCCAACCGGCCTTTGCGGCGGCGGCGAGGTGCGTGCCGTAGCCGCAGCCGACATCGAGGATCGACAGCCCCTCGCGCCCCGCGAACTGGGCGAGGATGGGGTCGATCTGACCGGGCGCGGTCTGCGCATCGTAATTTTGGTAACCGCCTTTCTCGCCGCCTTCGAACCAGGATTCTCGGTCGTAGTAGGCCTTCAGGGCTTGCGCGCTGGGCGGCGGGTAAACGTGGTCGGCGGTGCAGGTCTTGCAGGTGTACACATCCGCGCCATCGACGCGGCAGAGATGCGCGATCTGGCCGGCGTCGCCGCAGACCGGGCAAGCGTGACCGGCTCTCTGGTTCGCTGAATCAGGCGTCATTGCCGAGCCACTCGCAGGGATGAATGAACTTGCCCCATGTCGGATAGGGCGCGCGCACCGCAAATCTCATCGTCAAGTCGGTGAGGGCATAGCATATCGTATAGTCGGCCGAACAGGCACCCACCGCAACGCGGTACTCGCCGGGCGCCAGGGACAAGGGCGCAAACCGCACGGAGCCACCTCGGGTTTCACCGGCCTTGGGTGCCTTCCAGTATTTGCCCACATCGCGGCTGGTTTGGCCGATGACCCAGTCGCCGTCGCTGCGGTAAATGCTGACGTTGAAAACAACCGGGCCTAAATCCTCTTTCGCTTGCACGGCAAAAACAATCTCCAGCGTCTGGCCGGGCGCGAACTCGTTGTCGACGGCGCCCTTGATGCGCACATCGGTGAAGGTGGCTTTGCCCGTGTCCTGCTGCATCAGCATGTCTTGCACCGGGACCGGCGGCGCTTTGCTGCCGAGCATATCGGCGTAGTAGTCCTGCGAAACGCGCACCGGATCGCCGATGGATTTGATCTGACCGTGATCGAGCCAAACCACGCGCGAGCACAGGAGCTGCAACGTGCTGATATCGTGGGTGACGAACAGGATCGTCACGCCGCCGGCCATGAGTTTCTGAATACGCTCGATGCACTTGTTGCGGAAGGCGAGGTCGCCCACGGCCAGCGCCTCGTCGATCACCAGAATGTCAGGGCTGACGTGAATGGCGACGGCGAAGGCCAGGCGCACGAACATGCCGCTCGAATAGGTCTTCACCGGTTCATCGATGAACTCGGCCAGTTCGGCGAAGGCAATGATGTCCGGCAGGCGGGCGTCGATCTCAGCCTGCGTCATGCCGAGGATGGCGGCGTTGAGGATGGCGTTCTCGCGGCCGGAGAATTCCGGATTGAAGCCGGCGCCCAACTCCAGCAGCGCGGCGACGCGGCCTTTAACGTTGATGGTGCCGCTTGTGGGCGTCGCCGTGCCGCAGATCGCCTGAAGCAATGTCGATTTGCCGGCGCCGTTGCGGCCGATGATGCCGAGCACTTCACCTTTGTTTACTTCGAGCGAAACCTCGCGCAGCGCCCAGAAGTCGCGGAAGTATTTCTTGCGCCGGAAGATGCTCTGCAAAAGGCGATGCTGCGGCCGATCATAGATCTGATAGCACTTCGAGACGTTCGAAACGCGGATGATAGGTTCAGAGGACATCGGCGAACCCCTTGCGCGTCTTCTGGAAGAACGCAAAGCCCAAGACGGCCACAAGCGCGCTCACCGCGAGGAAAATGCCGAACATCCGCCAGTCGGGCATCTCCCCCAGGATCAGCACCGCGCGCGCTTGTTCTGCGGCGGGCGTCAGTGGGTTGAGATAGAGGTAGGGGCGGAACGCTTCGGGCAACGCCGTGATCGGGTAAAAGATCGGTGAGAGGAAGATCAGCGCGGAGGTGAGGATACCGACGATCTGCCCCACGTCGCGCAAGTAAACACCAAGTGCAGCCAGCAGCCAGCAGAGCCCCAATATGAAAAGGACGAGTGGCGCCAGCACTAAGGGTAGCATCAGCGCCGTCACCGGCGGTGCGCCAAAGAAGGCGGTGTGGAAGATCAGCCAGATGAAAAGCCCAACCGCGAAATGAAAGAGCGCCGCGCCCAATGTGACCCAGGGCAGCACTTCGAGCGGAAAAGCGACCTTCTTGACGTAGTTCACGTTGGCCAGCACCAGCGCCGGCGCGCGCGTCACGCATTCTGCGAACAGCGTGTAGATAAGGATGCCGGCGAAAAGGTGCAGCGCGTATTCCAGCGTCGTGCCGCTGCTGTCCGCGCCTTGGGTCCAGCGCGCCTTGAACACCGTGCTGAAGACGAAGGTATAGACGCTGAGCATCAGTAGGGGATGCAGGAACGACCAGGCGATGCCGAGCAGCGAGCCTTTGTAGCGCCCCAGCGCTTCGCGTTTGGCCAGCAGTGTGACCAGGGCGCGGTTGCGCCAAAGGCTGGCGCCGATTTCGCCGGGCGATGCCGACGGGCGGGTCATCAGTCGAAGGTCTCCGCCGCGGCAAAGCTCGGCGCAGTCTGATCCTTGGCCGCGAGGGACGGCGTTCCTGACAGCGGCCAGGCGATGTTCAGGGTCGGATCGTTCCAGGTAATGCAGCGCTCAAACGCGGGCGCCCAATAGTCAGTGGTCTTATAGAAGAAGTCGGCGCTGTCCGAGAGCACGAGGAAACCGTGGGCGAAGCCCTCGGGTATCCACATCATCTTCTTGTTCTCGGCGGAAAGGATCTCGCCGACCCATTGGCCATAGGTGGGCGACGATTTGCGGACATCGACCGCCACGTCGAACACTTCACCGGCCAGCACGCGCACTAATTTCGCTTGGGCCTGCTTGACTTGGTAATGCAACCCGCGCAGCACGCCCTTCACCGAGCGCGAGTGATTGTCCTGCACAAACTCAGGATCGCAGCCTATGACCGCCGCGAGAGCGCGCTTGTTGTAGCTCTCGAAGAAGAAGCCGCGCGCGTCGCCGAACACTTTGGGTTCGATCAAGAGCACGTCAGGGATAGAGAGGCGTGTGGCCTGCATTAGAACGTGCGCTCCGTCAAAAGACTGCGCAGATAGCGGCCGTAGTCGTTCTTGGCCAGGGGTGCCGCGAGCTTTTCGAGCTGCGCGCCGTCGATCCACTTCTTGCGGTAGGCGATCTCCTCGGGGCAGGCGACCTTCATGCCCTGGCGGCGCTCGAGCACGGCGATGAACTGGCTGGCCTCGAGCATGGAATCGTGCGTGCCGGTGTCGAGCCAGGCGTAGCCGCGGCCCATGATCTCGACCGACATGGCTGCCTTGTCGAGATAGATGCGGTTGAGGTCGGTGATCTCAAGTTCACCGCGCGGCGACGGCTTCAGCGCTTTGGCGTGGCCGACAACATCGCTGTCATAGAAGTAGAGCCCCGTTACCGCATAGTTGGATTTCGGCTGCTTGGGCTTCTCTTCCAAGCTGATGGCTTTTCCGCCTGCATCAAACTCGACCACGCCGTAGCGCTCGGGGTCGGTGACGTGATAGGCGAAAACTGTCGCGCCTGTTTGTTTGGCATCCGCCGAGGCGAGTAGGCGCGGCAAATCGTGTCCGTAGAAAATGTTATCGCCGAGGATCAGCGCCGAGGGGGCGCCGGCGAGGAACTTCTCGCCGATGATGAACGCCTGCGCGAGGCCGTCGGGCGAGGGCTGCACGGCATAGGTGAAGTTGACGCCCCACTGTGCGCCGGTACCGAGTAACTGCTCGAAGCGCGGCGTGTCGAGCGGCGTCGAGATGATCAGGATGTCCCGGATGCCGGCGAGCATCAGCGTCGATAGCGGGTAATAGATCATCGGCTTATCGAAAACCGGCAACAGCTGCTTGGAGACGACCAAGGTCGCCGGATGCAGCCGTGTACCCGCGCCGCCCGCGAGGATGATGCCTTTGCGTCGGGAAGCGGTGTTCATTTAGATCCTTCAGGTGGAAGTTCGGCGAGAAAGCGGTCGAGGTTTGCGTCCCAGGAGGGCAGGGTCAAACCGAACGCGGCCCTAAGCTTATCGGTTGCCAGCCGCGAATTGGCAATGCGTTTGGCGGGGGTGGGATAGTCCACTGTCGCGATAGGCGCAACGTCGTCCGGCCCCGCCTGGAGCGCAAAGCCCTGGGCCTTGGCCAGCGCCAGGATGCGGCGGGCATAGGCATGCCAGGTGGTTTCGCCCGCGGCGGTCAGATGGTATGTGCCGAGGAGGTTGTCGGCGGGACGGCGCGCGAGAACCTGTGCCGTCACATCGGCGATCAATTCGGCGCTGGTCGGCGCGCCGGTCTGATCGGCCACGACGGTCAGCTGCTTTCGCGTTGCGGCGAGGCGTAGCATGGTGCGCGGGAAATTATGTCCGCGCGGCGCATAGACCCAACTGGTGCGGAAGATCAAATGACGCACGCCCGCGGCGCGAATGGCGTCCTCGCCGGCGAGCTTTGTGGCGGCGTAGTGGCAGAGCGGATTGGTCGTGTCCGTCTCCACATACGAACTGCTCTTCGTGCCGTCATAGACGTAGTCGGTGGAGTAATGCACGACGAGCGCGCCGCTTTTCTTCGCTTCTTCCGCCATCACACCCACGGACGTAGCATTGATGCGCGTGGCCAGATCGCGTTCGGTCTCGGCTTTATCAACGGCGGTATAGGCGGCGGCATTGACGATGACATCGGCGCGCGCCGTGCTCACGATCCCGCGCAGGCCTTCGAGGTTGGCGAGATCCGCGCCCGTGCGCCCCAGCGCCGTGATGTTTCCAAGCGGCGCCAGTGCGCGCCGGAGTTCCCAGCCCACCTGTCCGTTGGCGCCGAGGAGGAGGATCTTCATTTGTATTGGGCCGTGACCCAGTCGCGATATGCGCCGCTGGTGACATTCTTCACCCAGGACTGGTTGTCGAGATACCAGCGCACGGTTTTGCGGATGCCGGTTTCGAAGGTCTCCTTGGGCTTCCAGCCGATGTCCTTGTCGATCTTGCGCGCGTCGATGGCGTAGCGCCGGTCGTGGCCGGGACGGTCGGTGACGAAGGTGATCTGCTTGCGGTACGACACGTCCTTGGGCTTCTCGGCATCAAGGATGTCGCACAGCGTGTGGACGACATCTATGTTCTTCATCTCGTTCCAGCCGCCGACGTTATACGTCTCGCCAAGCGCGCCGCGCTCCAGTACCGCGCGGATGGCGGTACAGTGGTCGCCGACATAGAGCCAATCGCGCACGTTCTGGCCATCGCCGTAAACCGGCAGCGGTTTGCCGACGAGCGCGTTGTGGATCATCAAGGGAATCAGCTTCTCCGGAAACTGATAAGGCCCGTAGTTGTTCGAACAGTTCGTAGTCACCACCGGCAAGCCATAGGTGTGATGGTAGGCGCGCACGAGGTGATCCGACGCCGCCTTCGAGGCCGAGTAGGGACTGTTGGGCTGGTACGGATGTTCTTCGGTGAAGGCCGGTGCCTTGGCATCGAGCGAGCCGTAAACTTCATCGGTCGAGACGTGCAGGAAACGAAACGCCGCTTTGTCGGCGGCGCTGAGCTCGCCGGCATAGGCGCGCACTGCTTCAAGCAGGCGGTAGGTGCCCACGATGTTGGTGTCGATGAAGGCGCCTGGGCTAGCGATGGAACGGTCGACGTGGGATTCGGCGGCGAAGTTCAGCACCGCGCGCGGCTGGTGCTGCGCGAGGACCTTGCGCACGTGTTCGAAGTTGCCGATGTCGCCTTGCTCGAAGACGTGGCGGTTGTTGCCCTTGAGCGACGCCAGGTTCTCGAGATTGCCGGCATAAGTGAGTTTGTCATAGTTGAGGACGGGCTCGCCGCCCGCCGCAATCCAATCAATCACGAAATTAGCGCCGATGAAACCGGCGCCGCCCGTCACCAAAATTGTCATTATTTAAAGCCTGTTGAAAAGCGCCGCGACGTAGAGGCCGATATTATCGACAAAGCCCTGGCGATGCACGCCGGACCGTCTTAACGCCAGAAGCCGCGCCGACAGCGGGCCCCGGCGCGCGGCATTAAAATTGTCGAAGATCTGCTGGTTTTCCGGGGTCAGGAGGTCGCGCGCCGGCGCGAGGCTTTTGATGTTCCGGTCGCTCCAGCTGCGGAAGCGCCCGCCGAAGACCAGAAGCGCGCGCCACAGGCGGTTCAGAAGGCCGGCATTGCTGCCGTGCACGTTGGCGCCGTGCTGGCGATACCTGACGCTGGGATAAGTGTCGTAGTGGGCCACGCCGCCCGCACCGGTGATCAGCATGTAAGACCACCAGTCGTGGGCCACCATGCCGGTGTCCTTCGTGCCGGCGGCGATGACATCGCGCGCGGCGGCGTTGAAGACCATGGTGTTGCCGCCGCCGATGTTCTGCACGATGGCGTTGGCAAAGGTCGGCGGCTTCGAGGTGAACAAGGGCGCGTATCCAATGTCCTTGCCGCTCTCGTCGATCAGACGTGTGCGCGTCATGTACAGCGCCGGCTGGCCGGCGGGCACAGTGGCCAGCCACGCCACGGCACGTTCGAGCTTGTCGGCCTCCCACAGATCGTCCTGGTCGGCATAAGCAAAGTAGTCGGCGTGGACGCCCGGATTGCACACCAGCGACAGGAAGTTGGCGACAAAGCCTTGGCGCGGGCCGGGCAGCACGCTGAGCAGGGCCTCGCCCCACTCCTTACGGTATTGCGCGAGAATTCCGAGCGTCCCGTCGCGCGAGCCGTCGTCGGAGGCCCAGACCTTCCAGTGCGAATGGGTCTGCCGGGCAATGGAATTCAGTTGGGCGGGAAGAAACTCCTCGCCCTGATATGTGCACAGCAGAATGGCGACGAGTGGCATCTTTGGAAGTTCACCTCAACGCTGCGGTTGCAGCGTCGCACACCATATGTCGGTCAATGTGGCAATCAGGGCCTCACGGTCCTGCTGCCAGCCGCCGTAGTACCAAGCCAGGAGGCTGCGGTGAAGCTGTTGTAGCAGCAGGAAGGCGCGGCGGCGGGCCTCGTCTTCGGTGAAATGCATCCATTTCTTGCGGGTGGCGACGAGGGCGGCGGCCTGGGCCTCGATACGGGTCTGGCACTCGGCCTGGGCGTCAGCGGGCATGTCGCGGAGCACTACTTTTGTGCTGTCGGCGTAGTTATCCCAGCCCGCAAGCACCTCTTCCAGCCAGGCCCGCACTCTGGGGGCTGAGACGTCCGGCAGGGCGTCGAAATCCTCGGCCCGGGCGAGTCCCCGGTCCCACATATCGGCCAGCAACTCGCGGATGATGTCCGGCTTGCCGGTGAAGTGGGTGTAGACCGTGGCGCGGGAGGTGCCGGCCGCGCGTGCGATGTCGTCAATGCCGGTGCCGTGGGTGCCGTGCATGACGAACAGCTCGCGGGACACCTGCAGAAGCCTTTGGCGCGTATAATTTTTTTGCTGTTTTCGCAGCGGAAGGGGCTTCGCCTGGGTCATGGTAACGGGGGCGCGCATGTTCGAGGTTAAGGGCGTTGGAAAGTTGGGGTGTTGTGCCCAGCCTTGCGTTTCAATACAAGAATTTATATCGCCTCGAAATAATATAAACGCCCAATATTTTCATCAGGTTGGAATGGGCAAAGGCGAAAAGTCCGCCATCACGGTTGGGTGAGGTCCCCCAGCCGTCTGAATTTGGCATCTAAGGCGGTTGTTGCCGGATTCTTCAGTTGTTACAATGGCCTCCATCCCCGGTTCGCCGGAGCGGTGTATGATCCCAGGGGCGATACGGGGGGGACAGTCCGGCAAGAGCTACGAAATAGCCTAATCCGGGCCTTCGGATCGCCATCAAACGGACATTGAATGAAGCTGAATTAGTCGCTGTCTCCGGCCGGTGCCGGGGCGGGCAATTCAAGGGAAGGACAGCAGCAGATGTCGAACGACAATATGACGCGGCGTAAATTGCTTGAGCGGGGCGTTGCGCTTCCGCTGGGCGGAGTTTTGGTTGCGGCGGCGACCGTTCAAGCGGCGCAGGCCGGCGACAAGGTGTGCGCCGACGTCAACGCCATGGACAGTGGTCAACGCAGCATCCGTGAATCGCTGAATTACACGGAGATGAGCAAGGACCCGGCGATGACCTGCTCGAAGTGCGGCTTCTTCACCGCCAAGGGCGACGGTTGCGGCGACTGCATGATCTTCACCGGCCCGGCCAACGAGACGGGCCACTGCGATTCCTGGAGCGCCAAGGGCTAACGCCCGCCCGCTCTGGCTTAGTGAAAGTCTCGGCTTTTGACGCGCAGGCGCGGATGTGCCTGCGCGTCAGTCTTTTCAGCTCTCTCTAAATCCGCATCGCCGATGCGGTGCATCCAGCCGGTCAGATCGACCAGCTTCTGCGCGACGATATGAATGATCTCGCCCTCGCGCTGCACCCGGCCTTCGCAGGCGAGCAAGCGGCTGGTCATCACCACCGCGCGGTTGGCTTCGAAGAAGCTCGGCCAGACCACGAGATTGGCGACGCCGGTCTCGTCTTCCAAAGTGATGAATACAATGCCGTTGGCCGAGCCCGGCCGCTGACGCACAAGCACGAGGCCGGCAATACGGGCGAAATCGCCATCCTTCTTGGCGCGCAGATCGCCAAGCGTACCCCAGCGCGCGCGTCGCAACTCAGCGCGCAGGAAGGAGACCGGATGGGCGCGCAGCGTGAAGGAAAGGCTCGTGTAGTCCTGCACTACGTTCTCGCCGGCGCTGAGCGGCGCCAGCGCCGCGCTGGGTTCGCTGCGCTCGGCTGCAGCCGCGGCGGAGAACAGCGGCAAGGGTTTCGATAGTCCGCGCACGCACCATAAAGCCTGGCGGCGGTCGATGCCGACTGAACTACACGTATCGGCGTCGGCGAGCAGTTCGAGGCAGCGCAGCGGCATTTCCGTGCGCCGCCAGACTTCTTCAAGACTCTGGTAGGGCCCATGTCGTGCGGCCACCAGCAGCGCGGCGGAGTCTTCATGCAGGCCTTTGATCATGCGCAAACCGAGGCGCACGGCAAAGGATCCGTCCGGCTGCTTCTCCAATGTGCAATCCCAGCGGCTGTGATTGATGTCGATGGGTAGGACCAAGACATCATGCGCGCGTGCATCGGCGATGAGCTGCGCTGGCGCGTAGAATCCCAACGGTTGGGCGTTGAGGATGGCAGCGAGAAAGACCTCGGGGTGATGGCATTTCACCCAGGAAGAGGCGTAGACCAGGATGGCGAAGGAGGCGGCATGGCTTTCGGGGAAGCCGTAGGTGCCGAAGCCTTCGATCTGGCTGAAGCAACGCGCGGCGAAATCCTTGTCGCAGCCGTTCGCGAGCATTCCTGAAATGAATCGCTCGCGGAAATTCGAGACTTTGCCGTCGTTGCGGAAGGTCGCCATGGCGCGGCGCAACTGGTCGGCCTCGCTGTCCGAGAAACCCGCGCCGACGATGGCGATCTTCATGGCGTGCTCCTGGAACAGAGGTATGCCAAGAGTCTTTTCCAGAACCGGTTTGAGCTGTGGAAGGGCGTAGACCACGTCTTCAGTCCCGGCGCGTCGCTTCAGATACGGATGAACCATGTCGCCCTGGATCGGGCCGGGCCGGACGATGGCCACTTGAATGACGAGGTCGTAGAAGGTGCGGGGGCGAAGGCGCGGCAGCATGTTCATTTGCGCGCGGCTTTCGACCTGGAAGACGCCGATGCTATCAGCCTTGCACAGCATGTCGTAGACGACGGGATCCTCGTCCGGGAGCGTCGCGACCGTCAGATCTCTATCTTTGTGCTCTCGCAACAGGTCGAAGGCGCGGCGCAGGCAGCCGAGCATGCCGAGGCCGAGCACATCGACCTTCATCATCTTGAGGACCTCGATGTCGTCCTTGTCCCAGGCGATGACCGTGCGCTCTTGCATGGTGGCGTTCTCCACCGGCACGAGATCGTCGAGACGGTCGTGGGTTATGACAAAGCCGCCGGGGTGCTGCGACAGATGCCGCGGAAAGCCGGTGATCTCGCGCGAGAGTTTCAGCGTCAGCCACAGGCGCCAGTCGTCGGGGTCGAGGCCGAGGCTTTTTGCGCGCTCGCGTTCGACGCCGTCTTCGGACCAGCCCCAGACCGAGCCGGCCATGACGGCGGTGATGTCTTCAGTCAAACCCAGCGCCTTGCCGACCTCGCGCACGGCGCGGCGCGTGCGGTAGTGCACCACCGTTGCGGTAAGCGCGGCGTGGTCGCGGCCGTAAGTCCTATAGATCCATTGGATGACTTCCTCGCGGCGCTCGTGCTCGAAGTCGACGTCGATATCGGGCGGCTCGCCGCGCTCGGCGCTGATGAAGCGCGCGAACAGCACGTCGGAGGTCGCGGGATTGATCTCGGTGATGCCGAGACAGAAGCACACCGCCGAATTGGCGGCGCTGCCCCGGCCTTGGCAGAGAATACCGATTGAACGCGCGAAGTTGACGATGCGCCAGACGGTGAGGAAGTAGGGCGCGTATTTGAGATCGGCGATAAGCGCGAGCTCCTTATCGAGCTGCACGCGCACTTTATCCGGCACAGCGCCATGATAGCGGCCGTTCGCGCCCTCCCAGGTCAGGCGTACCAAGGCTTGCTGCGCATCGAGGCCGGGGATCAGGCGCTCGTCGGGGTATTGGTACTGTAATTCCGTGAGCGAGAAGCGGCAGTGTGCGGCGATCTCGGCGCTGCGTGCGACGGCTTCGGGAGTGGCGGCGAACAGCCGCGCCATTTCATCGGGCGCTTTGAGGAATCTGTCGGCGGACCGCTCGCGCTCGTAGCCCAGCTCGTCGATGGTCTTGCCACGGCGGATGCAGGTGAGCACGTCCTGTAGAATACGCCGCTCGGGCACGTGATAGAGCACATCGTTCGTGACCACGGTGGGCACACGCACCGTTCGCGCAAGCTCTGCAAGCGCATCCAAGCGCGCTCTCTCCTGCGGGCGGAAGCGGCGCGTGAGTGCGAGATGGCTCTGGCGCGGAAAGTCGGTGCGCAGTTTTTCGAGGAACGTGCGCAGTTCGGGTGTGGCCTCGTCGGCGAGGGCGATGAAGACCTGACCCTCGCCATACTCCACTAGGTCGGTGTAATGGAGGACGCAGTCACCCTTTGCGGCGCGGCGTTTGCCGAGGGTCAGCAACCGCGTCAAACGGCTGTAGGCGGCGCGGTCCTCGGGATAGCAAAGCACGCTGTTACCGTCCGCGAGATCGAGGCGGCAGCCGACGATCAGGCGCAAGCCCGCCTGCGTCGCGGCGTCGTGCGCTTTGACGACGCCAGCGAGGCTGTTGCGGTCGGTGATGGCGATGGCATCCAGACCCAGCGCTTTCGCTGCGGCGACCAGCTCGCGGGGATACGAGGCCCCTTCGAGGAAGCAATAATTGCTGGTGACCTGCAGTTCGGCGTAGCGCGTCATGCAAATACCCCATGCATGAACCAGACTGCGTTCGCGCCCGGGCGGCTGGTACGGAACAGCCAGTAGCGTTCGCCCTTCTCGGTCTCGACGCGAAAATAGTCGCGCTGTTCACCCACTTCGCGCGCATCCCGCCACCATTCGCCGAACATGCGTTCGGGTCCGTCGGCGATGCGTACACTGTGGCTGCGGTCGCGCCAGCGGAAGGTGGCGGGCGGATAGTCGGGCAGAAGCGCGATCACGTACACGGGCTCGGGCGGCGAGAGCAGGCGCGCGGGACGCGGCCAGTGCGCCGGCCACTGATTCTGGGGGGAGCGCATCGGCGATGCCGCCACGGCCGCGCGTTCGGGCAGCTCGCTGGCGACCCCGGCGAGGCGAAAGACGTTGCGCACGCCGACGCGGCTGGCCAGCCGGTCGACCAGCGCGCCGAAATCGCTCTCGGTCACCGTGCCGCCGTTGGTGTCGATCTGGCGCGGCGCGAGCGGCGCAATCTTGAGCGCGGTGAGTGTCGCCGCTTCGATGCCGAAGCCAGGATCAACGTTCTCCAGCTTGGCGGTGAGCAGCTTGGCGATGTGCCCCGCATCGCGCGTCGGATGGGCACAGCGCAGGCGAATGGGTTCAATGCCGCCGTCAATGCGCGCAAAGACAAGATCGAATTGCCGGGCACCGTCCTGGGCCCTGTCCAGGTCGTCGCAAAGATCGGTGGTGAGGCGGAGGATGGTGCGTGCCAGATCCTCGGGCGTGGCGATGGGCTCGGCGAAGGCCAGGCGCTGGCGGCGCGCGCGCGGCGGCAGGATCGGATCGATGGGCTCGAACGCACCACCCAACGCCTGGTCGAGACGCAGCAGCACGTCGGGGCCGAAGCGCTGCGGGATCGTCGCGCGCGGAAGGCCTTTGAGATCGGCGATGCGCTTGAGGCCGAGGCGGCGCAAAGCCTGGACGGTCTCGCCGGGCAACCGCAGCGCCGCGAGCGGCAGCGCATTCAGCGCGGCGGTGTCCTCAAGAACGCCGCCGCTGCCATAACGCGCCCAGGCCCAGGCAGCGCCGGGCGTGACGGCCATGGCGGCGCGCGCCGTGAGGCCTTCGCCTTGGAGACGGCGCACGATCTTGTCCACCATGGCCGCTGCGCCGCCGAAGAGGTGCGCCGCGCCGGTGGCGTCGATCCACAAGCCATCGGGGGGAGAGGGCGCGACCAAAGGGCTGTAGCGCAGCATCTGCACGGTGAGGCGGAAAAGCGTGCGTGCTTCGGCTTTGGGCCGCGCGGGTTCGACCTCGACCGCGGGATCGATCACCCGCGCCCGGGCCAGCGCCATGCCGCGCACGATGCCGCGCGCGGCGGCCGCGGCGTTCACGGCGACGACAGTGCGGGCGCGCCCGTCCGTCGCGGCGGTGACGAAGGGTTTATCCGGCGCGGCGGGCGAAGACGCGCGGCTCTGGGCGCGCCTGCGCAAATCCATTGTCCACGCGGGCAGAAAAACCGAGATGACCTTGCGCATCGGGAGCCTCGACAATCCAGTCTCCAACCGCGCCCGAGCGCGCCTGGAGGAGTTCAAGCCGCCAGCGCGCCTTGCCGGCTTCGGGGATGGCGTGCGGGGCGGACGGGTGCGTGGTGATGCGCCAGCGGCTGGCTGCCGCCACGCCCCCCTCAGCGGCCCGCGGCGACGGGCGCAATGTGATGGCCGTGACGCCCGATTTCTCGGCGGCGAGCTGCAGGCGGCGGCTGGCGGTGAGGGAGAGGCGCTCGATCTCACCAACGACGCAGCCCAGGAACGGATGGGCGAGCCCTTCTTCCATCGCCGCCAGGAGTGCGGCGTCGGAGGCGGCGGTGACCACCAGCAGCCTCGCCGCCGGCAATCCGGCCTGGACAAGGCCCGGCGCATAGAGATGGCTGCCGTGGGCATCGCTGCGCCGGGCACACCACAGGACAAGGCCTAGACGCCCGCCTATGGATCCGGCAAAGGCCGACAGCACGGCATGGCCGGCGAGGCTGCCGTCGCTGCGGGCCTCGTGCAGGCAGCCCAAGGGCAGGCCGCCCTCGGGCCAGAGCGCATCGATCTGCGGCAGCAGCGGCAAGGCGGTGGTGGCGGCCTTGCCGGCCCCGCCACAGCGCTCAAGCTGGCGGATTCGCTGGCGCAAAGCGGCAAGATCGGCCGCCTTTGCAGGGGTTTTGGCCATGACGGCAAGGTCCACAATGTCCGGAATGTTCTATATTTGTTCTCATCAGACCCAGAGTCAAGCGGTCCTGCTAAGGGCTCGAGAAACCATATGATTTAGGAGGAAATTAACTATTTGGGCGCGACAGTTGAGCTCCACAACGGAGCCACGCCCCATGGGCATTCAGTTCGAGACCGTGACCACATTGCCGGAAGTGTCGCTGACGCTGATCGTCGACGACATCATGCGCCAGCGCACGATGCCCGCGCGCACCATGACGGCGCCCCTCGATCTGTCGACCTGGCTCAATGCCCTGCAGCGCCAGACTCAACCGCTCGTGCAGTCCAAAGCGCTGCGCGAAAACCTCGAAGCCTGGCTCGACGCGGTCGATGCGGAACTGCCCGCGTCCGAAACACCCGCGCTGCCCGCGATTCAAAAATAAGGCCGCCTTCCGCGGCCGTAGCTTCCCGCGCCATAATCCAAAAACGGTTTGTTTAGCGTCCGCGCCAGGTCGGCTTGCGCTTGGCGATGAACGCACTCACGCCCTCTTTGAAATCGGCGCTGCCGTAGCACAGGCGGATGAGATCGTCGGCCACGGGTAAGCCGGCAAGGATCGTGCGGCGCACGGCTTCCTTGGCGGCGCGCATGGTCAGCGGCGCATGACCCTTCAGCTTCGCACACAGCGCCGCTACTTTTTCATCGAGCGCTTCTCGCGGCACGACGGCTTCGACAAAGCCGCACGCCAAGGCCTCATCCGCATCGATCATTTCCGCGAGCAGCAGAATGCGCTTGGTGCGCGCCGGGCCGAAGTGCGCCATCAGCCGCGCGACGTTGCCGATGGACAGGCAATTGCCAACCGTGCGCGCGATGGGTGCGCCGAAGCGCGCCGTCGGCGTGCAGATCCTGAAATCGCACGACGCCGCGATGACGATGCCCGCGCCGGTCGCCCAGCCATCGATGACCGCGACGGTGGGTTTGGCGAGGCCCTCGTGGGTCTCGACCACTGCATCGATGCGCCGTTCGTACGCGATGCCGTCCTCGGCATCTTTGAAAGTCGTGAATTGGCTGATGTCGGTGCCGGCGATGAACGCCTCGCCGCCGGCCCCGCGGAACACAGCCACACGCACGTCCACGTCCGTCGCGATGTTCTCGCAGGCCTGGGCGAGGCCGTCGTACATCGTCCAGGTCATGGCGTTGCGCGCCTCGGGCCGGTCGAACACGACCTCGGCGACGCCGTCTTTCGCCTCATAAAGAACCCGGCCTTCGCTCACCAAACGCGCTCCTACCTGTCGGGTTGGGTGGCAAGCGCACTCGGGCGCGTCAGCAGGCGGTCCAGCCAAGCGGCGACGGCGGGCGGCGGTGTGATTTCCATCACCGGCAGGAAGTAGAGAAGGGTGAGATAGCAGATGTCGGCCAGCGTGAACTGCTCGCCGACGAGATATTGCTTGCCGGTCAGTTGCGTCTCGAGCGCGGCGATGTGTTTGTTGATCTCGACCATGGCCGCGTCCATGGCGGGGACGTCCCACTTCTCCTTCGGTACGAACCGGCGCGGAAAGACGACGACGCTGGTCCAGCGGCCGAGCTGGATGTCGCAGAGCTTCATGTGCATGTCTACCAGGGCGCGGCCTTTAGGATCGGCGGGCACCAGTGGCGGTGTCGGGCGCGTGGCTTCAAGGTAGTTCAGGATCGCCGTCGACTCATAAAGCACGAGGCCGTCTTCGGTGATGGTCGGCACGCGGCCGTAAGGGTTGAGCGCGAGGTACTCCGGCGCCTTATGTTCGCCCTTGGCCATCTCGAGGACGGCCTCCTCATAAGCGATCTTCTTCTCGATGAGCGCGATGCGCACGCGGCGCGAGTAAGACGAGCGAGGATGGAAGTAGAGCTTGAGCATGAGGGCTCCTGCGAAGGATGTGAGGCAGCATATCGCGAAGCCGCGGGTGCCCCAAAAGCAAACCGCCGGTGGCTGGCGGCCACCGGCGGAGCTGTCGTGAACTGTGAAAGCCGCTTACTTCTTCGGCTTGAAATCCTTGATCTGCTTGTCGGCCTCGGCGAGCTGCTCGGGCTTCAGACGGCCCTTGAGGCGCGCGGCGCGGCTGCCGGCGGAGGCATCTTCCTTCGCGGCGAGGCTGAACCACTTGTAGGCCTGCGCGGTGTCCGGCATCACGCCGTCGCCGCCCGTGGTGTAGGCCACGCCCAGCGCGTTCTGGGACAGGAAGTAACCCTGGTTGGCGGCCAAGGTGTAGAACTTGACGGCTTCGCCCAGGTTCTTCTTGATTCCCTGGCCCTGCTCCAGCATCGCGCCGTAGGCGTGCTGGGCTTGCGGATAACCCTTATCGGCGGCCTGTTTGTACCACTTCAGGGCCTGGACGTAGCTGCGGTCCACGCCCTTGCCGTCGAAGTAGATGAGGCCGATCGAGTACATGGCGTAGGCGTTCCCGCCGAGCGCTGCGCTCTGATAGAGCTTCATCGCGCCGGCGTAATCGCCCTTTTGATCCAAGGCATAGGCCGCTTCGGCGTCTTCGGTCGGTCCTGCGACGGCAGGGCCGGCGAGAACAAGAGCAAGAGCTAAACCGGAAAAAAGCGAACGCAGCGGTAATGTCATGACGGTCCTCCCAAACGTGGCGTTGCCAAAGTGTAGCGCGCCTGGGGGAGGTTCGCAAATCCCCACGAAGGAGCTGATGGGACCTATCGCGTTATTGTGACTGCTTTTTGACGTATTCGGCGAGCTGGTCGATGCAGGTACCCCAGCCTTCGTAAAATCCCATTTCGTCATGTTTCTGCCGGCCGGCTTCGTCCTTGTGAATGGCGCGGGCTGTGTAATGGGTGCCGGCCCCCGAGGGTTCGATGGAGAAGGCCGCCGTGTGCGGCAGGAAGTTGGGCCGCACGGGACGGTACCCGGGCAAAAGGGCGTTGGTCCAAACGATCCGCCGTTCCGGGACAATGTCGAGGTAACAATTGATATGCGGCATGTCATGGCCCTCCGGCGAACGGATGACGAAGCGGAAGATGCCGCCGGGACGCAGATCGATTTCGCAGTCGGAGATGACATAGGGGCGCGGACAGAACCAGTGCTGCAGATGGGCCGGCATCGTCCAGGCCGCCCAGATCAGGCTGGGGCGCACATCGAGGTCGCGCTCGATGACGAGATCGAGGCGTGGATCGGGCGGGGGCAGAAACGAGTCGGGGCGCGTCATGGGGTGTCTTCCGTGGCGAGGGTTTTGACGTAGGCGTCGAGGCGGTCGAAGCGGCGCTCCCAGAGCGTGCGTTGCGCCGACAGCCAGGTTTCGGCGGCGTCGAGCGCCTGGGGCTTGACCTCGCAGGTGCGCACGCGGCCTTTTTTGGTCGAAGTGATCAGCCCGCTTTTCTCGAGCACACTGAGATGCTGCACAAAGGACGGCAGCGCCATGCGGAACGGCGCGGCCAGATCCGAGACCGCCGCCGGTCCCTGGCAAAGGCGCGCGAGTACAGCCCGGCGCGTCGGATCGCTGAGGGCGTGAAAGACATCGTCGAGGCGGGGTTGTTTGTTAGGCATATACCTAACTATATCGGCGCAATACTTAGGTCAATACCTAAATATATCTCAGGCTAATTTTTGCGCGTGAGCGTGACGTCCTTGGCGATGCCGCCCTGAAGCAGCGTGCCGGTCAGCACGTCGCCCGAAACTCTGCCGTGGAAATGCACCGCCTCGCTGCTGCCGCCGCGCGCGACGGTGGTGTGGAAAGAAAAATCCGTGCCATTGATCTTCTCGGGCCCGATCTTCACCGACGTGCCGCCGGCATAAAGCATGCCGGTGGCGAACTGGAACTGCTGGTCAAGGTCGAGCGAGACGCCGTCGCCGCGCCAGCGGCCGCCAAGCCTTGCGGGCACGACCCAGAAGTGAATCGGAACGGTATTCACGAACACGGTTTGGTCGGGCACCCACGTAGACATATGGAACTGGTGCGAGACGATGCGCGTACCCGGCGCCAGTTCGTCCAGGATGCGCGGGCGCAGGCGCAGGTTGACGTTGTCGAGCAGATACATGGTCACGACAGTAGCGGTATGAAAGTCGACTTTGAAAACATCGCCTTCAATGAAGGTGACGCGGTCTTGCACACCCATCTTTTGCGCATTGGCAACGGCGTCGGCGACGCGGTTGGGATTGAGCTCGATGCCGACCGCCTGTTTTGCCTTGTTCTGAAGCACCGCGGCGATGGGGATGCGGCCGTCGCCGGAGCCGAGGTCATAAACAATATCGTCGGGTCCGACGTTGGCGACTTTCATCATGGCGTCGATCACCGTCGGCGATGTCGGCACATAGGGCACGTCAAGTTTGACCCAGCCAGGCCCTTGTGGTGCGACCGGCGTGCGCATCTTGGCGAGGTCGCTGGCGTCGGCGGCTGCGGCCGGCCCGCCGCCGGCCACAATGGTCATGGCGATACCTGCAAGGACGTGCCGCAAAGATTTGGTCACGCGCATATTCAAGGCTTCCGTGCGTCGTCGATCATGTTGACCAGCAGCCGCGTGATCTTGCCATCGGGTTCGACGCCGCGCAGGTTCTGAAAACGTTTGACGGCCGTGACCGTCGCATCCGACATCTTGCCATCGACCGGGCCGCTGTACTGACCAATTTCGGTGAGCAGCTGCTGCGCCTGGCGAATGAGCTCGGTCTCGGTCGCGACCGGTGCTTTGGGCGCGGGCGGGTTGCTCTGCGCGCAGGCGGGCGTGATCAAGGGTGATGCCGCCAGAAGCGCGGCGACGATGACGGTGCGAAGCATGGACGATCCCCCTATTCCTCGCGACGATACGCGTCCGCACCGACGCAGGCGAGGGCCCCAAATTGGGCGTCTTATGAGTAACTTAGCCGTGCTCCCGGGGAACAATCACCCGCATTGCGCGTTATCATGGTCGCGGGAAATGGGACGTCGCGCAGGGTCGATCCGCTAAGGCCTTCATATTTAAAGATTTTACACCGACACACGGGCACGGGGACGCGTCCATGGATACCTATCGCGAAGCGTTGGAGGCCGATCTGGTGCCGGGCGAAGCCGCGTCCGCACAGCCGTCGCCGCGTACGCCGTCGCTGCGCCGGCGGCTGCTGGTGTTGGTCGGCGG
The DNA here is from genome assembly GCA_903888485.1 of uncultured bacterium. Taxonomy (GTDB): domain Bacteria; phylum Pseudomonadota; class Alphaproteobacteria; order Rhodospirillales; family Rhodospirillaceae; genus SHVO01. The sequence goes on along the minus strand of CAISTS010000012.1, from coordinate 9,047 downwards.
GTCCATGCTGCCGGTCCTGATTCTCGCGGCAGCGGTCGTCATGCAGGGCTACAGCCGCGCCGAGCAGGCGGCGCAGGAACGCGTGCTTCAAATCACGCGCAGCACCATGGCGGCCGTCGATCGTGAGTTGGAAAACCGCATCGCCGCCCTCGAGGTGCTGGCGCTGTCCCCGGCGCTTCAAGTCGGGGACTTCGAGGCCTTCCGCGGTGAGGCCGAACGTTTTCTCAGCCGTATCCCAAGTGGCGCGGGCATTTCGATCAGTGAGCGCTCGGGCCGGCAATTGATGAATACCAACGCTGCTCCCGGAGAGCAGGTATCGCCGCGCATCGTCCTGGACGCCATGGAACCGGTGTTCACCGCCAAGAAGCCGCACGTTTCCGACATGTTCATGAGCCGGCTTTCCAGCCGCCCGATCTTCACGATCGAAGTGCCGGTGATGCGCGGTGAGGAGGTGGCCTACGGCCTCGCCTTCAATCCGCCGCGCTCGGACTTCATCGATATATTGACGAAGCTAAATCTGCCGGAGAGCTGGATCGTCTAGATCTTCGACCGCAATGCCCATCACGTGGCGCGCGTACCAGCACGCAATGACAATGAGCTAACTTCCGCCTCCGCTTCCCTGCGGCCGCACCTCCTCGCGAAGGGTTCGGACCGCATAGTCGAAACGGTTTCTCTTGAAGGCGTGAAGATCCTGACGGCCTTCACGCGTTCGCAGGAGACCGGCTGGATCGTGGCGCTGGGCATACCGCTCGACACCATCAGCGGGCCGGCGCGCCAAACGCTGTTTACGACGCTCACTATCGGCGCAGTGCTGCTGATCGTGGGTCTGACTTTCGCCAGCCGGCTCGCGACCCATCTCATGCGCGCCGAGGCGCACCGCGAATTGCTGGTCAATGAGCTGAACCACCGCGTCAAGAATACGCTGAGTTCCGTGCAAGCCATCGTCGCGCGCGGGCTCGCCCAGTCACCGGCCTCGGCCGAACAACTCAACGCCATCGAGACGGGGCTGCTCGCGCTCTCGCATGTCCACAACATCCTTTCCAGCCACAACTGGCAAGGCGCGGGCATGCGCGATATCGCTGCCGCCATCCTCGAGCCTTACGCCATCGGGGCACGCCGGCGTGTCATCGCGAGTGGTCCTGCGTTCACGCTCCCGCCGCGTGTGGCTATCCCGCTCGTACTCGTGTTGAACGAGATGGTTACCAACGCCGCCAAGTACGGAGCTTTGTCGACGGCGGACGGCGTTGTCGCATTGTCTTGGCGCGTGGCCGGCGCGCGCTTGCGCATCACATGGGAGGAGTCCGGCGGTCCTCCGGTGCGGCCGCCGCAGCGCAGTGGCTACGGCACGCGCTTCATCGAACGCGCCGTCAGTGGCGAGCTCGGTGGGAATTACACCGCGACTTATGCACCCTCGGGTTTGAGTGCGGTCATCGAGATCGGCGTGTAGGATGCCACAATGAGCGCAAACCTGCTCGCCGGCCGCGATGTCCTTTTGGTCGAGGATGAGACGCTGATCTCCTTCCTCGTCGAGGACATGCTGCGCGAGCTGGGTGCCGGGTCGATCCGCCATGCCGCGCGCCTGTCGATCGCGCGCGAACTCATCGCCCAGAACACGCCGGCGCTCGCCGTGCTCGATGTCAATGTGGCGGGCGACCTCGTTTTTCCTCTGGCCGAAAGCCTTGTCGCCCTCGGCGTGCCGCTTCTGTTCACCACCGGCTACGGCCGCGCCGGCTTTGACGCGCGCTGGGCGGCGGCGGAAGTGATGCAGAAGCCCTTCAATCTCGCCAGCCTGGAACGCGCGCTCCGCCTCGTCCTCAAGGATCCCGCCCACGCTTAGAGGGTTGGTCGCACTTTCTGTCGCGCGCTGGAACCTGCGCAAATTCATGTTTTGCCCGCTTTCCGCCGGTAAAGAGCCGGTTTCCACTTCGCCGGAAAATGCTCCGAGACGGCGCTTTGCCGCGCCCGGACGAATGCACTAATTTATCCGGGGATCTGGGACAGGGGTTGCTGTGGAAGTTGATGTTGCAGAGACGCTGGCGCCGAGCGTGCCGGCGCCGCCGCGCCGCCGCATCGATGCCGCGACCGTGCGCGGCGACTTGGCCGGTGCGCTGGTGGCCGCGGTCATCACGCTTTCGGAATCCGTGCCGCTCGGACTGATGGCTTTCGCGGCCCTCGGCGCCAGCTACGCCGGACTCGGCGTGATCGCGGGCCTCTACGGCGCCGTTGCCGCCGGGTTGGTTGCCGCGCTGCTGGGCGGCGCACCGCGCATGATCTCGGGGCCCCGCGCCTCGGTGGCGGTGATCATGGCTTCGATGGTGGCCACGGCGGCCGCAGCGCCCGATCTCGAGCAGAACGGCGGCGCGACCACGGCTATTGCGCTCGCGCTGTTTGGAGTGTTTCTCGCCGGGCTGCTCGAAGCGTTGTTCGGCATGGCGCGGCTGGGACGCGTCATCAAGTTCATTCCTTATCCCGTCATTGCCGGGTTCATGAACGGGGTCGCTATTCTTCTTCTCGTCAGTCAGATCCGTGGTTTGCTCGGTCTGCCCGAGCACTTCGCCTGGAGCGAATGGCGCGGGATATCGGCCGGCGTCAGTCCGTGGGGCGTGATCGTTGCCGGCGCCACGATGATCATCGCCGCCGTCGCGCCGATGCTGTCGCGCATGGTTCCTGGCCTCCTGGTCGGCCTCATCGGCGGAATCGCGCTTCACTATGTTCTCTCATTCTTCGTCGATGCGGCGAGCCTGGGCCCGGTCATCGGCACGATCCCGCCCGCCGTGCCAAACTTCGCGCTCGAGCGCTTCCTTGCGGCGACCTGGGATCCGTGGGTGATCGAACGTCTTGTGGAGCTGGCTCCGTCCATCGCCATCCTCGCCGGCATCGCCGCGATTGACTCGCTCATGGGCGCCGCGGCGCTCGACGGCCTTGTCGCCGGGCGTCACAACAGCAACCGCGAACTGCTCGCGCAGGGAATTTCAAATATGGCTTCGGCGGCCATGGGTGGGCTCGCGAGTTCGGGCGCGGTCGGCCGCAGCGCCGCCAGCCTGAAAGCCGGCGGCCTCACGCGCCTCTGCCCGATCTTCAGCGCGATCATGGTGCTGGTCGGCACGCTGGCGGCGGGACCCTGGCTCGGTTATCTGCCGCGCTCGGTGCTGGCGGCGATCCTGACGGTGGTTGCCCTCGGCCTTATGGACAGCTGGACACGCGAGATGATCTCGCGCCTGCGCATCGCAGGTCCCTTCCGCCGCGCCATCCTCGGCAATCTCGCCATCGTCATCGCTGTCGCGGGCGTCACCGTGGCCGTCAACCTCATCACCGCGGTGATCGCCGGCGTGCTGATCGCCATGGTCATGTTCGTGCGCGACATGAGCAAACCGATCGTGCGCCGCCACTACGACGGCGCGGCGCGCCGCTCGCTCAAGGTGCGCGAGCGCGCCGAAGCGGAGTATCTCTCCGCGCACGGACACGAGATCGTTGTCGTCGAACTCGACGGACCCTTGTTCTTCGGCACCGCCGACGCCTTGTTCAACGAGGTCGAGCGCATTTCGGGCCCGGCGCGTGTCGTCATTCTCGATTGCGGGCGGCTCGCCGACATGGACGCCACCGGCGTTCGCCTGCTTCTGCAGCTCTTCCAGCGTATGATCGCCGCCGACAAGACGGCGCTGCTCGCGCACATGACCGAAGCCGATCTCAACGGCAAGTTCCTCGCCGCCATCGCTGGCGAGCGCATCTTCACCGTTTGCCGGTTGTTCGCCGACACCGACGCCGCGCTCGAATGGGCGGAGGACAAGGTACTCGCCAACGCCGGCATCGCCGGGCGCGGGGATGCCGAAGTAGACTTCAGCCAGTTCAGTCTCGCGGGCGGGTTGAGCGATGCGGAACTCACCGCGTTCGCCGGCCTTACGCAACGGCGTGAACTGCCGGCCGGCACCATGCTGTTCCGCGAGGGCGACAGCGGCGCATCCTTCTTCATGCTCGCCAAGGGCACGGTCACCATACGTCTCATCAGCGGCCGGCGTTCTCCCATCCGCCTCGCCAACCTGATCCCGGGCGTGATCTTCGGCGAGATGGCGATGCTTGAGGGTGAACGCCGTTCGGCCGATGCCATCGCCGATTGCGTTGTGGTGGTCTACGAGATGAGCAAGACCGACTTTACGGCGCTGATCGAAATGCATCCGGCCTTGGCCGCCAAGCTGGTCGCCAACATGGCGCGCGAGATCGCAGCGCGCCTGCGGGTCACCAACAACGAACTCAGGATGATCAGTTAGGCGGAACAATTAACGGCCAAATTCCTTTACCTAGGTGCCGCCGCCTATCGGCCCGGCCAGGTTGCAGGACAGAAGGGAATCGTCATGGAAGGCCGGACATTACCGCACGTGATTTTCAAAACCCGGGTGCGCGACGAAAGTATCGGTGGAGAAAACCCCTTCCGCTGGCAAGACGTCAGCACCGAGGACCTGTTCGCCGGCAAGCGCATCGTGGCGTTCTCGCTGCCCGGCGCCTTCACGCCCACTTGTTCGAACAAACAATGCCCTTCCTACGATCAGGCCTATGAGGATATGTGCCGCCACGGTGTCGATGCGGTCTATTGCATCGCCGTCAACGACGCCTTCGTCATGTTTCAGTGGGGCAAGCACATGGGTGTCAAGAAGATCAGGATGATCCCCGACGGCAATGGGGACTTTACGCGCCGCATGGGCATGCTGATCAAGAAGGAGCATCTCGGTTTCGGGGCGCGCAGCTGGCGCTATGCCATGGTGGTCAATAATGGCGTCATCGAGAAGTGGTTCGAGGAGCCCGGCATCAACGACGAGGGTGCGGACAGCGACCCTTATGAAACTACCGATCCTGATACCGTCCTGGAATACTTACGTACGGTCTCGAAAACTGGCGGAATCGGCCGCGCGGCTCAATAATGAATTGAGCCAAACAAGGGCGAGCCGGTAGATTGGGTGCGATGTCATCGCCCCCGGTTTGCCCAAGGACCTTGCCCGTTTGAGTGGTACTCCCAAGACACTGCGCGATATCCGCTCCGAGACCTGCAACGTCATCATGATCACACTGACGGCTTTGGCAGCGCCAGCCGTCGGCGCCAGCCTCATGCGCGGGATCGAGCAGGGATGGCGGCCGATCATGGCGCTGCATATCGCGCTGTTGGCCATGCTGACTTACACTACGCTTCGCCGTAAGTATCTCAGCTACACGGTGCGCGCTGCGGTCGTTACGGCCGCGCCCTATCTCGTCGGCTTGGGCGGATTGATAGCCTACGGCCGCGGCACGGGCGTGATTATGTTTTTTGTCTCGGCTTGCGTCACGGCCGGAGTTTTCTTCAGCGCGCGCACGGCGATGGCCATGGTCGCGCTCTGCGTGGCAACGCTGGCCGGTCTGTATGTCGCTTACGAGGTCGGCTTGATCGCGTTGGCCGTCAATCCTGCTGCCACCGACTTGAACCCCCTCAACTGGTTTGCGCTTGCTTGCGGTTTCGTCGCCGCTGCCGCCGCGCCCATCATCGGCCTTTCAGCGCTATTGCAGTCGCTCGACGCCGAGCGGTTGCGCGCCGATGCTGCGGTACGCGTGCGCTCGGACTTCCTGGCCAACATGAGTCACGAGCTGCGTACGCCGATGACCGGCATCCTCGGTATGGCCGACGTGCTGCGCGCAACGCACCTCAACGATCATCAGCGCAACACCGTCGCCAACCTCGTGCTTTCGGCGCGCAATCTGCTCGCATTGCTCAACAATCTGCTCGATTTCACCAAGTTTGAGGCGGGGCAGGTGGCCATTGAGAGGGCGCCCTTACGCATCTCCGAACTCATCGCCGGGGTGTGCACGCCGTTCGAGGCGCGCGCCGGGCAGAAGGGCATTGGTTTGCGCCGCGAACTGCCGCGCGATCTGCGTGATGATGTCCTGGGCGATGCCGTGCGTATCGGACAGGTGCTGTCCAACCTGCTCGACAACGCCGTCAAGTTCACCGAACGCGGCGGCGTGATCCTGCGCGTCACGCAATCGCCGCGCGCCGACGGCACGTTGCTGCTGGTTTGCGCGGTCATTGATACCGGCATCGGCATTCGGCCGGAACAGCTTGGGCACATCTTCGAGCCGTTCATCCAGGGCGATATGTCGCGCGCGCGCATCTACGGCGGATCGGGCCTCGGGCTGGCGATCTGCCGCAACCTCGCCCAGGCCATGGGCGGCGATGTCGCCGTCACCTCGCAAGCCGGGGCCGGTTCGACCTTCACGTTCACGCTGCCGCTCACACCACAGCATGCTCTGCACCCCATCGCGCTGCCGCCAGCGCCGACGTTCGCACACACGCAAAGTCCTGCCCTGCCAGGCTTCAATCTTCTAGTGGTCGATGACGACGCCAACATGCGCACGCTCGCGGAGATCATGCTGCCACAGCGCGGACATACGGTCGGGACTTTGGAGGACGGAACGGCCGCCATCGCCGCGATCCAAACCGGCAGTTACGACTGCCTGATCCTCGACATGCATATGCCGGTAGTGACCGGCGCCGATGTCATGCGCGCCATCCGCCGCCTGGAAGCGACCGAAGGCACGCCGCGCATGTCGATCATCGCGCTGACCGCCGACGTCATTCCCGACCACGTACGCGCTTTTCTTGATGCCGGTGCGGACGCGGTCGTCGCCAAGCCCGTCGACTGGCGCATGCTCGATGTGACGGTGCGCGAGTTCGCATCGAAGCGTACCAGTATCGCCAAATCAGCTTAATCAGCGTGCCGCAAAAGTATCGCAGGCACGCGCATCGCCGGCGGCGTGGCCGCGCTTCAGCCATTCCACACGCTGCCCCGACGAGCCATGGGTGAAGCGCTCGGGCACCACCTGTCCGCCGCTTCGCCGCTGCAAAGTATCGTCGCCGATGGCCCGCGCGGTACGAAGGCCCTGCTCGAGGTCACCTGGCTCGAGGGCGACCTTTCCGCCCGAAGCTACCGCGGCGCTTGCGGCCCAGACACCCGCATAACAATCGGCTTGAAGCTCCATGGCCACGGACAATGTGTTGGCCTCGGCTTGGTTGGGGGCGTTTTGTTGGGCCGCCTGCACTTTGCGCGCTGTGCCGGTGATGTTCTGCACGTGATGTCCGAACTCGTGGGCGACGACATAGGCGCGCGCGAACTCGGCGCCGGAGGCGCCCAGCTGCGTCTCCATCTCCTGCCAGAAGCTGAGGTCGAGATAGACCGTCGCGTCATTGGGACAATAAAACGGGCCCATGGCCGTCTGGCCGAAGCCGCAGCCGGTTTGTGTGCCCCGCTCGTAGAGCACGACGCGCGGCGGCTGATAGCCGCGCAGCTTACGCGCCCAAACGTCATTGATATTGGCGCTGACGACGTCAATGAATTGCCCGGCTTGGTCCTCGGGCGTGCCGACCTTGCCCTGCTGGGGAACGGCCTGATCGAATTGGCGGACGACTTGCTGCGTCGTGAAGGGATCGATCCCGAAGACAAAATAGCCGATCAGCGCCAACACCAAGGTCCCGGCGCCCCCGCCTGCGAGACCGACGCCGCCAAGCCCGCGCCGATCTTCCACACCGCCGCCGCGGCGTCCGCCTTCCCAACGCATTCGGAAACTCCAGGTCCAATCAAATGGTCGCAGGTCTAGAACGCGGGGGAACGAGATGGAGTTCCTGCGCAGAACTCAGTCGGGACGGTTCCCTTCAGCGCAAATTGCATCCGTCGCAGGGTGCGACCTCGCGGCGGCTAAATACATCACGCCGCAAGTGCCGGTAAGCGTCCTGATTGTAGATCGCCAAGACCGAGTCCTTGGTTGCATCGCCCCACGGATACTTCGACTGGCCGTCCATGCAACAGTGTTGAACGATGCCGTTGGGCATCGATCCGGAGTTCGAACCAGTGTGAGCAGGGGATGTCCGCAATCTCGCTGGTCATCTCATTTGATGTGCCGCCGAGCCAATTGGCGTAAGGCCAGAGCGTTTGTTCGAACAACGGGTATCGTGCCTTCATGAAAGCGGCGTAAAGCGCATCGTGCTCGGAGTTGTCCTTCAGCCGCGAGAGATTGACCGGGTGCGGAAACCATCCTTCGGTCTTCGCGCGATGGATCATGTCGAGCCGCGACAGCAGTCTGTCGTAGGACAGCTTCATTTTGGCTTCGTAGACCTCCTTGCGGTAATCGACGACGCTGAGCCAGAGATACGCCAGCTTATAACCCGACAATCTTTTTAGGGTCGCTTCGGTGATCGGCGAGGCGTTGCTGGTAAGCGTGATCTCGGCATGGGGCAACCTGTCACGAATTTTGTCGAGGATGTCGAAGATGCGCTTGTCGAGAAACGGCTCGTTGACGCCGAAGGGCGAAAGCTGGAATCGCACGTGACGGGGAACTTGCTCAAGGTCGCCGATGATCTTGTCGATCAGGCTCATCGGCATCATAGCGCCTTTGCGGGCAAGGTCCGGGTAGACGCAAAATGTGCACGCCGCGTTGCATTGCGCGTAGGTCTCGAATTGGACGTGGATGGGGTAGTCCATATACGGCGTCTGGCGCTTCTGCACGTGGTTCACGTGGTAGCGCGTATCTTTCGAGGTCAGGGCGTCGATGGCGGCATTGTCGCCATAGGCGAGCCGCAGCAGCTTCTTATAGGCCTCGTCCGCGCGTTGGTCTTGGCCGAGACGTTGATGCGCTTCGGCTTGCAGGGCGAGCGTTGTCTTGCTCGTCGCGTCCATGCGGAGAATCTCTGAGGCGCATGCGACAACGTCCTCATGCCGTCCCAGCTTGCGAAGAACGGCAATCCGCAGGTTGTGGTCGCGGAGGTTGTCGGGCTCGGCGCCGATGGCTTTGTCAATCGACGCCAGCGCCGTCCCGTAGTCGCGCAAGCTGAAGCTGGCGAGGGCGTGATGGTAGAATAGCCATGCTGTTTGAAAGTGCGGCAGCGTCGCTTCAACCCGCATTCCCCGGATGAACATATGAGTTGCAAGTGAGTGCGCATCGATTCAGACATAAGTATCAGAAGCTTATGTCGTTGGATCGAGGACAATCATGGCGCACCCAGCGGGTGAAGCGGATTCTGGGGCTTCCAGGCT
>CAISTS010000011.1 GCA_903888485.1 uncultured bacterium | reverse complement strand
TGATCGCCTGGCGGATCCACCACGTGGCGTAGGTCGAGAACTTGTAGCCGCGGCGGTATTCGAACTTATCAACCGCCTTCATGAGGCCGATGTTGCCTTCCTGGATGAGATCGAGGAACTGCAGGCCGCGGTTGGTGTATTTCTTGGCGATGGAGATGACGAGGCGCAGGTTGGCTTCGATCATTTCCTTCTTGGCGCGGCTCGCTTCGCGCTCGCCCTTCTGCACCGTGTTGACGATGCGGCGGAACTCGCCGATCGACACGCCGGCTTCGTCGGAGATGGCCGACACCTGCGCGCGCAGGGTCTCGATTTCCTTCACATAGCGCGTCGAGAAATCTTTCCAGCCCTTGGTGGTCAGCTTCTGCACGCGCTTCAGCCAATTCGGATCGAGCTCGCTGCCGTAATAGTTCTCGAGGAATTCCTCGCGCTTGACGCGGGTCTTCAAGGCAAAGCGCAGGAGCTGGCCTTCGAGGCCGAGCAGCTTGCGGTTCAGCTCGTTCAGCTGTTCGACCAGCGCTTCGATGCGCGCGTTGTTGAGGTGCACGCCTTCCATCAGCTCGACCAGCTCGGCCTTCAGCTTCTGGAAGCGGCGCTCGACGCCCTTCTCGATTTCCTGGCCCTGCTGCAGCGTGGTGAGACGCGCTTCCTGGGATTTCTTCAGCTTGTTGTAGGTCGAGGCAATTTTCTCGAAGGCCTCGAGCACGGCCGGCATCAACGAGGCTTCCATGGCCGCGAGCGAGACGGCCGCTTCGTCGTTCTCGTCGAGGCTGGCGGCGGGCGGTGCGCCCGGCACACCCGGCGCGGCGGGGGCCGCCGGCCCAGGCGCCGCGGGGGCGCGTGCTTCGGCGGGCGCGGGGCGGCCGTTGCTGCGGCCTTCTTTAGCAGGTGATTCTTCGCCGTCGGTGTCGGCGGGCTCGGAGACCACGTCGACGTCGAGCTCGACGTCCGAAGCGGTGTCAGACGCACCGGCGCCGTAGGTGGCGTCCAGGTCGATGATGTCGCGCAGGAGCATTTTGCCGTCCTGCAGCGCGTCGTGCCACGACAGCAGCGAACGAATGGTGATGGGGCTCTCGCAGATGCCGCCGATCATCATCTCGCGGCTGGCTTCGATGCGCTTGGCGATGGCGATTTCACCCTCGCGGCTCAGCAGCTCGACCGAGCCCATCTCGCGCAGGTACATGCGAACGGGGTCGTCGGTGCGGCCGACGTCGTCTTCGTCGATGTTGCCGCCGCTATAGGCTTCGGCTTTGGTTTCGCCCTCGGCGCCTTCGGCCGCGGGCTCTTCGGCTTCCTGCTCTTCGCCTTCGACGACGTTGATGCCCATCTCGGAGAGCATCGACATGGTGTCTTCGATCTGCTCCGAGGTCATTTCCTCGGAGGGCAGAGCAGCGTTCAACTCGTCATAGGTGATGTAGCCGCGCTCTTTGGCCTTGGCGATGAGCTTCTTTATCGAAGCATTGGTTGAATCGAGGAGGGGCGAATCACCGGGCGCCGGCGGCGTCGCGGGCGCATCTTCGCTGGCGCCTTCCTTGGCCGCCACTTTCAGTCCCGCAGTCTTCAGAGCGGCCGTACCAACCTTTGTGGCCATTACAGTCTTTTTTCCCTTGCTCGATATTCTTGTTTGTCTTGGCGCCTGCCGGAGCTTTGGTCGGCGGAGCCTTGGGGGGCGGCGCTTTGCCAGCGCCCTTGGTGACCACTCCCTTTGCGGCAGACTTAACGGCGCCCGCCTTCACCGGTTCCTTGGGGTGGTCCTTTGCGTCCTTGGCCGAAGACTTGGCATGCGCGCCGGCCTTGACCTTCACCGGAGCCTTCGCCGGGGTCTTGGCCGCAGCTTTTCCTGCACTCTTTGGGGTCGTCTTAGCCGCCATCTTTTTCCCCGTGCCTCCGAAGAAGGTGTCGAAAAGCAAAGACCAAGGCGTACGCAAACCCGTTCCCCGTGGTCTACGCCGTGCCTTAGTCACTTCTGCTGTCACGCATCGCTGAAGCCAGGCTCCGGACCGCCGTCTTCCCCTGCCGGCCGTACCTGTTCTTGCAATGCCTTATACGCTGCAAACGTCTGCTCCGACGGGTTATCCGCCAGTTCCTGTTCCGCCCGCTTGAGATCCGCCTCTAATTCCGCACGCTGACAGAGCGTAAACGTGTGGTCCCAACCGGTCGTTGCCTCTTCCATGGTCGCGGTCGATCGCGCAAAGCCCGCATGGACGTAAATATCTGAATTTAAAAGATTTCCGAGCTCCTCAGCAAACCCTAGACCTGCTAAGTGGGCCCGTAAGCCCGCAAAATCAAGCTCCGGATTTTGAGCGATGTGCATTAAGGCCGTTTGCCTAAGGGAGTCAAGGCGCGAATCGGCAAAACTCATGGCTCCCAGGCGTTCCTCTACGTGGTCCCCAAGCTCCGGGTGATTGAGCAAAGCCGCCAGCAAAATGCGCTCGCGCGTGCCCTGGGCGGGCCCCGATTCGCGCGCCATGCGCGGGGGCGCCACGGGCGGGCGCGGCGGCGGTCCCCGTTTGAAGTTGGGCGCCCGGCTGAAACTCCGCCCCGAAGACGCCGGCGCGCGGGGAGCGCGGAACAACTCGAACAGGCGGTCCCGGAACAGCCGCGTGTACTGCGTGCGTACGCTGTCGTCGCCGATCTGGCCGGCTTTGGCGATGGCGGCTTTCTCGAGCCCGGCGCGGCGCTCGGGCGTGTCGGTCTGATGCTCGGAGAGCAACTGGCGCCACATCACGTCCGATAGCGGCACAGCGGCGGCGAGCACCGCGGCCATGGCCTCTGGTCCCTCGCGGCGGCAGATGTCGTCGGGGTCCTTGCCGGCGGGCATCATGGCGAAGCGCAGCGACAGGCCCGGCTTGAGCAGCGGCAGCGCGCGCTCGGCGGCCCGCAGCGCAGCAGCGCGCCCCGCTTTGTCGCCGTCGAAGCAGAGGATCGGCTCGGGAGTCATGCGCCACAACAACTCAATCTGCGTCTCGGTCATGGCCGTGCCCAGCGGCGCGACGGCGTTCTCGAAACCCGCCTGCGCCAACGCAATCACGTCCATATAGCCTTCGGCGACGATGATCTCTTTCTTCTGGGCCACAGCTTCGCGCGCGAGGGCCAGGCCATAGAGCAACTGGCCCTTATGAAAAAGCGGCGTATCGGGCGAGTTGAGGTACTTCGGCTGATCCTCCGGATTCATCACGCGCCCGCCGAAGGCGATCGGACGGTTGCGTAAGTCGAAAATCGGGAACATCACGCGTTCGCGGAAGAAATCGAAGGACTCGCGGCCTTCTTTTCCCGGCGACAGCATGCGCGTGTCGATGAGGATCTCTTCAGCGATGCCGCGCTGCAGGAACTTGGTTTTCAGCACGTTGCCGCCAGGCGCGTAGCCCAGGCGGAAACGCTTGATGGTCTCTTCACTGAGCCCGCGCCCTTGCAGGTACTCGAGCCCGCGGCGGCCCTCGGGCGTCCGCAGCGTCTGTTCGTAAAGCACGCAAGCGGCTTCGACTGCCTCGCGTCCGCGCGCGGCCATATCGGCCTGCTGGACCTCTTCGGCGCTCTGGCGCGGCATCTCGAGGCCGGCTTCGTCGGCGAGGCGCTCGACCGCTTCAGGAAACGAGAGGTTCTGAGTCTTCATCACGAAGGTGAAGACGTCGCCGTGCTCGCCGGTCGAGAAGCAGTGATAGAAGCCCTTATCGTCGTTGACGGTGAAGGACGGCGTCTTTTCATTGCCGAACGGAGAGAGCCCGACGAACTCGCGGCCGCGGCGGATCAGCCGCACCTTGCGCCCCACCACCGAGGACACGGACAGCCGGTTGCGGATTTCGTCGAGGAAGTTGGGAGGGAAAGCCATGGGGAATGATCACCCGACCAGAGGGCTGGGTTCAACGGCAGAAACCCGAGGAATTACCCCAGGTTCTGCTTCACCACGCCTGAGACGCGGCTGAAGTCCATCTTGCCGGTGTACTTTTCCTTGAGGATTCCCATGACCTTGCCCATGTCCTTGACCGACGTGGCGCCGGACTGGGCGATGGCGTCCTTCACCGCCGCCGTCACCTCGGCCTCGTCCATCTGCTTGGGCATGAAGGTCTGGATGATATCGATCTCTTCCTGCTCGGCCTTGGCGAGTTCGGGCCGGCCGCCCTTCTCGAACATCTCGATGCTCTCGCGGCGCTGCTTGATCATCCCGTTCATCATTTGAAGGATTTCATCGTCTGTGATCGCCGTAATGCCCTTGGGGCGCGCCGCGATGTCGGCGTCCTTCAGTTTGGCCATGATCAGGCGGACGGTGTGCGTGATGCGCTCCTGCTTGGCGCGCATGGAGTCTTTCAACGCATCGCTGAGACGGGTGCGCAGCATGGCGGGGCTCACTTTTGTGGGTGGCGGAAAGAGTCAAATTAGCCGATTCCGCTGCGCTTTTGCAAACCTTGAAGTGCGCCGCAAACGCTTGAATTACGCGGGCTAAATGACATTTGACAGGCGCGGCATGTTTGCTTAAACACCGCGAAGTTTTGCCGGCGGCGCCGCACCCGCGCGCGAGTACGCTGACGGCAACAAACCGGGCCAGAGTCACTAAACATAAACGCCGTTTCAGGCTGTCGAATCCAGGGCTTAGGGACTGGAGGGACGGCAGGGCCTGATGCGAGCCAAAATAGGAATGGAACAGACTCGACCATGAATACTTCGGCCACACAAAAACCTACTGGCGCTACGGCGGTTTTGGTTTTGGGCGATGGCGAAGTGTTTTGGGGCCGCGGCATCGGCGCCGTGGGCAGCAATGTGGGCGAAGTCTGCTTCAACACCTCCATCACCGGCTACCAGGAGGTCCTCACCGACCCCTCCTACGCCGGCCAGATCATCACCTTCACCTTCCCGCACGTCGGAAACGTCGGCACGACGCCCCAGGACCTGGAAAGCAACATCCCGGCGGCGCGCGGCCTGATCATCCGCGACGACATCACCGAGCCGTCCAACTACCGCTCGACGCAGCACCTCGATACCTGGCTGAAGGCCAACAACATGATCGGCCTCGCCGGCATCGACACGCGCCAACTGACGCGCCGCATCCGCGACAAGGGTCCGCCCAACGGCGTCATCTGCCATAACCCCGACGGCGATTTCGACATCGCGGCCCTGCAGAAGAAAGCCAAGGACTGGCCCGGCCTCGACGGCATGGACCTCGCCAAGGAGGTCACCTGCACCCAGACCTATAGCTGGACCGAGACGCGATGGACCGAGAAGCGTCAGGGTTTTGGCGATCTGGTGAAAGACGGCCGTACACCTGATTTCCATGTGGTCGCCATCGACTACGGCGCCAAGCGCAACATCCTGCGCTGCCTGGCCGACGCCGGCTGCAAGGTCACCGTGGTGCCCGCCACCGCCAGCGCCGAGGACGTGCTGCGCCACAAGCCCGATGGCGTGTTCCTCTCCAACGGCCCCGGCGATCCGGCGGCCACCGGCAAATACGCCGTGCCGGTGATCAAGGAACTCATCAATACCGGCAAGCCGGTGTTCGGCATCTGCCTCGGTCACCAACTGCTGTCGCTGGCCTTCGGCGCCAAGACCTACAAGCTGCCCATGGGTCACCGTGGCGCCAACCAACCGGTTAAAGATCTGGAGACCGGTAAGGTCGAGATCACGTCGCAGAACCACGGCTTCTGCGTGGATCGCAATACCTTGCCGAAGAACGTCAAGGAAACGCACACCTCGCTATTCGACGGCATCGTCGAAGGCATGCGCAGCCTCGACAGGCCGGTGTTCAGCGTGCAGTACCACCCGGAAGCGTCGCCCGGCCCGCAGGACAGTCATTATCTTTTCCATCGCTTCACGAAGTTGATGGCCGATCAGAAGAAGAAGGCCTGACGCCATGCCGAAGCGGACAGACATTAAGAGCATCCTGATCATCGGGGCCGGGCCCATCGTTATCGGCCAGGCCTGCGAGTTCGACTACTCCGGCGCGCAAGCCTGCAAGGCGCTGCGCGAGGAAGGCTATCGCGTCATCCTGGTGAACTCGAACCCCGCCACGATCATGACCGATCCGGACACGGCGGATGCGACCTACATCGAGCCCATCACGCCGGCGATTGTGGAGCGCATCATCGAAAAAGAGCGCCCCGATGCACTGCTGCCCACCATGGGCGGCCAGACCGCGCTCAACACGGCGATGAAGCTTTCCGCCAACGGCGTCTTGAAGAAATACAACGTCGAAATGATCGCGGCGAAGCGCGAGGTCATCGAGAAGGCCGAAGACCGCGAGTTGTTCCGCGACGCCATGACGAAGATCGGTCTCGAAAGCCCCCGCAGCCAGATGGTCAAATCCATCGAGCAAGCGCGCGAAGCCGTGAAGGTCACCGGCCTGCCCGCCATCATTCGCCCGTCCTTCACCCTGGGCGGCGAAGGCGGCGGCATCGCCTACAACACCGAAGAGTTCGAACACTTCGTCGGCACGGGCATTGCCGCGTCACCGGTCGGCACCGTGCTGGTCGAAGAGTCCATCGTGGGCTGGAAAGAATACGAGATGGAAGTGGTCCGCGACAAAGCGGACAACTGCATCATCATCTGTTCGATTGAAAACGTCGACCCCATGGGCATTCACACGGGCGACTCGATCACGGTTGCGCCCGCTTTGACGCTCACCGACAAAGAATATCAGGTGATGCGCAATGCCTCGATCGCCTGCCTGCGCGAGATCGGCGTCGATACCGGCGGATCGAACGTGCAGTTCGCCATCAATCCTGCCGATGGCCGCATGGTCATCATCGAGATGAACCCGCGCGTCTCGCGCTCCTCGGCGCTGGCGTCCAAGGCCACCGGTTTTCCCATCGCGAAAATTGCCGCCAAGCTGGCCGTCGGCTACACGCTCGACGAACTGGTCAACGACATCACCAAGGCGACGCCCGCCTCCTTCGAGCCGACGATTGATTACGTCGTCACCAAGATCCCGCGTTTCACTTTCGAGAAATTCCCCGACGCCAACCCGACGCTCGGCACCGCGATGAAGTCGGTTGGCGAAGCCATGTCGGTGGGCCGCACCTTCGCCGAGAGCCTGCAGAAAGGCCTGCGCTCCATGGAGACGGGCCTGACGGGCATGAACGAGGTCTCGCTCGACGACAGCGGCACGCCCACGACCGATCACGACCAGCTGCGTGTTGCGCTGGCCAAGCCCCTGCCCGAGCGCATCCTGGTCGCCGCGCAAGCCATCCGCGCCGGCATGACGCTCGACGAGATTCACGCGATCACCAAGTTCGATCCCTGGTTCCTCGCCCAGTTCAAAGCCATCGTCGATGCCGAGAACCGCGTGCGCGCGCAAGGAATTCCAACCGACCGCCAGGAACTGCTCAAACTCAAGAAGATGGGCTTTTCCGACAAGCGCCTCGGGCAGCTCGTCGGCGGCAAGACCGCCGACGTGGTCGCTCTGCGCCAGAAGCTGAATGTGCATCCGGTCTACAAGCGTATCGACACCTGCGCCGGCGAGTTCCGCTCGCCGACGCCGTACATGTACTCGTGCTACGAGGGCGACGGCGTCAATCCTGCCGAGTGCGAGTCCGAGCCTTCCGACAAGACCAAGGTCATAATCCTCGGCGGCGGTCCCAACCGCATCGGCCAGGGCATCGAGTTCGATTACTGCTGCGTGCACGCGGCCTTCGCGCTGCGCGACGCCGGTTTCGAGACCATCATGGTCAACTGCAACCCCGAGACCGTGTCGACCGACTACGACACGTCGAGCCGCCTTTACTTCGAGCCGCTGACGCCCGAAGACGTTATCGAATTAATTCGTGTCGAGCAGAAGAACGGCAAGGTGCTGGGCGTGATCGTGCAGCTCGGTGGCCAAACGCCCTTGAAGCTCGCGCACGATCTCGAGGGCGCGGGAATCCCCATTCTGGGAACCTCGCCCGACGCCATCGACCTCGCCGAAGACCGCGAGCGTTTCCAGCGCCTGTTGGAAGAGCTGAAGCTGCGCCAGCCGGCCAACGGCACGGCGCGCACGGTCGACGAAGCGCTCGCCGCCGCGAACCGTATCGGTTATCCGGTCGTGATCCGTCCGTCCTATGTGCTGGGCGGGCGCGCTATGCAGATCGTGCACGACGACGCGGGCCTTCGGAACTACATCCACCAGGCCGTGAAGGTCACCGGCAACAATCCGGTGCTGATCGATAGCTATCTCTCCGGCGCCACCGAGGTCGATGTCGATGCTATCGCCGATGGTACCGACGTCTACATCGCCGGCATCATGGAGCACATCGAGGAAGCGGGCATTCACTCCGGCGATTCCGCCTGCTCGCTGCCGCCCTATTCGCTGCCGAAAGATGTGGTTGCCGAGATCAAGCGCCAGACGGTCGCACTCGCCAAGTCACTCAAGGTCGTGGGCTTGATGAACGTGCAGTACGCCGTGAAGGCGGGCGTGGTCTACATTCTCGAGGTCAATCCGCGCGCCAGCCGTACCGTGCCCTTCGTCGCGAAAGCCACCGGTGTGACGGTCGCCAAGATCGCCGCGCGCGTCATGGCCGGTGCGAAGCTGAAGGATTTCAACCTCGGCGACGATTACGAGAGCAAGGGCCCGTCAAAGCACGTCGCCGTCAAAGAGGCCGTGTTCCCCTTCAACCGCTTCCCCGGCGTCGACATCGTGCTGGGCCCGGAGATGAAATCCACCGGCGAGGTCATGGGCCTCGACGCCGACTTCCCGCGCGCTTACGCCAAGTCGCAGCTGGGCGCCGGCACCAATCTCCCGCTCACCGGTACGGCTTTCCTGTCGCTGCGCGACAGCGACAAACCGGCCGCTGCCAAACTGGCCGAGGGCCTGCTCAAGCTCGGCTTCAAGGTGATCGCGACACGCGGCACACATAAAATCCTCGCCGAGAAGGGTCTGAAGGTCGAAATCGTCAACAAGGTCGCCGAAGGGCGTCCGCACTGCGTTGACGGCATGATCTCCGGCCAGGTCCAGCTTGTGGTTAACACCACCGACGGCGCGCAGTCCCTCAAGGACAGCTTTACCATCCGCCGGACGGCCCTGACCCGCAACATCAGCCACTACACCACCCTGGCGGGGGCCGAGGCGGCGGTGGCGGCCATTGGTGCCCTTAAGGAGGGAGTACTTGATGTTGCTCCCCTCCAATCCTATTTTAGACGGTAACAGGCGGTTTGAAGCCTAGGTCAGAAGCCCATGCCACCCGGCGTGGGCCGTTCTGTCTTTTAAGGGGGCCCTGCAGTGGTCGAGAAAATCCCCATGACGGCCGAGGGTCTGGAGCCGCTCAAGGAAGAGCTGCACCAGCTCAAAAGCCACGACCGCTATGCCGTCATCAAGGCGATCGCCGAGGCGCGTGAGCACGGCGATCTCTCCGAGAACGCCGAGTATCACGCCGCGCGCGAGCGCCAGAGCTTCATCGAAGGGCGCATCATCGAGCTCGAGGACGTCGTCAGCCGCGCCGATGTCATCGACACCTCCAAGCTCAGCGGAAAAATCGTGCGCTTCGGCGCTTTTGTCACGCTGGCCGACGTCGAGAGCGACGACGAAGCGACCTACCAGCTCGTGGGCCCCTACGAAGCCGATATCAAGAAGAACAAGATCTCGGTGCAGTCACCCTTAGGCCGCGCGCTCATCGGCAAGACCGAAGGCGACACCGCCGAAGTCAGCGCGCCAGGTGGTTCGAAGGGCTACGAAGTCCTCAAAGTAAAATTCAAGTAGTGCGTTAAATCACTACTGTCACCCTCGGGCTCGCCCCGGGGGTCCAGGGTAAAAATCACCGACAGTTCCTTGAGAGATCGACAGCGCAACAAACGGCGAGTTTGTTGGCAGCCCTTCTTCGTCCCTGCCCTGGGTCCTCGGGACGAGCCCGAGGATGACAGTAGAGCAATTTATTCCGCCGGCACCGTCAGCGGAGGCTGGGCGGGTTTGTCGCCGTCGACGGCGATGGGGACGCCGGGCAGGTGTTTGGCGCTGCGGATAGTCATCGACGATTTGACGTTGGCGACCTTGGGCGCCGCGGTCAGCCTTTCAGTGACGAATTTCTGGTAGGCGTCCCAGTCCTTGGCGACGATCTTCAAGAGGAAGTCCGTCTCGCCGGCCAGCATGTGGCACTCGCGCACCTCGGGCCATTCCTTGACCAGGGCTTCAAAGGCCGAGAGATCGGCCTCGGCCTGGCTGTTGAGACCCACGTGGGCGAAGACGGTGACGGTGTACCCCAGCGTCGCCGGGTCGAGCTGCGCGTGATAGCCCTTGATGTACCCAGCCTGCTCCAGGGCCCGCACACGCCTGAGACACGGCGGGGCAGAGATGCCCGCGCGCTCTGCGAGATCGACATTGGTCATCCGCCCGTTGCTCTGCAGGTCGGAAAGAATCTGTCGGTCGATACGGTCGAGCTTCACGCGCTGCATGGCGTGTCCTGTCCTTGGCGCGTTTTCACTTGTGTCCCCCACGAGCGAGTGCGCTCTCTCATAGTATCTGCGCAATATTATTACAAAGCTGGCCCCTATTTGAGCAATAGCAAATATGGTTCGAGCCATCGCCCGAAATTGTGGCATCGCACAGTTACGCGACCCAATGCCCCGTAGCCTTGCGCCAGACGCATAGCAACTCTATGTTACGGGCCAATATTGCATCGCAACACACCGCTTTTTCCACTGAGCCATGGCCAACACGCATACCAAAGTACTGATCCTGGGGTCCGGACCGGCTGGCCTGACCGCCGCCATTTACGCCGCCCGCGCCAACCTCGCGCCGATCATCGTCGCCGGCATGCAGCCGGGCGGCCAAATGACCATCACCACGGATGTGGAGAACTACCCGGGATTCCCGGACGTAATCCAAGGACCCTGGCTGATGGAGCAGATGCAGAAGCAGGCCGAGCACGTCGGCGCGAAGGTGATGCACGACATCATCGTCAGCATCGATTTCTCCAAGCGCCCGTTCACTTGCACCGGCGATTCCGGCGATGTCTACACTGCCGATACGCTGATCATCACCACTGGCGCTTCGGCGCGCTGGCTGGGCCTCGAGTCCGAGAAGAAGTACCAGGGCTTCGGCGTGTCCGCCTGCGCGACCTGTGACGGCTTTTTCTTCCGCGGCAAGGAAGTGGTGGTCGTCGGCGGCGGCAACACCGCCGTCGAGGAAGCGCTGTACCTGACCAATCACGCGACCAAGGTGACGCTGGTGCACAGAAAAGATTCTCTGCGCGCCGAGAAGATTCTGCAGAAGCGCCTGTTCGAGCATCCGAAGATCACCGTGGTCTGGGACAGCAAGGTCGATGAGGTCGTGGGCAAGGATGCCCCGCCGGGTGTCACGGGTGTGCGCCTCTCCAACGTCAAGACCGGCGCGCAGCAAGACATCAAGACCGACGGTCTGTTCATCGCCATCGGCCACACACCGAACACCGAACTGTTCAAGGGCGTGCTCGACATGGATGAGAACGGCTATCTCATCACGGCGGCCGATTCTACGCGCACCAATATCCCCGGCGTCTTTGCCGCCGGCGACGTTCAGGATCACGTGTACCGGCAAGCGGTAACCGCCGCCGGAACCGGGTGCATGGCTGCTTTGGAAGCCGATCGCTTCCTGGCCGCGCACCGCTAGAAGCGCGCAGCCTGTGGCCGCGCGCGAGGAAGGGCGAGCCATGACACTACGCAACAACGGCCGTCTCGACTGGGACAAGCTGCGTGTCTTCCACGCCGTCGCGGAAGCCGGCAGCTTCACGCACGCCAGTGATAGTTTGAACCTCAGCCAGTCGGCGGTCAGCCGCCAGATCAGTGCGCTCGAAGAAGCGCTGGGCGTCAGCCTGTTCCACCGTCACGCGCGCGGGCTGATCCTCACCGAACAGGGCGACCTGCTCTACAAAACCGTGCACGACGTTTTCGCCAAACTGAACAACGTCGAGAGTCTGCTGACCGAGACCAAGGAAAACGCCGAAGGCAGCTTGCGCGTCACCACCACCGTTGGCTTCGGCTCGGTGTGGCTAACCAGCCGGCTCAAGGAATTCGTGCGCACCTATCCCGACATCGAAGTGACGTTGCGCCTCGATGACGGCGAACTCGATCTCGCCATGCGCGAAGCCGACGTCGCCATCCGTTTCAACGAGCCCAAGCAGCCGGATCTGATCCAGCGCCACCTCGGCACGCTGCGCTCGAGTCTCTATGCCTCGCCTGAGTACCTAAAGGAACGCGGCATCCCGCGCGACTTCGAGGATTTGAAGAGTCACGACGTGGTGATCTTCGGCGAAGGCGTTGCGCCCACGACGCAAGTGCACTGGCTCGCCGATCTTCTGAGCAAGAAGAAAGTCGATGCGCGCGTGGCGCTGCGCGTGAACAGTCTTTACGGCATATACCGCGCCGTGAAAGCCGGAATCGGCATCGGTCCGTTGCCGGAATACTTCATTCAGGAAGGCCGCGGCATCGTGCAAGTTCTGCCGCAAACCGAGGGCTCCTCGATCGAGGCGTATTTCGTTTATCCCGAAGAGTTGCGCAATTCGGCGCGCGTGACGGTATTCAAAGACTACCTGATGCGGGAAATCGCCCGGGCGCGCTCGCAGCTTTCGGTGATAGCTCAGCCTTCAGAAACCCTACGCACAGCAAGTTAATTGGCCAAAAATGGCTCAATTGCGCCATTGAGACCGAAATGTTGCAGTGCGAGACATGCGTATGCTGCATAGCGGTATTCCGCTTTAGCATTGGAAACACGGGGGGTTGGCCAGTAGTGTTGTCTACAGATGTTGCAGCGCAGCAACCCGGGTCCTCCCCCCGATAGCAGCATGTAACAACAACTTGCGGCAAACGGTCCTCCCCCGAATGCCGCATGGTCTAAGGGTAGACGGGTGCCACTGGGTCCTCCCCCCAAATGCACCACGGCCCGGGCGAACCCCGGCCACGTCTAATCAGGTGTCGAAGCCTCCCATAGAAACTTTCGCCCCGAGGGTCCTCCCCCCTCGGGGCGAAATACTTTTGGGGGTCAGGCCTTCTCCCAAAATGTCATCACCCGCCAAGCGAAGCGCCTGCGGGTGATCCACGGATCGATAAAACGCCAACCCGTCGTGCGGATGGGTGGATTCCCCGCACGCGCTTTGCGCGGCGGGGAATGACAGCGAGGGATTACTTCAACTCAGCGCAGAACTTCTGGATGCGCGTGCAGGCTTCCACCAGCGCTTTATCCGAAGTGGCGTAGGAGATGCGGAAGTAGGGCGACAGGCCGAAGGCCGCGCCCTGCACCACCGCCACCAGCGCATCGTCGAGCAGCGCTTCGACGAAGTCGGTGTCGGTGTTGAGCTTGCGTCCCTTGGGCGTGGTCTTGCCGATGGCGCCGGCGCAGGACGGATAGACGTAGAACGCGCCTTCGGGCACCTGACAGGTGAGTCCCTTGGCCTCGTTCAGCATCTTCACAACGAGATCGCGGCGGCGCTTGAACGCTTCGTTGCGCGGGGCGAGGAAGTCGAGCGGCTCGTTGAGCGCGACCACGGAGGCCGACTGGGTGATCGAGGTCGGGTGCGAGGCCGACTGCGACTGCACCATGTTCATGGCCTTGATCAGCGGCATGGGACCGCAGGCATAACCCAGACGCCAGCCGGTCATCGAGAACGCCTTGGAGACGCCGTTGATGGTGAGCGTGCGGTCGAGCAGTTTCGGCTCGACCTGAGCGATGGTCGAGAATTTGAAACCGTCGTAGGTCAGATGTTCATAGATGTCGTCGGTCATCACCCACACATGCCGGTGCTTGAGCAGCACGTCGGCGATGGCGCGTAGCTCCTTCTCGGTATAGGCCGCGCCGGTCGGGTTGTTGGGCGAGTTGAGGATCAGCCACTTGGTCTTGGGCGTGATCGCCGCGTCCAGCGCCTCGGCGGACAATTTGAACCGGCTGTTCTCGCCGCATTCCACAAACACCGGCTTGCCGCCGAACATCAGCACGATGTCCGAATAGCTGACCCAGTATGGAGTCGGGATGACGACCTCGTCGCCGTCCTGCACGGTGGCGAGAACGGCGTTGAAGATGACCTGCTTGCCGCCGACGCCCAGGGTCACCTGGTCGGTCGTGTAGCTGAGGCCATTCTCGCGCTTGAATTTATCGACGATGGCCTTGCGCAAAGCGGGCATGCCGTTGGTGGGCGTATAGCGCGTCTCGCCCCTGTCGATGGCGGCCTTGCCGGCGTTGCGGATGTGCTCCGGCGTGTCGAAGTCGGGCTCGCCGGCGCCGAGGCCGATGACGTCCAGACCCTTCGCCTTGAGCTCGGCAGCCTTGGTCGTGACCGCAATGGTCGGCGATGGCTTCACGGCAGCAAGTCGGTTGGCGAGGATCGACACGGGTTTAACTCCTGATTGGCGGCGGGAGAATCCCCGCCGGTGCGCGCGGGACAATACTGCCGCGACGGACCGCCCGCAACCGGTACAAATGCCCGGAAATCAACACTTAATGCAGCGGTGGCGAAGGTCCGGCGGCTGGCCTATGTATAGGCCCATGCCCTCTGTCGCCGTTCCCCTTTACGCTAAGCCGCCTGCTGGGCCGCGCGCCAATTTCAAGCTGGTCAGCAGCTTCACGCCGGCCGGCGACCAGCCGAACGCCATTAAGGAACTGGTCGGCGGACTCCAGCGGGGCGAGCGCGATCAGGTTCTGCTGGGCGTCACCGGCTCGGGCAAGACCTTCACCATGGCGCACGTGATCCAGACCATGGGCCGCCCGGCGCTGATCCTCGCGCCCAACAAGACCTTGGCGGCGCAGCTTTTCCAGGAAATGAAGTCGTTCTTCCCCGAGAACGCGGTCGAATACTTCGTCTCCTATTACGACTACTACCAGCCGGAAGCCTACGTTCCGCGCACCGACACCTACATCGAGAAAGACTCGTCCATCAACGAGCAGATCGACCGCATGCGCCATGCGGCGACGCGCTCCATTCTCGAGCGGCGCGACACCATCATCGTCGCCTCGGTGAGCTGCATCTACGGTATCGGCTCGGTCGAATCCTACGCGCGCATGACCATCGCGCTGAAGGAGGGCATGACCTTCCCGCGCGGCGAACTCATCAAGCAGCTCGTGGCGCTCCAGTACAAGCGCAACGACATGGACTTCCACCGCGGCACCTTCCGCGTGCGCGGCGACGTGGTCGAGATCTTCCCGGCCCACTACGAGGACCGCGCCTGGCGCATCTCACTGTTCGGCGACGATATCGAATTTATCCACGAGTTCGATCCGCTGACCGGCGAGAAGACCGCGCATTTGAAGGAAGAGGTGGTCTACCCCGGCAGCCACTACGTGACACCGCGCCCGGCACTGTCGCAGGCTATGATCGGCATCAAAGCGGAACTGAAGGAGCGCCTGGCCGAGTTCAATGCGCAGGGCAAACTCCTGGAGGCCCAGCGTCTAGAGCAGCGCACCATGTTCGATCTCGAGATGATGGAGACCACCGGGCACTGCAAGAGCATCGAGAACTATTCGCGCTTCCTCACCGGCCGCAAAGCCGGAGAGCCGCCGCCGACGCTGTTCGAATACCTGCCCGAGGACGCGCTGTTGTTCGTCGACGAAAGTCACGTCGCGGTGTCGCAGATCGGCGGCATGTTCAAAGGCGACTTCAACCGCAAATCCACGCTGTCGGAATACGGGTTCCGCCTGCCGTCCTGCCGCGACAATCGGCCGCTCAAGTTCGAAGAGTGGGAGGTCATGCGCCCCGCCACGGTCTACGTCTCGGCGACCCCCGGTAATTGGGAGATGAACCGCACCGGCGGCGCGTTCGTCGAGCAGCTGATCCGCCCGACGGGTTTGATTGATCCCGTGTGCATCATCCGTCCCGCGACCAAGCAGGTCGACGACTTGCTCGGCGAGTGCAAAGCCGTGGCCGCCAAGGGCATGCGTGTGCTGTGCACCACGCTGACCAAGCGCATGGCCGAGGACTTGACTGAATACCTGCACGAGCACGGTGTGCGCGTGCGCTACATGCACTCGGACATCGAGACTCTGGAGCGCATCGAGATCATCCGGGACCTACGTCTTGGCGCTTACGACGTGCTGGTGGGCATCAACCTCTTGCGCGAAGGCCTCGACATCCCCGAGTGCGGCCTGGTCGCTATTCTCGATGCGGACAAGGAGGGTTTCCTGCGCTCGGAACGCTCGCTGATCCAGACCATCGGCCGCGCCGCGCGCAATCTCGAGGGGCGCGTCATCCTCTACGCCGACAACATGACGGGATCATTGGAAGCCGCCATCCGCGAGACCAACCGCCGCCGCGAGAAGCAGCAGGCCTTCAACGTCGCCAATGGCATCACGCCCGAGTCCGTACGCTCGCGCATCTCCGACGTGCTCGACAGTGTCTACGAGCAGGACCGCGTCACCGTCGGTACGGGCCTGGCGGAAGAACCGCACCTCATCGGCCATAACCTGCAGGCCACCATCACCGATCTCGACAAGAAGATGCGCGCCGCCGCCGGCGACCTCGAGTTCGAGGAAGCCGCGCGCCTGCGCGACGAGATCCGCCGGCTGGAAATGCTGCAGCTGGAATACGCAGGCGAGGCTTCGGGCGAAATGCTCGGCCAAGGGGAAGACGGCGGCCCTGAAAGCGCTAAAGCGCCCCAACCCCGCCAGCAGACCGGCCGCTCCCAACTCCCGAGCCAGCGCAAAGCCGGCAACAAGCGGGCGAGCAAGACCGGCCGCCCTCGTGGGCTGTAACGGCGAGCTGTAACATTTCTGCAATTCCAATGCCTTAGTCACATGCTCACGGGCTTGTGAGCATAGTGCTATGCAGCAATCAGTATTGACCGGACAGGCGTCAGTCCGATAGAAACCCGCCTTGTGTAAGGACGGTTACACCACCGCGCACGCGCGGCTGGTTCTGAATGGAACCGTTCCTGCGGACGATGGATTGGGCATCAGCTTCCCCTCCATGAACGATGAGCGTCCTCCGGTTCCCGCGTGGACCGGATCGGACTCGTCGCCACATGGTCAAGATGCCGACGCCTCAGGTAGCCGTAAGGACAATGTCGTGGGATCGAGCAAACGCATCATCAGGGCCGCCTCTGCGGCGGCGACCGTAGCGCTCCTCACGGGATGCGCCATCGGGCCGGACTTCAAGCGGCCCGACGCGCCAGCCGAGAGCGGTTATACACGCGCGCCGTTGCCGGCGGCCACGGCGACGGCCGACGTAGCCGGCGGCAAGGCGCAGCGCTTTGTCATGGGCGAGAACATCGCCGCCGAGTGGTGGAAGATGTTTGGCTCGCCGCAACTCAATGCGCTGATCGAGCAGGCCATCGCCAACAACCCGAGCCTGGAAGCGGCTGAAGCCTCGCTGCGCCAGGCCGAGGAATTGCTGGATGCGCGCAAGAGCATCCTGTTCCCCTCCGTCGACGGCAACCTCGATGTGCGCCGCGCCAAGAGCTACGCCAATTTCGGCGGCGGCGGTCAGGCGATCCCCGCTTACACCATCGCCACGGGTTCGGTGCAGGTGTCCTACGTGTTCGACCTGTTCGGCGGTTCGTTCCGCGCGCTGGAGTCGATCCGGGCGCAGACGGAAGCGGTCAAGTTCCAGATGGAGGCCGCCTACCTCGCGCTGACGTCCAACGTCGTGGTCGCCGCCGTGCAGCAGGCTTCGCTGCGCGCCCAGGTCGAAGCGACCCAGACGATCCTTTCCTCGCAGGAACAACAGCTCGATCTTTTGCGCAAACAGCTGGAACTTGGCGGCGTCGCCGAAGCCGACGTGCTCACCCAGTTGACGGCGGTTGCCCAGACGCGCGCTCAGTTGCCGCAGCTGCAGAAGCAGCTCTCGCAGGTCGAGAACCAGATCCTCGCCCTCGCCGGCCGCTTCCCGAGCCAGGAGCCGGGCGTGCTGTTCGACTTCGCCGAGCTGCAATTGCCCGAAGCGCTGCCGGTCAGCCTGCCGTCGCAACTGGTCGAGCAGCGCCCCGACGTCCGCGCCTCGCAAGCCAATCTGCAATCGGCCAGCGCCGAGATCGGCGTCGCCACGGCGTTGCTGCTGCCGCAGATATCGCTGAACGCCAACTACGGCAGCTCGGCATCCAGCATCGGCGATCTGTTCAGCGCGGGCTCAGGCGTATGGAGCCTTTCGGCAGGCCTCGTGCAGCCGCTCTTCCGCGGTGGCCAGCTCTGGCATCAGCGTAAAGCCGCCAAGGCCGCCTATGACGCCGCCGCCGCCAACTATCGCGGCGCAGTGATCACCGCCTTCCAGAACGTTTCCGACGTCCTGCGCGCCCTTGAAGTCGATGCTGAAGCGGTCAAGGCGCAGGTCGAGGCCGAACGCGCCGCCGCGCAAAACCTTGAGATCGCGCAAAACCGCTTTCAGTCCGGCGCGACCAACTTCCTGACCCTACTCGATGCCCAGCGCACCTATCAGCAGACGCGCATCGCCCTCGTGCAGGCCCAGGCCGCCCGTTACGCCGACACCGCCGCGCTGTTCGTGGCACTGGGCGGCGGCTGGTGGAACCGCTCACAAGACACTGCTGCGAACACCGCAGCCGCCAACGATGAACCGCGCTAGGGACAACACATGAATACAACAGCAAAACGCATGGTGATCATGCTGGCCGCGGCCGGCGTGGTGCTCGGCCTGGTCTTCGGCTTCGGCGCCTTCAAGGGCGTGATGATCAAGCGCTTCTTTGCCTCGCAAGGCACGCCGCCGCAGTCGGTCTCGACCATGCGCGCCAACCTCGAGCCTTGGCAGCCGCAGATCAACGCCGTCGGCAGCCTGAAGGCCGTCAAGGGTGCCGACCTGTCGTTGGAAGTGCCGGGCATCGTCGATGAGATCCTGTTCACGTCGGGTGATGAAGTGAAGGCCGGCGAGGTCCTCTTGCGCCTGCGCGCCGAGGACGAGACCGCGCGCCTGCAAGCCTTGGAAGCCTCGGCGCAGCTGGCCGCGACCACCTTCGAGCGCAACCGCAAGCAGCTCGATATGAAGGCCATCAGCCAGGCCGCGCTCGATGTGTCCGCCGCCGACGTCAAGACCGCACGCGCCGCGGTCGAGCAGCAGCGCGCCGTACTCAGCAAGAAGATCCTGCGCGCGCCCTTCTCCGGTAAGCTCGGCGTGCGCACCGTCGACGAAGGCCAGTACCTGACCCCGGGCACGGCCATCGTCACGCTGCAGGCGCTCGATCCAATCTACGCGGACTTCTATTTGCCGCCGCAGCAGGTCAATCGCATCAAGGTCGGACAGAAGACCGTGGTGAAGATCGACAACGAAGACGCCGTGGGCGTGACCGGCGAGGTCACCGCCATCAACCCGAAGGTCGAGACGAGCAGCCGCAACGTTCTCGTGCGCGCGAGCCTGCAGAATAAGGACCAGCGCTTGCTGCCGGGCACCTCGGTGGTGGTCGATATCGAAGCCGGTGCGCCGTCGCGCTACATCACGCTGCCGCAGACCGCGATCACCTATAACCCCTACGGCGATACGGTGTACATCGCACAGGAAGACGGCAAGGACGACAAGGGGAACCCGAAGTACAAGGCGCGCCAGACCTTCGTCGTCACCGGCCCGACGCGCGGCGACCAAGTGGCTGTGCTGGAAGGCATCAAGGCCGGCGAGCGCGTCATCACCGCCGGCGGCCAGAAGCTGCAGAACGACACGCCGCTGATCATCAACGACACCGTGCAGCCGACCAACGATCCCGCCCCGCGCCCGATTGATAAATAGGGTCGATAAGTAGGCCTCGCACAGTCCACGGAAGAGCCAGTCATGAAGTTCACGGACATTTTCGTTACGCGCCCTGTGCTTGCCATGGTCGTCAGCCTGACGATCCTGGTGCTGGGCCTGCGCGCCGTCGGCTCGCTGCCGGTGCAGCAGTATCCGCGCGTCGAAAGCGGCGTCATCACGGTCACCACCGCCTATTACGGGGCCGACCCGGATGTGGTGGCGGGCTTCATCACCACGCCGCTCGAGAACGCCATCGCCCAGGCCAACGGCATCGACTACATCACCTCGACCAGCCGCCAGAGCCTGTCGACGATCACCGTCAACCTGCGCCTCAACTACGATTCCAACCGCGCGCTCACCGAGATCAACACCAAGGTCAGCGCCGCGCTCAACAGCCTGCCCCCGCAATCGCAGCAGCCCATCATGGCCGTCAGCGCGGGCCTCGGCACCGCGTCCATGTACATCGGCTTCTCGAGCGCCGTGCTGGCTGAGAACAAGATCACCGACTATCTCGTGCGCGTGGTGCAGCCGAAGCTGCAAGCCGTGGAAGGCGTGCAGAACGCCGAACTGCTGGGCGCACAGAACTTCGCGCTACGCGCATGGCTCGATCCCGCCAAGCTCGCCGCCGTGGGCCTTACGGCCGCCGACGTGCGCGATAAGCTGGTGCAGAACGACTACATCTCGGGCATCGGCAATACTCGCGGCCAGATGGTGCAGACGACGCTCACGGCTTCGACCGGCGTGCACACGGTGGAAGAGTTCGAGAACCTCGCCATCAAACACGTTGGCGACGCCATCGTGCGCTTGAAGGACGTGGCCAAGGTCACGCTCGGCGCCGAAGACTACGAAACCGCCTTCCATTTCAACGGCAAACAGACCGTCGGCGTCGGCATCAATATCGCTCCAGGCGCCAACCTGCTCGACGTCGTCGCGGGCGTGCGCCGCGTTTTCCCCGAGATCCAGGCCCAGCTGCCGGCGGGTCTTGACGGATACATCGCCTACGACACGTCGCTGTTCGTCCAGGAGTCCATCCGCGAGGTGATCTTCACCCTCGGCGAAGCGCTGATCATCGTCACGCTCGTGGTGTTCGCCTTCATGGGCAGCCCCCGCGCCGTGCTGATCCCGGTCGTCGCCATCCCGCTGTCGCTGGTGGGCACTTTCGGCATCATGCTGCTGCTTGGGTTCACCATCAACCTGCTCACCCTGCTCGCCCTGGTGCTCGCCATCGGCCTTGTGGTCGACGACGCCATCATTGTGGTCGAGAACGTCAGCCGCCACATCGAGGAGGGCATGAAACCCTTCGACGCCTCGGTCCTGGCCGCACGCGAGCTGGGCGGGCCGATCATCGCCATGACCGTGGTCCTGGTGGCGGTCTACGTACCCGTGGGCTTCCAGGGGGGCCTGACCGGCACGTTGTTCAAGGAATTCGCCATGACGCTGGTGGGCGCGGTGACCATCTCGGCGGTCGTCGCACTTACCCTGTCGCCGATGATGTGCGCGCGGCTGTTGCGCCCGCACGGCGACACGAGCTCAAGCTGGGAAACCAACCTGATCGCGCGCATCGACCGTGTCTACGAACGCGCGCACCACACCTACATGCGCCTGTTGCGCGCAAGCCTGGGCACCATTTCCGTGACGCTGGTGTTCGCGGGCATCATCCTGGCCAGCATCTACTTCCTCTACACCGGCTCCCAGAGCGAGCTTGCGCCGGTAGAGGATGAAGGCTTCCTCATCGGCTTCGGCACACCGGCGACCAACGCCACCCTCGAGCAGCGCCTGCTCTACGGTCAGCAGATGCTCGATGTGGTGAAAAAGCATCCGGAGATCGATGCGACGTTCCAGATCCAATTCCCCGGCCAGACACTCGCGGGGCACATCCTCAAGACCTGGGAGAACCGCGACAAGCCGCAAGCAGCCGTGCAGGCGGAACTGCAGCGGGACTACAACACCATCCCCGGTCTGCAGCTAGTGGTGTTCGCGCCGCCCTCCCTGCCCGGCGCCATGGGCCTGCCGGTGCAGTTCTCCATCGGCACGACGCAGTCCTATGCACAGCTCAACGACGTGGCCAATGCCTTCCTGACCGAGGCGCTGAAGAGCGGGATGTTCATGTTCCTCTCCTCGGACCTCAAGATCACCCGTCCGCAGACCAATATCGACATCGACCGCGACAAGGCGGCGCAGTTGGGCCTGACCATGGCCGATGTCGGCAACGCCATGTCGGCCATGCTGGGCGGCGGCTTCATCAACTACTTCAGCATCGAGGGCCGCTCGTACAAAGTCATTCCGCAGGTGCAGCAGTCCTCGCGCCTGAACTCCGAGCAGCTGCTCGACTATCACATCCGCACGCCGGACGGCGGCACCGTGCCGCTGTCCACCATCGCCACGATGTCGACCAAGACCACGCCGGAGTCGCTCAACCACTTCCAGCAGCTGGCGGCGGCGACCATCGGCGGCGTCCAGATGCCGGGCGTGACGCTGGGCGATTCCCTCGACTACCTCAACGACCTGGCCGCGCGCACGTTGCCCACGGGTTACTTCATCGATTACGGCGGGCCGGCGCGTCAGTACATCCAGGAATCGAGCGGCTTCGTGCTGACCTTCGGCTTCGCGCTCATCGTCATCTACCTCGCCCTCGCCGCGCTGTTCGAGAGCTTCCGCGACCCCATCATCATCTTGGTCTCGGTGCCCATGTCGATCGCCGGCGCCTTGATCTTCATCAACGTCGGCATCGGCGGCGCGACCATCAACATCTACACCCAGGTGGGTCTCGTGACGCTGATGGGCCTCATCAGCAAACACGGCATCCTCTTGGTCGAGTTCGCCAACGAAGCCCAGGCCCGTGGCAAGAACAAGCTTGAGGCCATTGAGGAAGCGGCCAGCATTCGCCTGCGCCCCATCCTGATGACCACGGCGGCCATGGTGTTCGGCGTGTTCCCGCTGGTGTTCGCGAGCGGCCCCGGCGCCGCCGCGCGTTTCTCCATCGGCCTCGTCATCGCCACCGGCATTGCGATTGGTACGCTGTTCACGATCTTCGTGGTGCCGGCGGTGTACCTGTTGCTGGCCGGCGAACACAAAGCCGCGGCGCCCGAGCCGGTGATGCAGCCGGCGGACTAAAGCGCCGCAACCCCTAACAAAAACGCCCCGGACTGCATCAGCAGCCGGGGCGTTTTCTTTTTTGGCATTCGGGTCTACTGCGGTGCGGGCGTCACCGGCGTTTCAGCCGCCGCGCGCTTGCGCAGGCGGTGGAAGGACAGGGCGCTGAACGGGATGCTGACGATATAGGCCACGCCGACGAAAGTCAGCGTCGCCCAGGGGTCGGTGACCAGGAAGGCGGCGAAGGCGCCGATGGCGATCATCATGAAAAGCACGAGTTGTGGCTTCACGCGCATATGCTTGCCCGAATAGACCGGCACACTGCTGACCATCAACGTCGATGAGGCGAGCAGGAACGCACCCACCAGCACCGGCGAGGTGAACACCTCGGAGCCGGTATAAAGCCAGGCGATGAGCGGCAGGATGGCGATCCCTGCGCCGCCCGGCGACGGCACGCCGGTGAAGTAGTTGTGCGCCCAGGACGGCAGATCGGTGCCGATCATGGTGTTGAAGCGCGCAAGACGCAGCACCGCGCACACGGCATGCAAGAGGCACAGCGCCCAGCCGATGCCAGCCGCGCCGTTCATCACCCAGACATACATCACCATGGCCGGCGCAACGCCGAAGCTCACGGCATCGGCAAGCGAGTCGAGTTCGGCGCCGAACTTGCTGGTTCCGCGCAACATGCGCGCGACGCGCCCATCGACGCCGTCGAGCATGGCGGCGATCACCAGGGCCGCGGCGGCGCGGTCCCACTGCTCGGTCAGGCCATAGCGGATGGCCGTGAGCCCGGCGCACATGGCCAGCAGCGTGATCATATTGGGGAAGATGCGGTTGAACGACAGGCTCTGCAGGCGCTGGCGCGCCGCGCCGCGCATCGCACCGCCCAACCGGCGCCGGCGCGGCGGCGTGAGGACGTCGTCCTCGCCTTCGCCGTTACCGTTGCCGAGCGGGCGGGTGTCGTCGTTCATCGAACCTCGCCTTCGCGCATGGGTTCGGTGGATTGCATGTCGGCGAGCACGGTCTCGCCCGCCACGGCTTTCTGGCCCACCGACACCAGCGGCGCGACGCCTTTGGGAAGGTAGACGTCCAGGCGGCTCCCAAAACGGATCATGCCGAAGCGCTGTCCGGTCAGCACGTGCTGGCCTTCGCGCACATCGCAACGGATGCGCCGCGCGACGAGGCCCGCGATCTGCACCACCGCGAAGTCCTTGCCTTCGGGCGTGCGGATGACGAGCGATTGGCGCTCGTTGTCTTCACTGGCTTTATCCATGGTCGCATTGATGAACTTCCCAGGCGTGTATTCGTCCTTGATGATCGCGCCAGCGACGGGAGCACGGTTCACGTGACAGTCGAACACACTCATGAAAACGCTGACGCGCATCAAGGGTTCCGTGCCCATGCCAAGTTCGAGCGGCGGCGCGGCCGGGCCGATCAACTGCACGGTGCCGTCGGCGGGGCTGACCACCAGGCCGGGTCGGACCGGGGTGATGCGATCGGGATCGCGGAAGAAGTAGAAGCACCAGATGGTCAGGGCGAGCCCGACGAGGCCAAGAGGCGTCCAAATCCAGTAAAGGATGAGGGCCACCAGGGCGAACACGGCGACGAAGCCGGGGCCCTCCGGGTGCAACGGCGGCAGGAGGTAGTCGCGCCAGGTGATCTGGGCCGATTTCATGTCACCGGTCTTGTTGTCAGGCGTCGCCACGTCGTTCGTCCTTCCCTGTCTGCTCTAGAGCAGTTCTAACACTGCCAGGGGAAAAAATCAGCGTCCCGCGCCATAAAGGCGCGCGGTCGTCCCGTGAAGAAATGAGAGACTTTAGGGCCGGTTTTTGGGCGGCAGATTGAAGACTTGGCCGGGGTAGATCAGGTTGGCGTCCTTGATCTGCTCGCGGTTGGCTTCGAAGATCAGCGTATACATGGTGCCTTCGCCGTAGGTGCGCCGCGCGATGCGCCACAGGCTGTTGCCGCGCACGATAGTCACCGCGCCGGGCGCCATGTTGGCCTGGGCCGGATCGAGCGTGAACGGCACTTCCAGGCGGGCGATGACATTGTTGTTGAGTCCGAGCTGATCGACGCGCAGGCTGTGCTTGCCGGCGGCGGCCTTCTTTTGCGGCTCGACTTCCCAGGTGCCCTTGTCGCCGGCGGTGCCGCGGCCGATGAATTCGTTGTCGAGATAGACCTGGATGGTGCTGCCGGGATCGGCCTTGCCGGACAACGCAAAGGTGCCGTCGGCGGCGTAGTCCACCGCTTCGACCGTCAGCGTGCCCGAGCCCGGTGCATTGGGCCCCTGGAGAACGCGGGTGCGCCCGCCAGCGCGCGATTGCTCGACGATCAGGATCTGGCCGTCGCGTTCAGGTACCGACATGACCACGACGTTTTGCGACGAGAGTTCCTTGCCGTCCGGACCGGGCGCCTTGAGCGAGAACTGGCGTGTGCCGGGAGAAACGGGCGCCGTGGGCAGGAACACCCACTCGCCGCGGTTGTCGGCGGTGACGCGCCCAATTTCCTTGTCGCCGTCGAGGATGATGACGGTCGCGCCGGGCTGGGCACGGCCGGCCATGACCATGTTGCCCTTGGGGTCGATGCGCACGACGTCAAAGCTGGGGGCGCCGGGGCCGGTTACGACCGCAACGGGACGGCCGCCGCCCATGCCTGGGCCTTGCAGCGTGTAGTTCAGAACCAGAGCGCCGGCGACAATCAGCACACCGACGATTGCGACTATGAGCGGACGATTCACGGGCTCTTTCGTGCGTGGTTGAACGGTTGGGTTAGAAAATTACGTATAAGTACCGGTTGTTGATATCAGGTTTACGCAATTAGGCGCGGCTATGCAACCAAACTGGCTGAAATGATAGGCAGAAATAAGGCCGTGGCCCTGTGTGATCAATGGGGTCCCGCCGTTACCATGACCACCAGCACCGCCAAAGCCACGGGCAGCGCGGCGAGCCCCGCCAGCACGAGGGGATAGAGAAAAGCGCTGATACGCGCCTGCGGCAGGGGTACGCGATTAGCGGTGCCCTCGGCGAAGAAAATCAGAGGTAGAAGAAGCAAGGCGAGGCGCGCTTCTGGGTGGCCATGACCCAGGCCCCAGGCCAGCGCAAAAAGCGTGGTCCCCGCGCCCAGCAGAATACTGTCGCCCAGCGGTAGGCCAAAGACGGCTTGCAAGAGGCCATAGGCGAACATGGCGCTGGCAAGGATCAGACCCGTACTGGCGAGGCGCGGGTCGCCCACGACGCTCGCCATGGCCGCAACGCCGATCAGCGCCACCGTGATGAGAAGCGCTGCCGTCATGCCCCGGACCTTCAATGCGTCAAGCCGCGCAAGGATCAGGAAGGCAGCAAGGGCCAGGAGCACAGTGCCCGTCCACCCCGCTAATCCAATTTCAGAGGGCAATGCAATTTTGCCGGTGACGCTGCCGGAGGCGCAGACGAGCAAAACGATGGCGGCGGCGGCGGCGGCCCAGAAGCGCTTCGGCGCGAGCAGATCGAGCGCGAAGCCGACAACGGTCGCGCCAAGGCCGATGTGGCCGATGCGCGTGAAATCGCTCACGGGCGTCCAGCCGGGGCGCACGAAAATCACCCACGTCAGCGCGAAACTGGTCATTACCGCCACGCCGGCCGCGCGCGCGCCGCGCTCGGGTCCGCCGAACATGCGGATGGCGCCCGCGACGACGAGCGTCAGCGCGAACGGCGTGAGGTATGTCAGCGTAGTCTTGAGCATGTGGGCCCCGCGCGGCGGTCCCCAAAAAAGATTTCGCCGCCGCCCAGCCTTTATGCCGGGTTCGGCGGCGAAAACCAACTCTTGGCGTGCTGTGTGCTGCTCTAGCGCTGTTTGGCGACGTCGGCGGCCGTAACCGGGCCGCCCTTGTTGTCCCAATTGGTGCGCAGGAAGTTCGAGAGCGTCGCGATCTCGGCGTCGGTCATCTTGGTGGCGAAGGACGGCATGTCTTCCCACGCACCGAACGGCGTGGGCCCGCCTTTGCCGACCTTGGCGCCGTAGAGCGTGACGTTGATCAGCGAGGCCGCGTCCCGGCCCTGCACGATGGCGCTGCCGGCGACGGGCGGCGCCTTCAGGAAAGCGCCCCGGCCGGAATCTAGATGGCATTCGTCGCAGTGCTTCTTGTAGAGCGCGGCGCCTGCGGCCTTCTGCTCGTCGGAGATAGTCTGCTTCGGCACATCGTCGATCGGCGGCAGGCTCTTCAGGTACACCGCCATGGCCTTGGTGTCTTCGGTGGTGAGGTGCTGCAGGCTGTTGATGACAACTTCGTTCATGGGCCCGAAGATGCCGGCCTTGGTGCTGTGACCGGTCTTGAGATAGCGCTGGATCTGCGCTTCCGGCCAGGTGCCGAGGCCGACCGGGGACGGCGTCAAATTGACCGCGAACCAGGTGCGCGTCTTGCCGTCGCCGACGTGGTCTTCTTGCAGACCGCCGGCGTACTTCTGGTCGGTCTTTTCGGCGAGCAAGAGATTGCGCGGCGTGTGGCAGGCGCTGCAGTGACCGAGGCCCTCGACGAGATACGCACCGCGGTTCCACTCGGCGCTCTGCTTTTCGTCGGGCTGGAAGCGGCCTTTCTTGAAGAACAACGCGTTCCAGAATTTCACCGGAAAGCGGATAGCAAAAGCCCAGCCGTTCGACGGCGGTTCGTACTTCACGGGCGGTACGGTCTTGAGGAAAGCGTAAAGCGCCTTGATGTCGTCGTCGGTGATCAGCGTGAAAGCGGTGTACGGGAACGCCGGAAGCAGATTGCTGCCGTCGGCTGCGATGCCTTCGTGCATGGCGCGCTTGAACTGCTCTTCGGTCCAGGTACCGATGCCGGTCTCGGGATCGGGCGTGATGTTGGTCGAGTGAATCTCGCCGAGAAAGCTATAGGGCGTCTTGAAGCTAAGGCCGCCCGAATAAGGCTCGCCGCCTTCGCGCGTGTGACAGCTGAAGCAGTTGCCGGCGCGCGCCAGGTATTCGCCACGCGCTACCAAGGGATCAACCGCGGGCGCCGCCTCGGCCGCAGGCGCCGCGGCCGCATCGGCGGGCGCAGCCGGAGCCTCGGCAGGAGCTGCCGCCGGTGCGGCCTCCTGCGCGGCGTAAGCGGTCGCGCCCAACAGCGCGACAGCAAGCGTGAGCAAACAAAAAACCGATTGGGAGGGAGTGCGGGTGTTCATGGTTAAGGCCGTTATTCAGGTAGAGATCAAAAGTGTTAAGCAGCGGTCCTTGAAAAGCGGAACGCCCGTCACACGAAGGCGACGGGCGTTTTTCAAAGCGAACGTATCGCGATGTTTACTTCTTTTCGCGATAGACGTCGTGGCAGCCCTTGCAGGTGAGCGCATCGACCATCTGTTCCATGACCACCGGCACGCCGCCGGTCTTGGCGGACTTGGCGAGTTTGTCGGTCTTCTCGACGAACTCGTTCATGCGCTTCTCGAAGTCCGGCCAGTTCTTCCAAACTTCGGGCTTGGACTCACCGCCCGGAACGTTCAGCTTGAAGCTCGCCAGCGCCTGCTTGGCGGTAATGGCGATGGCTTCGGTATGGGCGACGAGGTTCTCGTCGGTAACCTGCGTCGAGACGATCATGCCGAGGGCGGCCGTCTGCGCGTCCAGCGTCTTCATGATGTGCTCGCGGTAGTCGATCACATCCTTCGGGTCTTCGGCGGCGCCGGCGACCAAGGGCATCGCAGCGATCATGGCCGCGATGGCAAAACCGCCAGCGAATTTAACCAAACCGGTCATTTCAAAAGCCTCCAATTAATCTGCGTGCGTTGTTCAGACACCGTCCGGGCTGCAGCCGTGCCGCGCCCGAGGCGGACTACTTCTTTTCGCGGTAGATGTCGTGGCAGCCTTTGCAGGTGAGCGCGCCCTGGACCTTCGGACCGGCGGCAGCCACGCCACCTTCACGGGCAGCCTTGGCGAGCGCGGCGGTGTTGGTGGCGAGCTCGGTCATGCGCTTTTCGAAGTCGGGCCACTTCGCCCAGACGTCCGGCTTCGAACCGCCGCCTTCGACCTTCTCCTTGAAGGCCTGGAGCGCGGTCGAGGCCACAATGGCGAGCGCCTCGGCATGCAGCACGAAATTCTCGGCCGGGGCTTTGCCCTGCAGCGTCATGGCCATCGAGGCGCTCTGTGCGCCGAGGGTCTTCATGACGTGCTTGCGATAATCGATGATGTCGGTAGGGTCAGACGCCCGCGCGGCGAGCGGCAGCGCGGCGACGGTAGCCACGGCCAAAGCTGCGGCGAACTGCGACAAACGGGTCATTGGGTAGCCCTCCAGTATTCCAATAAGTCCAAAAAGCCAGATATCGAGACCCATCCTTTACAAAGAAGCGGCGGGGCTGGCAAGAGCAACGGTCCGCATCTCGCGGGTAAGTTACTAAAAGCTACAAATAGTTGAGGCTTCTTCATGTCCGAACCTGCCCTGAAACTGACATCCTTGTGTGTGTTTTGCGGATCGCAGGCGGGCACCGATCCGGTCTATGCGGCGGCCGCGGCGGCCCTGGGCGGCGAGCTTGCGCAGCGCAGCATAACCCTGGTCTTCGGCGGCGGGCGCGTCGGCCTCATGGGCGTCTGCGCCGACAATGTTCTGGCCGGTGGCGGGCGCATTGTCGGGGTCATCCCGACCTTCCTGAAAGACAAGGAATTGGCCCACCCCCGGGCGAGTGAGTTGGTTGTTGTGGCGGACATGCATACCCGCAAACGCGTCATGTTCGAACGCAGCGATGCCTTCTGCATCTTGCCGGGCGGCGTGGGTACGCTGGATGAGATGTTCGAGATCGTCACCTGGCGCCAGCTCCATCTGCACAACAAGCCGATCATCGTGCTCAACACCGCCGGCTACTGGGACGATCTGGTCGCCCTGTTCGACCGCATGATTGGCGCCGGTTTTGCGCATCAGGGCCACGAGGCCTTGATCACCGTGGTGAACGATCCCAAGGACGTGGCGCCTGCCGCTGAAGCCGAGCTGGCCGCCCCAAAACCACCTGTATTGTTCAAGGTTTAGCGCCCCGCCGCACCGCCAAAGGCCGCCATTTGGAACGCGGGCGGGGTCATATCCGGCTTGCGTCCCCAGCGGCCTATGCACTACTTTCCGGCCCAATCCGAGGCAATCTCAAGCACTCCGGACGACCAGTTGGATGGGGCGGCGACTGATATCGCAGCCCCTTAAAAGGGAACGCTCATGGCCAAAATCAAGGTGAAGACCCCACTCGTTGATCTCGACGGCGACGAGATGACGCGCATCATCTGGCAGTTCATCAAGGACAAGCTGATCCTGCCGTACCTCGACGTCGAGCTGAAGTATTACGACCTCGGCGTCGAATACCGCGACAAGACCAACGACCAAGTCACCATCGATTCCGCCAACGCCATCAAGCAGTACGGCGTCGGCGTGAAGTGCGCGACCATCACCCCCGATGAAGCGCGCGTGAAGGAATTCAATCTCAAGAAGATGTGGAAGTCGCCCAACGGCACGATCCGCAACATCCTGGGCGGCACCATCTTCCGCGAGCCGATCATCTGCAAGAACGTGCCGCGCCTCGTGCCCGGCTGGACGCAGCCCATCGTCATCGGCCGTCACGGCTTCGGCGACCAGTACAAGGCGACCGATTTCAAAGTGCCCGGCAAGGGCAAGCTGACCATGACCTTCACACCCGAAGGCGGCGGCGAACCCACCAACTACGAAGTCTACGACTTCCCGGGCCCGGGCGTTGCCATGGGCATGTACAACCTCGATGCCTCCATCGCCGACTTCGCCATGTCCTGCCTGAATTATGGCCTGGCGCGCGGCTATCCGGTGTACCTGTCGACCAAGAACACCATCCTCAAGGGCTACGACGGCCGCTTCAAAGACATCTTCCAGGAAATCTACGAGCGCGACTTCAAGAGCCGCTATGAAGCCAAGCGCCTGACCTACGAACACCGCCTGATCGACGACATGGTCGCCTCGGCGCTGAAGTGGTCGGGCGGCTTCATGTGGGCCTGTAAGAATTACGACGGCGACGTGCAGTCCGACACCGTCGCGCAGGGCTTCGGCTCGCTCGGCATGATGACCTCGGTGCTGCTCACGGCTGATGGAAATACGGTCGAAGCCGAGGCCGCGCACGGCACGATCACCCGCCACTACCGCCTGCACCAGCAGGGCAAGGAAACCTCGTCGAACCCGATCGCCTCGATCTTCGCCTGGACGCAAGGGCTCAAGTACCGCGGCCAGTTCGACAACACCCCCGATGTCGTGCATTTCGCAGCAACCTTGGAAAAGGTGTGCGTGAAAGCCGTGGAAGCGGGCTTCATGACCAAAGATCTCGCGATCCTCGTTGGTCCTGAGCAGCCCTGGATGACCACGGGCGCTTTCCTCGGCAAACTCGACGAGATGCTGCAAGCTGCAATGAAGTAAGCGGCACGGAACGGTGGACAAGCTCCTCGCCGGCTACCGGCAATTCCGTGAAACCTACTTCCGTGAGAATCAGGGCTTCATCAAGGATCTGATGGACAAGGGCCAAAAGCCCAAAGTCCTGATGATCGCCTGCTCTGACTCGCGCATCGATCCCTCGCTCAAGTTCGGCGTCGAGCCGGGCGAGATGTTCATCGTGCGCAACGTCGCCAACCTCGTGCCGCCCTTCGATCCCGACGGCCACGCCCACGGCACCAGCGCCGCTTTGGAGTTCGCCGTGCGCTCGCTGGCCATCGAGCACGTCATCGTCATGGGTCACGCGCGCTGCGGCGGCATTGGCGCCTTGATGAACGCGCCGCAGGCCGGCGACTTTATCGCCGCCTGGATGTCCATCGCCGCGCCGGCGCGCGAGAAGGCTATGAAGGCCGAGAAAGAACCCGTGGCCCGCCAGCGCTGCTGCGAGCAAGAGGCGGTGCGCCTGTCCCTACGGAACCTGCTCACCTTCCCGTGGGTGAAAGAGGCCGTGGACGCAGGAAACCTGCTGACCCACGGCTGGTACTTCGACCTTGAGGTCGGTCGTCTGTCGATCCTCAATAAGACGACGGACATGTTCGAGCTCGTTTAGGCCAGAACCACCAACAGAATCCCCGCGAGAGTGACGGCGATGCCGGCGAATTCGCCGCGCGTGATGCGTTCCTTGAACAGGTAGTGCGAGACCAGGAACGTGATCACCAGTTCCACCTGCCCCACCGCCAACACATAGGCCGTGACCTGCTGCGAGAAGGCCATGTACCAAGCCGCCGAAGCGCCGGCGCCGGTGACGCCGATCCACATTGCCGCGCGCCAACCGCGTAAGGTTTCGCGTAAGACCGTCGGCTGGTTGAGCCCCAGCCAAGCGCCCATGCTGATGGCCTGGATCAGGCTGACGCAGGCCAGCGTGAATATCGGGGCCAGCATGCGGTCGTCGCTTTCGAGCGTCAGGATCGCGCCGCGGTAGGCCGTGGACCCGACGGCATAGAAGGCCCCGACCCCCATGCCGTACAGCATGGCTTTTGAGGCAAATGAACCGAGCAGCGCGCGCGGCGCGGTGCTGCCGCCGGCGGCAAGCACGACCATGCCGGCAAAGGTGACCACCACGCCCACAAAGCCGATGATGCTGAGGACGTCCCCCAGGAGAATGAAGGACAGCAACGCGCTAAGGACCGTCTCGGTCTTGGCGTAGGTGCTGATGACCGTGAAGTTGCTGGCGCGGATGAGGTGAATGAAGGTGGCATTGCCCAGGATCTGGTCCAAGCCGCCGACGACGATATAGGCGAAGAACAAGAGCCCCGGACGCGGCAGCGCCAGATCCGTCGCGGCGATCACGCCGGCCACCATCAGCCATGCCAGCGGCGCGCCGTAGAGGAAGCGGGCGTAGGTGGCCCCGCCCACCGACAGTCGCCCGACGAGGGTCTTCTGCAAGGCGGTGCGGCCGCTCTGGATGAGCACACCCAGCAGCGTCAGGCCGATCCAGGGCTCCATGGTCACCCTTCCGGTATGGAAGGCGAGTTCTACAGGAGCTTAGAAATTTGGGAAGCCTTTGCGGAGCTGGAGCAGCTCGGCTTTCTTGGCCCGGATCATGGTGCCGCCCGAACGCGGCAGCACCCAGTAGTACTTGCCGTCGCGGCCGATCACCGGGAAGCGCGTGTCTTTTTTCGAGTAAACGCTGCGCATGGTCGCGGACTGGCGCTTGTACGTTCCCCGCCAATCGCTATCGGCGGCGAACAGCATTTCGTGGGCTTCCATCATCTCGTCGATGAAGGGTTTCTCGACGATGGTGATGTTGGAGATCACCCAGCACTGGCCTTCGAAGGTCCAGTAGGTGGCCAGGCCAAAGAGCGTTCCGTCGGGCGTGAAATACGGGAAGAACGGGAACGTGCGGCACGCCATGGAGCGGTTGTCGCGCTCACAATGACGCGCGCCGTTGCATTCGACGGCACGGCAATCGGATCCCTTGAGGTCCGCGACTTCGGCGCGCTCCGCCTTATCCTTAGGCTTGAAGGGCTTCCACATGTCGGTGCGGCTTTGCAGCAGTTTGTATTCGCTGTGCTCGACGATGGGAATGGCGTGGCCGGTCGTGCAGCACACGGGCTCGCCGTTGTTGAACGGCGCGCACTTCTTGCCGCAGTCGTAGACCTTGGAGATAGGCGCCTGGAGACGGTCGTAAATCTGCGCGTAATGCTTGGGCGTCGGCGCCATAACAATGCTCGAAAAATAAAGGAGCGTGGGTATAGCTTGGGGCCCCGCGGCTTGCAAAGCCCTTAAGGGCGCAAACTGGAAATTGCATGCAAGGTTGCATCGGGCGTGTCACATTTCTCCCACATGTGCGGCGTGTAGGGTCAACTCATGCAGGCTTACCTCTGGATCGGTCTTGGCGGCGCGCTTGGCAGCATGGCGCGCCATTGGAGCAACGGCGCGGTCTCGACGATGGCGGGCGTGGGCTTCCCTTGGGGTACACTGGCGATCAACGTGCTGGGCTCCCTGGTGATCGGCTTTGCCGCCGCCACCATGGGCGCGGATGGGCGCTTCCCCAGCAGCGTTACGGCGCAGCAGTTCCTGATGGTGGGCGTATGCGGCGGCTTTACCACCTTCTCGGCCTTTAGCCTGCAGACCCTCGCCCTTGTGCAAGGCGGCCAGTGGCTCGCCGCCGGCGCCAACGCCGCGCTGTCGGTGGTGCTATGCCTCATTGCGGTGTGGCTGGGGTACGCCGCCGGGATGGCTCTGCGCTAGCTACTCGTGGCGTAGCGCCTCGATCGGATTGAGGCGCGCCGCGCGCCGCGCCGGCATGAAGCCGAAGATCACGCCGACCGCCGCCGAGAACAAGAACGCCTGCACCACGGTCGACGTCTGGAACACGAAGGGCACGTTGATCGCCGGCGCGATACTGGCCGCGCCGATGAGGCCCAAGGTGATCCCCAGCAGGCCGCCACCCGCCGAGAGCATGGCGGCCTCCACCAGAAACTGAAGCATGACTTCGCGCTCGGTGGCGCCAATGGCCAGGCGAATGCCGATCTCACGCGTGCGCTCGGTCACCGACACCAGCATGATATTCATGATCCCGATGCCGCCGACCAGCAGGCTGACGCCGGCGATGGCCGAGAGGAACGTGGTCATCACGCCGATGGTGGTCTGCATGACACCCGCGACTTCGGTCATGTCGATGACGCTGAAGTTGGAGCGCTCGCCAGCGGCAATATTGCGCCGCTCGCGCATGACCTGCGTGATTTGCAGTTTGAGGTCGGAAAGATCAGCGCTGTCAGCGCCCGAGATCAGGATTTGGGCGATGCGGTCGTTGCCTACGATGCGGCGTTGATAGGTGCGGATCGGCAGCACCACGGTCGCGTCCTGGTCGCCGCCGAACATGGCCTGGCCCTTGGGCTCGAGCACGCCGATCACTTCACAGGAGAGTTTGCCCACGCGCACCGTCGCGCCCAGCGGCTCCATGCCGGCCATCATTTCCTTGCGAATCGTCGCGCCGATGATGCACACGGCCTTGCCGGAGCGTTCTTCCGAGAGCGTGAACAACCGCCCGTCAGTGACCTTCCAGTTCCGTACGACGCTGATCTCCGCCACCGTGCCGACGATGTTCACACGGCGGTTCTCGTTGCCGACGATCACCTGATCCATACGCTGCGCATAGGGCGCTATGGCGCTGACGCCGACGAGTTCGCGGCGCAAGGCTTCGACGTCAGCCGCCAGGAACGGCGGCGCGGCGCCCGAGGCGCCCCCCATGCGCATGTCACCACCCGGAACGAGGGTGATCATGTTGCTGCCCATTTTCGAGATTTCGCTGCCGACCTGCCGGGTCGTACCCGCGCCCAGCGTCACGATGACGATCACCGCCGCGACGCCGATGATGATGCCGAGAACGGTCAGACCCGAGCGCAGCACGTTGCGCTGGATTTCCCGCAAGGCCATGAGCAGCGTGTTACTGAGCATGACTTGGCTTCCCCGTATTACGCGTCTCGCGCACGATGCGCCCGTCGCGGAAATCGAGACGCCGCCCGGCATAGGCCGCGATGTCGTCTTCGTGGGTCACCAGAACAACGGTCAGGCCGCGTTCGCGATTGAGGCGGGTCAGGAGCTGCATGATTTCGTGGCTGCGGGCGGAATCGAGGTTGCCCGTGGGCTCGTCGGCCAACAAGAGGCTCGGCTTTGTGACGATGGCGCGTGCGATTGCGACACGCTGCTGTTGCCCACCCGAGAGTTCCGCCGGCGTATGATCGGCGCGGTCCGCGAGCCCCACGGTCTCCAAGGCTTCGAGCGCCATCGCGCGGCGACGCGCCTTTTCGATGCGCTGATAGATCAGCGGCAGTTCGAGGTTCTCGAGCGCCGTGGTGCGCGCCAGCAGGTTGAAGCCTTGAAAGACGAAGCCGAGAAAATGGCGGCGCAGCATGGCGAGTTGATCGCTGGCCAGTCCGCCGACATCGACACCCTTAAACAGATAGCGTCCGGACGTGGGCTTATCGAGGCAGCCCAGGATGTTCATCGCGGTCGA
Source organism: uncultured bacterium (assembly GCA_903888485.1). Taxonomy (GTDB): domain Bacteria; phylum Pseudomonadota; class Alphaproteobacteria; order Rhodospirillales; family Rhodospirillaceae; genus SHVO01. The sequence continues at coordinate 57,862 of CAISTS010000011.1, read as the reverse complement.
CTTGCCCGAGCCCGATGGACCCATGACGGCGACAAACTCGCCGGCGTTGATCTGCAGGTTGACACCGTTGAGCGCGCGCACCTCGGCGTCGCCCTTGCCGTAGATCTTGGAGACGTTTTCGAAGGCGACCAGCGGACCCGGCGACTGCTCGGCCATAAGCGCGCTGGCGGAGCCCTGCTTGCTCATGACTTTGGCGTTTCAATGCCGGTGATGACGGCGTCGCCGGGCTTGAGTTCGCCGCCGAGCACTTCGGTGTGCACGCCGTTGCTGATGCCGATTTTGATCTCCACGGGCTGCGGTGTGCGGTCCTTCAAGACCCAAATGCGCTGGGTCGAGCCGGCGCGCGCCGGCGGTGGCAATGCCGCCGCATTCCCGAAGTCGGGCGGCGGCCCGCCGATGAAGGTGCGCCGTGGTTTGGGCGCATCCGCTGCCGGCGGCGTGAAACGCAGCGCCGCGTTTGGGATCAGCGTCGCATCGGCGCGCGTCGCGGTGGTGATGGTCGCGGTGGCGGTCATGCCCGGACGCAGCAACAGGTCGGCGTTATCGACCTCCAGCACCGCCTGATAGGTCACCACGTTGTCCTTGGTTTTGGGCGCGAAGCGGACCTGGGTAATCGTCGCCGGAAACTGGCGGTCCTGGAAGGCATCGACGGTGAAGGTGCCGCGCTGCTTCTCCTGAACATGGCCGATGTCCGCTTCATCGACGTCGACCTCGAGCTGCATCTTGGTCAAATCCTCGGCGAGCTTGAACAGCACCGGCGTCTGGAAGGTCGCGGCCACCACCTGCCCCGGCTCGACGGCGCGCGACAGCACGACGCCGTTGATGGGCGATTTGATCTCGGCCTTGGCGAGATTGGTTTCGTCCGAACTGAGCGTCGCGGCGGCGACGGCGACCTGCGCGTCCGCGCTGCCGACGGCGGCGCGGGCGCGCGCATCGGCGGCTTCCTGGGCGTCGAGTTCCTGCTTCGATGCGTTGCCGCGGCTCTGGAGCTCGCGAATGCGTCCCAGACGCAAGCGGGCTTCGTTGGCGGTAGCGCGGGCGTCTTCCACGCGGGCGCGGGCGGCCGTGAGCGAGGCGCGCCCCTGCAGTACCTTGGCCTTAAGCACGTCGGTGTCCATCACCGCCAGCACCTGGCCGGCGGTGACGCGGTCGTTGAAGTCGACGTTGACGATGTCGATCTGGCCGGAGATCTCGGGGCCGATATCGACGGTGTTGACCGGCTGCAGCGTACCGGTAGCGGTGACAGTGGCCACAATGCCGCCCTTGCTCACTTCGCCGAAGCGAAATTCAACGCCGGGCGGTCCGCTTAGCAAGCGCACAGCGACGACGATCAGCAACAACGCCACAACGCCGCCGGCTATCCACCAGCGGTTCATGCGCTTCAAAGTATGAGATGCGCCGAGACCGAGAACCGCGCTGACATCAGCGCCCGTCTGTCCCTGCCGTCCGTCGTCCATGACCGCCCCGTCCGTCCAATTCTAATTATATAGGGCGCGCCCTACCCGGCGTCGCCCTTGTCGGTGAAGATTTTATTTCACAACGGGAAATATTCTATCTGCGAAACAACTAACCGCAAAGGGGCCGGTTTGTAAGCGCGGGGACTTTTGGAATTTCAATGCGTTAACTCGCCGATCGCAGCGTCGAGGCCGGCCAGCGTTAGGGGGTACATGCGCCCCTCCATGATCTTCCGGACGATGCCGACAGACTCGGTGTAGGCCCATTGGCGCTGCGGCACAGGGTTCAGCCAGACCGCGTGATGCCACGTCGCAAGGAAGCGTTTCAGCCAGACTTCGCCGGCCTCTTCGTTCCAGTGCTCGGCGGCGCCGCCCGGATAGATCACTTCGAAAGGGCTCATGGACGCATCGCCGACGAAGATGAGTTTGTAGTCGGCGGTGTATTTGTGAAGGATTTGCCAGGAGGGAATGCGCTCGGTGTGGCGACGGCGATTGTCCTTCCACAGGAAGTCGTAGACGCAGTTGTGGAAGTAGTAGCTCTCGATATGTTTGAACTCGGCGCGCGCCGCCGAGAACAGTTCCGAGCACAGCTGGACGTGATCGTCCATGGACCCGCCGGCGTCGAGCAGCAGCAACACCTTGACGGCGTTGTGACGCTCGGGGCGCATCTTGAGGTCCAAGAGGCCACCATGATGAGCGGTGGCGCGGATGGTGCTGTCCATATCGAGTTCGGTCTCCGCGCCTTCGCGCGCGAAGCGGCGCAGGCGGCGCAGGGCGAGCTTGATGTTGCGCGTTCCGAGTTCGATGCTGTCGTCGAGGTTGGCGAACTCGCGCCGGTCCCAGACCTTCACCGCGCGCCGGTGACGGCTTTCATGCTGGCCGATGCGCACGCCTTCCGGGTTGAAGCCGTAAGCGCCAAAAGGAGACGTGCCGCCCGTGCCGATCCACTTGGAGCCGCCTTCGTGGCGGCCCTTCTGTTCGGCCAAGCGCTGGCGCAGGGTCTCCATCAGCTTGTCCCAGCCGCCGAGAGATTCGATGCGCTTCTTGTCCTCTTCGGTCAGCGCAAGCTCGCTCAAGGCCTTCAGCCACATCTCGGGCACTTCAACGGTGAGGCCTTCGACAGCTTCCGGACCTTCCAGGCCTTCGAACACTTTGGAAAAGACGCGGTCGAAGCGGTCGAGGTTGCGCTCGTCCTTCACCAGCGCGGCGCGCGAGAGGTAGTAGAAGTCCTCGACGTTCCAGCCGGCGACGCCTGCCTCCACCGCCTCGACGAGCGCGAGGTATTCGGTGACCGAGACCGGCAGGCCGGCCTTCTTTAGGCCTTCGAGGAGATTGAGGAACATGCGTTCCCTCGCCCTGCTAGCGTCCCTCGCGCTTGGCGAGGAAGGCGATGCGTTCGAGCATGTGCACGTCCTGCTCGTTCTTGAGCAGCGCACCATGCAGCGGCGGCAGCACGGTTTTGACGTCCTTGGCGCGCAGGGCTTCGGGCGGGATGTCGTCGGCCATCAGCAGCTTGATCCAATCGAGCAGCTCCGACGTCGATGGGCGCTTCTTGAGGCCCGGCACTTCACGCATGTCGAAGAAGACGTTCAGCGCTTCCGACACCAGGTTCTTTTTCACCGCGGGGAAGTGCACATCGATGATGCGCTGCATGGTCTCGCGGTCGGGGAAGCGGATGTAGTGGAAGAAGCAGCGGCGCAGGAACGCGTCCGGCAGTTCCTTCTCGTTGTTGGAGGTGATGATCACCACCGGGCGCTGCTTGGCCTTGATCAGCTGGCCGGTCTCGTAGACCAGGAACTCCATGCGGTCGAGTTCGAGCAGCAGGTCGTTGGGGAACTCGATGTCGGCCTTGTCGATCTCGTCGATCAAAAGAACATGGCGCTTATCGGCATCGAACGCCTGCCACAGCCGGCCCGGCTTGATGTAGTTGGCGATGTCCTTGACGCGTGCGTCGCCCAGCTGTGAGTCGCGCAGGCGCGAAACGGCGTCGTACTCGTAAAGTCCGTGCTGGGCCTTGGTGGTGGACTTGATGTGCCAGGTGAGCAGCGGCATGCCGAGTGCGCCGGCGATCTCATGGGCCAGCACGGTCTTGCCGGTGCCGGGCTCGCCCTTGACCAGCAGCGGGCGTTCCAAGGTGACCGATGCGTTCACCGCAACCTTCAGGTCTTCAGTGGCGATGTAGGTGGCCGTGCTGGAGAATCGCATCGAAACCTCGGCAAAAAAGAAACCGGCCCCAATCCTAGAAGGATGGGGCCGGCAAATACAGTAGCACGACTACCGTAGTAGAGCTCTGGGGCAGGCTCGGCGAACAGCCCGGTTGGGGGAGGACCAGCCGGGCTGTTCTAGAGTCTGCCTAAAATCTAGAAGGGGGAGGGATATTAGGCAGCCTTTTTTGCGGCCTTCGTGGCAACGGCGACGCCGTTCTTGAAACGCTCGGTGAACGGGGCGGTCACATCCTTCGCGATGGCGGTCGTCAGTTCGGAGACCTTCTTGCCTTCTTCCATGGCGACTTCCATGGACTCTTGGGCGAGCTTGGTCTGGATCTGGACGAACTCGACGACGGTCTTGGCGGCGGCGAGCTTCTTGCCAGCGGCGACGGCGTCTTCGAAAGACTTGCCAGCCAGATCGACGAAGTACTTCGACATCGCCTCGTAACCCTTCACCGCGGCGGTGTTGGTCTTCACGATGGTGTCGAGGGCTTCCTGATTGAAGGCGGCGAAATCGGTGTAAGTGGCGGTCATATTTTTAATCCTTGATGCGTGTTGAATTACGGGTTCTCGCTCGTGCAACGCGGCCGTAAAACAACCCCAGCGGCCGATAGTCTTGGTGCTCTTCACTGCAGCTTTTTGATCATGCTGCATTGCACACAAAATAATCTCGGGTTGGGTTCGCGTCAAGAAGAAATGGTGCGGTGCACAACAATTATTTGTGACCGGTCCAAGTCTTTATAAAGAATTGATTATTTAGGCTGCAGCGGTCGCTAATTGGGCCTCGATGGCAGCCAATGCCGCGGCTGCGTTGCCGCCATCGGGTCCGCCGGCCTGCGCCATATCGGGCCTACCGCCCCCGCCTTTGCCGCCCACCGCGGCCGCGCCCGCCTTCACGAGATCGACGGCGCTGACCTTGCCCGTCAGATCGTCGCTAACCGCAACCACCAACGAGGCCTTGCCGTCGTCCACGGTGACCAAGGCCACCACGCCCGAGCCCAGCTGCTTTTTGATCTCGTCGGCCATGCCCTTTAGGTCGCGGGCTGGCACACCCTCAAGCACGCGCCCGGCATAGGCTACGCCGGCCACGGTTTTGGAGGCCTGGGGCGCGGACGCACCGCCGCCGCCGCCGCCGGTGACCAGCTTCTTGCGAAGGTCGGAGATCTCGCGCTCAAGCTTCTTGCGCTCTTCGACCAGGCCGGCGATGCGCGCGGGCAGCTCAGCGGGGGAGACCCGCAAGGTATTGGCCGCCTCTTTCAGCATGCGCTCTTCGTCGGCGATATAGGTCTCGGCGGCGGCACCCGTGACCGCCTCGATGCGGCGCACGCCGGCGGCGACCGCGGATTCCGCGACGATCTTGAACAGGCCAATGTCGCCGGTGCGGCGCACGTGGGTGCCGCCGCAAAGCTCGACGGAGAAGTTGGGGCTGCCGTCCGGGGCCGTGCCCATGGCCACGACGCGCACTTCATCGCCGTATTTTTCGCCGAACAGCGCCATGGCGCCCGCCTTCACAGCGGAGTCCGGGTCCATCAGGCGCGTGGTGACCACCTCATTCGCGCGCACTTCAGCATTCACTTGGTCCTCGACCGCGCGCACTTCCTCCGGCGACAGCGGCTTGTTGTGGCTGATGTCGAAGCGCAGGCGTTCAGGCGCAACCAGCGAGCCCTTCTGCGAGACGTGGCCGCCCAACACTTTGCGGAGCGCGGCGTGCAGCAGGTGTGTCGCCGAGTGATGGCCGCGCACCGCGCCGCGGCGCTTGCCGTCGACGTTGAACTGCGCCTCGTCGCCCACCTTCACGGCACCCTTGGTGACGGTGCCGATGTGCACGTGCATGGCGTCGAGCTTCTTCTGGGTTTCGCTCACCGCTACTTCGGCTTTACCGCCGGCGACGATGATGGTGCCGGTGTCGCCAACCTGGCCGCCGGATTCCGCATAGAACGGCGTCTGATTGGCGATCAGAGCCACCTTCTGGCCCTGCTTCACTTCGTCCACCGGCGCGCCGTCCGCCACCAGCGCGACGATGCGCCCTTCGGCGGTCTCCGTCGCATATCCAAGGAAGTCGCTGGCGCCAACCTTCTCACGCACTTCGAACCACACCTTCTCCGTCGCCGCATCGCCGGAGCCCGCCCAGGCCTTGCGGGCCTCGGCCTTCTGGCGCGCCATGGCGGCATTGAAGCCATCGAGATCGACGCTGATGTTGCGGGCGCGGAGCGCGTCCTGGGTCAGGTCGAGCGGAAAGCCGTAGGTGTCGTAAAGCTTGAAGGCGACCTCGCCCGAGAGGCGTCCGCCGCCGGTGAGCGTGCGGGTTTCTTCGTCGAGCAGTTTAAGGCCGCGCTCCAACATTGATTTAAAGCGCGTCTCTTCCAGCAGCAGCGTCTCGGTGATCAGCGCCTGGGCCCGTTCGAGTTCCGGGTACTGGCTGCCCATCTGACCGAGCAGCGCCGGCACCAAGCGGTACATCAAAGGATCGGTGCAGCCCATCATGTGGGCATGGCGCATGGCGCGGCGCATGATACGGCGCAGCACATAGCCGCGGCCTTCGTTGGACGGCAGCACGCCGTCGGCGACGAGGAAGGAGGAGGCGCGCAAGTGGTCGGCGATGACGCGGTGCGAAGCCTTGTGCGGACCGTTGGGATTGGTCTTGGCAGAATCGGCAATGGCTTCGATCAGCGCCTTGAACAGGTCGATGTCGTAGTTGTCGTGCACGCCCTGCATGACCGCGGCGATGCGCTCCAATCCCATGCCGGTATCGACCGAGGGCTTGGGCAGATTGATGCGCTGGTCGGGCGAGATCTGCTCGAACTGCATGAACACGAGGTTCCAGATCTCGATGAAACGGTCGCCGTCGGCATCGGGAGATCCGGGAGGGCCGCCCGGAATATGAGCGCCGTGGTCGTAGAAAATCTCGGTGCACGGGCCGCAGGGGCCCGTGTCGCCCATGGACCAGAAGTTGTCGGAGGTCGGGATGCGGATGATCTTGCTTTGCGGCAGGCCGGCGATCTTGGCCCACAGGCCGGCGGCTTCTTCATCTGAAGAATGCACCGTAACCATAAGCCGGTCTTTGTTGATGCCGTAATCGCGGGTGATCAGCTCCCAGCCGAACTTGATGGCCTCCTCCTTGAAGTAATCGCCGAAGGAGAAGTTGCCCAGCATTTCGAAAAAGGTGTGGTGGCGCGCGGTGTAACCGACGTTGTCGAGGTCGTTGTGCTTGCCGCCGGCGCGCACGCATTTCTGTGACGTGGTGGCGCGCTTGTAGGGACGGCTTTCGGCGCCGGTGAAGACGTTCTTGAACTGCACCATGCCGGCGTTGGTGAACATCAACGTCGGGTCGTTGCGCGGTACCAAGGGGCTCGAGGCGACGACCTCGTGCCCGTTCTTGGCGAAGTAGCCCAAGAAGGCATTACGGATGTCTTTGGTGGTCGTCGCCATTGCTACCCACTTCGAAAGATTGGATTTCCGACGGGCTGGAGATGCCCGTCCTGTTCTGGCGGTTTTGTACCCTGCCCGGCCCGGAAGAGTCCAGAAAGGGGGGCCAAACCGCCATCCCCTTGGATATCGGGGCAAATGCGCCGGGCCGCAATGGAGGTACCCACCAAGAATAGGCCCCAAAAGAATGGGGCGAGGTTCTCTACACACAACCTCGCCCGATAGCCGTCGCGGTGAACAGGGGAAACGGCTTATCTAAACTGGATAATGGAGGGAGCCGGTTACTCGGCGTCTTCGCCCTCTTCCGGTGTGGACGCCATGGCGTTGGCGAGCAGGCCGGCGTTGACGCGGATCTGGTTCTCGATGTCGCGCGCGATCTGCGGGTTCTCTTTGAGGAAGGTCTTGGCGTTCTCGCGGCCTTGGCCGATACGCTCAGAGTTGAAGGAGAACCAGGAGCCCGACTTCTCGACAATGCCGGCTTTGACGCCGAGGTCCAAAAGTTCGCCCGTCTTGGAGACGCCCTCGCCGTACATGATGTCGAATTCGATCACCTTGAACGGCGGCGCAACCTTGTTCTTGACCACTTTGACGCGGGTCTGGTTGCCGACGACTTCTTCCTTGTCCTTGATTTGGCCGATGCGGCGGATGTCGAGACGCACCGAGGCATAGAACTTGAGCGCATTGCCGCCGGTGGTGGTTTCGGGGTTGCCGAACATCACACCGATTTTCATGCGGATTTGATTGATGAAGATGATGAGCGTGTTGGAGCGCGCAACAGAAGCCGTGAGTTTGCGCAGCGCCTGGCTCATCAGGCGGGCATGCAGACCCATGTGAGAGTCGCCCATCTCGCCTTCGAGTTCGGCGCGCGGCGTCAGCGCTGCGACCGAGTCCACGACCAGTACGTCGATGGCGCCGGAGCGGACCAAGGTATCAGCGATTTCGAGCGCCTGTTCACCGGCATCGGGCTGGGAGATCAGAAGGTTTTCGAGATCGACGCCGAGCTTGCGGGCGTAACCGGAGTCGAGCGCGTGTTCGGCATCGACGAAGGCACAGGTGCCGCCCGACTTTTGGGCTTCGGCAATCACGTGCAGCGCAAGCGTGGTCTTGCCCGAGCTTTCGGGACCATAAATCTCGACGATGCGCCCACGCGGCAGGCCGCCGATGCCAAGGGCAAGATCGAGACCGAGGGAGCCGGTCGAGATCGCAGCGATCTGGACGACGCTCTCATTGGCGCCGAGCCGCATGATCGAGCCCTTGCCAAAGGAGCGCTCAATCTGCGTGACCGCAGCCTCTAGGGCCTTGTTTTTATCCATGGAATCTCTTTCGACGAGGCGAAGGGCGGACTCGGACGGCATGGGTAGCTCCCCTGTTGTCTATTCACAAAAGACCAGGTGTTCAATCCGCATCTGGCCGGTTCGTGTGTATGTCGTGGGGAGAAATGTACACTGTTTGTTCTTGGCTGCAAGCAAAATATGGAACAAACACGGAACTACTTATTTCAGGCGCAATTTCAGTGGCTTATGCCATATCGCAGGCGTTCCGCCTATGCCAAGAACGTTCGCACTAGAACGTACTCGCATCGGTGATCGCCGGCCCCAAGATAACGCCACGATGTTCGTGTAACGATAATCGACGTTCATGTAACGGTAAGTGTGCGCCTCTTCTGGTTCGCGCTACGACTCATATCTGTTCACCACGGGATTCAATGATGTCGACCTCACTTCTTCCAACACGGCGCGCGATCGTCTTCTCCTTGTGCAGCTTGCCCGTACTCGCCGCCAGGGGCGCCCAAGCGGCGGACTCAGGCAAGGAGGTCATGCTGATGATCGCGAGCGACGGCGACTTTCCGTATTTCGTTCCGGACGAGCTGACGGTGCCCACCGGTGCGCGCGTCTCGCTCACCTTCCATCACGCGGGCGAGATTCTCACGCAAAGCCACAACTGGGTGCTGGTCAAACCCGGCACGATGGAAGCGGTGGAGAAGGCCGGCATCGCCGCCGGCGAGGAGAACAACTGGCTGCAGAAGAACGACCCGAACGTGCTCGCCGCCACGCCCCTCATCGGCAAAGGCAAGCACGTGACCTTTGAATTCACCGCGCCCGCGCCGGGCGACTATCCGTTTCTGTGCACGACACCCGGCCATGGCGAGGACATGCACGGCATCCTTCACGTCACACCCAACTAAACAGGGAGATCGAAATGTTGAGAAAATATCTTTTCGCCATGCTGGCCGGCGCCGCGCTCGTTTTGACCGCGCCTTTCGTCCAGGCGCAAGAGCTGAAGAACGCCGACCAGATCGGCTATACGCTGAAGCTGATCACCCATGTCAGCAACGACTTCCTGCGCCAGGTCGAGCGCAAGACCTACGACCGCATCGGGCACGAGAACGAGGAACTGCACGAAGCGACCGAAGCGCTTGAAAAGGCCGTGGCGAACGAGGCGCCGACGCTGAAGCAGCAGGTCTCCGTCGCTCTGAAGGACGTCGTCGCCGCGGGCGATGCCACAGCGGCAAAGGCCTCCACCAAGGATGACGCCGTGCTGCGCACCTCTCACGGTGAGCTGGCGAAGAAGATCGCCGCACTGGACGCGCTGTTTCCTGCCGCCATGCGCCCCGAAGCCAACTTCATGTTCAAGCCAGGCGAGCGCGCCAAGCCCGCCGCGAAATAACGAGCCACGCGTAACGTCGAACGCCCCCGCCAGAGATGGTGGGGGCGTTTTCTTTTACGCCTCAGACTTCGCTTCCGTCAGCACGTCCTTCACTTTGCTCGCGAGTTGGCTCAAGCTGAAGGGCTTGGGCAGGAAGTGGAAATCGGCGGTATCGACGATGTCGCCGCGCGCGACTTCTTCCGAGTAGCCCGAAATCACGATGATCTTGATCTCCGGGCGCTCGACGCGGATCAGGCGGGCGAGCGTGCCGCCGTCCATGCCGGGCATCATCATGTCGGTGATCATGAGATCGATGGCGGGCGTGTCGCGCAGGATGTCGAGCGCCTGCTCGCCGGTGCGCGCTTCGGTGACCTTGTAGCCTTTGTTCTTGAGCGCCCGCGCGGCGAACACGCGCACGGCGTCCTCGTCCTCGACCAGCAGGATGTTGCCGTGGCCGGCGAGGTCGGCATCCGCCGGCGGCGCGGTGTCGGCTTTAGCTGCCGTCGGCGCTTTGGCCTGGGCCGAGGTGTCGCTATCGGCCGCGCGCGGCAGATAAAGGGTGAAGTTGGCACCCTTGCCGATGGATGATTCCACCCGGATGAAGCCGCCGGTCTGGCGCACGATACCATAGACCGTGGCAAGGCCGAGGCCTGTCCCTGCGCCGGGAATTTCTTTCTTGGTCGAGAAGAAGGGCTCGAAGATGCGCCCCAAATTCTCGACCGGAATGCCCTTGCCGGTGTCCGACACCGAAACACGTACGTAGCGCCCGGCCGGCACCTGCTCGGCGCCTACCTGGGTCGGCGCATCGAGGGTCTCGGTGCCGGTGGTGATGGTCAGCGTACCGCCGCCGGGCATGGCGTCGCGCGCGTTGACGGCGAGGTTGATGATCATCTGGTCAAACTGACCAGGGTCGACGCGCACCACGCCGAGGTCGCGGCCGTGGATCAGCTTGAATTCGATGGACTCGCCGATGAGGCGCGTCAGGAGGTGCGACATCTCCATCAGCGCGTCGGTGACGTTGAGATCCTTGGGCTGCAAAGGCTGCTTGCGCGAGAAGGCCAGCAGCTGGCGTACGAGGTTGGCGGCGCGGTTGGAGTTCTGCTTGATCTGCATGATGTCGGCGAAGGACGGATCGCCGGCGCTGTGACGCTGCAGCAGCAAATCGCAGAAGCCGATCATGGCGGTGAGCAGGTTGTTGAAGTCGTGGGCGACGCCGCCGGCGAGCTGGCCCATGGCCTGCATCTTCTGGGCCTGGGCGAATTGCACTTCGAGGTTCTTCTGCTCGGTGACGTCGATGAAGTGCGCGACCGCGCCTTCGATCTCGCCGTTACCCTTCACGGGGCCGAGGAACACCGAGGTCTGTGAGACCGCATCGCCCGTCCCGGAAAGGCCCAAATCGAGATGCACGCCGTCGCTGGCGCCCGCCAGCACGCCGTCGAGTTCGGTCGTGAAGGTGCGCCGGTCGTCCGGGGTCAGGCGCTCGGCAAGACTGCCGCCCATGAGCGCGGCGCGGTTTTGGCCGGTAAGTTTCTCGAAGGCCCGGTTGCAGTCGACGATGACGCCTTCGGTGTCGGCGATGGCGATGGCGACAGGCGCGGTGGCGAACAGCGCGCGGTAGCGTTCAAAGGCGATAGCGCCGGGCGGCGTGGTTTCGCGGCGCATGCCGTCGCGGATCACTAGCGTGCGCGTGCAGGTATCGCCGGCGTCGTCGTAGGTGGACTGCAGCACCAGGCCCGAGAAACTCTCGCCGCCGCGCGGCTTGAATTGCACTTCGCCGTGCCATTCGCCGTCGGCCTGGGGCCTGTTCTGGCCCGCGAGCACCTTGTCGAGCGAGACGCCGATCAGGTCCTCGACGCTGTAACCCAGCCAGGCTGCGAAGCGCTGGTTGACGTAGCGGAACTTGCCGTCGACATCGACCGAGTAGACGCCCGTGGGCAGGAAATCGAGGAAGTCGGCGAGTTCCTGGCGCTCCTGGCTGAGGACTTCGGTGATGGTGCGCCGCGCGGTGACGTCGATCGCGCTCCACAGCATCAGGCCCTCACCCAAACCTGTCGGCCGCACCGAAACCGTGAACCACTCGGGCTCGGCGCCGCCCGCGCGGGGGGCCAGCGGCAGGTCGGCCGTGGCGGCCAATCCATGACCGGCGGTCTGGCGCAGGCGTTGCACCGCCTCGGCATGGGTCAGATCGTGGCCCATGTCGTCTGAGAGATGCGCGCTGACATGGTCGATGAGGTTGCCTTCGCCCAGCAGATCGCGCGCTTCGGTGTTGCGCGCGAGCACGACCCCGCCGGGATCGGTCACCAGGCGCGCACCTTCGCCACCGTTGGCCAGGGCGGCAAGGGCCGCCGGATCAACGCCGCGTTCGGGCGCTTTACGCGCCTGCAAGATGGCGGCGACCGCGCCGACCGCGCCGAGCGCCGCGAGGGCGCCAAGAGCGCCGCGGATCATGCCGGCGTCCAGCGGCAGCACGAGCCCGGCGATGGCGGCAGCGGCGGACACGGCCGCCAGCCACAGCGCGATCGCGAGCGAATTCTTGGAGGACGGCGGCATCAAAGGCCCTTATGGGCGAAAAGCAGGGGGCAAGGGTCAGCTGGCGATGCGCTTGCCCTTGAGGCGCATGACGTAACCGATGACTTCGGCCACGGCCTTATAGTGCTCCTGCGGAATCTCGTGATCAACCTCGACGGCGGCATAGAGCGCGCGGGCCAGCGGCGGGTTCTCCAGGATCGGCACATCGTGGGCCTCGGCGATCTGGCGGATGCGCTTGGCCAGGTAGTCGACGCCCTTGGCGACCACTTTCGGCGCGGCCATGTTGTCCATATCGTATTGCAGGGCGACGGCGTAGTGGGTCGGGTTGGTGATGATCACGCTGGCCTTGGGCACGGCGGCCATCATGCGCTGGCGATGACGCTCGAAACGCAGCGCCCGGATGCGGTTCTTGACCTTGGGATCGCCTTCCTGCTCCTTGTGCTCGTCCTTGACCTCTTGCTTGGTCATCTTGAGTTTCTCTTTGTGCGACCACTTCTGATAGACGAAGTCGGCGGCGGCCAGCGCCACCATGGTCATCACCACCAGGAACAGGATCATCACGATCAGTTTGTGGAGCTCGGCCAGCGTCGTCTGCAAGTCCTGGCCGATGAGCTTGTCGGGGTGGCTCATCATCGGCACAACGAGCAAACCGATGAGCCCGCCGACAATGATCATCTTGAGGATACCCTTGCCGGCTTCGACCAGCGAGGTCAGCGAAAACATGCGCTTGATGCCCGCGAGCGGGCTGATGTTGCTGAGGTTGAAGCCGATGCGCTTGGGCGTATAGACGAGGCCGATCTGGCTCGTCGTGCCGAGGAAAGCCGCGACGATCAGCACGAACATCGGGAAGGCCAACAGCATCGCGAGCCTGAGGATGACGCCGAGGAACCAGGTGCGGAAGCTCTCGACGTCGCCGAGGTGCATGGTCTCGGGCCGCTCGAGGAACGTGCGCAGGAAGCTTGAAAGATCGCGCGCAAAACCTGGGGCCAGTATGCCGACGACGATCAACGCGCCCATGAGGATGGCGACGCTCCTGACCTCCTGCGAGATCGGAATATTGCCTTCGCTTTTGGCTTTGCCGAGCCGTTTGCCTGTTGGCTCTTCTGTTTTTGCGTCTTTATCCTCAGCCATCCCGCTCTCCTAGCGCACAATTCCGGTCGGGTTGATGAGGGTCCGCAAGTTGGTGTCGAAGAAGCCCATGAAGATCAGGATCAGGGTCGGCAGCGCGACCATAAGAATCGACAGGCCGAGGATGATCTGCAGCGGCAGAACCACGAAGAACACGTTCAGCTGCGGCGAGAGGCGCGCGAGGATGCCCGAAGCGATCTGGAAGACCATCTCGAACACCAGGAACGGCGCGGCCAATCGGATGCCCATGTAGAAGGCGTCGTCGAGCAGGCGCGCGACCATGTTGAGCATGTCCAGCGCGAACAGCGGCGCGCCCGGGGCAAACAGATTGTAGCTGTCGACCATGGCCATCAGCATGAAATGGTGCACGCCGCTGATGAAGATGATGGCGACCGCGGTGAGGTTCAACAAACCGATGATGATGGAACTCTGCTCCTCGGTGACCGGATCGTCCACCATCGCGTTGGCCATGCCGGTGGCGGTCGAGATCATCTGCCCGGCGAGTTCCAGCGCGGCCATGATGGTCTGCACCACGGCGCCGAGAAAACCGCCGATGATGGCTTCGGTCGCAACCAGTCCCACCAGCCCCGCGGCGTTGGCGGGCTGCGGCGGGAGCGTGCTATGCACCAGCGGGAGCACCAGCATCGTCACCATGACGGCGAACAGAAGGCGCAAGCGCACCGGCACGTAGGCAGCCGATATGCCGGGCAGCAGCAGGAACACCACCGACAGCCGGGCAAAGACCAGGAGGAAGTTGAAGACGTTGACCGCGAGGTATTCTTGCAGCATCTGCGAGGGGCCCCTACCCCTTCGGACTCGTCATCCGAGTGCGACGATCTTGTCCATGATGCGTTGCATGAATTCTGTCAGTTCGCGCAGCATCCAGGGCAGAAAGATGATGAGCGCGGCGAACACCGCAAGAATCTTCGGAATGAACGTGAGCGTCATTTCCTGGATGTGAGTTAGCGTCTGGAAGATCGAGATGCCGAGGCCGACGACGAGGCCCGTTAGCAGCATGGGGCCCGCCACCAGCAGCATCACCATCATGCCGTCGCGGGCGATATCGAGGACTTCAACTTCGTTCACGGGCGGCCAGGCTTTCGAAAGAGAAAAACGCGAGAAATGCCGACTAAATGGGCATTTTCAAGATTTCTTGATAGGCGCTCAGCACCTTGTCGCGCACGGCGACCACCGTCTCGAGCGTGTGTTCGGCGTTGGCGACGGCCGTAACCACATCCTTGAGGTCGGCTTCGCCGGTGATCTGCTTGAGGCTGAGCTCTTCGGCCTCACGGCCGATGTGCGCGGCGCCCTTGAGCGAGTCCGTGACCATGCCGACGAACGACTCCCCGCTTTCCGGCGCGATGGGCGCCATCTTGGGTTGCGTCGTGCCTTCGACGCTCTTGGCCGCCATGCGGTAGGCATTGACGGCGCTGCTGAAATCGATCGCCATGGTCTTCCCCTATCCTACTTCAGGAGTTCAAGCGTCTTGGCCACCATCTGACGCGAGGTGGAGATCACGTTCATGTTGGCTTCGTACGAGCGCTGCGCTTCGCGCATGTCCATCATTTCGATGAGCGGATTGACGTTCGGCGTCAGCACGTAGCCTTGCGCATTGGCGCCGGGATGCGTCGGATCGTACTTCGACGGCAGTTTGCTCTTGTCGTTGTAGATGCGTTTGACTTTCACGGTATCGGCTTCGAGCTCGCGGTCGAGTTGGTTGCGGAAGGTCACGAGCTTGCGGCGATACGGCTCGCCGCCCGGGACTTCAGCGGTGGAATCGGCGTTGGCCAAGTTCTCCGAGATCACGCGCAGGCGCGTGGCCTGGGCCTTCATGCCGTTGGCGGCGATTTTGGAACTCGAGCTGAGATCATCCATGGTCCTGGTCCTTGTCCCCTACGGCTGATTAGCCGGCGCTGCCTTTGAGTGCGATCCTGAGCATCTTCATCTGCGCCTGCATCAGCGTGACCGCGGTGTTGTATTCGCTGCGGGTGTCGCCGACTTTTTGCATCTGTTCTTCGACCACCACCTGGTTGCCATCGGGCGCTTCTTCAAAGGTTTTCGGCTGCCCCGGCGCGCGGAAGCGCTCTTGCTCGGGGATCGTGCCCTTCAGGTGATTGGGATTGGTGCGCGCCACCGGCACCGCCGCCACCATGCTGCCGTGCAGTTCGTCCTTGAAATTGACGGGCTTGAGGTCCTTCGGCCGGTAGTTCGGCGTGTCGGCGTTGGCGATGTTCTGCGACAAAACCTTTTGGCGCTGCGCCGCCCAGTCCATGCGGGTCGTCGCGAGCTTGAAGAGTTTTAGGTCGTTCAGGTCCATGGCCGGTCCCCGGATACGCCCCGGATGGAATACCGGCGGCGGTAGGCAAAATTGACCTAGGAACCTTAACAATCGATGAATCTTCGTTAACCAACGAAATTTGGCAGTTTTCCGCGGGTTTGCGGGCGGTTTTAGGCCCCAGTCACTTAAGTGTTTCTTAAACGCTTTCCGGCAATTTTTTCCCGGTGCGGAGGCGTCCTGTTGCAGGACCGCCACGCCCCCGGAATCGACCCGTTAATGACCCAAGACCGAGAGCCCCCCAAGACCATCGCCGTCGCCCTTGAGGAGCAGCCCGGCCAGGCCGCCCCGACAGTGACCGCCAGCGGCCGCGGGTTCGTCGCCGAGCAGATCCTGTCGATCGCCTTCGCCAACGGCGTGAAGGTGCGCGAGGACGCCGACCTCGTGCAGATCCTGTCCGCCGTCGATGTCGACAGCGATATTCCAACCGAAGCCTTCGCGGCGGTGTCGGAGATCCTGACCTACGTTTACCGCGCCAACGGCCAGACACCGCCCGATTTCAATTTTACCCGGAGCCCGTCATGAACCATCACAGCCCGCAACCTCCGGAACCGCAAACACCCGCTGGCAGCATCGAAACCATCGAAGCCGAGCTCGTGAAAATCGAGTCCCTCATCGCCACCGCCGTGCGCCTGCTCGACGAGGGCCGCGTCGTCGAGCTCTCCGCGTTGCAGGAACGCACGAAGCGCGTGTGTGATGCGGCGCTCGCTTTGCCACGCGACGGCAGCCGCCCGCTGATTCCGGCGATGGAAGCGCTGCTTAGCGCGCTCGATGCGCTGACCGCCAATCTCAGCCGCCGCTTCGGCGATATGCCGAGCCTTGCGAACCTTGTGGGCGCCGATACCGCCACGTCGGCCTACGGCCAGACGCTCAAGCATTATCCGTAAGCGCTGGGGCCTGGGGGACGAAGCATGGAATTCACGACGTACCTGCGCTTTGTCCTGGTGCTTGTTCTTGTCATCGGCCTCATCCTCGGCCTTGCCTGGCTGCTGAAGCGCTTTGGACTGATGGGCGGCATGCACAGCCCCATGGGCCGCAAGCGACGCCTCGGAATTGTTGAAGCCGCGTCGCTGGATGCGCGCCACCGCGTCGTGCTCGTCCGCCGCGACGATGTCGAACATCTGCTGCTGGTCGGGCCCAACACCAGCCAAGTCATTGAAACCGACATCACGCCGCCGGCCGGCGCGCCTTCCGGCGAACAGCCGCAGGGCCTTGCCGTCTTCAGCCAATTCCTGCCCCAGGACAAAGAGCCATGATCTCGGCCCTCCTCCGTAGACCTGCGCGCGTTCTTGCGGTGCTTGGCGCAATCCTTCTGTTGATCGCCTTCGCGCATCCCGCGGCGGCGCAGAGCTTCACGCTGGACCTCGGCCCGACCGGCGCGCAAGGCCCCGGCTCGACCACCAGCCGCGTCATTCAGCTTCTCCTGTTGATGACCGTGCTCAGCGTCGCGCCCGCGATCCTGATGATGGTCACGTCCTTCACGCGCGTCGTCATCGTGCTGTCGATCCTGCGCCGCGCGCTCGGCACCAACACCAGCCCGCCCAACGTCGTGGTGATGTCGCTGGCGATCTTCATCACCATCTTCATCATGCAGCCGACGTTCCAAGCCGCCTGGGATACCGGCGTGCAGCCGCTGATCAACGGCCAGATCACCGAGCAGGAAGCCTTCGACCGTTCCACGGTGCCCTTCCATGCCTTCATGATGGAGCACGTGCGCGAGAAGGATTTGCAGCTGTTCATGAGCATGGCGCGGGTCGAGTCCGTGGCGACGCCCGCCGACACGCCGCTGAAAGCCCTGATCCCGGCCTTCATGATTTCCGAACTCAGGCGGTCCTTCGAGATCGGCTTTCTGATCTACGTGCCCTTCATCATCATCGACATGGTCATCGCCTCGGTCCTCATGTCGATGGGCATGATGATGCTGCCACCTATGATGTTATCCCTGCCGTTTAAGCTGATTTTCTTCGTCCTGGTGGACGGCTGGTATCTGCTGGTGGGCAGCTTGGTGCAGAGTTTCCAGTAACGGCCGGCCCCCTCGGAATTAATATTATTCCAAATCAATGGGTTATTGTCACATCCGGACTTATCCACAGAATTCTCGCAAAAATCTATGCTGCCACTGAACTTTTTCTCGGGACCGCCGTTTTCCTTATGAACCGGCGCCCACCGTCCCCCAACGATCGCCGGTTTTGACGACCCCACAAGCCCCGCCGCCCGTCCCCCCAGGCCGCGGGGCTTTTTTTGCCTGATGAGGATTAACGGGAAGCAGCCGCCGGAGTTGGGCGGCGGGACTCTTTTATTTGCCCGGCTTTGACCGGCGGGCGCCCGTCCTGCGGACGGCGCGAAGTAAAAAGGCCGGGTGCTGGACCCGGCCTTTCGTGGTCGCTAAGGGAAAGCGCTAGCCCTGCGCCATGACGCGCTTCTTGTTGCGGCGTTTGAGCCACCACATGGTGATGCCCGTGCCGACGAACAGCGGCGGCAAGGCCCCCGAGATGAACACCAGGATGAACCACCACCAGCCGACGCCGTTGCCGGCGTGGAGCTGGCGCTGGAAGGCGAGGAACTTGTCGACCGTGCCGTAGACATCGATGTCGCGCGTTTCCATAACCTTGTTCTGCCAGGGATCGATAATCACCTGCGAGCGCGGCTTGCCGTTGAAATCGCCGACGCGCGACAAGGTGACGCGGTAAGGCTGGGTTTCGTTGGCCGGCAGGGTGATGCCGCGCACGATGCCGCCCGGCACTGCATCCTTGGCCAGGGCGACCGCCGCGTCGGCGTTGATGGGCGTGGCATCGGCAACGGGTGTGACGTTGAAGGGCTGCTGGTTGCGTGCATCGCGCACTGCGGGGCTAGCCCCCAGCATGGCGTTGAAGGTCTGCGGGAAGACGATGTACGTGCCGCTGAAGCAGACGACGAAGAACACGAGCCAGAACCAGATGCCGGCCGCGCCGTGGGCTTCACGGTTGACGCGCACCGCGCTCTGGCCGAAGCGCACTTTGAAGGCTTGCGCCCATTGGCGCGGTTTCGGCCACCACATCACGATGCCCGTGAGGCAGAGGCCCGTCATGAGCACGCCGAGCCAGCCGACGAACTGGCGGCCTTCGGGACCGGGGATCAGCATGCGTCCGTGCAGATCGTGCATCAGGCGTCCCCAGTTGATGCTGCCGTCCTCACGGATGATGGTCGGCGGACCGCCGCCGCCGGGACCACCCTGCGCGACCTGCGCTTTAAGGCTGACCGGATCGACCGTCACGCGGGTCTGGCCGCGGAAGCCACCGGGGCCGCCTTGCTGCGCGCCCTCGCCTTGGCGCGGCGGCGCGGCGAAGCGCACGCTGGCGGGCTCGCCGGCTGCATTGGGAATGTCGTAGGCGACCGGCACGCGGCCCTCGGGCGCGAGCGCCTGAGCGGCGGTGATGATTTCGGAAACCGGCCTGAACGCGGCCGCGCGCGGATCTTCGGCGAATTGCTCCGGCAGGTGATCGATCATCAACCACGAGCCGCTGATGCCCAGGATCACGAAGGGGATGCAAAAGATGATCCCCACCCACAGGTGCAGGAAGCCGAGAAACCGCTTGATCGAGAAGCCGGCGGTCGCGGGCTTGGCTGTGGTGTCGGTCGGCGCGGGAATGTCCGTCATGTCACGTCTCCGAATTGGTCCTGTCACAAAATCGCTTGGCCGCAGACGCACGCAGGCATCGAGACCTGCGGAATCTGCGGCGCTAAAATCACGCACTCAAAAATGGGACGACGGTTGAAAACCGACTAAGGGAGGGCAAAGGCAGGCCCAACCGTCGTCCCCTCTTCAACTCCGCGCGTCTGGGCAGGGCGCGGATGAAGGCATCTCCTTCTTCGTTAGAAGCTGTAGTTCACCGTCAGCGTCACCTGGCGGGCGTCGCCCGGCGTCGCCCATCCGTTGTTGCGGATGCGGCTGTAGTATTTCTTGTCGAAGATGTTGTTGGCGTTCAGCTGCAGATCGAGGTTTTGGTTGATCGCGTAGCTCACCATAGCGCGGTGAATCCAATAGGCCTTGGACAGCTGGAACGCCGTTTCGTTGCCCCTGCGCAGCGTGAAACTGCTCTGGTACGTCGCGCCGTAACCCGCCGTGATGTTGAACGGCAGCGCGTAAGTGGTCCAAAGACTGAACGCATGGCTTGGCACGTCGCTGAGCGGCCGGCCCGCCAATGGGTCGGGCTGTCCTGGCGTGTTCGTGCACGTGCCCACGCCGGGGTTGGCGAGACAAAATGCCGACACACTGCGCAGGTATTTGCTCCTTAAGTACGTGTAGTTGGTAAAGACCATCCATTCGGGCGTGATCGTGCCGGCGGCACCCAGCGCCAGACCGTCAACCCGCGCACTGCCATCCAGTTGCTGCTCGGAGACGATAGGATCTCCGGAGTCGACGCGGAAGTTGGTACGCGCATTGCGGAATACCGACCCGGTCAGCGACAGCCGATTGTCGAGCAGGTTCCACTTGGCGCCAAACTCGTAGTTCTCAGCGGTCTCAGGCGCGACGCTGCAGGTCGCCGCTGTGCATGCGCCATTGACCGACGTCTTCGACGGCGCTTTCGAGTTGCCGTATGCCGCGTAAATGCTTGCATCGGGGATCGGTTTGTAGACGAGACCAAAGCGGTACGAGAAGAGATAGTCCTCGTTCTGGAACATCGGGCCCTGCGAGGCAAACACACCGGTCGCAGAGTAGGTCGCGGTCGTGTGCGTGCCCTCGTTGTGCTCATAGCGCATGCCGCCGTTGAGTTCGATCTGAGGCGTGATCTCGGCCGTTTCGAACAGGTACACCGCCTGGTTGCGCAGCGTACCGTCCTGAGCGCCCGCCTGGATGTACGACATCGGGCCCGTGTATGTGGTGTCCGGTGTTGTGATGTTCATCAAGGGGTACGTCGGCGTCGCGCCAGCGGCGGTACGCTGACTATTACCGTTGTCGAGGCGGAACGATTCGCTTGAGACGCTGACGCCGAACACTGTGCTGTGCTGAATCGCACCCGCAGCGAAGCGCATCATCAAGTCGGTCTGGTTATAGAGTTTGGTGTTCTTGGTGGCGCGCGTCGTGCCGCGCGGACCGCTCGGCAGTAACGTGTTCGGCAGAAGCGGCGCGGCGCAGGCGGCGCCCGTTGCGATGTTCATTCCGGTCGCGGTGCCGTTGGCGACGCACCAGGTGCCTTGCGGCGGATTGACCAGCGAGAACTGCGTCACCTGCTGATAGCGCGTGAGGTTGCGCAGCGAGAAGTTCGCGTCGAAATCGTGGGTGACGATGGCCGTGCCGGCATCGAGATTGATGCGCTGCTGGTCCATGTTGGCGTAGCCATAGTAATTGCCGGCATCAGCACCCGGCACCGGGCCGTTGTTATAGGCATTCTTGAAGTAACCGACGCCGTACTGCGGCGTGTTGTTGTCGTGCTGGTGCACGAAGTTGAAGGTGAAGCGCGTCGGCGAGCCGAGGCCGAAGGCAACCGAAGGCGCGATGCCCCAGCGCTTGGCTTCTTCAACCTTGCGGCCCGGCATGTCCTGCATGTGGCCCATGACGTTGAGGCGCACGGCGGTGGACTCATTGATCACCTGATTGGTGTCGATGGTGCCGCGGAAATAGCTGTCGGTGCCGACACCGCCCGAAAGAGTTGTGAAGGCCGTGTCCTTGGCCGTCTTTGAGACGATGTTGATGGTGCCGCCGACCGAGCCCGAACCGCCGTAGACCGAGTTGGCGCCGTTGACGACTTCGATCTGCTCGAGGTTGAACGGGTCCGAGCGGGTGTACTGGGCGCTGTCGCGCACGCCGTCGACAGTGATATCGCTGTTTGCGGTGAAGCCCCGCAGGTTGACGGAATCGCCATAACCGCCGCCGCCTTCGCCCGCACCAAATGTAATGCCTGGAACAGTGGACAACACATCGCGCAGGCTCATCAGGTTCTGGTCTTTGATGACCGATTCAGGAATGACCGTCACGGTCTGCGGCGTGTCGAGCAGCGGCGCCGTGTACTTCGGTGATTCGACCGCTTCGGGCTTGTAGGGCTGCTGCGCGTCGTCTTCGACCGAGGCTTCGGGAAGCTGAAGCGGACCTTGCTGCGCGGCCACGGCGGGCATAGCCGCCCCGGTGCAGAGCAGCACCAGGCCCATGGCGGTCTGGGTACGCAGGCTGCGGAAAGAGAGGCGCGCGAGACCGCTATTGGCTGCGGCGCAAGAAGTCATGTCTAGAAACATCGAAAAGTCCCCTGGCGGAAACGAACTGATATCGCGAATTTCAAGGCATCATTGAGAATGCGAGTGACTCTTAATTGCGAATTTGAGAGGATGCAAGAGCATTTTTCACGGTACCGTGCGGGAGACCAGAGTTAATCATATGATAACAATACATAAATTATGGACAGCGGTCCGAGATCCTCCGCCAATAAGATTGATAGTGACATTCATTAGCATTGAAACTAATCATGAGTTGCAGTTGTATAGGGCTTAGAGGCCCGTGACGTCGATGAATTCGTTGAATTTCCAGGTTCCGCTCGCGGGCAGCGAGATGTCACAGGAGCGCGTGTCCGAGACGCGCCGGCCCATGCTTGCGCCTTTCGCTCCCTCGACCGCCGCTTTGGGGGCTTCCGGCAGGCAGCGCGCGCTGGTCAGCGCCGCGACCATTGCCGTGCAGGCGATCTTCGTGATCGGCCTTGCGCTCGGCCTCGCCCACGAAGCGACCACCCAGATCGCCCCGCCCATGGCCGTGGCCATCTTCCCGGAGGAGGAAAAGGAATTCGAGCCTCCGCCGCCGCCGCCGAAGCCCCTGCTGCAGCAGCCCCAGGTCGTCATGAACCTGCCGCCGCCAGTGCAGATCTACACGCCGCCGCCGATCGTGCAGGTGAACGCGCCGCCTTCGCCGATCACGTCGCAGTCCGTCGCACCCACCGTGCGCATCGACCCCAATCCCGCGATTGTCGCATTCCAGATGGATATGCTGCGCAAGGTGAATCGTAACCTGCGCTATCCGCAGTCCTCGCGTGTCAATCTTGAGGAAGGTGTCGTCCTGGTGCGCTTCACCATGGATCGCAAGGGCAACGTCAGTAATGTCGCCGTCGAGAAAAGCTCGGAATTCCCGCTGCTCAACGACGAAGCCGTCGCCGTGCTCCTGCGCGCCCAGCCCTTCCCGCCTCCGCCGCCGGAACTCGCGGGCGACAAAATTGATATGGTCCTGCCGGTGAAGTTCTCACTGCGTGGACCAGGTGGATTTGGCGGGCGGCGCGGCGGTGGTCGCGACCATCACGATCGCGCCGACGACTAGCTAAATCGCACGCTCGGAAATGCGCCCCGCCAGATCCTTCACATTGGCGCGCAGCTGCTGAAACGCGAAGCTGAGCGCAAAGACGCGCCCCGCCATCTCACTAGACTGGGTGCGGATGAGCTGCTCCTCGCGCAGTTCCAGAAGCGCAATATTGAAGTGATCGAAGGCGGCTTCAAGCGCGTCACGCGGCGGGGCGGGCCGCCGTTTGCGCAGCGCCACGGCGCCGTTCTGGAAAAACTTAATCAGTTCCGCCGAGGCTTCGGCGAACACCGCTTGCAGACGCGCGCCCAAAGGATCGGGCAGCGGCTCGGGCACGGCGCGGCCGATCATCACCAAGTCGTTGCGCACGCGGTGCAGCGTACGCGGCAGCGGCGCGGGATCGGGCGCGCTGGCGAGACGCGTCGCGCGCTCGCGTTCGGCCTCGTCGACCACGACTTCGAGATCGCCGAGCGCCGAAAGGATCTCGAGATGGATCGGCTGCGTGCTATCGAGATTGATAGGTTTTCCGAATGCTTCCGTGAGGGTGGCCAGCAGCCGCGCCATCTGATCGAGCGCGCGGCCGGCCGTTTCGCCGACCAGCGTGCTCGCGCGTGACGGCAGCACCAGAAGCGAGACCGCAAGGCCGATGGCGCTGCCCAGACCGATCTCGACCACGCGGTCGACGGCCGACTGCAAGGGGCTCATGACGGCGCTGTTGATGGTGGCGAGCACGATGATGGCGGTGACCGGCGCGACCCGGAAGCGCGGATAAAGCGCAGCCAGCAGCACCAAGGGCGCGAGGCTGACCGCAAGCTCGATCATGGCAGTGGCTTGGCTGTCCATGGGCAGATAGGCCGCCACGGCCGCGCCGTAGACCGCGCCGCCGACGGTGCCCAACATCCAGTTGACGGCGGCCGCGACCGAGCCGCCGACGCTGGTCTCGGTGACAATCACGGCGGCGAAGACCGCCCAATAGGGCTGCGGCAGATGGAGGGCCTGGGCGGCAACGAAGCCGAGCATGGCGCCGACGGTGACGCGCACCGTCAGGCGCAATTCGCGCCTGTGGCGCGCGAACCACGATCCAATCTGCCGTGTGCGCGCCCTTAGCCGAGACATGAGGGGATCAATTGATGGCGGAGAGTGGCTTCTGGTCGATCATGTCGGTGTACTCGATCATGAACGACTTGAACTGCTCGGCCTGCTGAATCTGCTGGCGCACGGCCGCGACATCCATAACACCGCGCTCGCGCGGCGTGGTGATGAGCACAAAGGCATCCTTATACGGCGTCGAGCCCATGGGCACGGTGTAGCGCTGGCGCACACGCACCAGCGTGCGTTCGTCGCCGGCAAGGGTCAACGCCGTGGCCCAATCGAGGACCAGGCGGGCGTTGGCGTCGCTGAGCGAGCCGGCTTCGGCATCGGGCACCATTTCCGACAAGGCGCTGGCGGCATTGGCCCAGTCCTGGGCGCGCCAGTAGATCTCGGCGCGCAGTTGGCGCGTCTCGGGCGTGGTGTCGGTGCCCAGCAGCAGCACGGCTTCGTCGACCTTGCCCAAGTCCGTCAGCGCGCGCGCCTCGAGGCGGCGGCGCTGGGAGTTGAGCTCGCGGCCGGCTTCAGGCGTGTCGGTGTCGTTGAGCGTGGCAATAGCTTGGTCGGGCTGCTTGTTGAGCAGATACACGAGCGCAAGGCGTGCGCCGATGCGGGCGCGGTCGACGCCCGTGACGCGGAATTGGATCTGACGCTCGAGCAGCACGGCGGCGGCATCGAGCATATCGACGGCCACCAAGCGGTCGGCGAACTTGCGGATCATCTCGTCGCCCTTCTCGCCGGGCGGGACGAGCGAACGGAATTCGTCGAACAGCGCGATGGCCGTAACAGGTGACAACTTGTCGGCGTCGCCGTTCAGGTAAAGCTGTTCGAACACGCCGGCCATCTTGCCGGCGGCTTCATCGACACGCGGATCGTTGACGAAGTAGGACGTGGTGATCTTGAGGGTACGGAGCGCCGTTCCGTAGTCCTTCTCGCCGACATAGAGGTCGGCCAGACGCAGCAGCATATTGAGCTCGATGTTGTCGCCGCGCCAGCGGTAGCGCAGCTTCTCGAGGCCCTCGATCAGTTGTGTGGTCGTAACCGTGCCCAGCTTGTGCTCGAGCTCGAGGCGGTCGCGCGTGGAGAGCACGCTGTACATCAGGCTCGAGCTGGCCTCGGCCTTCCTGAACTGTTGCAAGGCAACCTGCAGCTCGCCGATTTTCTCGTTGAGCTTGCCGTCCATGTATTCGATGGCCGCGAGTTCGTTGGGTGTCGGCACTTCGCGGCGGATCATGTCGATGAAGCCCTGCGCGCCGAAGTCGTCGCCGGCAGCAATGGTGGCTTCAACGCCCATCAGGGCGAGCGGGATCTTCACCTGGCGCGGGTAGTTGCGCACCAAGGCGCCGGTCTGGATCATGGGTTGCGCCTGGGCGGCCGGATCGCTGATCTTCGAGCGCGCGGCGGCCAGCCAGAAGCGGGCATCCTCGTCGTTGCCCAGCGAGAAGTGGTTGAAGTCATCGGCGGCTTCGGCGTAGCGGCGCATCATCATGTTGGCGGCGCCGCGCAGCGCGCGATAAGGCGCGGTGTTCTCGATCTCGGGGTCCGCGGTCTGCATCACGCGCAGGATGCCCAGCACCTCGGGGTAGAACATATTGACGAATTCGAAGCGCGCCAAACGGAAGCGTGCTTCCTGGCGCGTGTCGGGGCGTTCATCACCGAGCGCGGTCTGCAGCGCCTGTTTGTTGCGGATGTAGTCTTCGGCCTTGCCGATCTGCCAGTCGGCGATGTTGAGCGTGCGTTCCATCTGCTCATCGCCGCCGAGAGCGCCGCCCGCAGAAGCAAGCGCGCGTGACAGTGCCATACCGCCGTCGACGTCGATGTCGATGCCGGTGCGCGAGGCCTGGGCGCGCACGCCGTCGCTCTTGGGCACGATCACCACGCCCTGAGCGGTGATGGGCATTTCGAGGTCGGCGAACGCGCGTTCGGGGTAGACGCCGTAACTGATGGGGATGACCGGCACGATCAAGAGGTAGTCGCCGACTTCCGGATCTTCCACAGCGACAGTACGCCCGGCTTCGGCCACGGGCAGGAACAGATTGGGCGACGGACGGTCGAGTTGGGCATTGATCTCGATGGCGCGGGTCGGGCGCAGCGGCAGGGCCCGGAAGTCGAGCACCCAGTTGAGGCCGTCGCGGCGCGTACTCGGATTGATGTCCGGGCGCGTGACCATGCGCAGGATGGTATTGTTACGGTAAGGCAACTGCTCGACGAAGGTGATGTAGGGCGCGCCGTTCTTGGCGAGCGCGGCTACGTCCACTTGCTTGTAGCGGTCGAAGACGACCCACAGATATTCGGCGCGGCGGAAGACCGCGGCGGCGGACGGTTCATCCCAAGGGATGGTCAGGCTCACTTCGGCAGGGCGCGTCGTCAACGGATCGACGCGGTTGTTGCCGGCGGCGGTGGTCACGCGCCGGCCCGAAGCATCGACCTGCGTGGTTTCTGTGAGGCGTCCGGTCAACGCGGCGGCGGCGGCCGACAGCTGCGCCGGCGGCTTGGCGGCGGCGGGCTTCGCGGCAGGCGCGGCGGCTTGCGGCGCGGGGGGCTTGGCGGCCTGTTCGGCGGGCTTCGCAGCAGCCGGCGCGCCGGCTGCGCCGCTCGGAGCCGTCGTCAAGTCGAGAGCGATGGTGTTGGCGGTGGCGAGGTCGCGCGCGAGGAACTGCGGCGCGAGCGGGAAGGTCACGGTGGTATTGCCGTTCTCCTGCAGCAGCACGGCCGGCCGGTTGGCCGCCGGCAGGCGCAGGTTGAGCGCGGCGATATCGATGTTCGCGGGCACGCCGAATACAAGCGCGACGCGGTCACCGCGGCGTTCGACCTTATATGTCGTCCGCTGCGGCCAATCGAAGGCCACGCGGAAGTAATCGGGATGCGCGCCGGTGCGCACGATGACATTGCGCGCCTGGGCCGCCACGGCGGGCGTGTTGGTCTGCGGCGTCTGCACGACGGGCGTCAGCGCTCTGGCGGTTGCGTTCTGCGCTTGCACGGCTTGCGGCGTCAAGAGATCGACCACCACAGCGCTGCCGACGGTGAACGTGCGCATGGTGATGTTGGCGCGCAAATTCAAGATCAGCGAACGGCGGTCCGGGCTGAAGCGGCCGGCGGCGGCATAGGGATTGAGAGTCTTGGCAACCGGCGCGAGGTCGCCCGCGATCGGGCGCTCGAACTGCACCACCAGCGCGCCGTTGACGACTTCGGCGGCGTAACGCACCGGTGCGTCCCAATCGAACACCAGGCGGCCGTAGCCTTCACGCTGCGCCGAACGCATGCCGTCGGCGGCCTCGGCGGCGCCGGCGAGAAGCGGGCTCAGCAGGAGCGCAGCCGCAACAACAAATTTCTTCATCATGACGCGGGTTGCTCCGGCATGATCATGATGTCGATACGTCCCAGAGCAGCGGCGACATCGGCGGGCGCACCGCCGCGGCCGAGCACGGTGATCGGCTGCTGGAATCCAGCGCGCGCGAGTGCGTCAGCCAGCGTTTCGGCACGCTGCATGGCCAGCGCCCATGCTTCCGCGCCCTCCGCAGGAGTCATGACCGCGCTGCCAACGATAGCGATGCGGTTCTTCAAATTGCTCAAGACGCCGCCCAAATCAAAAACCGGCGTGGCGGCCGTGTCTGTAAAAGCGCCCGACCCAGGCGCGAACACGCCCTCCACCGGCAGCGATAGAATAAGGTATTGGCCGGTCCGGCGGAACTGCACATCCTTTAATGTCGCGGTACCCGCGAAAGCACGCTTCAACACCGCCTCAAGGTAGCCGAGGTCCTCGCCTGTAACAGCCGGGATCTTGGGGAGCCGGGCGAGCGACGGCGGCGCGTCAGCCTCGGCGCCAAAGGCATCGCCATAGGATTTGACCAGCGCACCATATCGTTTAGCCTCGATATGGCTCATCGAGAACATCAGTACGAAAAATGCGAGCAGCAGCGTTACCAGATCGACGAGAGTGATCAGCCATAGCGTGCGCGGCGCGGACGCCGGCGCGGTCAGACGGTACGAGGGCACGCCGGAGGCAGATACTGTCCCGTTCATGAACTGGGGCATGCGCGGCATCATGGTGCGGCCACCAGGCGCGTCGCGGCAATGTCGTCATCGCTGCCGAGGAGCAGGAACGAAAAGCGCAGTGTCGGTGTGGGCGCGGCGGAGGTGTCGCGCAACGTGCCCACCGCAAGCGCCGTCGGCGCGGTGCCGCGCGCGACCAGCGTATTGGCAAATGCGGCAACGCGCGTTTGCGCCAGTGGCATGTCGGCCTGGGCGACGCGGGCGCGCGCAGCAAGTTCCATGCGATAGCCGGCCGGCGGCGCGCTGATCACGGCGATGATTTTGTCGAGCAGCGGCAGCGACGACAGTTCCGCGCCCTCGCCCGGGAAAAACAGCGCCAGCGGCACGTCGATATCGACGCGGGTCTGCGTGGCGTCGGCAGACGTCAGCGCCGCGGCATCACCGGCGACGACATTGGCGAAGATGTCGGCAACAGAAGCGCGCAGCGCATTGACGGCGGCGCGGTCGGTTTCAGTTGACAGGCGCACATCAACAACGTCGCTGGCCGCGGCATGATCGAAGGTCGATTGCATGCTTTCGGCGACGCCGCGCATACGGCGCGCATCAAAGCTGCCAAATGACGTGAGCACAACGAAGAACGCGAGCAGCATGAGACCGAGTGCCAGCAGCGTGAGCAGCACGCGATCGCCCGCGGACTCACCCTGTGACGACGCGGACGGCAGCGTCGCTGCAATCCGCGGCATGAAGTCGTTGGCCTTGAAGGTTGGTTTGCTCACGTCGTTACCCGCGGCGCGAAAAAGTGCCGACACCCGTTTTCCGAAGCCTACGGGCAAAGCGTGAACGAGGCGTTAAAAGCCTGGAATCTCAAAGATGTCCGGGGATTTAAGCGGCAGGTTCTACTGCGCGCTGGCGGTCGGGAGCTGCTTGCGCAAAGTCAGCTCTTCCGTGAGCGCCGTGGCCTTTTCGGGGGCCATGGAGGCCATGATGGGGGCCACTTTGGCTTCCTTCATGGTCTGAATCACCCGCACCAGGATGGGCATTTCGAGGGTATCGAAAATGCGCGCCGCTTCCTTGGGCTTCATAGCGGTGTAGATCTTCACCAGCTGCTCAATCTCTTGCTGCTTCTGGGCGTCGTATTGCTTGAGCAGGCCCTGGATATTCTTCTCGAGATCCTGGAGCTGGGCGATCTTGCCGTCGATGCGAGATTCAGCGGCCTTCAGCAGCCCTTCTTTATTCTGGATCTCGCGCTCGCGCGCGGTGATCAGGTCGCGCCGTTCGGCCAGGCGCTGCAAGGTGTCGATCTCCGAGCGGGTCAGCGTCGAGGGATCGAAGTTGATCGGCATCGGCGGCGCATTGGGATCGGCCGCAGCAGGCGCCTCGGCGCCGGCGACGGGTGTTTCGGCGGGTGCACCAGCAGCGGGCGCGGCAGCAGCGGGCGCGGCAGCAGGCGCACCAGCAGCCGGGGCTGCGGCAGGGGCCGCAGCCGGAGCAGGAGGCGTGGCCGGCGCAGCGCCGCCGCCAGCAGGCGCGGCGGCCGAAGCGGTCTGGCCCATCTGCAGGGTTGCGGTCGTGAAGGTGGAAAGATCGAAGTTGGTGAGGTCACGCACCACTACTTGGATGCGGAAGCCGAGCATGAACACCGCGGCGACGATCACAACGGGCAGCAGACGCATGGCCGGGCCAGGCTTCAGGCTGCTGTTGTCGGTCTGGGCACGCATGAAACGCGGACGCGGCATTCGAGGTGACATCCCAGGTGTGGCCATACTCAAGAATACCTAAACGTAAGACTTAGCGAGCGGACTGCAAAGCTTTAAGAAGTTCGCGTTCGGCTTCCGAACGCTCTTCTTCAACGCTATCAGGTGCTTGCGCGCGTTCGGCGAGCGAGCCGCCACCCGCCCGTTTCGGGCGCGGCGGCATGGCGCCCGAGAGGCCGAGATTGCTGAGCACGCCGGACGGCGCACGCGCTTCCGTGGCGCGCGCTTCGGCGCGGGCGGCACCCAGCGCGTTGCGGAGTTCGGCGGCGGTCTCTTCAAAGCCGGCAGCGGTCTGCGCCAAGGTGGCGGCCGTCAGCGTGCCCGGCGGCACGGCCGAGATATTGGGATTGCCGACGCTGTAGCCGCGCGCCGCGGGCGGCGCTTCGGTCAACGGACGGGCGGAGGGCGCGGTAGATGGCGGCTGGGCGGCGGGCCCTTGGGTCATCAAGCCTTCGTTGCGCGCGGCGCGCACCGCGCCTTCAAGTCGGTTGGCTAGTTCCTCGGCGCGTTCGATCATGAACGCGAGGTCGTCGCGCAAGGTCTGAGCCTTCTCGACGCGGTCCTTCAGGGTGTGATTGGCTTCGGTGGTCGCCTTCTTCAGCTTCGGAATGCCCGCCTCGGCGCGCATGGTCGCTTCGTTGAAGCTATTGACGACCTTCGAGAGTTCTTCGCGGCTACGGCGCAACGCCGTCAGACGGCGATTGAGGATCACCGCATAAACGATCGTCGGCACGAGCAGCAGGATAACGACGATGTCGAGGATCATCCCTGTCGTCATAACTGGTTATCTCCTGCCGGCGACGCCGGAACGTCTGGTGTCATGAGCCGCATTCAATTACGCGATGCGGAGCCAAATTGTGGCGTTCTGCGGGGAAAGTGCCAGTTCGGTCATAAAATTCCGTTAACCGGCGTCAACTTCCCTCGCCTTCTAAATCAAAGCCTTACTTCACTTCCTGCCGGCGACGGTGGTCGACGCGGATGGCGATATTGCTGCCGCGCTTGCCCATCTTGCCGACGAACATCGGCTGGTCGCCGCAGCGCAAGACTACCGGCGACTCAGGCGTTGCGTTCAGCAGCATCTTCGAGCCGACTTTCAGCTCCAGTACCCGGCTGAGGGGCAGCACCTGGGTATCGAGCACCGCTTCGAGCGGCACTTCGGTGAACCACATTTCCTCGGCCAAGTGGGTTTCCCAGATCGAGTCACGGCCGAACTTTTCGCCCATGAACATCTGGAGCAGAAGCTCGCGGACCGGTTCGAGGGTGGCGAAGGGGATCAGAATCTCAAGGCGCCCACCGCGGTCTTCCATGTCGATGCGCAGGCGCGCGACGATGGCGGCGTTGGAAGGCTGCGAGATGGTGGCAAAACGCGGGTTGGTCTCGAGGCGGTCGAAACGGAACGTCACCGGCGACAAGGGATCGAAGGCCGCCGACAGGTCGGCCAGCACGACGTGGATCATGCGCTCGACCAGCGTGCGCTCGATGGTGGTGTAAGGCCGGCCTTCGACGCGCATGGCCGCTGTGCCGCGACGCCCGCCCAACAGCACGTCGACGATCGAATAGATCATCGATGAGTCGACGGTCATCAGGCCGAAGTTGTCCCACTCCTCGGCCTTGAAGACCGTGAGCATGGCCGGCAGCGGGATCGAATTGAGGTAGTCGCCGAAACGCTGCGAGAGAATGTCGTCGAGCGAGACTTCGACGTTGTCCGACGTGAAATTACGCAAGCTGGTCGTCATCATACGAACGAGACGGTCGAAGACGACTTCGAGCATCGGCAGACGTTCGTAGGACACCAGCGCCGAGTTCAGGATGGCCTGGATACCGGCGCGGTCCGAACCTTCGTCGCCGGCTTCGTCGAAGCCGAGCAGGCTGTCAATTTCGTCCTGGTTCAGAACGCGCGTGGACTCGCGTCCGCCGCCGCCGCCGCCGCCGAGCGGATCTTCAAAACCCTCGTCGGCCCCGCCCAGCATGGCTTCCCACTCGGCCGCCATGGCGTCGGCTTCGGCCGCGCCGCCCGCGGCAGGCGCCGGCGTGCTGGCTTCCGCCAAGGCTGCCGCTAGCTCGTCTGTTTCGCCGGGAGGAGGGGTCATTTGTATATAACTCGTTGAAAAATAAAACGTTTCTTACTGAACGATCATTTCCTTGAAGAGCACGTCCTTAACCTGGGCCGGCCGCACCGCGGCGTTGACGCGGTTGAGCAACTCTTCACGCAGACGGTACATGCCGGCCGCGCCCTGGAGATCCTCAAGGCGCAGCTCGCGCAGATAGACCTGGAAGTTGTCGACGATGCGCGGCAGCACGTTTTCGACGCGGTTGATGTCGAGTTCGTTGGCGAGTTCCAAGCTGACGCGCATCTTGAGGAAGTTGCGCGTGCGACCGGCGGTGTTGATGTTCACCAGCATTTCCGGAAGGTCGTAGAATACAGCGGCGCCGGCAGCGGCGCCTTCGGTCGGCGCGCCGCCAGCGGCGGGGGCCGCGCCATGTTCAGCAGGCTTGGCGCCTGCGGCCGGTGCATGTTCTTCGGCCGCAGCATGTTCTTCTTCGGCGGGCGCTGCGCCTTCCCCAGTGATCATCGCCACCAAGGGATCGGCAAGGCCGGTGAAATAAGCCGCAGCCGCACCGCCCAGCACGAGGACGATCGGGATGATGATCAGCAGCAGCTTCTTCTTGCCGCCGCCGCCTCCACCGCCTTCGAATTCAGGCTCTTCGCCTTCGAAATCTTCTTCCGCCATCGGATGCGTCCTTCGCCAAGGCGCGAGATTCCGCGGAAAGCGGGCCCACGCCGACACGTCTTGAGTCTGCTTGAAGTTACCCGCCCGGGGTTAACAATATATTGAGTCGGCCCATTGAGTCGTGGGCGCCGCGGCGCCTGGCCGGTCGGGGCGGCAAGAATTGCCCCAAAGACCGGTCAATTTGCGCCGGCGGGCCGTCGCAGCGCCCGCACCTTCCACCACCAAGCCATTGAAATTAATAGAATAATATCTCTGGCACGGACCCTGCATAGGTATGGCCAAACAAATCGCACAAAACGTGCGGAGAAGGCCATGGATAATACGACTTACATCGCGCTGTCGCGTCAGCGTTCGCTTTGGAACCAGCTCGAGGTTGTCGCCAACAACCTCGCCAACGTGAACACGACCGGCTTCAAAGGCACCGACACGCTGTTCGCGCAGTATGTCTTCAAGGTGCCGCAGAACGACCGCACCTTTAAGGACAGCGTCTCGTTCACCCACGACTTCGGCCTGGTGCGCAACCTCGCCCAGGGCGCGTTCAACTACACCAGCAATACCTACGACTTCGCCATTCAGGGCGAAGGCTACTTCGTTACGCAAGGCGCCGCGCCAGGCCAGCCCGACCGCTACACCCGCGCCGGCAACTTTACGGCTGATGCGCAGGGCCAATTGGTCACGCAAGACGGCCGCCCGGTGATGTCGGTGAATAACACGCCGATCATCATTACGCCGGAAGCCGGCGCAATCACCGTCCAGGGCGACGGCACCGTCGTGGACCAAAGGGGCGAGCAAATCGACCGCATCCGCATCGTGCGCTTCGACGATGAGCGTAAGTTGAAGCAGCTCGACGGCACGTCCTTCGTCGCCGACGCCGGCACCCAGCCTATCAACGTCGCCAATCCGCACGTCGCCCAGGGCGTGCTCGAAGATTCCAACGTCAACGGCGTCACCGAGATGACGCGCCTGATCGCGCTCAACCGCACCTATCAGGATGTCTCGCGGATGGTCGAAGCCGAAAACGAACGCAAACGTAAAGCCGCCGATATCTTCACACGCCAAATGAGTGCTTAGCGGCCAGCATAGAGAACAAGGGTAGAGAAAAGGAAACAAGCCATGGCTATCCGAGCTCTTAGCATCGCAGCGACCGGTATGCTCGCAATGCAGACCAACGTCGAAGTGATCTCGAACAACATCGCCAACATGAACACGACGGCGTATTCGCGCCGCCGTACCGAGTTCAACGACCTCCTGTACCAGGATCTGCGTCGCGTCGGTTCGACGTCGTCCGATGCTGGTACGATCGTTCCCGCCGGCGTGCAGCTCGGCCTCGGTGTGAAGACCGCCGCGGTCTACCGCATCTCCGAGCAGGGCAGCTTGCTCTCGACCGATAACAGCCTCGATGTCGCCATCCAGGGCAAAGGTTATTTCCAGGTCCAACTACCGAGCGGCGAAATCTCATACACCCGCGACGGTTCGTTCCAGCTCTCGCCCAACGGCGAAATCGTCAACCACAACGGTTTCCCCGTCATTGGCGTCGGCGCCATCCCGGTGGACGCCACCAGCATCTCGATCAACCCCCAAGGCCAGGTGTTCTACAAGCAGGACGGCGTGGTTGATCCCGCCCAGGCCGGCCAGTTCGCCATCGCCACCTTCGCCAACGAAGCGGGCCTCGAAGCCGCCGGTGACAACCTGTACCTCGTCACGCCGGCTTCCGGTCAGGAAACCTTGGGTGTTCCAGGCGCGCCCGGCTTCGGCACGATCCTGCAGGGCTTCTTGGAAACCTCGAACGTCAACGTGGTCTCCGAAATCACCGACCTGATCAGCGCCCAGCGCGCTTACGAAATGAACTCGAAGGTCATCAAGACGGCCGATGAAATGGCCTCGACCCTCAACCAGATCTCGTAACGCCTAAAACAACAGGTACGTTGCCATGACCCACGGTTCCGCATCACGACTCTTCGCTGCGCTGCCGTTTGCGTTCGCCCTCTGGGCGGCGCCGACTCTGGCGAGCACGCTCGATGAATCGCTCCAGCTCAACACGTCGATCACCGTCACCGGTGGCGACGTGACGCTGGGCGATGTCTTCACCGGCTATCTCAGCCGTCCGGAGAAAGTTGTGGCCAAGGCCCCGCGCCCGGGTCAGCGCATGGTGCTCACCAGCGACTGGTTGTCGAAGCTGGCCAACACCTATGGCCTCAACTGGGCTCCGGCCAACGCCTACGACCGCGCCGTGGTCTTCCAGCCCGGCCAGGCGATCGCGCCGCAGGAAATCATCGCGGCAGTCAAAGCCGAACTGCTCGCCAAGGGCATGCCAGCCAACTTCTCCCTCGCCCCGGCCACCAATGTGCCGACGATTACCGTCTCGGTTGGCACCGACACCACCATCGGCGTGCGCGAAGCTTATTTCGATGCGGCCGCCAAGACATTCACTGCTGTCGTGGAAGTGCCGCAAGGCCAGCCCGACGCCCAGTTCATCAGCCTGCGCGGCAAGTCATTCCCGGTCGTCACCGTGCCGACGCTCAAGGACGGCGCCGCCAAGAACACGCTGATCACCGAAGACATGCTGACCACGCTCGATGTGGCCGAAGATCAGATGCGCCCCGACACGATTACGGACGCCCGCGCGCTCGTCGGCAAATCGCCGAAGATGTTCCTGCGCGCCGGCCTGCCCGTGCGTGAGACGGACGTCGAACGGATGAATCTCCTTGAGATCCCGGTGTTGTCGGCCGATGTCGCCCGCGGCGGCGCCATTGCCAAGAACCTCGTCGCCTTGGTCTCCTTCAATACCGCCGACTTGCCCGCGGACGTCATCACCGACGCAAGCCTGCTGCAAGGCCGCACTTCACGCCGCATGCTTGTGGCGGGCGCTCCGGTGCGCCGCGGCGATGTCGAGCTCGTGCGCCAGGTGCAAGTGCCCGTGGCCGCGCGCGACCTCGATCGCGGCGAAACGCTCGGCGACGAAGACATCTCCTGGGTCAGCATGAGCCAGGGCGACGTGGCCTCCAATGCCGTCTCTGAAGAAGACGCCCTCGTCGGCCTGCAGGCCAAGCACAACATCCGCGCCGGCCAGACCTTGCGGAAATTCGACGTGAAGCGTCCGATCGCCGTGCCGCGCGGCAAGCTCGTCACCATTCTCTGGTCGGCGCGGGCCATGAATCTGACCGTGCAGGGCCAGGCTCTCGAGGCCGGCGGCGTCGGCGAGATCATCAAGGTCGCCAACACCAAATCGAAGACGACGGTCATGGCGGAAGTCATCGACGCCACCACCGTTCGCATCACGGCTCAATAAAAGAAATAGTTACGTCAAAGGACAACGGCCATGAAAAAGCATTCCATCTTCGCCAAAGTCACCGCGCTTGTACTCGCCGGCACGACCCTGGCCGGCTGCGGCGGCGTCGAGCGCCTGTCGCGCATCGGCGAGCCGCCGTCGCTGAGCCCCGTCACCAGCCCGACCCAGCGCAAGGACTACCGCCCGGTCACCATGCCGATGCCCACGCCGCTGGTGCTCGAGCCCGCCGCCAACTCGCTGTGGCGTCCCGGTGCGCGCGCCTTCTTCAAGGACCAGCGCGCGAAGCAGGTAGGCGATGTGATGACCGTCGTCGTCAACATCCAGAACGAACGCGCCCAGCTGGCCCAGACCACGCAGCGTAGCCGCGAAAGCGGCGAGAACGCCTCGGTCACGAACTTCTTCAACGTCAGCCCCATCCAGAACGCCGAGCCGCACGTCGGCGCCGAAGCCGACAGCACCTTCTCGGGCACCGGCAGCGTCGACCGTTCGGAGAACATCAGCATCCGCCTCGCCGCGGTCGTGCTCCAGGTCCTGCCCAACGGCAACCTCGCCGTCGCTGGCCGCCAGGAAGTGCGCGTCAACGGCGATTTGCGCGAACTTCAGGTCGCGGGCGTCATCCGCCCCGAGGACATCCGCTCCGACAACACCATCTCTTGGGACAAGATCGCCGAGGCCCGCATCTCGTACGGCGGGCGCGGCACCATCACCGACGTCCAGCAGCCGCGCTACGGCCAGCAGATCTTCGACGTGATCTTCCCGTTCTAAAGGCGCCTTTCGCTTTCGCTGAAGGAGGCCCTTCACGGGTCCCGGCAGCACCTTCTGTTTTCTGCACTCCATGGCCTTTACGCAGCGCAGAAGTAAACTCGGCCGGTGGGATGATCCCACCGGCCTTTTTTTTGAAAATTTTTCGATTTTCTTCACGCCACCCCGGCTGACCAGGCGGGCACCTGGCGGCCGCCATCCCCCCTCTTCAACCATTGCATTCACCTCGCACCGGGATTCACATCCTTGATTTCCCGGAAGAATCCGCGCTGTACGACCCCAGCTCGCGCAGGGTCTTTTGAACCGCAGATAGAAGGGCTTAGGTCCGTTTTACGGGCAAAAGCCTCAAAAGTTAAAACCGTTTGTTAACCATTACCGAGCATAGATGGCAGCCATAGAAGTGTTGGACGTGTTTATGGACGTGCGCTTCTTGGGCCTTCGGGCCCCGGTATGACAACAGAGGGGAATATACGGATGAACATGATGAGCACAGCGCCCTCAACGCTGACAGTATTTGAGGAAGACGCCCTCGCGCTGACCCAGGCCGCCCTGGAAATCAGCCGCGCGTTTGAATCCAAGGACGAAAAGCGGCTCGCCGCTGCCTTGGATCGGAATTTGAGACTGTGGGTCGGTATCCGCACCCTGGTCTCCGCTCCGGAAAACCCGTTGCCGCTGGTGATCAAGGATAACTTGATCCGCCTGTCGAGCTTCGTCGCGCAGAAGACCTTCGAAATGCAGAACGGCGCCAACGCCAAGACGATCGAAGCGTTGACCAACACCAACCTGCAGATCTCCGAAGGCCTGCTCGACAAGCGCACCAGCCGCTAACAGGCTTCTCCCTCGCGTCATACCGAACGCACGAAAGCGCCCTCCTCACGGAGGGCGCTTTTTTGTTTGTCCCGGGTAATCCCGAAAATTCTTAGTCGGAACGGTGCGTGCGTTCCATGCGCTCGTGGCGCTCTTGCGCTTCCACCGACAGCGTCGCGATCGGGCGCGCTTCGAGACGCTTCAGACTAATGGGCTCGCCGGTCTCTTCGCAATAACCGTAGGAACCATCTTCGATGCGCTGGAGTGCGGCGTCGATCTTGGCGATCAGCTTGCGGGCACGGTCGCGGGTGCGCAGCTCGAGCGCGCGTTCCATCTCCGCCGACGCACGGTCGGCGAGGTCCGGTTCCTGCAATCCGCCTTCTTGAAGGCTCTCGAGAGTCTCTTCCGACTCCTTGAGCAACTCACCGCGCCAGTTGAGCAGCTTGCGCCGGAAGTACTCCAGCTGCTTAGCACTCATGAACTGTTCTTTCTCGCTTGGCCGATAGTCCGGCGACAGCGTAACGGTCATGTGCGTCAACTCACGTCCCCACTAATAATGGCGCGGGACTATATGGGCCCGGGGGTGCGCTCCGCAAGGCCGTCTATCTATATGATTCATTTAATTTTTGTGACTTTTAGTCTGCGCGTGCAGCGCAACAAGAGGCAGGTCCGGGCAGCGCGGCGGACCTATTTAACCCGTGTTATTGATAAGGTTTAGATACGCCGGTTGAGCTTGGCGAGCGGGCTTCGGCGCGGAGCCAGGTCTCGTTGAGCAGACGGCTGATCACTGGTAGGGGTCACCAAGCTTGGCTTTCTTTGCCGTTACGTTCATCGCCCAAAAGTAACCCTCGTGATCGAACCAGATATTTACAGAAAACACCTCGCCCCGACCATTTACATAGCAATCGTCGGAGAGGTAGTAAGTATACAAGCCCTCCTTCTCTACCTTGAAATCGCGCTTACGAAAGGGCTTGGTTTTCTTGATGACGTCGTCAAGCCTGTCATACGACGTAATGCCAAAAGGCAAGAAGGCGTCACGCACTTCTGTTACGTCAATTGATTTGAGAATGAGCCCTTCGCCGTCGTCCTCGTAAAAGATGCCGCTGGCATCGACAAATTGGCAGTCAAACCGCGTCCTGTTCACTCCAACACACCGCGGATCTCCTCGTTGTGAGAACTCGAGCGGTTTAATCGCCGGAAGCAGCTCAGTGTAGGGTCGACCTAACTGCCCTACACCGAAAGACTCGTCCAAATCGCTGAGCTGAGGTTTACAGGCGCCCAGAGCAGATGCGCTGCATAAAGACGCCACGCAAAGCGTCGATAGAACAAATTTTACCGACATAGTTCGCCCCCCCCCTTGGCTAATCGTGAGGATTCAGCGGCGGTAAGTAGTCATAGGGATTGTAGATTGTACCGCCGTTGCGGTGCGGCAGTCCACTTCCGCCCCTCACTTCAAAATGAACCTGAGGATCAAGCCCAAACGCATTGCCCTGCGGCGATAGGGCGAAGACGCACTTGACCAGGGATCGCTTGTCAAAAACGAGCTGCTGGCAATGGCCGTCGCGCTCTCGACGGTTTTCAGATCCCGGTCGTAGTCGAACCCCGGAGCGCCGGTCTTGGGATTGATGCTGTTGCGCGGCGCGGAGCTCGACTTCAAGCTAGAAGCACATCTCAGTGCATTTTGGATCAAGCCGCACTTCCACGTAATAGTCATCCTTCAGAGACCTCCAATTGCTATCGAAGTCGCTTATTCTGCCCTTCGTGTAGGAGACGGTGAGCACTCTTTCGTTCCAGCTCAATGATACGCCTTCCACGTAACGCGCCAAAAACTGGCGCCTTGAGAAGTCTTCCGCTTCATTATGCTCAGTAAGATAAAGCGCGTAATAAACGCCAACTACTGCCGGACCACCTAGCTCCCGATAGAGGACGGCGCGCATCCGCCCGTCGGGTGAGACCTCCGAAGCAATTTCCATGCGTCGAATGTCGGGGTCGCAGGCCGTTAGCGCTCCAAGGGCCGCGAGGGCTAAGAGGCAGCGACTATAAATCTTACCACCTTCGAGACTGCCCATAGTCAAACCCCTTCGCAATGGCGTCTACATCTTCGACTTGGTTGCCGTAAGGTCTGCCCCCGAACGGCGTGCCATTGCTCGGATCGCGCGGACCGAAGAGCATTTGAGCTACGCCCGCCCCACGTTGGAGAGCCCACTCGGGCAACAGCTGAGCGCCTGTGGCGCCGCAATTGTAGTTGCCACCGAAATCTTCGTATGGCGGCTTGTCTTTATAATCCCATTCATGATGTTTCCATACGCGATCCGTCCAATTCTTGAGGGCGTCCAGATATCCTCCTGCTGCGCCGCCAGCCATCCCAATAGGGCCCGCCGGGATATTGCGCAAAGCGCCGCCGAGCATCAAACGGTTGCGCTCCTCTTGGGTGCGCGCGACGTTGCCGCTTACTGTATCTCCGCCCGGAAGAGCCAAGTCGCCGTTGTATGGGATGTTGCCGCCAACCTGAACCATAGGACCACCCGAATAGGGAGGATTTGTGGCGCGCGGCGCGGTGACTGTGATTTCTTCAATTTGCGGTCCGTTGTAGCGGTAGGGTGCGTTCGCTCCTACGCCAAATAGTCCGGCATCGGTGTAGTCGATGTTGATGGGCGTCGACGCCCATCGATCGAAGCCCGATGTCACGCTCGACAAGGGATTTCCTGACAACATGGGGCTGCGTGCGATCGTCTCGGCGTTGACGATGCTGAGCAACGGCGAGGTGCCCTGCCAGGTGTCGTCAAAGATAAACTCCGGTGCCCCCGTCTTCCGGTTGACGCTGTTATGGACATCGCCGACGCGGAAGCGGTCCAACGGCACGCCGTGGGCCGCCGCCACCTTGGCGATTGCCGCCATCACTTCCGGTGTCTGAAATACACGCGGGATCACCATCTCACCCGGTGTGACGTGCGCTACTTCGGTGTCGCTGCCGCGGCCTTCGGCCGCGAGGTTCTCGGCCATGCGCGTCTTGGTCGCGCGTACCTTCGCGGCGGCTTTAGCCTCGCGTTCCCGGATAATGCGGCGCTTGGCCTTCTCAAGGAACGCCATGTGACGGGCGACGCCTTCTTCAAGCGTCAGTGC
This sequence comes from uncultured bacterium, assembly GCA_903888485.1. Taxonomy (GTDB): domain Bacteria; phylum Pseudomonadota; class Alphaproteobacteria; order Rhodospirillales; family Rhodospirillaceae; genus SHVO01. Next base: position 17,336 of record CAISTS010000011.1, on the reverse strand, counting down.
ACCGGGGATTGGCATTTGATCCCGGTGAACCGTGCTAGTCACCGGCAAAACAAAGCAGCGCGTGCGCAGGGTAGCGTCGCTGACTACGTGGAATAATGGGACTGGTGCCGGAGTCGGAAGCGCGCGGAATTAGGCGCCGATACGCCGGCTCAGCTTGGCGAGCTCGACTTCGGCGCGCAGCTCGATCTCGTCAAGCAGGCGGCTGATGACCGGATCGGCCCCGCGTTCGCGTTTTTCACGCACCAGCTGGGCCAGCTCCTGCAGGCGCGACTTGGGAACCGCGCCGAGCAGCAGGCCCTCGCGGATCTCTTCCAGCCGGTCGAGCAGCTCGTTGCCGCGCTGGGCGCGGCGTTGGCGTTCCTTATGGTCCGGGGCTCCCTCGGGATCGACGCTCTGCGCCGCGAGGAGGCCGCCGATGCCGAGCACGGCGCCGGCCTGATCGACGCCTTCAGCGGGGCCAGCCTCATCGGCGCCGGCAACGCGGTCGAGCTCGGCGGCGAAATCCCCGGCCTTGCCCGCAGGACCGGCCTTGCGGGCGCGTCCGGCGCTCTGCACCGAGGAGGAGGATTTGGGGCCTTCGACTTTCAAACCATGACGCCTTCAACTGGTGCCGGCGGTGTGCCGGCAGCCTCCTGTCTACGCCAGGAGTGTTAAAAACATCCTCCCCCACACCCCCCGCCGATGCAACCGGGCAAGAATTGCCGCACACCCCGGCGGGTTCTGCCGCAAACCCGGTGGGGCCCACCTGAATCAGGGGTAAATGTAATAATTATCAATGGTTTACGTGACGCCTCCGGGTGGCACGGAATTCGCATCTAGAGGTGGCGGAAGACTATGCGCGCGCCGGACAGGTCGCCGGTGCGCCTTTGAATAAAGAGGGAAAAATGGCCGCCCAGACTTTTTCGCGAGAGCCGTATATGCCGCGCTTCAATTCGATGGTGGACCGCTTCTGGTTCGTCGCCATCCACTTGGTGATGGCCGCCGTGTTGTTCACCGCCGGCACCGCTCACGCCAGCTCGCGCATCAAGGACGTCGCCGGCTTCGAAGGCGTGCGCGACAACGTGCTGGTTGGTTACGGCCTCGTCGTCGGTTTGAATGGCACGGGCGACGACCTCAAGAAGATCGGCGCCACCAAACAATCGCTGCTCGGCATGTTCGAGCGCCTCGGCATCAACACCCGCGACGACCGTCTCGAAACCGACAACGTCGCCGCCGTCATCGTTACCGCCACCCTGCCGGGCTTTGCCCGCAAGGGCGGACGCATCGACCTCACCGTCTCTTCGCTCGGCAACGCCGAGAGCCTCCAGGGCGGCAGCCTTGCGGTGACTCCCCTGATCGGCGCCGACGGCGAAGTTTATGCCGTGGCGCAAGGCGTCGTGCAGGTCGGCGGCTTCACCGCCCAGGGCGCGGCCGCGACCGTCACGCGCGGTGTGCCGACGTCGGGCCGCATCCCCAACGGCGCCATCGTCGAGCGCGAGATCGATTTCGACATGAGCCGGATGAAAGCTGTGAATCTTTCGCTGCACAACCCGGACTTCACCACCGCGCGCCGCATCTCGGATGCGGTCAATGCTTACCTCGGCACGCTGTCGGCCGTCGCCACCGACCCCGGCACCGTGCTTGTGACCATGCCCGAAAGTTACCGCGGCACCGTCGTCGATCTGATGACCAGCGTCGAGCAGCTTCAGGTGGAGCCGGACCAGCCGGCGCGCGTGATCATCGACGAGAACACCGGCGTCATCGTCATCGGCGACGACGTTCGCATCTCAACGGTCGCCATCGCCCAAGGGAACTTGACCATCCGCGTCACGGAGACGCCGCAGGTCTCGCAGCCCTCGCCCTTCTCCGAAGGCGGCACCACTGAGGTCGTGCCACGCACCGATATCCAAGTGGACGACGACAGCGACCGGCGCCTGGGCATCGTCAACGCCGGCGTCAGCCTGCAGGAACTCGTCAACGGCTTGAACGCCCTTGGCATCGGCCCGCGCGACATGATCTCGATCCTGCAGGCCATCAAGGCCGCGGGCGCGCTGCAAGCCGAAATTCAAGTGATGTAACCGAAAGCGATCCGGACCACAGACCATGGAAGCCTCTTCCCTCATCGGCCAAGACTCCACCATCACCGGTCTGCAGCAGCAGTCCGCGATGCAGGCGTCTGCCTTGCAGGGATCGAAGTCGGGCGACCAAAAGAAAGTCCGCGAAGCCGCCGAGAAGTTCGAAGCCTTCTTCATCGGTCAGATGATGGAGCACATGCAGGCCGGCATCGAGGCCGACCCTCTGTTCGGCGGCGGTTCCGCCGAAGAGATGTGGAAGTCGATGCTCAACCAGGAATACGGCAAGGAGATCGCCAAATCCGGGCGCCTCGGGATCGCCGACCAGGTCATGAAGGGCATGCTGAAGATGCAAGAAGAGCGCAACGGTACGGCGCAAGTCGCGCCCGCGCCCGAAGCCGCTGCTGAAGTTTCCCCCGAGCAAGCGCAGAACGATGCGGCCATCGCTTTGGTCGCCGCCGCGCGCCTGCCCCGGCGTTAAGAAGGAACCCGCGCCATGAACATGATGCGTCGCGATCTGCCCAAGGGCCAATTTGTTGCCGCTCCCGCGCGTCCTTCGCCCGGTGGAACCGCCCGCACCCCTGCGGTCCTCGCCGACGGACGCCCTGTCACCAACGCCGCGGCGGCCGCTGTTGCTGCCGCAACCACGCCGGCGCCGACGCGCCCCACCATCAATGGCGCCCGTCCCGCGCCCAATCCGGCCATGGCCCAGCCCGCGCGGCCCATGCCCGGGGTTTCCGGCGTGCGCCCGGCCGCCAAAGCCGACGACCTGTTCCAGGTCATCCGCCAACTCACCGACTTGCTGGTGAAGGAAAACACCGCGCTGAAGAAGCACCGCACCGACGAAGTGAAGGCGCTGACCGAAAAGAAAGAGCAACTTGCGCGCCTCTATCAGAGCCACATGAACGCAGTGCACCGCGATCCCAGCCTGCTCAAGTCGCTGGAGCAGGGCAAGCGCGACATGATGGCCCACGCCGCGATGCGCCTTGGAGACTTGATGCAGGAGAACGCCAGCCTGCTGAAGGCCAACATTCAGTCGATCAATATGTTCTTCAAGGCCGTCACCGACGCCGTGAAGACCCGCCACGAAGAAAAGTCCGCCGCCTACTCGCGCAGCGGGGCCATGGGCGGCTATGCCGTGCCGCGGCGCAATCTCGCCGTCAGCTTCAACGAGACGATGTGAAGGCGTAGGGAACTTAAGTTATGTCACTCAATCTCGCACTCACATCGGCGATCTCGGGACTGTCGACGGCGCAAGCCGGCCTCGACGTCATCTCGAGCAACATCGCCAATGTCAATACCGAAGGCTATACCCGCAAGCTGTTCGTGCCGGAGTCCGTCGTGCTCGCGGGCAACGGCGCCGGCGTGCAACTCGCCGACATCATCCGCAACGTCGACCAGAACCTGCTGAAGGACACGCGCAACGCCCGCAGCGAAGTCGGCCTGCTCGCTTCGACCAACAGTTATTACCGGCGCGTCCAGGACACCTTCGGTACGCCCCAGTCCAACAGCTCGATCTCCAACCAGCTCAACCGGCTGCAGCAGGAGTTCTCGACGCTGACCACCTCGCCGGAAACGGTCTCGCAGCAGCTTGCCGCCGTCCAGGCCGGCGTTGCCGCGGCCAGCGGCCTGGCGAACATGAGCAAGACGGTGCAGACCCTGCGCCTCAATGCCGACCGCGAGATCGAAGCCGCCATCGGCGAGATCAACAGCTATCTCGGCAATATCTCGGCGCTCAACGATCAGATCGCCTTCGGCTATTCGACCGGCCGCCAGACCGAAGACCTTGAAGACAAGCGCGACGTCGCCCTCAACAAGATCTCGGACCTTCTCGACATCCGCTATTTCCAGAACTCCAACGGCTCGGTCACCGTCTTCACCAGCGACGGCACCACTCTGTGCGACAGCCAGCCGGTGAAGATGAGCCACGTCGCTCTGACACTGGTTTCGCCCACCAGTTCCTATGCCGGCGGCGACTTCAACGGCGTTTTCGCCGGGGTGCGCGACATCACGACCTCCATCCGCTCGGGCCGCATCAAGGCCCTAGTCGATATGCGCGACAACACCCTGCCCGACATGCAGGCCCAGCTCGATCAGCTCGCCAAGAGCCTGAAGGAGCAGACCAACCAGGTTCACAACCGCGGCTCGTCGTTCCCGACCATGATCAACAACGTCACCGGCTCGCGCATCTTCGCGGACTCGGCCCAGCAGACGCTGACCTTCTCGGGCGCGGAGCCTTCGATCGTGCTCTACGGCGCCGACGGCAAGGAAATCGCCTCGAGCCGGCTGCTCGACACGCTCGGCATCAACTTCACCAACGGCGATACGGTCGACAACCTGGCCGCTAACATCCAGACCTGGGTGCAAGCCCAGGATACGCAGCTCGCCAATGCCACGGTGGCGATCAATTCCGACGGCAAGCTGGCCATCAACCTCGGCACGGATACGGTTGGCATTGCGTTCCGCGACGAAGAGTCGGCGATCAAGGGCAGCGGTCAGAAGGATGTGCAGATCGCCATCGACTTCGACGCTGACTTGCAGGCCGACAAGACCTATTCGGGTTTCTCGAATTTCTTCGGCCTCAACGACTACTTCACGACGCCGGCTAATCTGTCGCAGTGGGATTCGGCATTCAAACCGGTCGGCTACACCACGGGCATCGTCTCGTCGGCGACCATCAATTTCACCGACGACACCAGCCTCGGCAGCGGCGTGAATACGATTACCAGCATCACCATCGATCCGGGCGATACGCTGGAAGAGATCCGCGACAAGATCAACGCCGATTCGCTGCTGCAGGGCCGCATCACCGCCGACGTCATCCCTGAAGGCAGCGGCCAGCGCCTGCGCATCCAGCACAATCTCGGCGAAAAGCTGTTGATCACGCAACAGGGCGGCACCAACGCCCTCGATACGCTCGGCCTCGACTTCTCGATGACCGGCACGTCGCAGACTCTTGCCGTCAACCAGACCTTGGTGGACGATTCGTCGAAGATCAGCCGCGGCGAGCTCAAGCTCAACCCGCTGACCGGCAATTACCTGCTGGCGCCCGGCGAGAACTCGATCGCCTCGCAGATGGCCGCGCTGCTTTCGGGCCCGGCTAGCTTCCTCGCGGCGGGCTCGCTTTCGGGCACAAACGTGACGTTCCAGGATTACGGCGCATCGATCATCTCGCGCAGCTCGACCGCGGCGGCGGCGGCCGAGACCAATCTCAAACTTCAGTCCGACCTCAAGGAATCGCTCGAGCTCAAGCAGAGCCAGAGCGCCGGGGTCAACCTGGACGAAGAAATGTCGCAGCTCATGATTTTCCAGCAATCCTATGCCGCGTCGGCAAAAGTGATTTCGACAACCTCGCAGTTGTTCGACATCTTGAATGATCTGATCCGTTAACGAGGATCGGTGAGGAGCGTACGATGGTAACCCGCATCTCTACGAGCGCCACCAACAACGGCCTGGTGCAGCGCATGTTGCAGCTGCAGCAGAACGTCAACAACAGCCAAGAACAGCTGTCGACACAGTTCAAGTCGCAGACCTATCTGGGCATCGCGGGCGATACGTTCCAGCTTCTCAACGTCGAGAACGAGCGCGCCCGCCTGCAGCGCTATATCTCCAACAACCAGCTCACCACCACCACGCTGAAGGCCCAGCAGACCTCGGTCATGGGCATCGACGAAACAGCGCGCATGATCCGCAGCGCGCTGCTTGAGTTCCAGGGCCGCGACCTCACCTCGCAGAATCCGGAGAACATCTCCGCGGTCAACGACCTGCAGGGCAAGGTGTTCAACGCCTTCAGCCAGGTGCAGTACTTCCTCAGCCAGAAGGTCGACGGCAAATACATCTTCGGCGGCGCCATGAGCGACAAGCCGCCCTTCGCCCTGCCCTACAACAGCCTGACCGACTTCCAGAATTTCTACGACGGTATCACCGCGGTGTTCCCGTCGAGCCGCGTCGCCAACCTGGTCGACCTCTCGTTCGACAATATCGACGTGACCTACCAGACGCCGGCCGCCCCGCTCGACACGACGACCCAGGTCACGGCGACCAATCCCGATGACTTCGTGACCCAGGTCATCGATCAGACCGCCACCGACAACTTGATCTTCAGCAACGTAGGCTCCAACGGCAAAGTCACCGCCGCGACGCCTGCGGCGTTCAAGAGCCTGCAGATCGGCCAGACCATCCTGATCAACGGCACCTCCGCCGCCAACAACGGCGTCTACACCATCACGGCGGTCTCTCCGGACGGCAACAGCATCACCCTCGATCAGTCGGTCAACGCCGCGGTCGAAGTGGCCGGCACCGGCGTTGAAATCAAGCTCGCCGTGCCCGAAGGCACGACGCTTGCCCTTTCCGGCTCGGCGGCCGGCAACAACGGCGCCTATACCGTGCACTGGCCGACCAACGCCGAACTGGTGTCCGCGGGCCTCGATCCCAACGCCGGCCAGATCGTCACCGGCGACGTGCTCTTCACCAAGAACCAGATCCCGGTCACCGGCGCGCCCGAAACCATCACGCTTGAATCCAAGGCCTTCCTGACCGGCACCAACCTCGGCACGTCGGTGCGCGTCAGCGACACCCAGTCCATCAATATGGACGTTACCGGCCTCGATCCCGCCTTCGAGAAGGTGGTGCGCGCCTTCGGCATCCTTGCCCAGGGCGACCTGATCAACAATCCGGACCGCGTGACGCAGGCGCTGGCGTGCCTCAATGACGCCATCGAGCACTCGTCGCTGCAGCCGACCGAGGCACCCAGCGACTTGCAGAGTGTGCAGGACCGCATCGCCAACAACGTCAACGCGCTGGTCAGCGCGAAGGACGTGCAGACGCAGTTCATGGCCTTTCTGGAAGGCCGCCAGAACGACATCGAGAAGGTCGATACCACCGAAGCGGCCGTGCGCCTGCAGGTCGACTCACAGACGCTGCAGATCTCCTACGCGTCGCTGTCGAAGATCACGCAGCTTAGCCTGCTGAACTATCTTTAAGCTCTATTGCTGAGCGGAGTCGGCGCGCTGAGTCATGACGCGGTACGCGGCTTCCACCGCGCGCGCATAGCCCTGCTTGTCGCAGAGCGAGGAGGTCTGCACCTGCACCCGCAGTTCCTGGCGCAGCGCTGCGAGGGCTGGCAGGTCACCGGCAAACCGCACGGCACGCGGTACAAATTGGTCCGGCTGCCGCACGATCCAATCCGCAAGTCCCGCCTGCCCCAGCAAGCTCGCTCCCACGCGCGCCGCATGGCCGCGCCCGCACAGGCTGAGCACCGGCACGCCCATCCACAGAGCTTCGCAGGTGGTGGTCGTGCCGTTGTAGGGAAACGTATCGAGCGCGATGTCGATGCGGTTGTAGAGGTCGAGGTGTCCCTTGTTGCCAGGCATCCAGCCGCGCAGGTCGAAGCGTTCGGGCGCGACACCATGGCTGCCGAACGCCTTAGCCAGGCGCACCCGCGTGTCGAGGTCGGCCAGCGCCTTGGCTTTGACAATCAGGCGCGCGCCCGGCACGGCTTTTAGCACTCCGGCCCACAACGCCACCGTCGCCGGGGAGAGCTTCGCGAGCTTGTTGAAGGAGCCAAAGGTGATGTGCCCCGCCGTCAGCGCAGGTAGTGGCCCGGGCAGCGGCATCTCGATGAGCGGGTCGTAACAATGCAAGTGCGGCAGGCGCACCAGGGTTTCGCTGGCCCAGGCATCGGCCGTGGGGGCCGGATCGGTGATGGCGTCGCACAAACGGAAGTCCATGGCGGGCAAGCCGGTCGTGGCGGGATAGCCGATGGCCGTCACCTGCACCGGCGCGGCGCGGCGCGCGAACACGCCCAGACGATTGCCGGTCGTGTGGCCGGCGAGATCGACCAGAATGTCGAGCCCATCCCCACGGATGAGCTGAAAGATTTCGCTATCGCTATGGCCCGAGATGTCGCGCCAATGATGCACAACCGCCTGCAGTCGCGCCGTGACCGCGTCCGTGCGGGCGGCATCGGAGTAACAGAAGATCTCCACCGCCTTGGGGTCGTGCCCTTCGAGCAGCGGTACCGCGAAGTAGCTGACCGAATGGCGGCGGAAGTCGGGTGAAATGTATCCGACGCGCAGGGGTCCGGGCCTGCGCGCCTCCTGCTGAACGGGCGGCGCGGGTTGCCGCTTGCCCCACGCGCTATGGGCCGCACGCGCGCCGGCCGGATCGTCGTCGGCATAAAGGCGCGCGTACAGGCCGTTACTGGCCGCGTCGGAGTTACCGGGATCGGCCGCCAGCAACTTGTCAAAGACAGCGCCGGCCTCTTGCGTCAGCCCCTGCTCCAGCAGTGCGACGCCGAGATTGTTCATAGCCGCGAGGTTGCCCGACTCGGCGGTAAGAGCCTTGTTATAGGACTCCGCCGCCGCGGCGTAGTGGCCCTGCGCCGCGAGCGTTGCGCCGAGATTATTGTGCGCGATGCTGAAGCCCGGCGCTTCTTCGAGCGCTCGCGCAAAGGCCTGGCGCGCATGTTCCGGCTTACCGAGGGCATCGAGGACATTGCCGAGGTTGTTCCACCCCGCCGGATGCTGTCCGGGCAGCGCGAGCGCCGCATTCATCACTGTTTCGCCGTCGCTCGGCACACCTACTTGGAACAGCGCCTGCGCCTTAGTCAGCAATGCCGGAACGTTCTCGGGATCGCGCGCGAGGGTCTGATTGGAGAAGGCGACCGCATCAATATAGACCTGCTCCTCGAGCCGCAACGCGGCGGCCAGGCGCAAAGCCTCGAGCGGCGGGTCGGGCTGGGTGATGATCTCGCGCACCGCTTCCCAGGCTTCCTTGGGAAGCCCGGATTCATAGTACTTGAGCGCGAGTGTGAAACGACTGTCCGTCACGAGAGCGCCTTCACGAGCACGCCTTGGATGGAGTCCTCGGGCCGGAGCTCGGGCGGCGGCTTGAACATGGTGGTCTCGGGGCCGGCGCACCAGCTGCACCAGGCGCTACGGTAGGCCGCTTCAAGGTCGCGCGTGAAGCCCACTTCGTCACGGAGAGCCGAGCGCTCCATACGGGGGCGCAGCTCCGACCTGATCTCGGCCAGGCGTTCCGGGTTACGGCCGAATGCAATCGCGCGGGCAATATAGTCATCGACGCTCTCGGCGATGAATTCCTTGTCCAGCCCCATGGCGGACAAGAGGCTAAGGCCGACACGGCCGCGGTGATTGTTCCCGCGCAGGCTCAGTACCGGCACACCCATATATATGGACTCGCAGGTCGTCGTCGTGCCGTTATAGGGGAAAGTGTCGAGCGCCAGGTCGACCTCGCCATAGCGCTCCAGGTGCTCGCGGATCGAAGGCACGAAAGCCGCCATATCGACACGCGCGGGATCGACGCCGGCGGCGGCGAACTCGGCGCGGATGCGCTCCTGCACGCGCTCGTCGCGCAGCTGTTTGCACTTGATGAAAAAGCGCGAGCCCGGCACGGCATTTAGGATCTTGGCCCAAGCGGAAATCGCCTCGTGCGTGACCTTCGGCAGCACGTTGAACGATGCGAAGGTCACAAAACCCTTCGCCGGATGCGGCGCGGGCGCCGGCGTGGGTGGCCTGCCGGCAGGCCGATAGCAGTGAAAAACATGGGGCAGACGGATCAGCTTCTCGGTGCACCAGCGGTCGGCCTCCGGCGCGGGATCGGCATGGTTGTCGGTGATGCGCCAATCCATGGCCGGTACCCCGCTGGTATCGGGGTAGCCCAAGTATTCGATCTGCACCGGGGCGGGCTTGAGGGCGCATACCGGCAGGCGATTGCCCGAGGTGTGACCGCCCAGATTAACCAGGATATCGACGCCGTCCGCGGCGATGCGCCGCGCGAAACCGTCTGTCGTCAGCCCGGCGGTGTCGACCCACAGGTCGGCGGCCGCGCGCATGGCCTTGGTGACCACATCCTCGCGCGTGGTATCGGAGTAGAGGATCACCTCGAACCGCTTGCGGTCGTGCTTTTCGAGCAGCGCTTCGAAGAAATAGGCCACCGAATGGGCGCGGAAATCGGGTGACATATATCCGAGGCGCAATCTGCGCTCGAGATCGCGCGCGTTGCGGTGCGGTTTGCTGCGGTCGGGCTTTTCGCTCGCGAAGCGCCGCCCGTACCCCTTATGGATTTCGAGAATCTCGGCATTGGAAATGCCCGGTTCGTAGAGGGAGGCAAAGGCATAGTTGCTGTAGAACACCGGAGCCGACAGCGTGTTGGCCGCCGCCGCGACGCGCATGTTCTCGCGCGCTTCCGTCACATGATGCTGGTCGAGCAGAAGTACGCCCAAGGTGTTGAGCGCCATGGGATTGCCGGGATCGAGTTCGAGCGCGCGGCGGATTTCGATCTCGGCTTCGGCGAGCCGCTGCTCCTCGAGATACGTCACCCCGAGGCTGTAGTGCGCAAAGCCGTTGTTTGGCGAGCGCTTCAGCACCTCTTCGTAGGCGGCGATGGCCTCCTTGGGATTGCCGAGCATGTACTGCGCAACGCCGAGGTTGACCAGCGCCTCGTCGTAGTCGGGCTGGCGCGCAACGGCGTTGGCGAGCGCAACGGCCGCTTCGTCGAAACGGAACATGCGCACCAGCAGCGCGCCGTAGTTGTTGCTGATCACCGCCATATCGGGCCGCAGCTCGGCGGCGCGCTTGAGATGCGCCGCGGCAGGCTCAAGCTGATTGCGGATAGCGTAGGCAAGACCGAGGTTGTTGTGCGCCTCAGCGTAGGTGGGCGACGCCGCGATGGCCTGCTGCAGAGCAACGATAGCATCATCGTAGCGCTCGGCCTGGCGCAGGGTATTGCCGTAAGCATTGAGCAGAACCCCATGGCCGGGGTGATCGGTCACAGCCTTCGCCAGGAAATCGAGCGCGCCGGGGATGTCGCCGCTGTCACGCAAGGCAAGGCCCAGGTTGGCCTTGGCGTCGGCATATGCCGAATCCAGCTCGACCGCGCGCCGATAGTGCAGAAGCGCGTGGCCGCCGCGCCCGGCGGCCGCGAGGGTATTGGCGAGGTTGTTGTGGATCACCGGATCGTCCGGCGCGAGAGCGAGCGCGCGGGTATAGGCGTCCTCGGCGCCCGTGAAGTCATTCACTTCCTTGAGCGCAACGCCGAGGTTGATCCACGTCTCGATGGCGGCCGGGTCACGCGTGCTGGCCTCGCGGAAAGCCGCGACGGCATCGGCGGTCGCGCCGGTCTTCATCAGCGCTGTGCCGAGGGCATGGTGGGCGGCGGCAAGACCGCGATGGAAAGCCACGGCCATGCGCGCAATGGCGACCGCTTCGTCGAAGCGGCCCATGCGGCGCAAGAGGGCCGCACGCTGAATCAAAGCATCAGCCTGGCCGGGAACCACCACCAGCAATGCATCGAGCGCCGCGAGGGCTTCGTCGCCACGGCCCATTTCATCGAGCAGCAGGGCCAGATTGATCGCGTAGAGGGCCTCGCGGCCGTTAAGCGCGACGGCGCGGCGCAGGTGGTCCAGCGCCGCGTCATGGGCGCCCAAACGGCGCTTGGTGAGCCCGGCCAGGTTATGGCCGTCGGCGTCGCCAGCGTTACGCGCGAGATAAGTATCGAGGAGGAGGTCGGCGCCGGCGGCATCGCCGGCTTCGAGGAACTTCAGGCCCTGCTGCAAGAGCGGCGAGAGCGGACGGTTCTGATCGCGGGTGTCGCCCGAGGAATTTTGGGTTTGCATGGGCGCATCACCGGACGGCGGCGGCGCCATCATACACCATCAATGTCAGGCGGACTGCGTGCCGGCCTGCTGCGGACGCGGAGCCTCGGCGCCCGCCGTTTGCGGCGTGGTGCGCAAGCCGGCAGCGAGGTTGCGGTTGATGTTGATGAGCACGTCGAGATCGGCGGCGTTGCTGGTGCGCATCGCCTTGGTGGTCTGCTTGTCGACGAAGATGCTCAAGGACATGATGTTGGCCTTGATCTCGTTCGGCAACTGGTTCTCAGGCTCGGTCAGATCGGCTTGGATGATGGTCCAGAGCAGATGGTTGAAGCGCAGCGCCTTGGCATATTCCTCGATGCTGTTGGTCTTGCCCTTGGCTTCTTCAAGCAGCACGGCGGCCTTCGTGAAGGCCATGGCTTCGACCTCGCGCGGCGAAAGGTTGCGCTTTTGCTGTTGCGCGTAAGCAGCAACTTTATCTTTTGACATTCGCCAAGGCCTCCGCCTCGTACTTAATCAATTGACGACACAGCTTGAGCGCCCGGTAGTGGTCGGCCCCCAGAATATGCTGGGACATCTCGACCATTAGGTCAACGGCGCGGGCGTCCATAGGTACTAAGATCATCTGTCTCATTAAAACGAAGTAAATCCCGTGATAATCCTTTTCCCGCGCAGGGTTGATATACATGTTAAGGATCGTCACGTAGAGCTTTTTGGCGATCGTGTCGGCCTTCTCTTCGGTGATGATGTCCTTTTCCCGCACCACGGGAACCCGGTTCAGCACCACGAATTCGGTCTTGGCCGGCCCATTGGCAATGACCGAAGTGCCGATCAGAACCTTCTCGTTGGGCTTTAGGGTTAATTTAAGCGGCATTGCGGCCTCAGCGTCGCGCGGGAAAGCGCCTTCGGTACCAGGAAGATATCGACGTAAATCAGCGACGGGGCAAGGCGGGTGAGCCGCGACGCACGCGCAGTATGAATCGAATTACGCGGCGCGCAAAGAGTCTTGCCGCCATGCCCACGAACAGGCGCGCGGCGGCGAAAATAGTGCAAGCGTGAGGTCTGCGTGACCATCGTTCGAACCCACCCGTGTTCGCCCAGGACGAAAAGAGCGACTAGAAGAGCCTGAGGATCGCTTCTTCCGACTTCTGGGCGATGGACAGCGAAATCGTTCCCAGCTGCTGGCGCGTCTGCAGCGACAGCAGGTTGGCCGATTCTTCGTTCATGTCGGCGTTCACCAGATCCGCCGCGCCACCCTTCAGGGTGTTGATGATGCGTGTGGTGAAGTCGGCGCGAATTTGCAGAAGCGAGGAATTGGTGCCGAAGCTCTGCGCGGCTTGGCGCACGGTCGAGAGCGCCGAGTCAATCGCGCGGAGAGCCGAGTTGATCGCCTTGATGCCTTGCGCGCCCGTCTGGCCCCAGAGGCCAGCCGTGCCCGGCGTGCCGGTGGCGACGGCCGAGCGGCCCATCATGGTCGTGAAATCGCCGGCTTTCAGGCCGCTGATAACGAGCTGGTTGATGGCCGAGTTCTCGGTGCGCTCGTTGAACTTGACGGTGAGCGAATCGGCGCCCGGCAGGAACGCCGAGGTATTGTTCTTGAGCAGGTTGACGCCGTTGAAGCTTGAGTCTTCAGCGAGGTTGTCGACCTGGCTGCGCAGTTCGTTGAACTGGCTGGCGAGCTTGGCGCGCGTGATGCTTTCCGGCGCGGAGACCGCGGACTGCGCGAGCGCCTTCATCTGCTTGAGCAGGTTCTCGATCGACTCGAGGCCCTGCACCGCAGCTTTGATGATGTTGATGCCGCCGGTGATTTCGTCCTTGATGCTCTGCAAGTCGCTGGCGCGGCTGTTGAGGTTGCGAGCCTTGAAGAAGGCAAGCGCATCGTCGATGGCGCTGTTGACCTTGAGGCCCGTCGCCAAGCGCTCTTGCGTGCGCCCGATCAGGCTGGTCGTGTTCTGCAGCGAAAGCAGATTCGTCCGCGTCGCCGTCGAGAGTGTGATTTCCTGAGCCATTTCAGACCTCGATTTATTTCATCCGCGCGGTCAAAAACATGCACGCGCACTGACACGTTCTTCTACGCATCCAGGATCAGGAATAGATGGGAAACCAAAAGAAAAGGTTAACGCGCGAACGCGAGAGCGGCTTGGGAAACCAATGCGCGCAAAAAAAAGGGGCGGCCAATGGCCGCCCCAGTATCGAGCCTAGATCTTAGGAAACTAGAACAGACGCAGGATCGACTGCTCCGAACGCTGCGCGATCGAGAGCGAGATCGTACCGAGCTGCTGGCGAGTCTGCAGCGAGAGTAGATTCGCTGACTCTTCGTTCATGTCGGCGTTGACCAGATCGGCAGCGCCGGCCTTGAGCGTGTTGATGATGTTGGTGGTGAACTCGGCGCGGATCGAGAGCATCGACGCGTTGCTGCCGAATTCCTGGGAAGTCTGGCGCACAGTGACCAGCGCCGAGTCGATGGCGCGGATCGAACTGGTGATCGCTTTGACGCCTTGAGCACCCGTCTGGCCCCACAGCGCCGAGCTGGAACCCGCAGCACCGGTGGCGACAGCGGAACGTGCCATGATCGTCGTGAAGTCGGCGACCTTGAGGCCGCTCACCACGAGCTGGTTGATCGCGGCTTGTTCCGTGCGCTCGTTGAACTTGACGGTGAGCGAGTCGGCGCCGGCCTGGAAGGCACCGATGCCGGTCTTCAGGAGGTTCACGCCGTTGAAGCTCGAGTCTTCGGCGAGGTTATCGACCTGACTGCGCAGCTCGTTGAACTGACTGGCGAGCTTGGCGCGCGTCGAACTTTCCGGAGCGGACACGGCGGACTGGGCAAGCGCCTTCATCTGCTTTAGGACCGACTCGATCGACTCGAGGCCCTGGGTTGCAGCGCGGATGATGCTGATACCGCCGGAGATCTGATCTTTGACCGCCTGCAAGTCGGAGGCGCGGCTATTGAGGTTACGCGCACGGAAGAACGCGAGAGCGTCATCGATGGCGTTGTTCACCTTAAGGCCGGTGGCAAGGCGCTCCTGCGTCTTACCGATCAGCCCGGTGGTGTTCTGAAGCGACAACAGATTCGTACGGGTCGCTGTAGATAGCGTGATTTCTTGAGCCATTTTCCAAACCCCTTTCTAGGAGCAGCTACACAAAACGAACGGTCCGCCGAACTAAAATTCTTGTCGCCACGACGCCTAAGAAACGCGAAATGCGTGTGAACAGCGGCGTTCACCACATCCCCTTCTAAGGACCAAAGGCAAATAAATGGTTAATGGCGGAATTAACCCGCCCCAAGGGAGGCCCGTCGAGGCCCCAAAAGCAAAGCGCCGGGCCTTTGCGGGGCCCGGCGCTGCCGGAAAGAGCCGTACTAAGAGGTAAGCCTAGAAGAGCCGCAGGATCGACTGCTCTGACGACTGAGCGATCGAGAGCGATACCGTGCCGAGTTCCTGGCGCGTTTGCAGCGAGAGCAGATTGGCCGATTCCTCATTGAGGTCGGCGTTCACCAGTTCCGCCGCGCCGCCGCGCAGTGTGTTGATGAGGTTGGTGGTGAAATCGATGCGGATCTGCAGCTGCGCCGAATTGGTGCCGAAGTTCTGCGACGCCTGACGCACCGTCACCAGCGCCGAATCGATCGCGCGCACCGCTGCGGTAATGGCGACAATGGCGCCCGCGCCGGTCTGGCCCCACAGGCCCGCCGTACCGGCGCTGCCCGTGGCAATCGCCGAGGTCGCCAGGATGGATTTGAAATCGGCTGCATTGAGTCCACTGACGACCAGTTGATTGACCGTGGAGTTATCGACGCGCTCGTTGAACTTGACGGTCAGCGAGTCGGCGCCGGCCACGAACGGATCGGACGTGTTCTTGAGCAGGTTATAGCCGTTGAAATGCGCATCTTCCGCGATGTTGTCGACCTGACTGCGCAGTTCGTTGAACTGGCTGGCGAGCTTGGCGCGAGTCGAGCTCTCGGGCGAAGCGATCGCCGATTGCGTCAGCGCCTTCATCTGCTTGAGGATGTCCTCAATGGTCTCGAGGCCCAGCACAGCGGCCTTGATCGTGCTGATGCCGTTGGCGATCGAATCCTTGATCGTCGAAAGGTCGGAGGCGCGGCTGTTGAGGTTGCGCGCCTTGAAAAAAGCCAAAGCATCGTCGATGGCGCTGTTGACCTTCAGCCCCGTCGCCAGGCGCTCTTGCGTGCGCCCGATGAGCTGGAAGGTGTTTTGCAGCGACAGCAGATTCTGCCGTGTGGACGACGACAGGGTGATGCCACCAGGTGGCTCAGACATTGGAAGTCTCCATCCCGATTGGACGGTGTCTTCCTCAACTTGCGTGGCGGAATCGAACTACAGAAGACCGCCCGCGTTTGCGGGAAGAACTTACGTCCCAGTCACGTGCCCTATAACGGATTTTAGCGAGAGTAGCGACGGGCCGAAAGGCCCGTCGCCGTCTCAACGTGGTCCGTTCAGGAGCTACGCGCGGATTAGAACAGTCGCAGGATCGACTGCTCAGACCGCTGCGCGATCGAGAGCGAGATGGTACCCAACTGCTGGCGCGTTTGCAGCGACAGCAGGTTGGCCGACTCTTCGTTCAAGTCCGCGTTCACCAGGTCCGACGCACCCGCTTTGAGGGTGTTGATCAGGTTGGTGGTGAAATCGGCTCGGATCGAGAGCAAGGCCGAATTGGTACCGAAGGCTTGGGCAGACTGGCGCACCGTCACCAGCGCGGAGTCGATTGCGCGGATGGCGGAGTTGATCGCCGTAACGCCGGCGGCGCCCGTCTGGCCCCACAGACCCGCGCTGCCGGCGGTGCCGGTGGCAACCGCAGAGGTGGCAACGATGGTCGAGAAGTCGGCGGCTTTCAGGCCGCTGATGACGAGCTGGTTGACCGCTGATGTTTCGGTGCGTTCGTTGAACTTCACGGTCAGCTGGTCAGCACCCGCCGAGAACGCCGAAGTGGTGTTCTTGAGCAGGTTGACGCCGTTGAAGCTCGAGTCTTCCGCGAGGTTGTCGACCTGGCTGCGCAGTTCGTTGAACTGGCTGGCCAGCTTCGCGCGGGTCGAGCTTTCCGGAGCCGAGATGGCGGACTGAGCAAGCGCCTTCATCTGCTTGAGGACTGACTCGATCGACTCGAGACCTTGCACCGCAGCCTTCAGCACGCTGATGCCGCCGTTGATGACGTCCTTAATGGAGGCCAAGTCGGAAGCGCGGCTGTTGAGGTTACGGGCTTTGAAGAAGGCGAGCGCGTCGTCGATTGCGCTGTTGACCTTCAGGCCGGTGGCAAGACGTTCTTGCGTACGACCAATGAGATTGGTCGTGCTTTGCAGCGAGAGCAGGTTGGCTCGCGTTGCACTGGAGAGGGTAACATCGCTCATCTTTGTAGGCTCCTTTTCTAGGACACACGTTGCGACATTTCTGTCGACTCAGCACTCATCTGCTCGCTGCAGATCCCTCCTTCTGAAGGGTTATGCTGAGCGCATCAGGTGTAAATCGTTCATGGCGGGCTGTCAAACGCCGTCAACGCTCTGTTAATAATTATTTAAATCAAATGACTTAACGTAGGATTTTGGGCCCGGACCGCCCCGGGTCCTACGGCCGGCAAAAACAACCATTAGGCGCGAGGAGTACCGTTCTTGGACGGTCCCCAGGACCAGATCGAGACCGAAGGATACGTGGTCATCGCCTTCG
>CAISTS010000010.1 GCA_903888485.1 uncultured bacterium | reverse complement strand
CGCGCGCCGCCACCGGCGTGTACGAGTCCCGCTTTGCCGAGACCTGCAGCGGCTGGGATCACAAGACCCACATCACATTGAATCTGTCCTTCACCGAGGGTACGCCAACGACCAACGAGAGCTTCTTCTCGTCGTTCGAGAACAAGAACGGCCAAGACTATTCCTTCGCCGCCGTCACCTTCCGCAACAACAAGCGCATTGAGTCCTACAAGGGCTCGGCCGTGCTCGACAAACGCGGCGGCAAGGCGGTCTACGAAGTGCCGGCGGCCGACAACAAGAAGCCCGGCCGCATCGTCACGCTCAAGCTTCCGCTGGGCACACTGTTCCCGGCGGCACACTCGAAGCTGCTGTTCGACAAAGCCGCCTCGGGCGAGCCGTTCTACAGCAGCGTGGTGCTCAATGGCTCGTCCTCGGTCGGACCGCGCGTGCAGTCCATCGCCATCGGACCGCGCGTCGAAGCGTCAGGCGACGATGTCGATCCATTGCTGGCGCAGTTCCCGTCCTGGCGGATGAGCACGGCGTTCTTCAACTTGAACGAAAAGCGCGACATCCCGAACAGCGAGATGTTCCAGCGGGTATTCGGCTCGGGCGTGCTTGAATCCTTCGACCAGACCTTCACGGATTTCACGGTGTCGGTGAAGCTCAAGCGTCTACGCTGGATCGATCCTCCGTCCTGCCCGCAGAGTTAGGGCCACAGCCACGCCGCTCCCCGTACGCCGCCGGCGTCGCCGTGCATGGGCGGTGCGATGCGCGTGACCACGGTGTCGGAGAACACGAACTGTGGCCACAGCTTCGGCACGTCGGTGTAAAGCCGCGCCACCTTCGACATGCCGCCGCCCAGCACGATCACATGCGGATCGATGACGTTGATGATGGTGGCGGTCGCGCGCGCGAGGCGATGCATGTAGCGCGTCATGGAAGATTCCGCGGAGGCGTCGCCGAGGGCACTCAAGGCAACGATCTCCTGGGCGAGCAATGATTTGCCGGTCGCGCGCTGGTGGTCGGCGGCAAGGCCCGTGCCTGAAATGAACACCTCGTTGCAGCCCTTGAGGCCACAGTAGCAATCAGGACCCGGCTGCTCCTCGGCGCTGGGCCAGGGGAGGGGATTGTGGCCCCACTCGCCGCTGATGGCGTTAGGCCCGCGCAGGATCTGCTTGCCGACGACGATGCCGCTGCCGGCACCGGTGCCGAGGATCGCGCCGAACACTATCGCGTCATCCTTTCCCGCGCCGTCCACCGCTTCCGATAACGCGAAGCAATCGGCATCGTTGGCTAGGCGTACAGGCCGGCCGATGGCGGCAGTGAGGTCCTTATCGAAGGCATGGCCGATCAGGCACACGGAATTGGCGTTCTTGATGAGGCCTGTGGCCGGAGAGATGGTGCCGGGGATACCGACGCCGATGGAACCTTGCGCGGCCGTCGCGTTATCGGCCGCCGCGACCAGCCCCGCGATGCCGCGCACGGTGCTGTCGTAGTCACCCGCGGGCGTTGCGACCCGGCGGCGAAAGCGCTCTGAGCCCGCGCGGTCGAAAACCGCAGCTTCGATCTTGGTGCCGCCCAGATCAATCCCAATACGAAGATCGGTTCCCACGCGCGTTCCCCATTTCTGCATGGAAGCTACACGACTTCCTCATATGGACAAGTCCGCGGTTCTATGAGAACCCATTGTCATGGATGCGTCACTCAAGGTTTACGCCAAGGACAACGCGGCGCTCAGCTTCCCTTTCGCGGAAGCCCCTCCGCCTGGCGCGCTGATTGACGTCGCGCCCGGCGTGAAGTGGCTGCGTATGCCGCTGCCCTTCGCGCTCAACCACATCAATCTCTGGGTGCTCGACGACGGCGACGGTTGGACGCTGGGTGACACCGGCATCAACACCGACGATACGCGCCGGCTGTGGGGCGACCTGCTCGCGGGCCCGCTCAAAGACAAGCCGGTCAAGCGCGTGCTGGTCACGCACTTCCACCCCGATCATATCGGCCTTGCCGGCTGGCTGAGTGAGACACATAAAGCGCCGCTGTGGATCACGGCGGGCGAGATGGAAGCCGCGCGCTTTTCGCACGCGCTCACAAAAGAAGTCTCCGGCCCGGCGGCCGCGAAGGTCTATCTCCAGGCCGATCTCGAGAGCGCCATCCCCGGCGCCATGGCGGCCCACGGTGGGCGCTACAGGCGCGCCGTCTCGGACTTGCCGGTGGAGTTCATCGCCATCGATCCCGCAAAGCCGATCAAGGCCGCGGGCGTGGACTGGCGTGTGGTGGTGGGCGAGGGACACTCGCCGCAGATGGCGGCTCTGTATTCGGAAAAACTCGGCGTGCTGATCTCTGGCGATCAGGTGCTGCCGGGTATCACCCCCAATGTCAGCGTGCGCGATTCCAAACCAGATTCAAATCCGCTCAAGCAGTTTATCGACAGCCTGCAGCGGTTCCGCGCGTTGCCGGACGAGACGCTGGTGCTGCCCTCGCACAAGATGCCGTTCCGGGGCTTACGCACCCGCGTCGATCAGCTCGTCAAGCATCACGAGGATCGCCTCGCCATCGCCCGCGAGACGGCGCGCGGCGGCACCACCGGCGCCGAGGTGCTGAAGGCGCTGTTCAATCGCGATCTCGATGCCCACCAGCTCGCCTTCGCGCTAGGCGAGACCGTGGCGCACATCAATTTCCTGGTTCACGCCGGCGAGGTGACGCGCGAGGAACTGCCCTCGGGCGTGTACCGGTATACGACGGTCTAGAACCGGTTTTCCGGGACGTGCTACCGTTCCGGCATGAGCACGCTGATCCTTAGCCATGAAAGCTATCTCACGCATGACACCGGGGAATATCACCCCGAGCATGCCGGACGCCTGAAGAGCGTCTTGAAGGCGCTCGATCAGCAGACCTTTGCCGGCGTGCGGCGTGAGGATGCGCCGCAGGCCACGCATGCGGAAATCGCGCGCGCCCATCCCGGCGCTTATGTCGAGACCATTTTAAATGCCATCCCGACCCACGGTCTGCGTCACCTCGATGGCGACACCGTCGTTTCGCCCGGCTCGCGCGAAGCCATGTTGCGTGCGGCGGGCGCCGCGGTACGCGCGGTCAACGCGGTATGCACAGGTGAATTCGACAACGCGTTCTGCGCCGTGCGCCCGCCGGGTCACCACGCCGAGTCCGACAAGCCCATGGGCTTTTGTCTGGTCAATAATGCCGCCGTCGGCGCCCTGCATGCGCGTGCAGCCCATGGCCACAAACGTGTGGCCGTCATCGACTTCGACGTCCACCACGGTAACGGCACGCAGGAGATGTTCTGGGACGATGCCGACGCGTTCTACGCCTCAACGCATCAGTATCCGTTCTATCCCGGCACCGGAGCGCGCCGCGAGAAGGGCGCCCACAACAACATCGTCAACGTGCCCGTAGCCGCGGGCAGCGGCCATGATGTATTCCGCGCCGGTCTCAATGACGAAATCCTGCCGGCGCTCGTCGCCTTCAAGCCCGAATTCATCGTCATCTCGGCCGGCTTCGATGCTCACCGCGACGACCCCTTGGGGCAGTTGTGCCTGTCTGAAACCGATTTTGCCTGGGCCACCGCGGCCATCATGGATGTGGCCAAGAGTGTGTGCGGAAAGCGCGTGGTATCCGTGCTCGAAGGCGGCTACAACTTGGATGCCTTGGCGGACTGTGTGACCGCCCATGTCGAGACCCTAAAGGATCACTAAATGGCGAAGAACGGCGAAGACATTTCCGCCCTCGGCTTCGAAGAGGCGATGAAAGAGCTGGAGAAGATCGTGCGCGATCTCGAGAGCGGCCAGGTGCGTCTCGACGATGCGGTCAAAGCATATGAGCGCGGCGCGGCCCTGAAGAAGCACTGCGAAGCCAAGTTGGCCGATGCCCGCGCCAAGGTCGAGAAAATCACCGGCGCGGGAAGGAATCTAGGCTTGGAGCCGGTCGACCGTGAATAGCGCTTCTGCGCAGCCCCAAGCTGCATCCAAAAATACCGCACCTGATGCTTTCCAAGCGGCCCTGATCGACATCGCCGCCGATACTAATTCCACACTGGATAGACTGTTGCCCTTGCCGCCGGGCCCCGAGGCGCGCGTCGTCGATGCCATGCGCTATGCCGCGCTCGATGGCGGGAAGCGCCTGCGTCCGTTTCTCGCTGTATCCAGCGCCGATCTTTTCGACGTGCCGCGCGCGCGTTCGCTGCGGGTCGCTGCCGCGGTCGAGATGATTCACTGCTATTCGCTGGTGCACGACGACCTACCGGCCATGGACGACGACGATCTGCGCCGTGGCCGTCCCACGGTGCATAAGAAATACGATGAAGCCACCGCGATCCTCGCTGGCGATGCGCTGCTCACCGAAGCCTTTGCGGTGCTCGCCGATCCCGCGACACATCCCGATGGCGCCGTACGCGCCGCGCTGGTGGCCGAACTCGCGCGGGCCTCGGGCTGGGCGGGCATGGTCGGTGGCCAGATGATCGACCTGATGGCCGCCACCCTCGATCTGAACGATGACGGCCTCAAGCGCCTGCAGAATATGAAGACCGGATGCATCATCGCGGTGTCCTGCCGCATGGGCGCGGTGCTGGGTGGTCAATCGCCGGCGACGGTCGAATTGCTCGGGGCCTATGGCATGGACATGGGCCTGGCCTTCCAGATCGCGGACGACGTGCTCGATGTGTCATCCACCGCCGCCGAGACTGGCAAAGCCACCGGCAAGGATGCCGCCGCGGGCAAGGCGACCTTCGTTGACCGCCTCGGCCTGACAGGGGCCAGAAACCTCGCTCAATCGCTCGCCGAACAGGCTTGTAAGCGGTTGGAATCATTTGGTAATAAGGCGGACCTACTGCGCGCGGCGGCAATGTTCGCGATAACCCGGCGCAACTGATACAGTCCGCCCGATTAACGACCCGACAGTCGGTAGGTACCTTTGACGACTTCCAACGATCCCGCCGCGCCGCGCACGCCGCTCCTCGACAACGTTTCGCGCCCGGCAGATTTGCGCAATCTCAGCCTCGAACAGCTCACCCAGCTTTCAAACGAACTGCGCGCCGAGACCATTCACAGCGTTTCGCGGACCGGCGGACATTTGGGTGCCGGCCTTGGCGTGGTTGAACTGACCGTCGCCATCCATCACGTGTTCGAGACGCCGAAGGACCGGCTGATCTGGGACGTGGGGCACCAATGCTATCCGCACAAAATCCTCACCGGCCGCCGCGACTGCATGAGCACCATCCGTCAAAAAGACGGTCTCTCCGGTTTTACACTCCGCACCGAGAGCGAATACGATCCTTTCGGCGCGGGCCATAGCTCGACCTCGATCTCGGCGGGACTCGGCATGGCCATCGCGCGCGACTTCGACGGTCGCGACAATCACGTCATCGCCGTCATCGGCGACGGCAGCATGAGCGCAGGCATGGCCTATGAAGCCATGAACAATGCCGGCGCGCTCAAGAGCCGCCTGATCGTCATCCTCAACGACAACGACATGTCGATCGCTCCGCCCGTGGGCGCCATGAGCGCGTACCTCTCGCGCCTGTTGTCGTCGAAGTCATACCTGAGCCTTCGCGAAGTGATGAAGCAGATCGCGGCCCACTTCCCCAAGCCGCTTGGCATCGCCGCCAAGCGCGCCGAGGAATACACGCGCGGCATGGTCACCGGCGGCACGCTGTTCGAGGAACTGGGCCTCTACTACGTCGGCCCCATCGACGGCCACCGCATCGAGCACCTAGTTCCCGTGTTGCGCAACATCCGCGACAGCGAGGCGGAAGGTCCGTTCCTTATTCACGTCGTGACGCAAAAGGGTCGCGGCTATGCGCCCGCCGAAGCGTCCGCCGACAAGTATCACGGTGTCACCAAGTTCGACGTCGTTTCGGGCACGCAGGCCAAGGCCGTTGCTAAGGCGCCGTCTTACACAGGTGTCTTCGCCAAGGCCCTCATGGCCGAAGCGGAAGCCGATCCGAAAGTCATCGCCATCACCGCCGCCATGCCGAGCGGCACGGGCCTCGACAAGTTCGGCGACAAGTTCCCCGAGCGCTGCTTCGATGTCGGCATCGCCGAGCAGCACGCGGTGACTTTCGCCGCCGGCCTCGCCACCGAAGGTTACCGGCCCTTCTGCGCGATCTATTCGACCTTCCTGCAGCGCGCCTATGACCAGGTGGTGCACGATGTTGCCGTGCAGAACCTGCCTGTGCGGTTTGCCATGGATCGCGCCGGCTACGTCGGCGCCGACGGCGCGACGCACCAGGGCTCTTTCGATCTGGCTTATCTCGGCTGCCTGCCGAACTTCGTCATCATGGCGGCCGCGGACGAACTTGAACTGATGCACATGGTGGCGACCTGCGCCGTGCACGACAGTGGTCCCATTGCGCTCCGCTATCCGCGCGGCGAGGGCATCGGCGGCATCGAGCTGCCGGCGCGTGGCACGCCGCTGGCCATCGGCAAGGGCCGCGTGGTGCGTGAAGGCAGCAAGATCGCGCTGCTCAGCCTCGGCACGCGCCTCGCCGAATGTCTGAAGGCCGCCGACGATCTCGCGGCGCGGGGGCTGTCGACGACGGTTGCGGACGCGCGCTTCGCCAAGCCGCTCGATAAGGATCTGATCAATCGCCTCGCGGATACGCACGAAGTTCTGCTGACCGTCGAAGAAGGCTCGCCCAACGGCTTCGGCGCCATGGTGCTGCAGCACTTGGCGGCCGCCGGCAAGCTCGACAAGGGCCTGAAGGTCCGCAACCTGTGCATGCCCGATGAATTCCTCGAGCACATGAAGCCTGAGGACCAGCTGCTCCACGCCGGCCTCACCGCGCCGCAGATCGCGGCCGCCGCGGTTCAGGCGCTTGGTGTGGCCAAAGTTGCCGGCGAGAAGCCGCCGGTTCGCGCGTAGCGCTCCCGCCTCACGGCGGACCGGCAGTTTTCGACCGACCTTCCATTTTTTGCGTGGCCATGGCAGATCACTCGAACCATCTCCACCACTCCGGCGCTCATGGCGGCCACGGCGGTTGCTGCGGCGGTATTCCAGAGGCGGGGCGCCCGCATATCGAAAAGGATCCGGTGTGCGGGATGGACGTCGATCCCCACACGGCGGCCCACCGTGCGCAGCATGCGGGGCGCACCTATTACTTCTGCAGTCCGCATTGCAAGACCAACTTCGAGATGCAGCCCGCGCGGTATGTCGGAAAAACGCCGCCGCCGCAGCAGCCGGGAGCCGCGGATGCGATCTACACCTGCCCGATGGATCCCGAGGTACGACAGGTCGGCCCCGGGTCGTGTCCGATCTGCGGCATGGCGCTCGAACCCCTGGAGGTAACGGCCGACAGCGGTGCCTCGCCGGAGTTGCGCGATATGACACGCCGCTTCTGGATTGGGCTCACGCTGGCCGCGCCGGTGTTCATACTCGAAATGGGCGGGCATCTTTTCGATCTGCATCATCTGATCGCGCCCAGCCTGTCGATCATGCTGCAGTTGGCATTGGCGACGCCGGTCGTGCTCTGGGTCGGATGGCCGTTATTCGTACGGGCGGCGGCGAGTTTGCGTACGCGCCATCTCAACATGTTCACGCTGATCGGGCTGGGCACCGGCACGGCCTGGCTTTACAGCATGGTCGCGTCCTTGGCGCCGGGTGCTTTCCCGACCGTCTTCCGCACGCCGGAAGGGACGGTCGCGGTCTACTTCGAGGCCGCCGCCGTCATCACCGTGCTCGTTGTGATGGGCCAGGTGCTCGAGTTGCGCGCGCGTGAGCGCACTTCCGGCGCCATCAAGGCGCTGCTGAATCTCGCACCCAAGACCGCGCGCCGCGTCGCCGATGACGGCGGCGAGCATGAAGTCGACCTCGCCGCGGTGATCCCCGGCGACCGCCTGCGCGTGCGTCCGGGGGAAAAAGTGCCGGTAGATGGCGAGGTGCTCGACGGACGTTCGGCGGTCGATGAAAGCATGGTTACCGGCGAGTCACTGCCGGTCACCAAGGAGATCGGAGGTCGGCTGATCGGCGGCACCATCAACCAGACCGGAGCGCTGATCATGCGCGCCGAGAAGGTCGGGCGCGATACCATGCTCGCCCGCATCGTCCAGATGGTGTCCGAAGCGCAGCGCACGCGCGCTCCGATCCAAAGGCTGGCCGACCATGTCTCGGCCTGGTTCGTGCCGTCGGTGATCCTGATGGCGCTATTGGCCTTCGCGGTCTGGTTCAACTTCGGGCCGGAGCCACGGTTCTCGTACGGACTCGTGGCGGCTGTGGGCGTTCTCATCATCGCTTGCCCGTGCGCCCTGGGGCTTGCGACACCCATGTCAATCATGGTGGGGGTAGGCCGAGGGGCGCAGCTTGGCGTGTTGATCAAGAGCGCCGAGGCCTTGGAGCGCATGGAAAAGGTCGACACCCTGGTGGTCGACAAGACCGGAACTCTCACCGAAGGCAAGCCGATCGTCACCACCGTCGCCGCCCTTGCGCCCTGGACCGACAGCGACGTGCTGCGCTTTGCAGCGGCGGTCGAACGCGCCAGCGAGCACCCGCTCGCAGCCGCTATTGTCGCAGCGGCGAGGGTGCGCGGTATAGACGTGCCGCCCGTCTCCGGCTTCGACTCGCCACCGGGTAAGGGCGCGCGCGGCAGCGTGGACGGCCGTGCCGTGGTCCTGGGCCAGGAAAACTTCCTCGCCAGTCTCGGCATTGATTCCACACCCTTGAGCGAGCGGCGCGACGCGCTTCGGGCCGACGGCGCGACCGTCGTGACTGTTGCGGTTGACGGCGCCGTGGCGGGGGTGATCGCCATCGCCGACCCGGTGAAGGAAACGACGGTCGCGGCGCTGCAGGCCTTGCGCGCCCAGCATATCGACATCGTTATGCTCACGGGAGATCACCGCACGACCGCCGACGCTGTCGCGCGCAAGCTTGGTATCACAGAGGTCCAAGCGGAAGTGCTTCCCGACCAGAAGAGCGCGGTCGTTGCGCGGCTGAAGGAATCGGGGCGTGACGTCGCCATGGCTGGCGACGGCGTCAATGATGCGCCGGCACTGGCCGCGGCCGACGTTGGTATCGCCATGGGTACCGGAGCCGATGTCGCGATGGAAAGCGCCGGTGTAACCCTGGTGAAGGGCGATCTGATGGGCATCGTAAGGGCGCGCCGCCTGTCACAGGCGACCATGCGAAATATCCGTCAGAACCTGTTCTTTGCGTTCATCTACAACGCGGCCGGTGTTCCCGTTGCAGCGGGCGCGCTGTACCCGTTGTTTGGCATCACTCTATCGCCCGTCATCGCCGCGACCGCCATGGCGCTGTCTTCGGTCAGCGTCATCGCCAACGCATTGCGGTTGCGGTTCATTGCGGTGGAAGAGTAACGGAAAGCAGATCGTGAAGAGTTCCAAACTTCGCCTCGACGCACTGATGGTTGAGCGCGGCCTTGCCGAAAGCGCGGCCAAGGCCCAAGCGCTGGTCATGGCGGGCGTGGTTTTCTCGGGCGAGCAGAAACTCACTTCCGCCGGCGGCAAGGTCGCCGCCGACATTTCCATCACTGTGCGCGGCGCGGCGCACCCTTGGGTCTCGCGCGGCGGCCTCAAGCTTGCTCATGGCCTTCAGCACTTTTCGTTCGATCCAAAAGACCGCGTCTGCATCGATGTCGGCGCGTCCACCGGGGGATTTACCGACGTGCTACTTACGCACGGTGCCGCCAAGGTCTATTCGGTCGATGTGGGCTACGGCCAGCTGGCGCATAAGTTGCGCACCGATCCGCGTGTGGTTGTGCTGGAACGCACCAACGCGCGCCTCTTGGACAAGATACACGTATCCGAACCTGTGAACGCCATCGTCTGCGATGCGAGCTTCATCGGTCTACGCAGCGTGCTGCCCGCCAGCATGGCGCTTTCAAGCGGTGACGCCTGGTTGATTGCGCTGATCAAGCCTCAATTCGAAGTGGCGAAGGATCAGGTGGGCGAGAGGGGCGTGGTGCGCGATCCGGCGTTGCATGCCGACGTGTGTGAGACGCTCTCAACCTGGATGAACGCCCAAGCCGGCTGGCGCGTGGTCGGCGTGACGCCGAGCCCCATCACGGGGCCGGAGGGGAACGTCGAGTTCTTGGTCGGCGCGTCTCGCGCTTAGGCGCCGGCAAGCCGGGCATTGGTAACTCGGTGGTCGATTTGATCTCCGATAGCGCCATGATCGAGTTGACTTCCTGCACGCCGGGAAGCTGCGACAGCGTTTCGAAAAAGAACTGCTCGTAAGCCTCGACATCCTCGGCGACGATGCGCACCAGGAAATCGACCGAGCCCATAAGCACGTAACACTCTAAAACCTGCGGGTGGCGGCGGATCGCCGCGGCGAATTCGTTGAGGTTGCTGCGCCCGTGCGCTGACAGCTTCACGAGCGCAAAGACATGCGCGTGCAGGCCGAGCTTCTTGCGGTCGAGCAGCGCCACCTGTTTCTTGATGTATCCGTCTTCGCGCAGTTGCTGGATGCGCCGCCAGCATTGCGATTGGGAAATGCCAACACTCTCAGCCAGATCCACCGCCGAGCGAGACGAATCGCTCTGCAGTTCGTTCAAAATACGCACGTTGATCGGGTCCAGATCGTCCAGCATTATAAATGCACAGAGTACGTGATATTCGCATAAATCATGCAAAATATAGCGGAAATGCGTCAACTATACAAGATAATGCCGGACCGTTTGGGCTAGCCTATCTGCAGCGTGGTTCGCGGGAGGCGACATGAAAAACCTCACTCCTCTGACCCTTCACACCCCACAGCCGCACAGCCGGCCGGGGGATGTGCCCGACTTCAGCTACATGACGATCCCCGAGGCTGGCGCCGCGCCGCGCCCGGATATTGATGTGGCGGCGGCCAAAACCCATCCCCTCGCACAAACTTTGATCCGCGTGATGAATACCGCCGGCGAAGCAGTGGGGCCTTGGAATCCGAAGCTACCCGTCGAAGTGCTGCTGAAAGGCCTGCGCGCCATGATGCTGACGCGCGCCTACGACGAGCGCATGTTCCGCGCCCAACGCCAGGGCAAAACGTCGTTCTACATGAAATGCACCGGCGAGGAGGCGGTCGCCGTCGCCCATGCCCTGGCCCTCGACGACGAGGATATGACCTTCCCGACCTATCGACAGCAGGGTCTGTTGATTGCCCGCGGCTGGCCGCTGGTCGACATGATGTGCCAGATCTTTTCCAACACGCACGACCGGCTCAAAGGCCGGCAGATGCCGGTGATGTACTCGGCGAAGAAGGCCGGCTTCTTCTCGATCTCCGGCAACCTCGCCACGCAATATAGCCAGGCCGTGGGTTGGGCCATGGCTTCGGCGTATAAGCGCGACACGCGTATCGCTTCGGCTTTTGTCGGCGAGGGCGCCAGCGCTGAAGGCGACTTCCACTATGCGCTCACCATGGCTGCGGTCTACCACGCGCCGGTGATCCTCAACCTCGTCAACAACCAGTATGCGATCTCGTCGTTCCAGGGCGTGGCCGGCGGCGAGGAAGCCACCTTCGCGGCGCGCGCGATTGGCTACGGCCTGGCGTGCCTGCGCGTGGATGGCAATGACTTCCTTGCGGTGTATGCGGCAACCCAGTGGGCCGCCGAACGCGCCCGGGGCAACCAGGGCCCCACGCTCATCGAATACGTCACATACCGCGCGGCAGCGCACTCCACTAGCGACGATCCCAGTAAGTACCGCGCCGCAGGCGAGGCGGAGAAGTGGCCCCTGGGCGACCCCATCCTGCGCCTCAAAGAACATCTGATCGGCAGCGGCGCGTGGTCGCAGAGCCGGCACCAAGCCCTCGACAAGGAACTGACCGACGACGTCGCGAGGGCCGCCAAGGAAGCCGAAGGCTACGGCACGCTTCAGGACGGCCCCATGCATCCCACGCGGAGCATGTTCGAGGATGTCTTCAAAGAGATGCCCCAGCACCTCAAGGAACAGCTCGCCGAAGTGGAGTCCGAAAAATGACTTCAATGAGCATGGTGCAGGCGATCAACTCGGCCATGGACACGATGCTGGCGCGCGATCCCAATGTGGTGATCTTCGGCGAGGACGTGGGCTATTTCGGCGGCGTCTTCCGCGCGACCGAAGGCTTGCAGCGCAAATACGGCGCCACGCGCACTTTCGACACGCCGATCACCGAGGGCGGCATCCTGGCCGCCGCCGTGGGCATGGGCGCTTACGGCCTGCGCCCCGTCGCCGAGATCCAGTTCGCCGACTACATCTATCCCGCCATCGATCAGCTGATTTCCGAGGCGGCACGGCTGCGGTATCGCTCTGGTGGCGAGTTCACCGCGCCGATCACGGTGCGGGCACCGTGCGGCGGCGGCATCTTCGGCGGCCAGACTCACAGCCAGAGCCCCGAAGGTCTGTTCACGCACGTCTGCGGTCTCAAAACCGTGATGCCGTCCAACCCTTACGACGCCAAAGGCCTCCTCATCAGCGCCATCGAGGACGATGATCCGGTCATCTTTCTCGAACCTAAGCGCCTCTATCACGGCCCCTTCGACGGACATCACGAGAACGCGGTGACGCCTTGGGGGCAGCATCCGGCGGGCGAGGTGCCCGATGGTTACTACAACATTCCACTTGGCAAGGCGGCGGTGGTGCGCCCGGGCGATGATGTGACGGTGCTGGCTTATGGCACCATGGTGCACGTGGCCGTGGCGGCGGCGCAGGAAAGCGGCATCGATGCCGAAATCATCGACCTGCGTACGCTTCTGCCGCTCGACATCGACGCCATCGTTGAGTCGGTGAAGAAAACCGGGCGTTGTGTCATCGTGCACGAAGCCACCAAGACCTCGGGCTTCGGCGCCGAATTGTCGGCCCTGGTACAGGAGCACTGCTTCTATCACCTGGAAGCGCCCATCGCGCGGGTCACGGGTTGGGATACGCCTTATCCGCACGCGCTCGAATGGAAGTATTTTCCCGGGCCAACCCGCATCGCCAAAGCGATGCGCCGCGTGATGGAGGCGGGATGACCGAAGTGGTGATCAAGCTACCCGACGTGGGTGAGGGCACAGCGCAGGCTGAACTGACCGCATGGCACGTGAAGGTCGGTGACATGGTTGCCGAGGACCAAAATCTCGCCGATGTCACCACCGACAAAGCCACCGTCGAGATACCGTCGCCGGTGTCCGGTAAGGTCGTGGCGCTACACGGAAACCCCGGTGATATGGTCGCTGTCGGTGCGCCCATCATTGTGCTCGAAACCGAGCAGCGCGTGGACGCGAAGGTCGAAAAGAAGGCTGAGAAGGCCGCGCCAGCGGCTGTAGTACCGAAACCCAATGGCGGGGCTGGAAAGGTTCAGGCCGCACCGGCGGTACGCCAACGCGGGCGTGCCCTGAACATCGACCTCGCACAGCTGCGCGGCAGCGGCCCCGACGGGCGCGTGGTGCACAAGGACCTTGACGATCATCTCTCGAAAGCGCGCCCTGCGGCGGTGCCCGTGAACGCGGGCGTGGGGGCGGCGCAGGAGATCAAGATCATTGGCATCCGCCGCAAGATCGGCGAGCGGATGTTGGAGTCCAAGCGCAATATCCCGCACTACAGTTATGTCGAAGAAGTCGACATGACCAACCTCGAAGTCGTGCGCGCCCAGCTCAACGTCGAGCGCGGCACGAAGCTGTCGGTTCTGCCCTTCGTCATGCTGGCGGTGATCAAGGCGCTGCCGGAGTTCCCGCAGCTCAACGCGCATTTCGACGATGCCGCCGGGGTGCTGCATCAATTCGCCCATGTGAACCTGGGGGTGGCCGCACAGACCGAAAAGGGTCTTATGGTGCCCGTGGTCTTCAACGCGCAGGCGATGGACCTGTGGACCCTCTCCTCCGAAGTCGAGCGCGTCGCCAATGCGGCGCGCGCCGGAACCATCGACCGCAAGGAACTGATGGGTTCGACCATTACTGTCACGAGTCTCGGGAAGCTCGGCGGTCTCGTCTCGACGCCCGTCATCAACC
Source organism: uncultured bacterium (assembly GCA_903888485.1). Classification (GTDB taxonomy): domain Bacteria; phylum Pseudomonadota; class Alphaproteobacteria; order Rhodospirillales; family Rhodospirillaceae; genus SHVO01. The sequence goes on along the minus strand of CAISTS010000010.1, from coordinate 72,805 downwards.
GGCCCGAAGTCGCGATCATCGGCGTCAATAAGGTGGCGCAGCGTCCCGTCGCTGTGGACGGTCAGATCGCGCTGCGCAGCATGATGAATCTGTCGTCGTCTTTCGATCACCGCATCGTCGACGGCCACGCGGCGGCAAGCTTCATCCAGCGGGTCAAAGCTTTCCTAGAGCAACCGGCGCTGTTGTTCGTGCCGGACCCCGAGGGCTGAGCGATGTGCATCGTCATCGCGCTGAACGAAGAGGTGATCGATCACACCTGCCGCTGCTGGAGCGGCACGCCCGATGTGATCAGCGTGCTGCGGACGGCCGCCGACCGCAACTAACGAACGGTCAGCGGCGCGCGGTAGAGCTGCGGCCCGGCGGTGCGGCTTTCGACGTGGCCGAAGATATCCTTTAGCCATAACACGCCGCGGAAGAAGCTCTCGATGTCGTCGGGCACGTCGCTATTGTCGAAGAACTTGAGGTAGTTGAGCCAGGTCTCGCGGCTGTCGGCGTACTCCACCAGTGTTACGCGGTCCGTGGCGGCGAGGCCGAGCTTGGTCTTGGTGTAGTCGAGGGCCTTCAAGAACCCGCCCATCTCGTCCACCAGGCCGGCGGCGAGCGCATCCGCCCCGCTCCACACACGACCGCGCGCGACCTTGTCGATCTCTTCGACGCTTTTGCCGCGCCCTTGCGCGGCCTTGCCGGTGAAGTCGGCGTAGGTCACATCCATCATGCGCCCGAGGCGTTCGCGGTGCCTGGGGCTGAACTCTGAGGTCGCGCTGAACATGCCGGCGGACTCGCCGAAGACAACGCGCTCGCGGTTGATGTTGAGCTTGGTCAGCGCATCGCCAATGACGATCTTGCCAGCGAACACGCCGATGGACCCCGTGACGGTGGCGGGCGAGGCAAAGATACGGTCCGCAGGCATCGAGATGAAGTATCCGCCCGACGCCGCCGTATCGCCCATGCTGACGATGACCGGCTTTTTCTTTTCGGTCTTGGCGCGCACGACCTCGCGCCAGATGGTGTCCGAGGCGACATAGGAGCCGCCGGGGCTATCGACGCGCAATATAATGGCATCGACCGTCGCGTCGTCCGCCGCCTTGCGGATCGCCTTCACCATACGGTCGGCATGGATGCCGTCGTTGTCGGTGAAGGGGCTGTCATTGGCGGCGACGCGGTCGATCTCGCCCACGGCGTTGATCACGGCGATACGCTTCTTGGCCGCCGCCGCGCCGGGCAGGCGCGCGCGCGCGTAGCGTTTCAGATCCATGCCGTCATGGGTCTGTTTGTCCATTGCCGCGTCGAACTCGTCGCGGTAGGCGATCTTGTCGATCAGATTTTTGTCGAGCGCCTCTTTGGCCAACTGCGGGCCTTCGTCGATCAGCGCGCGTAGCGCGCCAGCGTCGATCTTGCGGCCTTCGGCGATGCCGGCGACCATCTGCTCGTACCAGGCCTTGAGCAGCGCCTCGGTTTCCTCGCGGTTGTACTGCGACATCTGGGTGTTGGTGAACATCTCGGGCGCGCTCTTGTATTCGCCCTTGGCGATGAAATCGCCTTTGACCCCGAAGCGGGTAAGGAAGTCCTTGAGGAAGAATCCCTCGGTGCCAATGCCGGCGATGCCAACGGTACCGGAGGGCTGCATCCAGACTTCACTGAAGGCCGAGGCGAGGTAATAGGCCGGCAGCGCGCCTTCACCTTCGCCGATGGTCTCGGAGAACAAGTACGCGGGTTTGCCGCCGGAGCGGAATTCGGCGATGACGTCGCGCAACTCCTGGATCTGGGCGAGTCCAACTTTAGGACTGCTGAGGTTGGCCTTGATGGCGATGACGCGCGGATCGTCCTTGGCCTTGCGGATGGCGACCACCGCCTCCTGTAATGTGGCCGAGGAGCGGATGTTGAGGCCCTCGAGGCGCGGTCCACCCCCGCCTTCGACGAGTTCATCGTCGAGGTCGAGGGTGAGCATCATCTTGTCGGGCACGGCTACCACCGGCTGACGCATCTCGCCGATAGAAAAGGCGAGATAAAGCAAGCCGACGAACGCGGCGACGGTCAGAAGACCGATGCCTGAGAACAGGCCTAACAGGACCATACCGAAAGTGCGCATCGCAAGAATCCCTCTGTCACGTTCGAGACGTCACCATACGGCATATAAGCCGCGGAAGATGAGTCAAAAGGGGAAAGCCCTTAGTCCTCAGAGTGGTCAGCCGAGGACGTCCTGGTCTGCGCACAGAGGTCGGTCACGGGCTCCCATGCGAAGGTGGTGCGGCCAAAGCCCGTAAGCCCTCCGCCCTTGACCATATTGACGGGAAACACGCCGCGTTTCTCGAGGCCATGATAAACCGCGATGCGTCCGTCGGGTTCGAAGGCGCAGCTTGTCCCAAAAACGACATTCTTGCCGGAGATAATGATTCGCGGTCCAGGCGCTGCGGAACGGGCTTGCGGCTTCATAGGTAAGCGTCGACATGAGACCCGGATAGGTGCCGACGACGTATTTGCTGCCGCCGGACAAGGGAGCCCAGCCGTGATGCGGTCGAGAAGGATTTTTGTTCCGGCCTAAAGGCCGGATTGCGCCTGATGGCGGAGTAAATGATCGGCCAACACGATGGCCAGCATGGCTTCGGCCACCGGCACGCCGCGGATACCCACGCAAGGGTCGTGGCGGCCCTTGGTGCTGATGGCGGTGTTCGCGCCATGCACGTCGATGGTCTTGCGCGGGCTAAGGATCGAGCTTGTCGGCTTGATGGCGACGCGCGCGACGATGGGCTGACCGCTCGAAATGCCGCCGAGAATGCCGCCCGCGTGATTGGAGAGGAAAACCGGCTCGCCCTTTTTTTTCCCCGCGCGCATCTCGTCGGCGTTCTCTTCGCCGGAGAAGGCGGCGGCGGCGAAGCCTGCGCCGATTTCGACGCCCTTGGCGGCGTTGATGCTCATCAGTGCCGAGGCGATGTCGGCGTCGAGCTTGCCGTAGATGGGCGCACCCAGTCCGGCGGGAATACCTTCGGCGATCACTTCGATGATCGCACCGGTGCTCGATCCACTCTTGCGCACTTCGTCGAGGTAATCGGCCCAGCGCTCGGCGGCCTTGGCGTCGGGCGAGAAGAACGGGTTCTTGCCGACCTGCTTCCAGTCCCAGCGTTTGCGGTCGATCTGGTGCGGACCGACCTGGATCAGCGCGCCGCGGATCTTCACGGCCTTGCCCAGCCGGTGCGCCAGCACTTTGCGCGCGATAGCGCCGGCGGCGACACGCATGGCGGTCTCGCGCGCCGATTGGCGGCCACCACCTCTATAGTCGCGGATGCCGTATTTCTTCCAATAGGTATAGTCCGCATGGCCGGGGCGAAATTTCTCGGCGATATCGCCATAGTCCTTGGAGCGCGCGTCCACATTCTCGACCAAGAGCCCGATCGGCGTGCCCGTGGTCCTGCCTTCGAAGACGCCGGAGAGAATGCGCACGGCGTCGGGCTCGCGGCGCTGGGTCGTGAAGCGCGACGTGCCGGGCTTGCGCTTGTCCATCCAAACCTGGAGGTCGCTCTCGTCGAGCGGGATCAGCGGCGGCGTGCCATCGACGACGCAACCGATGGCCGGGCCGTGGCTTTCACCGAAGGTGGTGAAGCGAAAGAGGGTGCCGAAGGTGTTGCTCGACATGACGGCTACTTGGTGAGGTTGGCGCCGCCGAGCAGCTCCGAAATCTGCTGCGCCGCTTCCGGCGCCATCATGCCGACCGTGTGATACCCACAATCGACGTGGTGCACTTCACCGGTCACGCCGCTGCCAAGGTCGCTGAGTAGGTAAAGGCCCGACTTGCCAACGTCCTCGATGGTGACGTTGCGGTCCATGGGCGCGTTGAGTTCGTTCCACTTGAGGATGTAGCGGAAGTCGCCGATGCCCGAAGCGGCCAGGGTCTTGATGGGCCCGGCCGAGATGGCGTTGACGCGGATATTGCGGCTGCCGAGGTCGGTGGCGAGGTAGCGCACGCTGGCTTCCAGCGCCGCCTTGGCCACGCCCATGACATTGTAATGCGGTACGACGCGCTCGGCGCCCAAATAGCTGAGGGTGAGTAGGCTGCCGCCGCTCGGCATCAAGGGTTCCGCCATCCGGCAGATCTCGGTGAAGGAAAAGCACGAGATATCCATGGTCCGCAGGAAGTTCTCGCGCGTTGTGTCGCAGTAGCGGCCCTTGAGCTGATCCTTGTCGGAGAAGGCGATGCAGTGCACCACAAAGTCGAGGCCGCCCCAGGTTTTCTTGACCTCGGCGAACACGTTCTCCACCGAAGCGGTGTCGGTGACGTCGCAGGGCACTATCAGGCTCGAACCGACGCTTTGCGCCAGCGGGCGGACACGCTTTTCCAGCGCTTCGCCCTGGTAGGTGAAGCCTAAGGTGGCCCCATGGTTGCTGAGCGCCTGGGCAATGCCCCAAGCGATTGAGCGGTCATTGGCAACGCCCATGACCAGCCCTTTTTTCCCCTGCATCAAAGTTTGTTGCCCGCCCAGTTGTCCGACCCTAGGAATGTCTTGGGTTCCCGCCTAAAACCTCAAAAAGCTTTCGGGAACCAATAACTTGCGGCATCCTACACGAAACCGGCAATTGGGCAAGGCAGGCGAGGAATGAGCCCCGCAGAACGCTCCCAGGACGAGCCCTCGCGCGGCCAGCGGTTGGCCGTCGCGCGCGATGCCATCAAGGGTCTCTTGAGCCGGCCCGACAGCCTGGTCGGGTTCCTGCTCAAACGATTGGGCGAGGCGCATCTGTCGCGGGAGGCCGAGGCCTTGAGTTTTTCCACAGCGCTCGCGGTCGTACCTGCGCTGGCGCTGGTCTTTGGCGTGCTGGCGGCTTTTCCGGTCTTCGACAGCATTCGCGATACCTTGCAGAGCACTATCGTGCGCAACCTCGTGCCCGACACCGGCATGCGGTTCAGCGAGGGCATAACGAACCTGGTACAGGCCGCCAGTCAGCTGAGGTTGTTTGGCTTCATCGGCCTCATATTCACGGCAGCGCTGCTGTTCCTGACCATTCAAGGCGCGCTCAACACCATTTTCCGCGTGATCCGGCCGCGCCCCTTCATCCAGCGGATGCTGGTGTTCTGGGCGGTGATGACCATCGGCCCCGTGCTGCTGGGCGTGGGACTTTCGCTGATTGGTGCTTTTGCGCGTCAGCAGATCGTCGAGGGCGATGTGCTGACGCCTCCCGATCCGGCCGCCATTCTGCTTGGCAATCTGATGCCGACCCTGCTCACCTGGGTCACGCTGACGTTCCTGTTCCTGATCGTGCCCAACCGGCGTTTGCGGCGGCGCGATGCGATGATCGGCGCAGGCGTGGCCGCGCTCCTGCTGGCCGCGCTGCGCTATACCTTTGCCGTGGTCATCGGACAGATGACAACCTACGAGGCTGTGTACGGCGCTATCGCGGCTGTACCCGTTTTTCTGCTGTGGATTTACCTGGTGTGGATGACGGTACTGATCGGCGCGGTCATCACGGCCGCGCTGCCCGATTGGCGCTATGCGCGCGTGGGATATGGACTGGGCGTCAGCGGCCGGTTGGTCTTGGCGCTCGAGGTGCTGGGGCAGCTGTGCGTGGCTCACCGCGGCGGAACGGGGCTCAGCATTGAGCATCTTGTGAAGAGCCTGGGCGCGCCGGATACGGTGCTGACGGCGGTCATCAATGATTTGCGCGCCGGCCGTTTCATCGCCCCGACGGAAGAGGGCCGCTGGATCCTCGCCCGCGATCTTGAACGCACGCCCCTCATCGACCTGGTGCATCACTTCGGCGTGGGGCTCAACATCATCATGACCCCCGACGATCCCAAATTCGGCGAGATCGGCAAGCGCCTGAACCACCATTTGCGTACAGCCGTGGAGTCCGAGCGCACGCTGCTCAGCGTCAGCCTCGCGCGTGTCGCAATGACACCCGACGAAGTGCGTTCCCCCCAATAAAAAGGCGGCCCGCGCGGGACCGCCTTTTCTTCTTCGAGGTGCGTTAGCTTAGCTGTTGACGATTTTCCAAGAGCCGTCGGGCTGCTGGCAGGCGCGGCCGTAACCTTGCTCACGCTGGCCGCCGACGGTGATCTCCGACTGGAATTCGCGGCAGTATTGGCCGCTCTGCGTGCGGCCGTCGCGGATCGGCTTCACGTAGCCCGAGTTGCCGGACTTCGGATTATTCCAGATGATGGTTTCGTTGAGCGGCGCGGCATAGGCGCGCTGTTCGGCTTCGCGCATGCGCATGCGGTCGACTTCGTCCATGCGCTTGCCGACGCTCGAGCCGATGGCGGCGCCGGCGAGGGTGCCAAGCGCGGTCATGGCGAGGCGGCCGTCGCCGCTGCCGAACTGCGATCCGAGCAGGCCGCCGAGGCCGGCGCCGACAAGAGTCGCGCCGGTGCGGTTATTGCCCTCGGCGCAGCCGGCCAGCGTCAATGCAGACGCGATGGCCAGCGCAGCCATGATCTTAGGAGATTTCATCACGATGTTCCTTTTGTTGGATGAGCAACCTAACTAACGCTTGGAATGGTCGGACGTTCCACCAGACGTGTTGTCCCCCCTTTTCCTTCGCTGCAGAGGGATTCAGCCTGTTAATGGTGGCAAAAATAAGGGCATATGGCCGCCTGTCAACGCCCCGGAAAGCGGAATTTTACCAGGATTGACAAGCCTCTACCGGCAGCCGACCCTACCCCGCCATGTGAATCCGGAATGCCGATGACCGCACCGCTGCTCATACCTGATGCCACCGAACCCTACGGACTGTTCAGGGCTTGGTTTGCCGACGCCAAGGAGAGCGAACCCGACCTTGCCGAGGCCATGAGTCTGGCCACCGCCACGCCCGACGGCAAACCGTCGCTGCGCCTGGTGCTGCTCAAGGACGCGGGCGAAGACGGCTTTGTGTTCTACACCAACGCCGAGAGCAGAAAGGGCCGCGAGATCAGCGCCAACCCTTTCGCCGCGCTGTGCTTCCATTGGAAATCTCTGCGCCGGCAAGTGCGTGCCGAGGGACGGCTTGCGGAAGTCCCATACGCCGAAGCCGATGCTTACTGGGCCAGCCGGCCCCGCGCCAGCCAGATCGCGGCCTGGGCGTCGGAGCAGTCGCAGGTGCTGGCGAGCCGCGGCGTGCTTGAGATGCGGGTGAAGGAATTCGAAGCGCGCTTCGAAGGCGCGCCGGTGCCGCGCCCCGTGCAGTGGACGGGCTTTCGCCTGACGCCGACGGTGATCGAGTTTTGGCACGACGTGCGCAACCGCCTGCACGAACGCCTGGTATTCCACCGCAGCAATGGCGGCTGGCGCACGGAACGCCTCTACCCCTAACTGGATTTCGCATGCAGCCCACGGCTCCCGACCGTCTGATGCGCATGGCGACGCGGGCGTCGGTGTGCGCGGCCGCTGTTTTGATGATCGCCAAAGCGGTCGTCTACTTCGATTCCAAATCGGTCGCGCTGCTGTCGAGCCTCGCCGATTCCGCACTCGATCTGCTGGCCTCGGGCGTGACGTTGTTCGCCGTACGCTACGCCCTCAGCCCCGCCGACCCCGAGCATCGTTTCGGCCACGGCAAGGCCGAGCCCCTTGCCGGTTTGGGGCAGGCGGCCTTTGTCGCGGGCTCGGCGGTGCTGGTGATGGTCGAAGCGATCTCCCGTTTCGGGCATCCCGCGCCGTCGGCCGACAACACCGCCGGCATCGGGGTCATGGCGTTTTCGATCGCCGTGACCTTGGCGCTCATCAGCTTTCAGCGCTATGTCATCAAGCGCAGCGGCTCGCTCGCCATTCAGGGGGATTCACTGCATTACTCCGGCGATCTTTTGATGAATGTCGCGGTGATTGCGGCACTGTACCTGTCGGCGAACGAGGGCTTCAGCTGGATCGATCCGTTGTTCGGCGCCGGCATCAGCGGGTTCATGCTGATCAATGCCGCCTTCATCGCGCGCGGCGCGGTCGGCAACCTGATGGATCATGAGTTGCCGGAATCCGAACGCGAAAAGATCATCGCCATCGCCCGTCAGCATCCGAAGGTGCGCCAGGTTCACGACTTGCGTACGCGCTCGTCGGGCCTCAAGCAGTTCATCCAGATGCACATTGTCCTGCCGGACGGCATTTCGTTGCTGGAGGCGCACCGCATTTCCGACGATGTCGAGAACGCCATTGAATCGGAGTTTCCCGAAGCCGATATTATCATCCACCAGGATCCCGAAGGCGTGCCTGAGTACCATCCACTGGGCGCCGTTTTGCCCTGACCGTCACTGACCGCGGATACGGGCGGTGGGAGGCTGCGATGTCGATCAAGAATCTCCTGGCTGTGCTGACCGACGTCAAGGCCGGGCGCGGCGTGTTCGAGACCGCGCTCGCGGTGCAGCGTCACCTCGGGTGCCACATCGATGCGCTGCATGTGCGGCCCGATCCCGTCGCGGGGCTGCCCCTGGTCGGCGAAGCCATGGCCGGCAGCATGGTCGAAGAGATGATGGCCATCGCCGAAAAGGAATCCGCCGCACGTGCGCAGGCGGTGCGGGGAATGGTCGATGCGCTCGGCGCGGGCAACGGCAATCTCAGCTGGATCGACGGCAGCGGCGCCGAGGATCAGGTGCTGGCGGTGCGCGCAGGCCGCGCTGATCTCATCGTGCTGGCCCGTCCCACGCGCGAGAATGAGACCGCGGCGCTGATGACATTGAACGCGGCTCTGTTGCAGAGCGGCCGGCCCGTTCTTGTGGCGCCGCCGCCGCCGGAGTCCTCTTCGAAATCTACCGGTGTGACGCGCTTCGCGCACATCGCGGTCTTTTGGAACGGTTCCCCGGAAGCGACTCGCGCGGTGGCGGCGTCGCTGCCGTTCCTGACCCGGGCGACCTGCGTCACCGTACTGCGCGTCGAGGAGGAGGAGTGGTTCGCTCCAATCGAGGACCTCGAAGCCTATCTCGGTCATCACGGCATCACGATGAACTTGGCCAAGGTGCCGCCCGGTCAAACCCGCACCGGCCAAGCCCTCCTCGCCGCCACGGCCGAAGCCGGCGCCGACTTGATGGTCATGGGCGCCTACACGCGCTCGAAATTGCGCCAACTCGTGCTTGGCAGCGTCACCGGCCACGTCATGCAGCACGCGACGCTGCCTGTTCTCCTCTCTCACTGAGTGTTTATCCACATTGTGGGCAATTGTGCATCGCACAAAATATTTGTGCGATGCGCCACTGTGAGCGGGCCATTTTTGCAACAGTGCCTGGAAAAAGAATGTACGGACTTGTCCATGAGGCTGAACAGGCTTCAAGGCCCCACAATGTCCTGCGTAAGCTGCGGTTCTCGTACCATGCGGCGCTGAAGCGGGGAGAGGCTTTCAAGCGACGAGACTGCGGGATTACCGGCGCGACACCCGCCGGAGGGGGAGGCCGGGCGGTTTCATTTTGGGAACCGCCCGGTTCTTTTTTGGGCGTCTTAAATCCGAACTTAAAACAGCGCGAGCTGATCGCCCGCTTGCTGCGGTGGGCGGAACTTTGTGACATCGAGCGCGCGGCGCTCGCGGTTGAAGCCAAAGCGCCGGACCGCGAGTTGGAAACGCGCCGCCGTGGCCTCGGCGATGGGTCCGTTGCCCAACTGACGCTCGCGCCATTTCGCATCGTAGTCCTTGCCGTTCCGCGCCGAGCGCAGCAGGGACATCACGCGGCGCGCGCGGTCGGGCACTTCCGCCGCCAGCCACTCCTGGAATAGATCTTTGACCTCGAGCGGCAAGCGCAGCAGCACATAGCCCGCTGCGACGGCGCCGGCTGCGCGCGCGGCCTCCAGCACGGATTCCATCTCATGATCGTTGAGACCCGGAATCACCGGCGCAAACATCACCGTCGTCGGGATGCCGGCGGCGCTGAGCAGGCGAATGGCCTCGATGCGCCGCGCCGGCGTCGAGGCGCGCGGCTCCATCTGACGTGCGAGATGCGGATCGAGCGTGGTCACCGAGACAGCCGCGCGTGCGAGGTTCTCGGTCGCCATGGGTGCCAGGATATCGATGTCGCGCGTGATCAGCGCCGACTTGGTGAGAAATCCGATAGGGTGGTTGAAGCGCTGCAACACCCCGAGGATTCCGCGCGTCAACTTGTAGTGCCGTTCCGCCGGTTGATAGGGGTCGGTGTTGGTGCCCATCATGATGGGCGCGCAACGGTACTTGGGCGCGCGCAGTTCCCTCTCCAGCAGCGCGGCGGCGTCGGGCTTGTAGAGAATGCGGCTCTCGAAATCGAGGCCCGCCGACATCCCCAAATACGTATGCGTGGGCCGGGCGAAGCAATAGGTGCAGCCGTGCTCGCAGCCGCGATAGGGATTGATCGAGCGGTCGAAGCCGACATCGGGGGAATCGTTGCGGGCGATGACGGTGCGCGTGCTGTCGCGGATCATCATGGTCCGGAGCGGCGGGGGTGGCTCATCGAGGTTGTCCCAGCCGTCGTCCAGGGCGTGGCGGCTGGTGCTCTCATAGCGCCCGGCGGCATTGCTGACGGCCCCACGTCCCCGGCGCGCGTCCGGGTGGACGCCGGTGGTGTCGGCGAGGGGGCCGCCCAGATAGCGTTCCTCGCCACGCGGATTGGGGTTTGGCGCCCCTTGGCTGCTGGTTTTACCCATCCGGCGAGTCTAGCCTCGCCAAAAGAACAAAACAAGAACCTTTACCGCCAGATAAACTACCGGCGCGAAGTCCCGCAACGTTCGCGCAGGAGCAGAGTCGGCATGAAGAAAGTGAAATCTACGGAGGGCCCCTTTCTGTTTGGCCGGCATTCAACTGTATGAGTGAGCCCATCACCCATCGTTTTCACTCATAGGATTGCACGTGCAAGATCTCAGCAGCGGTCGCGCAGCACCGCGTCTTCATTGCGATGAATCCTCTTCGGTACTGACGGCCATCGAGGAGCAGTGGAGGCATCACGGCACGCGAACCAGTGCGGTTGCGGATTTTTACGCGCACCTTGCCGGGATATTGAGCGCCAACGGCCTCATCATCGACGCCTGCGACGGCCTCGAGATTCTCGAGCACTGCCGCAAGCACGATCTGCCGATCGTGGATGTGTTGCACGACCTGGAAAAGCGCGTGCGTACAGCCGGCTATACCGGCGGAAGCTTGACCGTCGCGGACTTTCAGATCGCCGGCCAGCCGGTCTACGTGTTCTACGATTCAAAACGCTTCGAGAATTTCGCCGAGGTCAGGACACTTGCCGCCGAACGCGCGCCGGCTTGCTTTCAGGCGCAAGCCGCCGGCTAACGCCCCTTGAAGTCCGGCGTGCGTTTCTCGTTGAAGGCGGCGACGCCTTCGATGCGGTCTTCCGTGAACACCAGCCGGTTATAGGCCTCGATCTCCAGCCACAGGCCGCGCGTGAGGTCGGTCTGCAGGCCATGGTGGATGGCCTTCTTCACTTGCTTGATGGCCAGCGGCGCATTGGCGGCGATGGCCTTGGCGGTTTCCAAACACTCGCTCATTAGCGCCTCGGGCGCGACGATGCGGTTGATGATGCCCCACTCGTGCGCTTCGGCTGCCGTGAAGGGCTTGGCCGTGAAGATGATCTCCTTGGCGCGGCGCGGGCCGATGGCGCGGGCGAGGGTTTGCGTGCCGCCACCGCCGGGCATGATGCCGATCTTGGTTTCCGTAAGCGCGAACTTCGCCGCCGGCACCGCATAGGCGAAGTCGGTGGCGAGGATCATTTCAAGACCGCCGCCGAAAGCATGGCCGTTGACGGCGGCGATGATCGGGATCGGGAATTCGATCATTGCCCAATAGAACTGCTCGAAAATACGGTGCTGGGCGAGCCACGTGTCGGTGTCCATGCCGTGGCGCTGTTTGAGATCTCCGCCGCCGCAGAAGATCTTCGGTCCCGCGCCCGTGAAGATCACACAGCGCAGATCGTTCGGATGCGTGGCGTAATGGGTGAAGAGATCGCGTAGTTCTTCACCCATCTTGGTGTTGAGCGCATTTCCGACGTCAGGCCGGTTGAGTGTGACGAGAAGGATGTGATCGGCCAGCAGCGCGGTGGTGATGGTCTCGAACGTGGGAGGAAGCATCACGCGGCTTTCCCGGCCGCGGCGATGCCCGCGGAAAGCTTGCCGCGCGCGGCGTCGAGTTTCGCGGGATCGAGGCCGGTCGCGATCCCGGCGCCCGTGAACACCACCTGCGCCGTCTCCAGCGACAGATTGCCGCCGACACCCGGTGTGAAGGGCGAACCGCCGAGCCCGCTCAGCACCGCATCGAAGCGGCGCACGCCGGCTTTGTAGGCGGCGATGGCGTTCTCGCCGGCGCGCCCTTGCGTGTCGTGCAAGTGAATGCCGACCTCGACGCCGACCTTCATGGCGCGCTCGGAGAGGCGCGCAACATCGTCGGGCTCGGCGTGACCGGTGGTATCGGAAAGCCAGACGATACGCGCGCCCGCATCGTGGAAGCCGCGCGTAAGCGCCAGCACGGCTTCGGGGTCGATCTTGCCCTCGGTGAAACAGTGAAAGCAGTTGGCCATGCTGATGCCTACCGTGAACCCGGCGTGCGCCGCGCGGCTGAGCATCAGCGTGATTTCATTGGCGCTGTCGAGGGTCGAGCGGTTGGCGTTCTTCTTGTTGTAGGCGTTACTGACCGACAGGACGGCATCGACGGATTTCACGCCGGCTTCAACCGCGCGCTCGAAGCCCTTCAGGTTCGCCACCAGCACATTGGGGTTGAGCCCGCGCTTGATGCCCTCGGCATACATGATCTCGGCGTCGGCCATGTTCGGCACACGCGCCGGATTGACGAAGGAGGTGAGCTGGAAGTCCTTGATGCCGGCGTCGATCAACGCATCGAGGATGGTGAGCTTGTCCGGGGTGGACAGCACCTCTGGCAGGTTCTGCAAGCCGTCGCGCAAGGTGACGTCGCGGATGGCAAGGTCGTGCTTGGGGTGATCGTGATGCTTCATGGGAGACTCCCCAGGCTGGGCGGGTGAATGTGCAGGCGCAGAATAGGGCAAGAGAGGCGGGCCGGGGAGGCGGCCCTGAGCCAATTGTAACAGACGGTCGCGCCGGTCCGCGGGCTAAGCTCTTGAGTCCGCGAACGCATGCACTAGATTTGTAACAGAGCTGCCGCCGCTTACGCTCTGTTTCCAAATTATGCAATAGATTCATAGAGAAAGCGGCTCTCGGCGTGTAAAGTCTGCGTCTTCATGTCATGAGGGAGCGCCCCGTGAGCAACGCCAGCGAGACCCCCAAGCCCCATATCCTCATCGTCGACGACGATGCCGAAATCCGTGACCTCCTTAGCCGGTTCCTCTCCAAGCACGAGTTCCGGGTCACCACCGCCAAGGACGGCAAGGAGATGCGCCAAGCCCTGGCCGATTGGTCTTTCGACCTCCTGGTCTTAGACCTTATGATGCCGGGCGAGGACGGCCTGACCCTGTGCCGCCATGTGCGGAGCGAATCGTCCATTCCGATCATCATGCTCACCGCCATGGGCGGGGACGTGGACAGGATCATCGGCCTCGAGGTCGGCGCCGACGATTACATGGCCAAGCCGTTCAATCCGCGGGAGCTGGCGGCGCGCATCAAAGCCGTTCTGCGCCGTTCATCCTCGTCGGTCGCTGCAGAGGCGGACGAGGCAAGGCCGGAGAAAATGATGTTCGCAGGTTTTGTCCTCGACCCCGTGACACGCAACCTGCAGCAGGGTGACCTCAGTATTGCTCTGACGGCAGGGGAGTACGACTTGTTGATTGCCTTCGTCGATCATCCGCGCCGTGTGCTCAACCGCGACCAGCTTCTCGATATGGCGCGCGGCCGCGCGGCCATTCCTTTCGACCGCTCGATCGACGTGCAAGTCGGACGCCTGCGCCGCAAGATCGAGCCGGACCCGAAGAATCCGATTCTGATCAAAACCGTGCGTGGCGGCGGCTACATGTTCACGCCCGAGGTGGAGGCGGCTTGAGGCAGATCTTTCCCAGGAGCGTCATCGGCCGCGTCTTCGTTGCCCTGACCCTGGCGATCGTCCTCATCAATTTCGCTTCGGTTTTTTTCTACTTCGTGTTCCATGACGAGACGGCGGTTGCGGCCGCTGCCTCGCAGGCGGGTGAGCAAATCGTCGCCATCAAGCGCCTGGTCGATCAGGCGCCGCCAGAAGAGCAGCCGCAACTGGTCGAGCGCCTGAGCTCACCCCTCATGAATCTGCGCATGACGCGCGAGCCGATCGTCGAAAAATCTGACGATCTGTTCGCCTCGCAAGTCGTGTTCGACAAACTGAGCCGCGAGTTCCCGGAAGGCACCGACATCCGCGTCGACAGCAGGATTGAGCTGCGCGAGTTCAAGTCGGGTGCGTGGCCCTTCGATCCAGCGCTGCGCTCCAACCTCAAGGTGACGGCGCCCGATACGTCCCAGCCACAGAGCGAGAAGATGATCGCCCTGCACGGCGCGCTGCCGACTTTGGACGAAGCGCTGTTCAACGTCTCGGTCAAAACACCGATGATGGAGGATACCTGGTTCAACGCCCGCGTCGTGCTCAATCTCGGCGCGCCCAAGGGCGAATATATGCCGTTCTTCCTGCTCACCGCGCTGTCGATCATCATCGGCTGTGTGGCCTGGTGGGGCGTGCACAAGGCAACGCGGCCGCTGTCGGTCTTTGCGTCCGCTGCCGAGCGCCTGGGCATGGACGTGAACGCCGAGCCGCTGCCGGAAGTGGGTCCCTCGGAGGTCGAGCGCGCCGCGCACGCTTTCAACACCATGCAGATGCGCATCAAGCGCTTCATCCAGGATCGCACGCAGATGCTGGCGGCCATCAGCCACGATCTGCGCACGCCGATTACGAGATTGAGACTTCGCGCCGAGTTCGTCGAGGACGACCTCCAGCGCCGCAAGATGCTGACCGATCTGGACGAAATGGAAGCCATGATTGGCGCGACGCTGACCTTCGCGCGCGACGATGTCGCCACCGAACAGCTTGAGTCCGTGGATGTGGCGGCCATCGTCGCGGCGCTGTGCAGCGACCACCGCGCCGATGGGCGCGACGTCACTTACAACGGCCCGGATACCATGGCGTTGATCGCCCGCCCGCTGGCCTTCAAACGCGCCATCAACAATTTCGTCGAGAACGCCGTCAAATACGGCAAGAGTGCCCGCGTCAGTCTCGATATGGGCAGCCACGAACTGACCATCTGCATCGACGACGACGGCCCCGGCATTCCCATCGCCGACAAGGAACGCGTCTTCGCGCCATTCATCCGTTTGGAAAGTTCGCGCTCACGCGAGACCGGCGGGGCAGGGCTCGGCCTCACCATCGCCCGCAACGCCGTGCGCAGTATGGGCGGCGACGTCGAACTCATCAACCGCGCGGAGGGTGGCCTTCGTGTAAGGGTGACCCTGCCCGTGGCGCAGGAAGAACTGTTGGTCGCTGCAGAATAGACACCTGATTATTTGCGCGAAGGTCCGTTTTTAATAGTGAAATCGGGACATCCATTCTCCTGCTAGGCTTCTTCTTGATACCACCAAGGATCGCGCCGCAACTCTCGCATATTTTTGCCGCGCGTCAAAAATGCGAGCGCGAAATCCTCGTCCCTGTCTGCTGGTAATCCGGTAGATACGTAAACGGAAGTGTCATTGACTCGTATGCCAGCTTCAAATTTCGGAGCGGTCGTTGAACTCGTCGAGCGAAATGCGGTAGCCAACCACTCATGACTTTCCGACTATTCCGGAAAAAGAGATGCAACTGTGTCGATAGCAATTTTTTGCTGAATTCGGGCATCCGGTGTCTCAATCCGTCCTTGAGGCGAAGCGATCCCGCGTTGCGGACTCAAGCGGATGTATTGAACGCTATTGCCATCCGGAGTGAACGTGATGAGTATTCCGGGGTCGTTCGCGTCCGATTTGCCCTTGCAAAAATGCGTGTTTTTATTTGTACGGTGCCAGTCGCACTGAGCCACGGCTGCAATACGAGCCCGTAGTTCAGCAGGACTATCTAGAGGTGATTCAGCCGTTGCGCCGGCGTCGCCATGTGCGAACGGTACTGACGCCGCTAAGGCCGTTTAAGCGGCAAAACAGAAAAACCGCCGGATACCCAGAAAATGCTCGCGCCGCATGATCGTTGCCTTGTTTTCAATCCTCTTCATACTGGTCTTTGAGGCGCGCAGCGCCTCGAAAGTCTGTCGGTTTGTCATGAACTTTTCAATTCTCAGATCAAGGCGCGCGCGCTCCCCGCACCGGCTTAGCCCTGATATGCAAGGCAATCACGGTCCAACGTGGTTAGTTATGCGCCTTTGCCGCCGTGGGCCACGGACCAGGCCACGGGGTCTTTCAGGAACGTGCGCACGCCTTCGATGGATTTGGCCGGGAAATAACCACCGGCCTCCGCCGCCGTGATGACATCGGCCCAGGTGCAGAGGTAGTGGAGCCCGATGTTATCCTGCGCCAGGCTTTCGATAGCGCCGGGGAAGGCACCGTAGAAGAACACGACGAGACAGTGTTCACACACCGCGCCAGCGTCACGAAGCGCTTTGACGAACAGGATCTTCGAGCCGCCGTCGCTGGCGAGGTCTTCGACGAGAACGACCTTCTGCCCTTCGAGCAGTTCGCCTTCGATCTGCGCCATGCGGCCGAAACCCTTGGGCTTCTTGCGCACGTACTGCATGGGCACGTTCAGCGCATCCGAGATCCACGCCGCGTATGGGATTCCGGCGGTCTCACCGCCCGCCACTGCGTCGATCTTGCCGGCCCCGACCTGTTCCAGGAGTTCCTCGCGCGCGAGCTTTGTGACCGTTTGGCGCGCTGCCGGGAAGGAGATCAGCTTTCGGCAATCGATGTAAACCGGGCTCGCCCAGCCGGCCGTCAGCCGATAGGGCTCCTCCGGGCGGAAGTTCACCGCCTTGATGTCGAGGAGGATCTTGGCAACGGTTTGGCCCGCCGTCTGTTGGCGGGCGTTACGTGAAGGGGCTGTCGGCATGAAAAGGTCCCGCGCAAATAGGTCCCGATGCGGGACCGCTCCGGTCTATTTACCGGCCCCGACGCAGACAGACAACCAGAGACAAAAGGCTTAGGGCGTCGCGCCCTGCCGCAGGCCGCGCCAACGCTCGACCGCCGCCAGACGGCGGGTCTGGGCTTCAAGCTCAAGTTCGGCGGCAAGGGGGGACTGGAGCCAGTGGCCTGACAGGTTATGCCAGGTCGTCCCGGGCTTGGGCGATTGGGTCAAGGTATCGGCGGCGCGCAATTGCACGTCGCGCAGTTCTGAAAGCTCAAACATGGGACGCCTCCGCGATCGACTTCATCCCCATTCCCCACCGGTGCATTATCCGCCCTCCAGCGGGGAAGGCACGAGAAGATGGTGTGAAAAAGTTGAGAAGGACGCAGCAGGAACACGGGGATCGTGCCGTGGGTTCCCTGTAGCAAATCCATATTTTTTGTGGTGCGGGCATGATGCTCATGGCCGCTTGCGCAGGCTGGATGTAAAACGATGGGCTCTGTCTGGAGCATGCATGGTGCATCAACCGCTTATCTGGGTTCTGGCTGACGACCGCGCCGGTAACGTCGCGCAAGCGCTCGGCGTCGCCGAAGCACTGCAGCGTCCGTTCGTGATCAAGGATGTGCGCTACACGCCGCTGGCGCGTTTACCGAACATCGTGACCGGTGCGCGGTTGCTGGGTCTCACGCCCGAGACCCGGATGGGACTTACGCCGCCGTGGCCCGACGTCGTGATCTCCGCCGGCCGGCGCACTGCGCCCGTCGCACGCTGGATCAAGCGCCAGCGCACACCAGCGCCGGTCTTGGTTCACTTGATGAATCCCGGACGCGCCGGCGCCACTGAGTTCGATCTGATCGCCGCGCCGCGCCACGACTGTGTTGTACCCTCGGGTGATGCTGCCAACGTGATGCGCATCACCGGCGCGCCCCATCGCCTGACGCCCGCGCGCCTCGCCAGCGCCGCCGATGTCTGGGCGGGACGCTTGACCGGATTGCCGCGACCCTTCGTTACGCTGATCGTCGGCGGTGCGACCCACAGCAAGCCGTTCCCCCCGGCGCTAGCTGCCGATCTCGGACGGCGCGTTCACCGCATGGCGGAGGAGGTGGGTGGCACGGTCCTGCTGGCAACCTCGCGGCGCACGGGGCGGGATGCCGAACTGGCGCTGCTGGCTGCGATCCCGGAACCGCGCCGGACGTTCCTGTGGAGCGCAGGCGGGGACAATCCCTATTTCGGGTTCCTGGCTCTGGCCGATGCGCTTGTTGTTACAGGGGACTCGGTTTCGATGTGCTCGGAAGCCTGCGCCACCCCGGCGCCGGTGTACATTTTCGCGCCCGAGGGCATGGTCGCCGCCAAACACGCGCGCCTACACCACGAGCTTTATGGCCTTGGCCTCGCGCGGCCTTTCAAAGGCCGCTTTGAGGATTGGACCCATCCGGCGCTGAACGCCGCCGGCGATGTGGCGCGCGCCGTGGACGATCTGATACACCAACGCCTCCAAGTCGCCTCCTAGGGTCCCCCATGCCGCGTTTCTCCGCCAACGTTTCCATGCTGTTCACCGAAGTGCCGTTCCTCGAGCGCTTCGCAGCGGCGGCCGAAGTCGGTTTCCAGGGCGTCGAGTGCCAGTTCCCTTACCATTGTGACGCCAACGACGTCGCCGATCGCATCGCCATGGCCGGCGTGTCGCTGGTGTTGTTCAACGCGCCCCCCGGGGACTTTGCCGCCGGCGAGCGTGGATTGGCGGCGATGCCGGGACGGGAACAGGAATTCCGTGACTCGATCGAGGTCGCGCTCGGCTACGCCGACATGACCGAGTGCACACGCATGCACGTCATGGCCGGCTGCCTCAGCGAGGACCAGCGCGACGCCGCCATAGACACGTATCTCGACAATCTCGTGGCCGCCGCCGATCTAGCGCAGGCGGCTGGCGTGCAAATTCTGATCGAGCCGTTGTCGATGCCGGGCTATTTCCTCAGCCGGCCCGATCAGGCGGTCGAGATCATCCGCCATCTCGGACACAAGAACATCGCGCTGCAGTACGACTTCCATCACGCCCAGCGCATGCAGGGCAACCTCGCCGAATTCTTCGAGAACAACATGGCGCTGATCGGCCACATCCAGGTGGCCGGCGTCCCCGGCCGTCACGAGCCCGACAAGCTGGGCGAGATCAACTGGACCTTCATTTTCGATATGCTCGACGCCAACGGCTACGACGGTTGGGTCGGCGCTGAATACAATCCGCGCAACGGCACCGTCGCCGGCCTCGGTTGGGCCAAAGATTGGGGCATTGGCGCCAAGGCCGAAGTGCCGGCCGCGAAGCGGAAATAAAATAATAGGTACCAGGTACGTATTAATTTATTAGGCGGCGCTCTTCGTCAGCGTGCCGTCGATCAAGAAGCCCTGGAAGGACTCGACGCCGAGTTCGGCGGCAACGGCGAGGGCCTTCTGGCTATCGACGCGGATGAGGATCGGCTGTACGCCGCACTCCTTCATGTATTTGAAGGTCTTGCTGCGCTCGCGCAGGATTTCTTCGGCCCCGTCACGCCACAGCACCTTGGCGTACTTCGCGCCGATGTAGTCGAGGTCGACGAGACCCAAGGTCTGCGGGAAGATCTTATCGACGCCGATGGAGCCGCCCATGGCTTCGATCATGCCGCGCGCGACTTCGAATTCATCAAAATGCTCGACGATGTCGGCCTGGCGGAATTCGAAGGTGAGGCGCTGGAGCGTTTCGCGCGGCGTCTCATCCATGAAATCGGCGAAGGCAGCGGTGAACACCGTCACGACGTTAACGTTGATCGAGAACGGCATCGCGGTCGTGGTGAGGTGCTTGAACGCGCGCAGCACGATCTGGTCGAGCACGCGCGTGAAGTCGTTGAACAGCTGCCCGGAGGCGCGCATCTCGACATCGATGAACAGCGGCTTGCGCAGGCTGTCCATGCTGATGAAATATTCATGCATGAACGGCGCGAGCTGTCCGCCGATATTGTTGACCACGATCTGGTCGCGCATGAAGGCTTTGAGGAACTTATCCGAACCGAATTTGCGGAAGGCATGCAGGACGTTGTCCAAGTCTTCCGCGCACAACGGGCGTAGTTGGCGTTGCGGCTGCGCTTGCGCTTCGGGGTCGTTGACCTTCTGGGCGTCGGCGGCGTACTTGGCGATGCGCTCGGCGGCGACGCGATAGTGTTCGGTCAGGTTGAACACCATCACAAAACGGTTCTGGTTGATGGCGCCGAAGTTCTCGGGGCTGAAGCGCTCGACGACTTTGAGCAGCTCGACCTTCACGTCGCGGATCAGGTCCATCATGAGCTGGCCCTGCAGGCGCACGAGGATGGCGAAGTCGGCGGGCGCCACCTGATACAGGCGCAGGCCCCGTTGACCGGCGAGATTGCACAGGCCGTTGCCGATCTGGGCCAGCATCTCGGGCGTGTGCTTGGCTTGCGGCACGGCGCCGCCGAGGCTGATGACGATGAGCTGCACGCCATCGACCGGCGAGTGGCGCCACTGACTCATGTCGTGGACGAGCGAGCGCAGATCGTGCGGCTTGGCCAACGCGGCGCGCGGATGCGCCACCACCTTTTGCGGCGTGTCAGTCATCGTCGACTTCCCCGAACGCGCCCTCTTTAGTGTTTTCGACCCCATTGTCGGGAGCGCGCCCACATCAACGGTTAGGGGCAATGTCTCTGTAATGCAACGCAGTTTTCCACAGAGCTGGCGTGCAGCTCCGCAGCGCCTGCTATTAGTGCGTTCTTCTACTGGGCGTTTTTATGACAGGGGCCACAGGACCAATCGGGGGTTCCGGCGCAGCGCAGAATGTCTTGGAGTCGAAACTATTACGCGCCGCCGGATGTGCCGGAGTCGCCTTGGTGCGTGGCTGCGCCAGAGCGTAGTTTGGCCGGCACGACGGTGACGGGAATGCCGATTTTTCCAGCGAACTTTCCGGTGACCGCTTCGACGAGCGGGCCGGGTTTGCGCCCCGCGGCGGCGCTCAGCACGAGGATCGAAATCTCGGGATGCTCTTTGATGAGCTTGAATAGCTCTTCGCGGCGATTGCCTTTGCGCACGTAAGTCTCGGGACGACGTCCGGTCTCTTGCACGACGCGCAAGGCATGCAGCTTCAGAATATTCTCGGCGTCCTGCTGGCTCTCCTGCTCCACCAGTTCACTGACGAACTTCCAGTGATGGAAGTCGATGTCGGTTTGGTAAACGTACAGAAGTGCCACGCGTCCGCCGGTTTGGCGCGCGCGTATGCAGGCGTAGTGAATGGCGGCGGGCAGTTCCTCGGAATCGTCGACGACGATCAGGAAGAGGCGATGGGCTTCCTTGCCGGGTCCGCTGGCGGCAGGTGAGGTGGTCGGCGCGGCCCCGGTCGCGCTCACGTCAGTCGGTCTCGGACTCATAGCCGGCAGCGCTCCAGGCGATGAAGCCGCCTTCCATGCGCTTGATCACTCCCTTGTAGCCGGCCGCGACCGCTTTTTCCGCGGCGAGGCCACAGCGCCGTCCGCTGCGGCAGTGGAACACCAGGTGCTTGCCTTGCGGATCGGGGATCTGCGCGGGGTCGAAGGTCGATAGCGGCATCAGGATGGCGCCGGGGATGTGGGCTTCATCCCATTCGTTCTGCTCGCGCACGTCGACGAGCACGGCCTGGCCTGCGTTCCGCCACTCTTCGATCTGCGCCGGGCTGACGTAAAAAACTTGGTTCGGGGGTAACGGCATTACATACTCCTTGCACGGGCCTCAGCTTAGGGCCGTGCGGATGTTCTGAGAATAGCCCGAGAAGGCATGCGGCGTGTATAGTGCCCTTCGGAAAAGGAAATTCTCCGCATGACACGCAGCAAAGCCCCGGCCATCGGCCCAAAACTTAAGATCGTACTGGGGGCGCAGACCGCCATCGGTCCAGGCAAGGCCGACCTCCTGCAGCACATCATTGATACCGGCTCCATCGCCGCGGCAGGGCGCCGCATGGCTATGAGTTACCGCCGTGCCTGGCTGCTGATCGACGAGATGAACCAGATATTCAAGGCGCCGGTGGTCACCACCGCCAAGGGCGGCAAAGGCGGCGGCGGGGGTGCGGTGCTCACCGACTTCGGCCACGAGGTGCTGGCCCGTTTCCGCAACATGCAGGAAAAGACCGGCAAAGCTGTTGCGAGCGACCTTAAAGCGTTACGCGGCGCGCTCAGACGCAAGTCCTGACGGCGAGCTTGAGGCCGGACCAGACACCGCCGGCTTCGAAGTAACGAATGCCCCAGATGCAGCCGAAAACGATGCCGGCGACAGTCAGCATCGCGTTCGGCGACAGAAGCGAAATTCCCGAGAGCCCCTGACCGAAGGTGCAACCGAGGGCAATGGTACCGCCAAAGCCCATCAGCGCCGCGCCGACAAGATTGCGCGGGATTTCGCCGCGGTCGGTGAAGGTCTCGAGCGCAAGGTTGTTTGTCACTAGCCCGGCGATGAATGCGCCGACCGGCACCCCGGCCACGATGGCCAGCGCGAACAGGGGTACGGCTCGTTCACTGAAGATCAGGAAAAGGCTGCCGAGCGGCGCGGCGAAGTTGATCGCCGTCGTGCTGTCCGAGGCGAGCCAGGCCAGCGGAATCATGGCGCCGATCACAAAACCCGCGACGAGCTGATCGCGGGTCGCACGGAACCATGAGTCCTTCAGGGCGTGATATACAAGGCCGCCGCCGATCAGCGCGGTGAAGACCCATCGCACCATCTCGGCATCCAGCATCGGCAACATGCCGAAGATGCGGTGCAAAGCCTCGGGTGCAACCATCAGGTCGAGACGCCCGACGCGGGCGAGGGCATCGGCGCCAGGTGTAAGCGGTCCGGCCAGCGTCAGCGCCGAAACCGCTCCCGCTACGAGTACGATCACCAGGGACTTGAGCGATCCGGCGCCAAGGCGAACCAGCGCGCGGTTGATACAGCCGCCCGCGATCGCCATGCCGAAACCGAAGAGCATGCCGCCGATGATGCATGGCAGCCAAAGCATGTAAGGCAAGAGGATATGATCGACGTGCAGTATGCCGGCGGAATCCAGCGCCTGGGTGCCGATCACGGCAATGCCGGCCGCCAGCATCCAGCAGCGCATGCGCCGCCAGTCCTTGGCGAACAGGATGTCAGCCACGCCGCCCAGGGCGCAAAAATTGCTGACAAGGGCGGCCGCGCCTACGACAACGCCGATGCCAAAGCCCGCGAGGGCCGTTAAAGTGCTCGCTGTCTCCAACCTTCTCCCCATATCAAACCGCGCGCACACAATATCGCGCCCATGTCGCAAGACCACTCGCTTTCAGTTTTGGCCGTCATCGACGCGCGGGGGCTCAATTGTCCGCTGCCGGTGTTGCGTCTGCGCAAGCGCCTCATGGACATTCCGGCCGGCGGCACTGTCGATCTCCTGGCCAGCGACCGCGCGGCGTTGCGCGACGTACCGGCCTTCTGCGAGGCCCAGGGGCACACACTGGTGTCCTCATGTGAGGAGCCCAAAGGCACCCTGCGCTTTCGCGTCGTCAAAGCGGGCGTCAGCTTTGCCTAACAATTAACCACTACAGGATATGGTGCTGCCGCCTTAGGCAATATACCGCATGGTGTGCACTGCACCAAAATACAAGCCCCTGATTTCCTTGAAAAACGTGCGGCGGCACGGTTCTTGCGAGGGGTGTCATGAAGTGGCGGCGCGGAAGCAATCCGGCCGCCGCCTTGTGTTGCCTGAGGTTCAACGACGGACTTCGGGAATCAGGCGGTGTCCCTGGGAGGGAGCGCCGCCGTAGCGAAGGGGAGGATCCAACGATGGGTTCTGATGTCTTTTTCATTCTGATCGGCGCGGTCATGGTGCTCGCCATGCACGCGGGCTTCGCGTTTCTTGAAGTGGGCACGGTGCGCAAGCGCGCGCAGGTCAACGCGCTGGTGAAGATCCTGGTCGATTTCGCGGCCTCCACCGTCGCGTATTTTTTCATCGGCTACAGCATCGCTTACGGCGTGAGCTTCCTGCAGGGCGCACAGATGATCTCGGGCGTCAGGGAAGGCAGCAGCTTTGCGCCTCAGGGCTACGACCTGGTGAAGTTCTTCTTCCTCCTGACCTTCGCGGCTGCGATCCCGGCGATCATCTCCGGCGGTATTGCCGAGCGCGCCAAGTTCTACCCCCAACTCGTGGCGACCTTCGTGCTGGTGGCGCTGGTCTATCCTTTCTTTGAAGGGCTCGCCTGGAACAACAACTACGGCTTCCAGGACTTCATGGAGGGCGCCTTTGGCGCCAAGTTCCATGACTTCGCGGGCTCGGTGGTCGTGCACGCCATGGGCGGATGGATCGCACTAGGGGCTGTCCTGATGCTGGGCGCGCGCAAGGGCCGTTACGGCAAGGATGGCCAATCGGTCGGTATGCCGCCTTCGAACATCGTCTGGCTCGCCCTCGGCGCTTGGGTGCTGTCGGTGGGCTGGTTCGGCTTCAACGTCATGAGCGCGCAGAAGCTGGAGGCGGTCTCGGGCCTCGTGGCGGTCAACTCGCTGCTCGCCATGGTCGGGGGCATCCTGGCCTCGCTGTTCGTCAGCCGCAATGACCCAGGCTTCATCCATAACGGCGCGCTCGCCGGCCTCGTCGCCGTCTGCGCGGGCTCGGATGTCATGCATCCGGTGGGTGCGCTGATCACGGGCGCCGCCGCCGGCATCCTGTTCGTGTTCGCCTTCAATTGGCAGCAGAACAAGCTGAAGATCGACGACGTGCTCGGTGTGTGGCCGCTGCACGGCCTCTGCGGCACCCTGGGCGGCATCCTGTGCGGGGTATTCGGCCTCGAGGCCCTTGGCGGCATGGGCGGGGTGACCTTCATGTCTCAGCTTATGGGCACGCTGATCGGCATCGTCATCGCCGCGATCGCCGGCTTTGTTGTCTACGGTGTACTCAAGAAGAGCGTCGGCATCCGGCTTACTGAAGAGCAGGAATACGTCGGCGCCGACCTCGCGATCCATAAGATCTCGTCGACCCCCGACGAAGACATCGTGGGCCGCAAGAGCTTCTAAGAGTGAATCTCCTACGGAAGGGCGGGGGCGAAGAGCCTCCGCCCTTAGTTATTTGCGAGCGTTTGCAGGAGCGGCACCAGGTCCTTCAAGCATCGAATTGTAGGGGAACCTGAACACTCGTCAGTTTGAGACAAGAGTATCGCCTTCATGCCGGCATTGCGCGCGCCTTCCACGTCCCAGCGCATGTCGTCCCCCACGAACACCGCTTGATTGGGGGCGATATCTAGGAGTGAGAGGGCATGGCTGAAGATCTCGGCAGCGGGCTTCCTCCATCCGGCATCAACACAGAAAACAGCTTCGTCAACCATCGCTAACAGTCCCCACCTATCCAGCTCTCTACGCCACGGTTTAGCCGGGCTGCCCCACGGCGTGTTAGAGACGATTGCACTCTTCAGTCCGAGAGCCCTGATGCTTGTCAACACCGGCACTGCATCGAGATCAACCTTAGCAACAGCAAATATCGGACCGAGGAATCGCTCCATGATGAGGGCAA
Organism: uncultured bacterium; assembly: GCA_903888485.1. Lineage (GTDB taxonomy): Bacteria > Pseudomonadota > Alphaproteobacteria > Rhodospirillales > Rhodospirillaceae > SHVO01. Next base: position 47,442 of record CAISTS010000010.1, on the reverse strand, counting down.
GGTCGTTAGGGGCCAATAGGTCAGCCTTAAGGCCGAATATATCCACCAGCCGCTCATGCAGCGGCCACACCCTCAAGTCATCGCGTTCACGGTTGAATCGAAGTGCACGCTCGTTAACTCCTTTCCGATCGATGTTATGTCCCATAGCGTGCAACGTATCGCCGACGGCGGATATGGAACGTTCCAAAATCGGCGGAAAATCGACCGGTTGATAGTAGGAGACGAGGGTATTGCCCAGATCGAAGAGAACGGCCTCGATCGAGCTTCTCATTGTCTTGGTATCCGGTCGCTGAACTAAAAATTTGTGTTTCCGTCGTCGCTCTCGACGTCGCGGTAGCGGTACTGGAGGGCGACCATAGTCGCCTTCACCGGCCGCAGCGAAAAGCCTACCGCGGCTGCGATGAACAGCGGCCAGATGACCATGTGCACCCACATGGGCGGCGCGAACTTCAGCTCGAAGAGCAGCGCGGACACCGACGTAATGATGCACAGCGGCAGCATGATGAAGTAGGCCGGGCCGTCGCCAGTGTCGCTGCCGCCAAACGACAAGCCGCACACCTCGCAGCCGGGTGCGATTTTGAGGTAGCCGTCGAAGAGGCGTCCCCGGCCGCAGCGCGGACAGCGGCAGCCCAGGGCCGCGACCAGCAACGGAGCGCTCGTACGGGGAGCTGTCGTCATGACATCCTCACAGTAACCAACGCTACGATCATAAATGAAAAGGGCCGGCTGTGGGCCGGCCCTTTTATATTGGGTGTCTTTCGGTCTTAGCCGCCGAACGCGCGGACCGGGGGGCCAAGCAGCCAGTAGACCCAGACGAACAGGAACAACCAGACCACGTCGACGAAGTGCCAATACCAGGCGGCGGCCTGGAAGCCGATGTGCTTGTGGGCCGTGAAGTGGCCCTTCGCGGCGCGGAAGCCGCAGACAGTCAGGAACACGGTGCCGACGAACACGTGGAAGCCGTGGAAGCCCGTGGCCAGGTAGAAGGTCGACGGGAACACGCCTTCGGTAAGTTTGAAGGAGGCATGCACGTATTCGTAGGCCTGAAGCCCGAGGAAGAGGGTGCCCAGCGCGGCGGTGATGAAGATCCAGCGCGCCGCGGTCTTGTTGTCGCCCTTCTCGATGAAGATGTGGGCGCGGGTCAGCGTGCCGCCCGAGGTGAGCAGGATGACGGTGTTGTAGAAGGGCAGGTCCCAAGCTTCCAGCGGCGTGATGCCTTCCGGCGGCCATTGCAGCACGTTGGTCGAGAAGCCCAGCGCGTTATGGAAGAAGGCCCAGAAGAAGGCGACGAAGAACATCACTTCCGAGGTGATGAACAGGGCCATGCCGAGGCGCAGGCCATGGCTCGTTTGCTCGCTGTGGGCGTGCTCGACGACCGACTCATGGACGACATCGCGCCACCACATGACCATCGTGAAGACGACGATGGCTAAACCGGGCACGATTTTGAAGATGCCCGGCTCCATGCCGAATACTGGCGTCTTGTGGAAGAACAAGACCGCACCGATGGCTAGTACCAGGGCACCGAAAGAGCCAAGCGCGGGCCATGGGCTCGGGTTGACCATGTGGAAGGGATGTTTGGTGGCGTGTGAACTCATCGGCAAAGTCCTTTATGAGCTTCTAGTTCAGTTTGGCAGCACCGGCGCCATCTTTCGGCGCCAGCGTTAGCTTGGTGATGTCCGCATCGGCCGCGTCGGCCTTGTCGGATTTGAAGAACGTGTAAGACAGCGTGATCGTACGCACTTCGTTGGCAGTCGTGTTTTTCAGCAGAGCCGGGTCGACAAAGAAGGTCACGCCCATGTCGACGGTTTGGCCCGGGGCGAGGGTTTGCTCTTGAAAGCAGAAGCACTCGAGCTTGTTGAAATATTGCGCGGTCTTCTCGGGCGTCACGTTGAACGTTGCGTTCCCGGTGACGATCTCGTCGGACATGTTGGTGGCGCGGTAGAAGACGGTCTTGGTCTCGCCAAGCTTCATCGTTACCGCACGCTCGACCGGCTGGAATTTCCACTTGAGCTGTTTTTCGGAATTGGCATCGAAGCGCACGGTTACGATCGTATCCGAGATCACGGAGGACGCCGCAGACGCGCGCTGCGGTGTGCCTTCCCAGCCCAGCTTCTCGCAGATGATCGAGTACAGCGGCACCATGGCGAAAGCGAAACCGATCATGCCTCCGGCGACGGCAAGTGTGGCCGTCCCCAGGAGCGCATTGCGCCGGTTTAGCTTCTTTTGATCCATGGCGCTGCCGAACCCCAGGTCTTACTCGGCCGGATGGGCGCTGTGCGTCAGCACCGGCGGCTCTTCGAAGGTGTGGAAGGGCGCAGGCGAAGCCACCGTCCACTCGAGGGTCGTCGCGCCTTCACCCCACGGGTTGGCGACCGACTTCTCACCCCAGAAAATGCTCTTCACAGCCATGAATAGGAAGAACAGCGTGCCGACGCCGGCGATATAGGCGCCGATCGAAGACACGTAGTTCCAGCCCGCGAAGACATCCGGATAGTCGATATAGCGGCGCGGCATGCCGGCCAGACCCAGGAAGTGCTGCGGGAAGAAGGTGATGTTGACGCCGATGAAGGTGATCCAGAAGTGCGTCTGGCCGGCCCATTCGGGGAACACGCGTCCCGTCATCTTGTCGAACCAGTAGTAAAAGCCGGCGAAGATCGAGAACACCGCGCCCAGCGACAGCACGTAGTGGAAGTGCGCCACGACGTAATAGGTGTCGTGCATGGCGATATCCATGCCGGCGTTGGCGAGCACCACACCGGTCACACCGCCGACGGTGAACAGGAAGATGAAGCCGACCGCCCACACCATCGGGGTGCGGAAGGAGATCGAGCCGCCCCACATGGTGGCGATCCAGCTGAACACCTTCACGCCCGTGGGCACCGCGATCGCCATCGTGACTGCGATGAAGTAGGCGCGGTAGTTCACGCCCATGCCCACCGAATACATGTGGTGCGCCCAGACGACGAAGCCGACGACGCCGATCGAGGCCATCGCGTAAGCCATGGCGAGGTAGCCGAATACCGGCTTACGGCTGAAGGTCGAGACGATGTGGCTGATGATGCCGAAGCCGGGCAGGATCATGATGTAGACTTCGGGGTGGCCGAAGAACCAGAACAGGTGCTGCCAGAGCAGGGGATCACCGCCGCCGCGCACGTCGAAGAACGCCGTGCCGAAGTTACGGTCGGTGAGCAGCATTGTCAGCGCGCCCGCGAGCACGGGGATCGCGAGAAGCAGCAAGATGGCCGTGATCAGCGTCGCCCAGACGAACAGCGGCATCTTGTGGAAGGTCATTCCAGGCGCGCGCATGTTGAGGATTGTGGTGATGAAGTTGGTGGCGCCCAGGATCGACGAGGCGCCCGCGAGGTGCAGCGCGAGGATGGCGAAGTCGACGCTGCTGTCGGGCTGGCCGCTTATGCCGGCGAGCGGCGGATAAAGCGTCCAGCCGGTGCCCGCGCCTTGGCCCGCAGTCATCGAGAGGACGAGCAGGATCAAGGCCGGCGGCATCAGCCAGAACGAGATGTTGTTCATGCGCGGGAATGCCATGTCCGGCGCGCCGATCATCATCGGCATCATCCAGTTGCCGAAGCCCCCGATGACGGCCGGCATGACGACGAAGAACACCATCAGAAGCGCGTGGGCGGTGACCAGCACGTTGTAGAAGTGTTTGTCGTGGATGAACTGCAGGCCCGGATCCATCAGCTCCATGCGGATCATCATGGAGAAGGCGCCCCCGACGAGGGACGAGACCACCGCGAACACCAGGTACATCGTGCCGATGTCCTTGTGGTTGGTGGAGAAAAGCCAGCGGCCGATACCCGTCGGGGTATGGTGATCGTGACTATGATCGTGGCCGTGATCGGCGTGGGCGTGAGTGGCAGCGCTCATGACGGTTTACTCCGGACTTCTTTGAAAGTGCCGCTTACTGCGCGGCAAGCTTGACGGTGGATTTGGCCGCATTGGCCTGCTTCTTGCTCTCGATCCACTTTTGGTACTCTTCCTTGCTGACCGCATCGACGACGATCGGCATGTTCGAGTGATCGGGACCGCACAATTCCGAGCATTGGCCATAGTAGCGGCCCGGGACCTTTACGTTCACCCAGGTCTCGTTGGTGCGGCCCGGCATGGCGTCGAGCTTCACGGCGAAGGCGGGGATCGTCCAAGCGTGGATGACATCGGTGGCGGTGAACAAGAGGCGAATGTTGGTATCGACCGGCAGGACGACATGTTCGTCGGTCTCGAGCAGGCGATACTGGCCCTTCGTGACGTCGATTTCCTCGGGCAGGAGCGCGAGCGCGTCGAAGGACACTTCGCTGTCGGGATACTCATAGCTCCAGTACCATTGGTTGCCGGTGACCTTGATCGTCATCTCGGCTTCGGTGGTCTGATCGAGGTAATACAGGAGGCGGTACGAGGGCACCGCGATGACCACGAGGATCAGGACGGGAATGGCGGTCCAGACGATCTCAAGCAAAGTGTTGTGCGACCACTTGGCCGGGATCGGGTTGGCCTTCTCGTTGAATTTGAAGATGCAGACCAGCAGCAGCACCAGGACGAACAGCGAGATCGCCGTGATCACCCACATCAGCAAAGTGTGAAAGCTGACGAGCATCTCGGCGCCGGTGGTGGCTGGCGTCTGCAGGCCAAGCTGCCACGGATGCGGGAATGAGGGTGTCGGCATCTCCTGCGCGGATGCTTGAAAGCTGAGAAGGACGCTTGATACGGCGGCCGCGGCCGCCCAGACAAAACGAGTCACGCTCGGTCTCCATTATAATCCGTGACGGTCGCGACCCAATCGCCCCCGCCAGGCGGTTCGACTCAAAATCGAGGTATTTATTTTATCGTTATTTCCCCGAGGGTTAACCGAGAGCCCGATCCCCGACCTCTCGCCCACGGCGGGCAGACTAGCCGAACACACACGCCCCGTAAAGTCGCGAGAACCTTGCTCTTTTTCGGTCTGCGACACGGCACGTATGAGGCCTGAGTGAAGGTCCGCTTTGTAACATGGCCCGCTCTGTAAGGGGGTTTCCCCGCGCGTCCGCGTCGGTTACGAAGGGGCGCGATTTAAAGTACCGAAAGGCAAGATGTGAATCCTGAACCACAGCCCCCCCTCGACAAAGAAGCGCGCCGCAGAAACATCATCATTGCGGTCGTGGCCGTGGGCATTTCGCTGGTCATGTACCTCAGCTTCATCATCAAGACGGCGGTAAAGGGGCCTTGAGCGAGGCCATGACCACCGCGAGCGTCTTGCCGCACGTCAACGCCGTGCTGAACGCGCTATCAACCGTGCTCCTAGTGATCGCGTTCGCGTTCATCCGTTCCGGCAACCGCGAGATGCACAAGAAGTTCATGCTGGCGGCCATTATCGTGTCGGCTGTCTTTTTGGCCAGCTACCTTGCCTATCACTTCACGGCACCGATCTTTAAGTTCCCCGGCACCGGCTGGACCGTGCCTGTCTACTACGCGCTCCTGATCAGCCACGTAATTCTCGCGACCATCGCGACCCCCATGATCGCCGTGACGGCCTGGCATTCGCTGCACGGGAATTTCGATCGCCATCGCGCGCTTGCACGCTGGACCTTGCCGATCTGGTTGTACGTCACGGTGACCGGCGTGGTGATCTATGCGATTCTGTATCACGTTTATCCGCCGCCGGCCTGATGCGCGGGGTACCGGGCATGGACGACACGCATGGACGATAAAGACGTCATCGCCCGATCGCTGCCGCCGCCGATAGATGTGCCGGTCGACGGACACTTCGCCGGCAAGCTGACCAAAGATTTACGCATCGAACTCAAAGGCTGGACCGTGCTGCCCCTGGCGGCGCTGGCTCTCGCGGGCTTGCTCGCATTGTTGCTCGCGCTCAGCCGCGTGCCGGGCTCCGAGGTGCTGCTGCCCTGGACGGGCCAGACCTTCTTTCACAAGCTGATTGTCGTTCATGTCAGTTTTGCCTTCGTCGTGTGGTACCTCGGGGTGCAAGGCGCCATGACCGTGGCGGTGACGGCGCAATCGGCCGCCGACAGCGGCGTTGCGCCCAGTCCGCTCGGTATTGTTGTCGGACGCGCCGCTGTTTATGGTTTCGGCCTCAGTTTCATTCTGCTGTTGATCCCGGCGCTGGCCGATCTCGGCGAGCCGTCGATCAACAACTACGTGCCGATCCTCGTGCATCCCTTGTACGTCGGCGGTCTTGTGCTGCTGCTGGCGAGTCTCGCGCTGCCGATCCTGCGCCTGCTGGTGCTGCTCTCGCGCCAGCGTTTCGTCGAAGCGGGCGCGTTTGGTGTCGCCTGCGCCGGCGTCATCACGCTCATCGCCATGGTGTGCTTCGGCGCGGCTTATCTCACGCTGCCGGAGAACCTCGGTACTGTTGGCGCAGCGGAGTATGTGACCTGGGGCGGCGGCCATATCCTGCAGTTCGCCAACACCGCGCTGATGTTGTGCGGCTTCTACTTTCTCTCACGCGTCGCGCTGGGCGAGACGCCGCTACCGCCGCCGTTGTTCAAGGCGATGATGCTGCTTCTGGTGGCAGGCGCTGCTGCGGGACCGCTGCTCTATCTCACTTATGATGGCGGCAGCCCGGCGATGCGCCTGACCTTCACGCACCTTTATTGGTTCGCGCTCCCCATCCCGGCAACCGTGGTGCTCGGCAGCGTCGCCGCCCTGGCGGTGCGCCGCCGTCGCGACATCTGGCATGGCGCGCCCGAAGTCAAAGCGGTGGTGGCCGCGTTGCTTCTGTTCGCTTTCGGCGGCGCCATCGGCTTCTTTGAAGGCTCGGTCGATACGCGCACGCCCAGCCACTACCACGCCATGCTGATCGCGGTGACGCTCGGTTTCATCGCGCTTTATTTCGGATTGTTCTTGCCGCTCCTCGGCAAGCGCACGCCCCGCCGGCGCCTGCGTACGGCGATGTATCTGCTGCTGGGCGGCGGACAATTCATCCACTCGCTGGGACTTTATGTCGCCGGTCTGGAAGGAGTCGCGCGCAAGACCGCGGGCGCGGCCCAGGAGATCGACACCGTTACAAAGCTGACCTTCCTGATTGTGCAGGGCGTCGGCGGCGTCATCGCGGTGGCGGGCGGCATCATATTCATCGTTCTGGCCGGGAAATTGCTGTTGGCAAAGGCCGAGCATGATGTTACGGCAACAGCTCACCCGGGCGCGTCCCGGGCGGGGACAGAATAACTCGACTTATCAAGCGGTTAGAAAACGGCCATGAGCGCGTCCGTAGGCACGACCATCCGCGGCTACCTTGAGCTGATGAAATTGCGCATCGGCTTCCTGATCGCGTTGTCGGCCATGGCCGGCTATGCGGCGGTGGCGACGCACGTCGACGGCCGCCAACTTCTCGTACTGTTCATCGCCATGCTGCTGGGCTCGTCGGGTTCGGCGGTGTTCAACCAGTTCTATGACCGCGACCTCGACAGGCTGATGCCGCGCACGGCGCGCCGCCCGCTCGCGGCCGGCACCTTAGATGCGACACGCGCGCTGTGGTTCGCCGGCGCGCTGCTGCTCACCGGCTGCCTGATCGCGCTGCTGGCCTTCAACTGGGTCGTGGCGATACACCTGTTCCTCGGCGCCTTCGTCTACGGCATCGTCTACACCGTGTGGCTGAAGCGTCTGCACTGGACCAACATCATCATCGGCGGCGCCGCCGGCAGCTTCGCCGTGCTCGCGGGCGCGGCGGCGGTCGATGCGACGCAGTGGCTGCTGCCCGCGCTGATGGCGATCACCCTGTTCCTGTGGACGCCGTCGCACTTCTGGTCGCTCGCGATCTTGATCAAAGACGATTACGCCAAGGCCGGCGTGCCGATGCTGCCTGTGGTGCTAGGTGACGCCGCCTGCGCCAAATGGATTTTCGCCAACACCATCGCATTGGTGGGCTCGGCCCTCTTGCCGGTGCTGACCGGTAACCTCGGTGTGCTGTATGCCGTGGTCTCGACCGGCTTCGGTCTGCGCTTCCTGTGGCTAAACTGGCTCTTGGTGCGAGATCCCTCGCGCGAGCTTGCCAAGCGCAACTTCTTGTTCTCGATGCAGTACCTGGCGGGCGTGTTCCTCGCCGTGGTGGTCGACAAACACGTCGACCTTAGCGGACTCGGCTTCTAGCTCACATCAGATCCACAGCGAACTTCTTGAGATCGGCGAGCGCCGTGTGTTCGAGCGCGCCTTCGTGCGTTGCGGCGAGCACGACCTTCGGTGCTGCGCCGGCTTCGAAGGCCTGCTGCCAGCGCGGTGCGCACAGGCACCAGCTATCGCCGGGTGTGAGGCCCGGAAAGCCGTATTCGGGCATCGGCGTCGAGAGGTCGTTGCCGGCGCGCTTGCTGTAAGCCAGGAACTCTTCCGTAGTGACCACGCAGACCGTGTGCGATCCCCGGTCCTGTGGGCCGGTGTTGCAGCAGCCGTCGCGGAAGAAGCCGGTCATGGGGCGCGTCGAACAAATCTGCAGCGTGCCGCCGAGCACGTTCCGCGCAGGCCGTTGGGGTTCACTCATATCGCGCATGGCACTCTCCGAAGGTGTCGCCGCCGTCTCATATTATGTAATGATAGCCGAAGCGACTTCCAATTACCGGAACTCCATGACGAAGCCGGGCAACGTTTGGATCACAGGTGCGGGCAAAGGCATTGGCCGGGCCCTCGCGCTTGAATACGCCACCCGCGGTTGGAGCGTGGCGGCGAGCGCACGCACCGCATCCGACCTCGAAACGTTGGCGCAAGAGGCCGCCGCCGAGGGCCTTGCCGGCAAGGTCTTCGCGTTCCCCGCCAACGTCACCCACCACGACGCCATGAAGCAGACTTTCAAGGCGATCGAGTTCGACATGGGGCCGCTCGACCACGTGATCTTCAATGCGGGAACGTCCGTCCCCAGCGATGCGACGACGTTCAACGTCGCGCCTTTCCGCACGTTGATGGAGATCAACTTCCTGGGCGTCGTGAATTGTATCGCGGCGGTGCTGCCGACCTTCATGTCGCGCCGCGCGGGCCACATCGGCGTCATGGGATCGGTCGCGGGTTACAACGGCCTGCCGTTGTCGGCGGCCTACGGCGCGAGCAAAGCGGCGCTGATCAATATGTGCGAAGCATTGAAACCGGAGCTCGAAGTCGAAGGTGTCGGCATCAGCATCATCAATCCCGGTTTCGTGCGCACACCGCTGACCTCGAAGAATAAGTTCAACATGCCATTCCTGCTCGAAGCCGAAGAAGCCGCGCGCATCATTTATCGCGGCATGACCAAGGGAAAATTCGAAATCGCCTTTCCGTTTCCGATGGTGGCCATCTTCAAGGGCTTGCGCATGGCGCCTTACGCCCTGTTCTTCGCCATGACGCGGCGCATCATCGGCGTCAAAAAGCGTCTCAAAGGCCAGATAAATTAGAGCCCTGTCGCTCCAAGGGCCGCATTGCGGACTTCGTGTATTGACCGCCAATTGTCCGTGCTTGAGAATCCCCGGCGATCAGCAGTCGCATCTCGGTTTCGGGAAGGGAGAACGAGTATGAAGAAGCACCTCACGCGCGCGCTATTCGCATCCACATTTTTGGTCGGCGCCGGCTCCGCCTTCGCGGGCGATGCAAGTGTCCCAACGGTGCCGAACGGCATCTCGGGCGTCGTCACCAGCACCGCCGGCCCGGAAGCGGGCGTATGGGTGGTCGCCGAAACGCTCGACCTATCGACCCGTTTCATGAAGGTCGTGGTCACCGATGACCAAGGGCGCTATGTGCTGCCCGAACTGCCCAAAGCCAACTACAAGATTTTCGTGCGCGGCTACGGCCTCGTCGACTCAACTCCGGTTGAATCGGGCATCGGCAAGAAGCTCAATCTCACCGCCACCATCGCGCCGACCAAGAAGGCGGCGGCCGAGTACTATCCGCCCAACTACTGGCTCTCATTAATGAGAATGCCGGCCGAGAACGAGTTCCCGGGCACGGGTCCCAAGGGCAACGGCATCGCGCCCTACATCAAGACGCAGCAGCAGTACATCGGCGAGTTCCGCATTTGCATCACCTGCCATTCGCTCGGCTCGAAGATCACGCGCGACACGCCGATCCCGACCGTCGAAGGCTGGCTGCAGCGCATCCAGAAGACGCGGCCCGAGGGTGACCCGGTGCTCGCGGGCTATCACAACTACGGCTCGCGCCGCATGCTCAACCAAGTCACGCAGATGGGCATCTCGCGCACCCTGACGATCCTCGCGGACTGGACCAAGCGCGTGCAGGACGGCGATCTGCCGGCCCAAACGCCGCCGCGTCCCTCCGGCGTCGAGCGCAATATCGTGCTGACGGAATGGGATTGGGGCGGCATCCCGGGCGAGATGGGCCGCTTCATGCACGACATCACCATGACCGACCGTCGCAACCCGGTGCTCCTGCCCGAGACCAAGATTTACGGCGCGGGCGTGTTCACCGGCACGCTGGGTTGGCTTGACCCCAAGACCAACGAGCAGAACGAAGTGCGCATCCCGGGTTACCAGGAAGCGCACGACACCGACGCTTTCCCGCATACGCCCATGATCGATCAGAAGGGCCGCGTGTGGAACGGCGGCGGCAAGCTCGATCCGCTGACGAAACTCGAAGACGGCACGCTGGCGACGCAGCCGGCCTATTGCGCCGATCCGTCGAATAAGTACGCCAAGCTGTTCCCGATCCCCATGGGAACGGGCGGCCGCGAGCAGAAGACCTGGGGTACGGGTCCCAGCGACCGCACCGGCACGATCATCATGTACGATCCGGCGGACAAGAAGGTCTATCAGCATCTGATCTGTTTCCAGACCCACCACCTCAACTTCGCCCACAATTCTGACGACACGCTTTACTTCAGCGGCGACAGCAAGGTGATCGGCTGGGTCGATACCAAGACTTACGACGCCACCAAACGTGACACCCAAAAATCGACCGGTTGGTGCCCGATGGTGCTCGACACCAGCGGCGACGGCAAAATCACCCAGGACCGCACGACGTGGAACGAGCAGGGCGGTCAGGTGAGCGGCGGTGAGGACGGCGGCGCGGCCAAGGCCGGTACGGCCAAGATGGATCCCGGCAAGGACACGCGCATTCAGGGCTTCATGTACGGTATCGAGACCGATCCATCGAGCACGGCGGTCTGGCTCGCTAAGTACACGCCCACCACGCCGAGCGGCATCGTGCGCTTCGATCGCGGCGCCAATCCGCCGGAAACCTGCATGAACGAGCTCTATGAGCCGCCGATGCAGGCCAACGGCAAGTATCCGGCGCTGGGCGCGCGCGGCATCACCGTCGACAGCAAAGGCGTCGCCTGGGTGTCGTTCTCGACCGGCCAGATGGGCAAGTTCGACCGCAGCAAGTGCAAGGTCACCAAGGGTCCGACGGCCACGGGTCAGCAATGCCCCGAAGGCTGGAAGTTCTTCGACGCACCCGGTCCGAAGCTGGCCGACGGCTCCATCGGCACCGCGGACTTCCACTACGTCGTTTGGGCCGACCTCTACGACACCTCGGGTCTTGGCAAGGACACGATCATCCTGCCGGGCTCGAACTCGGACTCGCTATTGGCCTTCAACCAACAGACCGAGAAGTTCTCGATCATGCGTGTGCCCTATCCGGCGGCGTTCTACACGAGGAATGTCGAAGGCCGCATCGACGACCCGAAGGCGGGCTGGAAGGGTAGGGGGCTGTGGAGTTCCTTCAGCCACATCCCGGTCTGGCACCAGGAAGGCGGCGATGAGGGCCTCGGCCCGACCCTGGTAAAGTTCCAGGTGCGCCCGGACCCGCTCGCGTTCTAAGAGCTGAGATGAAGGAAGCCCGTCACCGGAAACGGTGGCGGGCTTTTCTTTTATGGCCTGACCAATTTGAACTGGCCGACGTCGATAGCGCGCGTGCGGAAGCCGCCTTCGCAGTAGGCCAGGTACATCTCCCACATGCGCCGGAAGCGCTCGTCGAAGCCCAGAGGCTCGATGGTTTGCCAGGCGCCGAGGAAGCGGTCGCGCCAGAGGCGCAGTGTCGCGGCGTAGCTGTCGCCGAACATCAGCGCATCGTCGCAGCGCAGCTGTGCGTGCTCCACGTGGCTCTTTAGCCGTTCGATCGACGGCAGCATGCCACCCGGGAAAATGTAGCGCTGGATGAAGTCGGGGTTGCGCCGATAGTAGTCGAAGCGTTCCTCGGCGATGGTGATGATCTGCAAGGCGGCCGCGCCGCCGCGCGCGAGACGCTCGCGCACCATGTCGAAGTAGCGCGCCCAGTGCGCCTCGCCGACGGCTTCGAACATTTCAATGGAGGCGATCCGGTCGAAGGTGCCGCCGACGTCGCGGTAGTCCTGCAGACGGAAATCGACTCTGTCCGCGAGGCCCTGCTTCTGCAGCCGCTCACTGGCGAACCTCAGTTGCTCCTTGGAGAGCGTAAGGCCCGTGAGCCGGCAGCCGTATTCCTTCACCGCGAACTCGGCGAAGCCGCCCCAGCCGAATCCGACTTCAAGGATGTGGTGCTCGGGTTTGAGGTCCAGCAGCTGGGCGATGCGCCGGTACTTCTGGATCTGGCCGGCCGTCAGGGTCTGATCCGGTTTGTCGAAGTAAGCCGACGAGTAGGTCATCGTCGGATCGAGCCACTGTTCGTAGAACGCATTGCCGAGGTCGTAATGCGCAGCGATGTTGCGCTTCGCGCCGCGTTTGGTATTGCCGCGCATCATATGCGCCAGGCGATTCCAAAGCCGATGCGCGGCGCTGCGCACCTTGCGCGAATTCCAGCTTGCCGAATTGAGGATGCCGAGCTGGATGATGCCGGCGAGGTCCGAGCATTCCCAGTCGCCGTCCATGTAGGACTCAACGAAGCCAAGCTCGCCTTGCGTCAGGAATTTGCGCACGGCGCGCCAGCGGTTGATGCGCATGGTCACGCGTGGTCCAGGCGCACCATTGCTGGTCAGAGTGTAGCGCGCCCCGTCCGGCAGGATGAGATCGATGGCGCCCGCGGTAAGACGACCGACGACGTCCAAGAACTTCTGGATGACACGACTGCCGACGCCGGCGTTGGTGACCATTTGCGTTTCCCAATAACCTTATGATTTTACACTGATTTGGCCCTCAAGAATCATTTGTTAATTAGTCTTACGCCGTTAAGGGACATTAACTTTGTAAACACAGGTTAATGACAGACTCGGCTCCAGGAACCAGAACGGTAATCCAGAGAGCCGCGCGATGCGTATGAAGAGACGGGTGGAATTGAGACGGGAGACGTCCCGTGCTTGCGGACAGGCGCATAAGACCCAGAAGGGCACTGCGCGCGCTGCAACCGTCGTGGGCATCGCTTGGCAAACAGCATCGGACGCGCGCCGATGACGTTTCCAGCAATCCCCATCACAAATGCTTCACCCAACGAAATGTCGGCGCTGCTCGTGGCGATTGCGATCCAGCACGACAAACAGATGTTCGTGCGGCTGTTCGTCTACTACGCGCCGCGCGTGAAAGCCTATCTGATGCGCCAAGGCGTCGACGCCGCTGGGGCGGAGGAGCTGGCGCAGGAGGCGATGCTGATCGTATGGCGGCGCTGCGAGACATTCGATCCAGAGAAAGCTTCGGCGAGTACGTGGATCTACACGATCGTCCGCAATCTGCGGATCGATGCGCTGCGCAAACAAAGGCGCCCGATGTTCGATGCCGGGGATCCGGCGCTTGCGCCCACACCGCCGCTTCGGCCCGACGAATTCCTGCTGGGCGAGCAGCGCGAGCGGCGTGTGCGCGAAGCTTTGGCGCAACTGCCCGCGGAGCAAGCGACCGTCGTGCGGCTGTCGTTCTTCGAAGACAAGCCCCACGGCGAGATCGCCGCAGCGTTGTCGCTTCCTTTGGGCACGGTGAAATCGCGGCTGCGCCTGGCCATGCGCCGGCTCGCGCCCCAGCTCGGCGAAACCGAGTAGATTTCGCGCGTGCGCCATGACGCACGCGGCCTATCACATCACCGAAGAAACTTTGCTTTCCTACGCCGCCGGCATGTTGGCAGAGGCGCCTGCGGTCGCGGTCGCCGCTCACCTGCCGGGGTGCGCGCGCTGCCGGTCGGCGGTGGCTGCTTTGGAGATTGTCGGCGGCACGCTGCTTGACGAAATCGCGCCCGCGCCGATGTCCTCAAACGCCCTTTCCCTAGTCCTGGCACGCCTTTAGCCCGCTGGCGGGCGGCGCGCGCCCGGCTTATCCTTCCAGGCATGCCGGACGCCGCCGATCACAAGCCGACGAGCAAGGAGCCACTGCCGGGCCTCGATGCCGGGGTATGGGCGGCCATGAGTCATGAGATCCGCACGCCGCTGATGGGCGTAGTGGGGATGTTGGAAATTCTTGCGCGCACACCACTGACCGATGAGCAGCGGCGCGTGATCGCCACCGCTGGCGAGTCGTCCGTTGCGCTGATGCGCATCGTCGATGACGTACTCGATTTCGCGAAGATGGAATCGGCCAAACTGACCCTCGTGCCAGTCGCGACCGACCTTGTCGATCTGATCGAGGGCTGCACCGAGACCCTCGCCAACCAGGCCGAGCCCAAGGGTTTGGCGATCACCTGTGAAGCCGGCTTCGATCTGCCGCCGGTGATGTGCGACGCGGTGCGCCTGCGCCAGGTGCTGCTCAACATCGGCGTCAACGCGATCAAGTTCACCGACGCGGGGCATGTGGCGCTACAGGTACAAAGCACCGGCGTGTCCGAGGGCAAATTGGGCGTGCGCTTCGGCATCTCGGACTCCGGCATAGGCATTCCGGACGAGTTGCATGCCTTCCTGTTCAAACCTTTTTCCCAGCTCACCATATCCGCCGGGCGTGGGCACGGCGGCGTGGGCCTTGGTCTTGCGATTTGCCGCAACCTCGTCGAGGCCATGGGCGGCGCCATCACCGTCGAAAGTACCGCCGGGCGCGGCACACGATTCACGATCGAACTTGTATTCCCGATTGCAGCCGTCGCGGCGGCGCGCGCCGCGCCGCCGCGACTGGATGCCTTTTCGGTCCTCGCGGTCGATGCCGGCGAACCGGCGCTCGCCATCGCCGTGCGCTATCTGGAAGCCGCAGGCGCCGAGATGCGCCGAGTCGGTCCACTCAGTCATCTCGGCGCTGCGGGTTTGGCCGAGTTGCAGCTCGGCGGGCGCGCGTCCGGAGAAAAGCGAGTGGTCGTTATCATCGGGCCCGATGCCGAACCCGAGGATGTGCAGGCGGCGACGCTGACGCTGAGTCACGCCAGCAGCAAGACCAAGCCCGCGGTGCTGTGGTTGCATCCGCGTGCGGTTGGTGGCGCGCAGGTGATGGCGCGCCGCGGCGTACGCGCCGTGCGCGCGCATCCGCTGCGGCGCGAAGCACTATACCACGCCGTCGCCGAGGCGCGGCCCCTTGTTTCCGAACACGAAGGGCTCCTGCTGACGCGCACGCTGCCCGCGAGCGGTACGGGCGACGAAGACGCCACGGCTGCAGCGCGCGCCGATGGCCGTGTGATCCTGGTTGCGGAAGACAACGTGGTGAACCAGCAAGTGCTGCGTCAGCAGCTCGCCATCCTCGGCTTCGATTGCGATATGGCCGCCAACGGCCACGCCGCGCTCCAAGCTCTGCGCGAGGGCTCCTACCTGCTGCTGCTCTGCGATTGCCACATGCCGGGCCTCGATGGCTTCGAGCTCACGCGCCTGATCCGCGAGAGCGAGCGGCCGGGCCAGACGCGTCTGCCGATCATCGCCATCACGGCCAACGCTATGCCGGGTGAAGCCGAACGCTGCCGGGCGGCAGGCATGGACGACTACCTCGCCAAGCCCATCGAGATTAGCGGGCTGCAGGGGATGCTTGCGCGCTGGCTGACGCCCGACCTGCAGCCGGTACCGGCGATGGTCGAGAAAATCTCCCCACGGCCGGGCAGCGCGGCCATCGACCTCAAGAACCTGCGTGCGGTGTTCGGCAATGATACCAGCCGACTCACACCAGTCTTGGATCAGTGGACATCGGTCATGCTTGACGCGCGCGAGGAACTCCGCCGGTCGCTGGCGCAGCGGCAATGGATGGAAATGACGTCGGCCGTTCACCGCGTCAAGGGCAGCGCCGGCATCGCGGGCGCGCATGAGCTTTCAGCGGCGGCAGCGCGACTCGAGAATATGCTGCGCGAGAATGAAGTCGCGGGCGCGCCGCAAGCCTGCACACGCGTGCTTGATTGCCTCGCTCAGGCCATCAGCGAGGTGCAGGCATGGCAGGATACGGCGGCCGTAACGCGCCGCGCCGATCAGGCCGCGTTTTCCGCGGCGGCTTCGGGCGTGACCAAGTAGCCGGTCCCGCGAATCGTCTTGATGATCGCGGGGCGTTTGGGATCGACCTCGATCTTGTGACGCAGCCGCGTGATCAGCACGTCGATGCTGCGGTCGAGCGGGTCCCAATTCTTCTGCAGTACGCTGGCCATCAGGCCTTCGCGGCTCTGCACCTTGCCGGCGCAGCGCACGAGGTATGCCAGCAGCCGGCACTCATTGCCGGTGAGCAAGGTTTCATGGCCGTCTCTCGCGCGGAACAGCCCCGCGCTCTCATCGAGCGTGCAGCCATGGAAGACGAGCTTCTGCGGGCCGGCCGCTGAACCATTTTGCCGCGGCTGACCGACGTCGGGCAGAGCGCCCGTGCGGCGCAACACGCTGCGGATGCGTGCGAGCAGTTCGCGTTCTTCGAACGGTTTAGTCACATAATCGTCGGCGCCGCATTCGAGTCCGACAACGCGGTCAACCGTTTCGTTGCGCGTCGTCAGGATGATGATGCCGACGGAGTATTGCGCACGCAGGAAACGCGTGAGGGCAAAGCCGTCTTCGCCGGGTAGCCGCAGATCCATGATGGCCAGGTCCACGGGTTCGGAGGCAAGCACGGCGCGCATCTCGTTGCCGTCGCGGGCGAGGGTGACGCGATAGCCTTCACCGCGCAGATAGATGTCTAAGACCTCCCGAACGAACGGGTCGTCCTCAACCACCAGGATGTGGGGTTGCTTGGCGGGGAGCGCAGAGATGGCAGGTGTGTCAGACATAACAAGGCTTCGCCGCAGGTCGCCAAAGTTAAATCCCTACCTTGGCTATGTTAAAATACGATACCCGTTTCTATCCCCGGTCGAAAGGGGCCGTGGCATTTATCACAATAGCGCTATTATTCTACTATTGCGAGAAATTTAGGACCTAAGATAGCATCGCCAGATGCACTCCTCCTTTTCCAACCCACAGACCTCCACCGCCAAATTGCCCAGTCCAATCTTGGTCGTGGAAGACGATCCGTTTGTCCGCGAAGTTGTCATGGCCGCATTGGCCGGCGCCGGAATCACGGCTGTCAAAGCCTGCGCCTCGGGCGCCGAGGCGCTCGCGATGGTAGCCGATGTGCGGCCCGCCCTGGTGCTACTCGACTTCATGATGCCCGGCATGGACGGCATTGCGACGTGGAGCGCGCTGCGCGAGCGCCTTACTGCGGCGGGTGTGCCGCTTCCGCGTGTAGTTTTCCTCACGGCGCGCCACGAGCCCGGCGCCTTCGAAGGTATCCCCGACGTTGCCGGCGTGCTGGCTAAGCCCTTCAATCCTGCGACACTTGCCGACGATCTCGCCGCGCGCTTGGGCGGGGCAGGCACCGATGCGCCGACGTCGTCGTCGGCGCGCCTGAAAGCGGTTGCCTCGGCCTTTTCGCGCGCGTTGCCATCGACGGCCGATGAGATCGAGCGCCTCGGCTTTGTGCTGGATACCACGGGATGGCAGCGGACGATCGCCGAAGCGGTGCTCGCCAAAGCCCATAGTCTTGCGGGCTCCGCGGGACTGTTCGCGCGTCATGGCTTGGGGACCGCCGCCAGCGACGTCGAGGGGCTTCTGCTCAACTACCTCAGGCTCGATCGCGTGCCCGACCCGCGGCAGATGCAGACCCTCCACCGCGCGGTGGCGGCGCTCCTTGCGGCCTGTCGCTCCGGCTAAGGGGCCGTGCTACGCTGCCCGCATAAAAACCGGCGGGAGTTCACCATCATGGTCAAAGCGGTTTCGGCACGCGCGCCATTGCCGCATCTGGATGACGCAGTCTCGAAGCTGCGCGCGCTGCTCGGCGAGCGCATCTCGACGGCGCAGGCCGTGCGCGAGCAGCACAGCACCGGCGTCTTCTATTCCTCCAACGATCCACCCGATGTTGTTGCGTTCGCCCGCTCCACCGGGGAAGTGGTGGAAATCGTAAAAATCTGTGCCGGTCACGGCATTCCGATCATCCCTTTCGGTACGGGCACGTCGGTCGAGGGCCACATCGCCGCGCCGCTCGGCGGTGTTTCGCTCGACGTCAGCCAGATGGACCGCATCCTGGCCGTCCACACCGAAGACCTTGATGTCGTGGTGCAGCCGGGGGTCACGCGTAAAGCGCTCAACACCCACATCCGCGACACCGGGCTTTTCTTTCCGATCGATCCTGGCGCCGACGCTTCGCTCGGCGGCATGGCGGCGACACGCGCCTCGGGCACCAATGCGGTGCGCTACGGTACCATGCGCGAGAACACCCTGGCGCTGGAAGTGGTCACCGCCGACGGGCGTGTGATCCGCACCGGCGGCCGCGCGCGTAAATCGTCGGCAGGGTACGACCTTACTCACATGTTGGTCGGCTCCGAAGGTACGCTCGGCGTTATCACCGAGGTGACGCTGCGGCTTTACGGTATCCCCGAGAAGATCGCCGCGGCGGTGTGCGGTTTCGCCACGCTCGAAGGCGCGGTGGATACGGTGATCAGCACGATCCAATCAGGCATTCCTATTGCACGCATCGAACTTCTGGACGATGTGCAAATCGACATTCTCAACCGCATCGCCAAGTTCGACTTCCCGGTGCGGAACACGCTGTTCATGGAGTTCCACGGCACGGACGCCAGCGTGCGCGAGCAGGCCGAGATGGTGCAAGCTATCGCTTCGGACAATGGTGGTGGCAACTTCTCGTGGACCACGCAGGCCGAGGAGCGCACGAAGCTGTGGCAGGCGCGCCACGACGCCACCTGGGTCGACAAGCAGGCTTATCCCGGTTGGGACGTCTGGGCGACGGACGTTTGCGTGCCGATCTCACGCCTCGCCGAAGTCGTGCTCAGCAGCAAGAAGGACGCCGCCGAAGCGGGGCTGGTCGCGCCCATCGTCGGTCACGTCGGCGACGGCAATTTTCATATGCTGGTGATGGTAAAGCCGGACGATCCGGCATACCTCGCGCGCATCCATGCGCTCAATGATCGGCTGATCGCGCGTGCTCTCGCCGCGGGCGGCACGTGCACTGGTGAACACGGCATCGGACTCGGCAAGGTCGAACACCTCTATGCCGAGCACGGCGACAGCATGCACGTGATGCAGGCGATCAAGCAGGCGCTCGACCCACAGAACATCATGAACCCGGGCAAGATCTTCCGCCCGGCGACCTAGAGCACGATCGGGTCAGGTTGGTTCAACCTGACCCGTGAATCGTGATCTGATTCACACAATTAGCGCGCGATAGCCGCGAAACCCGGTCTCCACTTTTCCCTGTCGCGCGCTAACGCAATCGGCACAAAAGAAAACGGCCGCACCTGGTGGGGTGCGGCCGTTTGTTTTAAGCGCTTGCGCTGTTAGGTGAGTTGGCGGTCCTTGGTCTCGGGCAGGAACAGGAGTCCGCAGACCAGGGTGAACGCCGAGAAGCCGACCGGATACCACAGGCCGGAGTAGATGTCGCCGGTCTCGGCGACGATGGCGAACGCCGTCATCGGCAGAAGACCGCCAAACCAACCCGTGCCGATGTGGTACGGCAGGCTGAGTGAGGTGTAGCGGATGCGGGCCGGGAACAGTTCGACCAGCAAAGCCGCCATCGGGCCATAGATCATCGCAGCGAGGCCCATGATGGTTATCAGGATCAGCATGGTCATCGTATAGTTGATCTGTTCGACATCGGCCTTCAGCGGATAGCCGGCCGCCGCGAGCATGTCGGAGGCCTGCTTCTGCCACTCGGCGCGGCGGGTACGCAGTTCCGCGGTCGGCAGGTTCTCGCCGTCGAAGGCCTGAAGAACTTGGTCGCCGACGCGCATTTCGCCCATGGTGCCGGCCGGAGCGGACTCGAAGTCGTAGGTGACGCCGGCATTGGCCAGGAACGAACGCGGGATGTCGCAGGAGGTGCCGAAGAGCTTGCCGCCGACCAGGTCGAACTGGACCGTGCACTTGGCGTCGTCGGCGTACACGATCACCGGCGCTTTCGCGACCGCAGCAGCCAGCGCCGGGTTAGCGGCGCCGGTGAGGGCGTGGAAGAGCGGGAAATAGGTGAGGCAGGCGAGCGCACAGGCGGTCATCATGACTTTCTTGCGGCCGATCTTGTCCGACAGCCAGCCGAAGAAGATGTAGAGCGGCGTGGCGATGATCAGCGCGGAAGCCATCAGGATGTTGGACACCGAGCCGTCAACCTTGAGGATGCGCTCAAGGAAGAACAGCAAGTAGAACTGCGAGGCGTACCAGATCACGGCCTGGCCGATGACTGCGCCGCACAGCGCGATGATCACGATCTTGAGGTTATCCCAGTTGCCGAAAGATTCTTTGAAGGGGCTCTTGGTGGCTTTGCCCGCGGCCTTCATTTTCAAATAAACCGGGCTTTCGTTCAGCTTGAGTTGGATCCACATGGTCATGGCAAGCAGGAAGACCGAGAGCAGGAACGGGATGCGCCAGCCCCATTGGTCGAAGGCTTCTTGGCCGACGCTGACGCGGGTGAGGTAAACGACCGAAAGGCTGAGCGCCATGCCGGCGGTCGCCGTGGTCTGGATCCAGCTGGTGTAGAGGCCGCGCTTGCTGTGCGGGGCGTGCTCGGCGACGTAGGTCGCCGCGCCGCCGTAGACTCCGCCGACCGAGAGGCCCTGCAGCATGCGCAGGATGATCAGGATCCAAGGCGCCGCGGCACCGATCTGAGCGTAAGTGGGCAGGAGGCCGACGCCGAAGGTCGCCACGCCCATCAGCATCAGCGTGAAGATGAAGGTGTTCTTACGGCCCCAGATGTCGCCCATGTAGCCGAACACCAGCGCGCCGAAGGGGCGCACGATGAAGCCGGCGGCGAAGGCGAGGAGGGCGAGAATGAAAGCGGTCGATTCATTCACCGCTGAGAAGAAGTGGCGGCTGATGACCACGGCCAGCGAGCCATAGAGGAAGAAGTCGAACCATTCGAACACGGTGCCAATGGACGATGCGGCGATGACTTTGACGTCTTCGCGCCCCACCCCCGCTTCGGCGGAATGGCCGGCTACTGAAGAAGTTGTTTGATCGGTCATTGAAATCTCTCTCTATGCTGGCCGGTGCGAGGGAGGCCCTAAGCCCCAGTGTCGCAAGCGGCTAAAATTTTGCACAACGCGTTTGTCGCCAGTACGACCGCCGAATCCGGCGGAGCGAACTGGCTTGGTTCGGCTTCGACCAGGTTAGCGAACGGCCCCCCATTCGTGTCGAATTGCTACGATTTCTGAGAAATCGCGGGTCTCTCCCTCCGTCCCGACAATAAGCAAATTCGGGCCGGTTTCGAAGCGCAAATGATCGATAATCCGCCCCTTGGGAAGATGCAAGGACTTACACAGCCCGCGGGAACTAAACCGGAACGTGAGCTTGGTGGATTTTGAGACCGCCAAGAGACCATACCTAGGTTAGTGTCCCATTGATGCAGTGCGGTATGCGCGCCGGCCCTGTAACACTGACCGCGTCATTGCTACACAGCGCTCATGGATCACAACACACTAGCCGGCGCCGACGCCGAAACCCGCTTCCAAGAGGGTCTGGAATTTCATCAGCAAGGGCAGACTGCGGCGGCGCGCGACATTTACCGCGGCGTGCTGGCGGCGGCGCCCACGCACTTTGGGGCGCTCTACGCTTCAGGGTTGATTGCGCTGAACGCTGGCGACGCGGCCGAGGCCCTCGCGCTGTTTAGCAATGCCGTTCTGCAGAATCCAGCAGATGCGCCGGCGCACTACAACAAGGGCGCGGCGCTGAACGCCCTGGGACGCCAGGAGGAAGCCGCCGCGAGTTTCATCGAGGCGGTGCGGCGCGATCCGGACTTTTACGAAGCCCATACGAGCCTGGGGCGCATCCTTCACCACCTCGGCCACCTTGAAGGCGCGCAAGAGAGCTATGCCAGGGCACTCGCCATCACGCCGACGGCCGAGTTTTATCACGAACGCGCACTGATACTTCACGCCTTGCGGCGCTCGGAAGAGGGGCTTGCGTCCATGGATGCGGCGCTCGCGATGAAGCCGGGCCGAGCGGACATCCTCGCTAACCGTGCCGTCATTCTGCACGGCCTGGGACGCTTTGAAGAATCCCTCGCCAGCGCCGATCAAGCCATTGTCGCGAATCCTGGCTCGGCGGATGCCCATAACAATCGCGCGGCGGCGTTACACGGTCTCAAGCGTCCCGAGGATGCGTTGGCCAGCTACGACCGCGCCATCGAACTCCATCCGCGCTACGTGACCGCGCTCGCTAACCGCGGCGGGGTGCTGCTCTGGCTGAAGCGTCCCGAGGATGCGCTCGAGAGTTATCGCCGCGTTGTCGAGATCGCGCCCGACCATCCCTTCGCCAAGGGCCACCTGTTGCACACCAAAGCTTTGTGTTGCGAATGGTCCGGCTTCGAAGAGCTGCGCCGCAGCGTCGGCGCCGATGTGCTCGCGCGCAAGCCGTCGGCCGAGCCATTTGGGTTCCAGGGCACGTCTGACTCGGAGGCCGAACTGCGCGCCTGCGCCGAGATCTACGCCGCCGCCAAGTATCCGCGCATCGCTGGCGCGCCCGTGGCAAGACCGGCGCAGGGCGGAAAAATCCGCATCGGCTATCTCTGCGGCGAATTCCGCAACCAGGCAACGAGCATCTTGATGGCGGAGCTGTTCGAACTGCACGACCCGGAGCGCTTCGAGATCTATGCCTTCGACAATGGTTGGGATGACCATAGCCATATGCGGGCGCGGCTGAATGCCGCATTCAAGGAGATCATCGACATATCGGCCACGAGCGACGCCGAAGTGGCCACAAAGATCGCCGCGATGGGTATCGACATTCTGGTCAACTTGAACGGCTATTTCGGGCGCGAGCGCAACACGGTCTTCGCGTGCCATCCCGCGCCGATCCAGGTCAACTATCTCGGTTTTCCTGGAACGATGGGAACCGACTACATGGACTATCTGATTGCCGACCGCATCGTCATTCCGCCGGCGAGCCAGCAGCATTACAACGAAGCCATCGCGTACCTTCCGCATTGCTACCAGGCCAACGACCGCAAACGCCTGATCGCGGACCGCATCTTTACGCGCACCGAGCTCGGCCTTCCCGATCAAGGAGCGGTGTTCTGCTGCTTCAACAATCCTTACAAAATTCTCCCGGACGTCTTTGACGCCTGGATGCGGATTCTCTCGCGCGTGCCGGGAAGCGTGCTGTGGCTCATCGAGAACGCACCGGTCGCTTCAAACAACATGCGCGCCGAAGCCACCAGACGCGGCATCGATCCCAAGCGGCTCGTGTTCGCGGGACGGGCGCCAGTGGCCGAGCACCTCGCGCGTCACCGCGCCGCCGATCTGTTCCTCGATACGTTGCCCTACAATGCACACACCACCGCCAGCGACGCCTTGTGGGCGGGGCTGCCGGTGCTGACCTGCACCGGCCAGACTTTCGCCGGGCGGGTCAGTACGAGCCTTTTGCGTGCGCTCGATATGCCGGAGCTCATCACCACATCGTTACGCGAATACGAAGAGCTTGCGGTGGCGCTTGCACAGGATTCAGCGCGCTTGGCGGCACTGATGAACAAACTCGCCGCGCACCGGCTGACGAAACCGCTGTTCGATACGCCGCGTTTTGCGCGCCACATCGAAGAGGCTTACAGCCAGATGGTGGCGCGCCAGCGCGCCGGCTTGCCGCCCGCGCCGATCGCGGTCGCGCCCTAGGGCGCGGCAGGGGTCAGCTGTCCGCGCCACTTCAGCGCGTTGCGGATCTGCGCCATGTCGGCTTCGCCCGGCGTCACAAACGCGCGGCTGCGCGGGACGCAGGTGAAGTTCTTCGCGTCGTTGATGTCGCCCGAGCCCTTGTATTTCGCCGCTTTGGGATAGGCGCACAGCGGGCGCTGGCGTTGGATGCCCTTGGAGGCGTCACCTTCCTTGTACTGTGTGGCGATGATTTGCTCCGGCGCGACGCCGTCCTCCACCCAGCGCACGAGCGCCGAGACGACATCGACATCGGGGCTGGTGCTGGGCGATTGGGCCGTCGGCTGCTGATTGATGTTGATAGGCCCCGATCCGCCCGTGCAGTGCGCCATGCCAGGCAGCATGAAGACGCGGTAGTAGTCGGAGACGCCGTTCTCGCCGAGCACGAGGTCGGCGATCTCACGCGGCGTGAATTTGGCCTTGGTCTCATCAAGGCGCGCGGGATCGTTCTTGTATTTCTCGAACAGCGCGATAGTGGCGTAGAAGTTCGGCGATTCCGGCGCCATGTTCACGGGATCGTTCCAGCCGTGATACTGGATAATCTTGCCGCCGCGCGCCTTGAAGCGCTGCAAGTCCGGGCTGGAGGCCGCCATGATCGGATCAAGTTTGTTCTTGATGGTGTCGTAGTCCTTTTCGAAGTCGATCTTGCGCCAATTGAAATCTTTTTGATTGTAGACGTAGTGACCGATGAAATCGCCGTAGCCGCCCTGCATGCCGAGGCTGGCGGTCTGGCGCCACAGGAACTCCGAGCCGATCGAAGGGCCGGGTGTGATCGGAGACCCGCCGCGATGCAGCCCACGGTGGGTCGCATTCACAATGTCGACTTGCTGTTGCGTCAGACAATTGGGCGCGTCGGCGCCTTTGCACAACAGCCGCTTCGCATCATAGGTGCACGCGCGCGGATCGGTGATTTCGCCGTCCTTGAGCCCGTCCTTGGCATCGCAGATCGAAAGCACGTCGGCGGTGATCATCGGCAGTTTTGATTCCGGTATGATCATCTCGAATTTTTCGGGGTCGCGGTGATTGATGCCGTGCCAGATGATGCTGAGAATGTCGTCGGAATAGAACATCGTCGGCGCGCCGACGATGATGCCGTCGTAAAGGTCCGGATAGCGTTGCGCCATCATCTGGCCTTGGCGGCCGCCGCCCGAACAACCGTTGAAGTAGGCTTTTTTCGCAGGTTGGCCGTAAAAAGCGGCGATCACGGCTTTGGCGGTATTCGCGACGTAGTAGTGCGAACGCCAGGCGTAGTCGTTCACTTTCTCCGGATGGCCCAAGGCCCAGGTGGCGGACTCGCCGCCGTCGTGGCCGAGGTTGGTGCCGACTGCAGCAAAACCGGTCTCGAGCATTTGCGCGAGGCGCGCCACAGGTATGCCGCCGAGGAAACCGCCCGTGGCTTCGGTGTTCATGCGCTTGTTCCAAGCCTCGGCCGTGGGCGGCAGCCAGACTTCAAACAGGATCTCCGAATCAGGTGTGGGGCGCGAGACGGCCTGCACACGGCAGAAGGGCTTGGTGATATTGGCCACGCCGCCCGGCGTTTTGATGGTGCCGCTGTTCACCAGCGTCGCCGAGCTGATGGTCGTTGACGCGAAGGCGACGTTGACGAGGCTGGGGCAGTTGCCGGCGGTGGCCTGCGCGGCATTCGCCTCATGCGCGCCAAGCGCAAAACATGTGGTCAGCAGCAGTGACTTGAGAACTCGCATGGCAGGCCCCTCCCGAGCGGTTGCACCCGCCATCATAGGGGCAGCGCAAATCAGGGCGCCAGTAGCTCTTTCTTCAAGAACGTCACAGTGCGGGCGAGGGCGTCGGCGCTGTTGGGCTCATCGAGATTGAAGCCGAAGCCGTGGACTTCCTTAGGATAAATGACGAGATCGACGGCGCCGCCCATCTTGCGTGCCCGCGCGGCCAACTCCTGGCCGGCCTCGACCGGGATCACCGCATCGGCGTCGCCGTGCAAGATTAGAAGCGGCGGATAGCGCGTCGGCATGGGATTGAGCGGCCAGGGCTCGCCGCCGTAATAGACGACGGCGGCATTGATCTTGGGCTCGAGCCCGGCTGCGCCGGGTGCAAGGATGCCGCCGTTGGAAAACCCGATCAGCCCGACGCGGCCGTTGGAGTCCTTTTGGGCGGTGAGGTACGTGGCGATATCGCCGACCAAACGCGCCCAGGCGGGATAGCGCTGCTCGAACATACCACCGCCGGATTCATTGTCGCGGCTGCTGTAGTAATAGACGAGGTAGGCGTCGATGCCCGATGCAGCAATGGCGGCCGCGTATCCCTTGTAGCGGTCGATGCGCCGATCAAGGCCGCCGGCGCCGTGCAGGATGAGCGCGGCGGGGCGCGGTGCATCTCCAGCGGCGCGGAACTGGATGACCTTGACCTCACGCTCCTTGGCCGGCAGGCGCATCTCGCGACCTTCGATTTCGGCGGCGGCGCTGATGGAACTCATGCAAAAAATAAGAACGAAAGCGAGGAAGGTGCGCATCTGATCCTCCTACCGCGATGTCAGCCATGCGCGGGCGCTGGCGATGTCCCCGAAGTATGAAAGCGACAACCGCTCGGGATCGTACCTCACGGTGCAGGCGTCCTCGCCCGTCACTTGTATTCCCACAGATGATTTCGCGCGGGATTTGTTGTGTCTCCGAGAAGCGCGCGCATTCCGCAACCCTAACCCAACCAAGCGGCGCTCCGCACGCGCTTAATCACGTCGATTGCGAAACAGAAGGCGAAGCGGCGGCGTTTTCCCTACGAGCCCCCTCAACGGCTCTCATTCAATGAGGAGACCAAAATGACTGGTACAAAACTCGCACTCGCTTTGATGGCGGTCGGCTGCACCCTGGCTGCGTGCACCACTCACCGCACGATCATAGAGCGTCCGGTGGTCGTGGAACGCCAAGCGCCGGCGTCTTCGACGGTTATCGTGCCCCCGGGCAGCGACGTCACCATCGAGAACTAACGCATCTGTTCCTGCATCCCAGCGCGGTGGCCTGCGGCTGTCGCGCTGGTTTGTTGTTCAGACGGATTCGGAACAAAAAGCGAGCCCGCAGCCGGGGTGAGCCGACGCTGCGGGCTAGCGTCCCGGGATGGAAGGGGGCCGTCCCGGTGAGTTATGCCTGGGTTGACGGACCCGGCTTATTCACAACGGCGAATACGTTCGAGAGTTCCATACGCCCGGAAAGACCGGTTTTAGGCGATGACGAGGTTTGCCTTGGTGACTACTGCCGAAGCGTGTTTGGCGCTGAGACGGGCCGCAATCCGCGTGGCCTCGCTCTGCGCCGGAAAGATGAGCGCGTGCTCTTCAGGGCCCCATTCCAGCGTGGGCATGGAGCGTTTGAGCCAAATCGCGCCGGCGGGCGTGAGCTTCTGGATGGTATAAATGGGGAAGGCCTTTTGAGGGGGGCGGCATCATAGCGCGCCGAAGTAGAACTCGGCGCGCCCCACACATAATAGTAGTCCGTAAGGGAAATGGTGCCGGCGGAGAGGATTGAACTCCCGACCTTCGGTTTACAAAACCGCTGCACTACCGCTGTGCTACGCCGGCGACGGGGCGGAAAATAGGGCCCCGACCTTAAAAGGGCAATAATCGACGTTTAGGGCTTCCCGCGCGGCACTTGCCGGGCGCGCTCATACAAGGCAACCGCGGCGGCGTTGGAAACATTCAAGCTTTCCATATCGCCGGCCATGGGCAGCGCGGCGATGTGATCGCAGGTCTCGCGCACCAAGCGGCGCAGGCCTTCGCCCTCGGCGCCGAGCACGAGAGCGATGCGTCCCTTGAGGTCCACCTCTGCCAGGTTCTTAGACGTGTCCGCATCGAGGCCCACCAGCCAGAACCGGTGTTCCTTGATGACTTCCAGAGCGCGCACGAGGTTGCCGGCTTTTACATAAGGAATTTTGTCGAGCGCGCCGGAGGCCGACTTCGCCATGGCGCCGCTTTCGTCGGGCGCGTGGCGGTCGGGCGCGACGACGGCGACCGCGCCAAAAGCGGCAGCGGAACGCAAAATGGCGCCCACGTTATGAGGATCGGTGACCTGATCGAGGACGACGATGCAGGCGTTTTCCGCCGTGATCGCCGCAAGCACGTCGGCGAGATCCTGTTCCAGCGGGCGCACGAGCACGGCGACACCTTGGTGCACGGTGTCCTCGCCGACGAGTTGGTCGATCTCGCGCCGCGATTGGGTGCGCAATTGGCCCACCGCGCGCTCGGGAACGCCGCGCTCTGCGCTCAGTTTTGCGGCAGCTTCCGTGGTGGCGACCAGCCGCAGGACCTTGCGCAGCGGATTGGCGAGTGCCGCCGCTACGGGGTGATGGCCATAAATCCAAAGTTCCTGCCCATGGCGCGGGGCCTCACGCGGTGCGTCCCGCTGGGCTGGCGGCACCGGGTTTGGCTTGCCGGCGGGGCGCGGCGCCTCGCGGGGGGCATGGCGCTGGGGCGCCGACGCCGGCGGGTTTGGTTTGCTGGAATGGCCCCCGGCGCGGGGCGCGCCCTGAGGGCGGTGCCGGGGTTTCTGTTTGGACATGTAATTCTTCCTTATAAACCCCTGGCCTACGCTGCTTCTTTCACATTGACAAGCAATGGCCAAAACCCTACTGGAAGCCCCTCCTGAAGAGGCCCGTTCTCCTAGGAAATTCCTTGGGTTACGGAGGGATGGCCGAGCGGTCAATGGCAGCAGACTGTAAATCTGCCGACTTATGTCTACGAAGGTTCGAATCCTTCTCCCTCCACCAATTCCCCAATATTTGACTTATTTATCAATGAGTTAAATATTGGGCATTGGGTAACCCACGCCCATACCCACATTAATAACTAATTGATTTGGTTAATGGCTGCCTTTTCGGCGCCATTCCCACGGGGCCACAAATTCTCCGGCCCAGAGCCCTCGACGGGCCACTTTTGCGGATGTCTCCGCTGCGTCGTACATCTTGCCGCCGTAGCGACGATAGGCGAGGGCGTACCCCGCTTCGACCATCAGCGCGCCCAGGTCGCGCCCATCGGCCAGAGAGCAGACGCCGACAATCCGCCCGTAACGGTCCCGGTTCCGCTCGGCGCATGACAGGTATTCACCGGCCACCATCTCGCGCAGGTACTTCGCCGCCTCCTGCCCGCACAGCCACGCCACCCCGTCACGTTGGCAGGATTGTTTGCCCTCGGGAGCGTCGATGCCGAACAGCCTTACCCGATCCTTATCAAACCGCAGAGTGTCGCCATCGACCACGGCAGGCGATCCCACCAGCGCTTCCTGTACGCAAGCGTAAAATCGCGTGGAAAATGAGTCTGTTAGAATGGACGAGGGGAGAACAACCTACGTTCTGACCCACACGACAAAGCGTTACGAGAGCCGTAGCGACCTGCTATCAATGGCATCTATAGAAGGCCCTTGCACTGTCTACCATTCGCCGGACCGCGGCGAGGAGTTTGTATGAAATTGCACTCTCCCTGCTTGGTTTACAGGTATTGCCATCGTCGTGGGAGGTGCTATGCCGGAATATGATTTCGTAGTGTTAGGCCATAGCCACGCTATTGCTTTTCTCGACGGAGTAACCGACTGGCGCCAACACAGCGCGCCAAATACTTCTACTCCCAAGGATCCGAGATATAGCGAAGCCTACCAAGGTTGGCGTTCGGGTGCGTTCCCAGCCGAAGTCTTAGCGGTCAATGTTACTGAGCCCGGTCTGCGGTCGCGTCGTTTACTCGCACGGCTTATTTCGCGGACGAGCTCCTTCAAAACCGGCGTTGAGTTTGTGGAACGAGATGGTCGCACCAAACTGCAAATCCAACCGCAATTCCTGGACGTTCTGAGGGAACTGCCGGCGAATACTCCCATTGTCTCCTTCATGCACGGTAACGAACACGCAAGAATGATGTTAGGCCATCTGCCGCCCTATGACTTTATTGACCCCGAAGTTGCCGACATCAATCCGTCCAGCGATGCGGTCCCCATCGATACAATGTTCATAGATCAAGTGATCGACGCATGGCTCGCAGTCGTTGCGCCAACGCTCACGGCAATTAAGGCGATTACAGGGTCCCGAGTAATACATGTATTGCCGCCGGCACCCGTGGAAAATCCCCAATCCTCCAGCTACCTCGAAAAGCTCGAGGCATTTGTCCTCGAGTACGGGTTCGCGCCTGACCCGATCCGGTTGAAATGGTATCGCCGGTATTGCCGCTTGCTGTCTATGGTTCTTGAAGCAAATGGATGCGAAGTGCTTCCGCCTCCCGCTAATACAGTCACGAGAGAAGGATTTTTGAAATCGTCTCTGTCTGGCGGACTGACACACGGATCGTCCGAATATGGGAAACATATCGCGCGTGCGCTTGAAGAGAAAATTTGGAGCGGTAAATCGTAGCTCTAGTCGGCTGCGCTCTTGTGACCGAGCATATTGACCATCAAGTACGGCAAGTACTTTCTCTTTCCTTGGGGCGTTTCTGCGATGGCCGCCATAGCGTTGTCGGCGCCCAAACTATCTGGGCCTATTTCAATGAACTCATTCGGCACGGTGGTCGAATAGCAGATTTTGCTCCACGTGAAGGCCGGAAACAGCTCCATGACGCCTCGCCAGGAGAACCGAAAATAGTCGTCCGGATAGGCGTGGTAGCGCCAAACCCACGGAACGGACATGTACAATGCACCACCTGGCCTCAACACGCTTGAAAGATGCTCCGCGAATAACCATGGCTTCTTCACGTGTTCAAGTACGGAACAGCAGATGCCAAGCGCAAAGTGGCGCGGTTGCAGCCCCGTAGTGCCCTGAGTTAAATCCACAACGTGGTCCACATTCCTGCCGGCTTCCATGTCTATGCCGGTGTAGTCTTGTCCCGTATAGAATTCACGGAAACTAGATGTGCTTCCGTAATCCTTGCTTCCCACCTCAAGTATCGGCCCTGATACGGAGGGCATGACACTTTTGAGGTAAATGAGCTGGTTCACATCTCCCATCAACAACCTCCGAAAACGAGCAATGGCTTCGCACTGCTATTGCCAAAAAAAGTCAACTTGGTCTGACGCCAGTGGCTTGAGGCAGATTGAGCAGCCCAGATGCACCATGCTGCCACTCAGATGTGCAACCGTCCCCATTCGAGTAGGGACAGTCTATATCTTCGGCTTTGGTCGGGTCGAGTCAGACCCGATGATAGTTAATCTGCGCAGCTACGGCACTTAAGCGCTGGGCCGAAGCCGCAAAATACCGGGGCAATGGCTAGTCGGCCACTCTCCCATGATTCACCAGGATGGAGTGAACGGTCTGCCATTTGTCGCCGTGACTTTTGAAGCTCAACAAGGCGGAGTGTTTCTCCTGTAGATAAGAGAAGAATTGAAGGCCATGCCTGCCCGTCGCTGGTTTACCGTCAGGGACATTCTCAAACACCCAAATTTCCCACTGACGAATGATTAAAGGCTCCGCCTCCGACCGTTTCATTACTTCAAACTCCCAAAGACAGCGCTACCGCTATCACAAAGTCATCATGCTCGCCCTTGCCCTCATAGCCCAAGTGCCCGCCTTCGCCCCGCTTGACTTTGAAGGCTTGCAGTTCTCGCAGCAGCGCCGGCCCCTCACTCAGCCCCGCCGCGATCCGCAACGTCCCCGCTTCCAGCGCCGACACCACCGGGCTAATCAACAGCCGCTTTGGCATCCATATCCGATTGCCTTCGCGCCGAATGCTCTTCCCCGATGTTATGGTAACGACGATAGGTGCAAGCCCTGACTCTTCCATTGCATCGACCACGGCACGACCGACGCCGGTTCGATCGACCACGAGCCGGCACCCGGGCAAGGCGTCGTGCAGCACGCGAACGCGATTGATTACCTGCGGATATGGAGTGCCTAACGCGACGCGCTCAAGGTGCCGGATATGCCTCCCGTCCTCTGCAATCGCGATGGCCGTCGGATCGTTTGCCTGCCCAAGATCGACGCCAATGGTTAGGCGACGCATTGCGCCATCATCTTGGAGTGTTCATCCAACTTCTTATATAGATCTGCCAATGCGGCCTTTGAGGGCGGGATGTCTGTTTGCCCCCGCCACGTCGCGAGAGCGGTCGCAAATACCAAGTCATCTGCCGTGCTATCGCGCCAAGAGTCGATATCGTCGCCAGCCGCGGCGCTCGCGCGCATCCGGAAATTCCGCATTTCTTCCGTGAACTCAGGCACGAGATCGAGCCCACTGGAAACCTGGAAGCTATCGGACTGCATA
The DNA here is from genome assembly GCA_903888485.1 of uncultured bacterium. Taxonomy (GTDB): domain Bacteria; phylum Pseudomonadota; class Alphaproteobacteria; order Rhodospirillales; family Rhodospirillaceae; genus SHVO01. The sequence goes on along the minus strand of CAISTS010000010.1, from coordinate 15,389 downwards.
AGGACCTGGAGTTGGCCGACCAACTCTTTCTTGGAAACGCGCCAATATCCCGGCTCGACTTCTGCTTGGCCCATGCCGGCGGTGATGCAGACCTCTATCGGTTCCAAAGTGTCATCGCGTAGGAACTTGGTGACGCTGCGCCCGGTGCCGGTTACGTCCACAATCAGCGCGGACGACGGGCCCTCTTCATGCGCTTTCAATCCGTCGCGCAGCGAGCGCAACTGTTCCGCAAGGTTGGGATAGGTGGCGCTGAGAGGCAGCCGTTGCAGGTGCCGAAGGCGCATGGTTTTTATTTTGCCCGTTAGCTCACCGTGCGCCGTCACTGACTCCGCTTCGACAATTGCGATAGCCGAGGGTTGCGAGGCAATGCCGACCGAGACGCCAACGAGGTAGTGTTTCAGGTATCGCATGGTTACTCCTAGAACTTGAGGGGTTGGACGACGAATTGGCCCGCCGGTCCGAATAGGGGCTTCACGTCGTCAGTGATGGCGCGCTCGATATGCTCGGACTTGAAAACCTGATCCGTCGTATCGAGAAATTCGCAAAAATATTCCTGCCTGTAGGCCGCGTCGCCCAGCGCTTTACGCTCGCTCTCCAAGAATTCCTTCGAGATGCGCGGGCATTGGTCCGCGGTCACGGTGAATACGCGGAACTCGTTTGATTTGTGCGCCTCGTAGAAGTGCCCCCGCTTACCGTGCGGCGTGGACATCATTACGAGCTGCCCACCCGAAACCGCGAGCATGGGACGCACCGCGGTATAAACGCCGTCGTCAACGAATGCGGCCTCGTCCTCGATAATGAGCCTGGGCCCACTAAATCCGCGAATGGTATCGCCCGAGCCCGGCAGACAAACGATGCGGCTGCCGCTCTTGAAGGTGGCGGAGAGTTTGTTGTCCTCGATCAGCACCGGGCCGGGTTCAAGACGCTTGCGGAAGTCTGTCACCTTGCCGAAGAGCTCTTGCGACTGCCGAAATGCCTTCGACACGAGCAGCACGAGCGCGCCCGGCTGATAGGTAGCGACGTGCAGCCCCTTAACGCTCGTGGTCGTAGACTTCCCGGACTGCCGCGAGCAATTGAGCAAGCTGTTCTTGGTTTCGCGCAAAAAGTCCCCCTGCCAGCCATCAGGGTCAAATGCGAGTTTGTCTTGCGCGAACACAACCGGGTCCAGCGCCGCCGCCAGATCCGACGCCATCGCCCCGCGAACGTGAATAGCCGGGCCCCGCACCTTACGCCGCATCAGCATCGACAGGTGCCTCCAGTTGCTTGAGTGCCCCAGCGACAGCGACGCGCGCCTCGGGATGGGCGCTCAGGGCCCCTAGGATGATGCTTTGCACCTGTACCCATTCCGCCGACAGCGTGACGTTGAACGTCGGACCGTCCTTTATCTCGCCGGCCACCTTCGCCATTAGCTCGACGCAGCCGCGCGCCTCGCGAATAGCCTTCAGCGCCGTTTCGGGATCGTAAGCCTCGGGCGTGTCCTCCCAGGACTGTTCGGCCTTATGCAGAATCCGCAGCGCCGAATCCCGCAGCCCTTCAATCTGGCCCATGATGGTTTCAGCGCAGGCGAACTCGCGCGCCTCTTCGGATGCCGCAAGCATCGCCGGCAAATGCTCTTTGACGTGCCGGAATACCGCCGTTGCAGAAATATCACGGTGTTCCGCTATGTTGCGGTATGAAACGCCGCGCACCGCCTCCAATTCAATTTCGGTTCGGTCGGGATGTCGGCAAATTGTGCATGTCATGCTCATACTTGAATCACCCACGCTTCTTTGTTCAAACGATGCTTAATGCGGATATTCGGAACCGGCGTAACCAGCCCTCTAGCCGCCAGCAGGTTCATTGACCGCCGCGCTACATCGACGCGCCGCACGCGGTAGGGCCCGAACCGGCAGATATGTCGCAAAACCACGACGGAGCCCCTGTATTGCAGGAGCCAAACCATTAGCCGCCGGGCGCACTCTGCGACCTCTTCGGCGTCGATTTCTTCCGGCTCGAATGCCGGCGCGGGTGTCTCGGGTTGGGTTGCAAGATGCTCGCTCATGCCTACGCCCCCACCCGTTGCGCGTTTTTGTACCGGCCCGACGATTTCTCGTAATCGAGCGTCACAGCGCCAACCGTGCCGATTTCCTTGAAGCGGACCTTTTTGACGTGAACCGTGACAACGCCGGTATCCCAATCGCGCGCGACAACGATGCCGACATCTGCCTTGTTGACCCAATGAGCCGAGCCGGCGATGTCGTAGAGCGACGGAATAGGCAGCTTGCCGTCCTGGCCCCGGTACATCTTCGCCGGATGCGCGACGAACCAGACGTGGACGCCATGCGACTGGGCGAAGCGTTTGACCTTGGATAGGAGACCGCTCACGTATTCGGTTTCTGTTTGATGCGGAGGCCGCTGGGACTCAAGTTCATTGAACGGGTCTATGACCAGCCCCTTGATGCCGTGACGCATGACAGCCGCCGCCGCGGTTTCCAGGACCCAATCAATCGTTGGGGATTCATCCTCTGCCCGGATCAGGTAAGCCCGTTCCCTTAGCCAAGCGACTGCCGACCGCAATTCGGCTTCGCTCATGCGCGTGAAGTGTGGCCCCTCCCAGAACGGCGCGCGCAGATACAACTCCGCCAGCTTGGCGAGATGTTGCGCCGGGGGATTCTCAAACGAGCAATAGGCCACCCGCCAGCCGCTTGCGGTCATCAGGTTTACGCTCAAGGCGTCCACCCACTGAGACTTGCCGCTATTCGGGACGCCGGTTACGACGGTCAACTCGCCAGGGCGCACGCGATACAGCTCATCGACTGCCGGCCAGCCCGTGGAATAGCTTTTTGCCGTCTCGCCGCGATAGAGCCGCAGAACGTCGGACTCATACACACCAGCGTCATACAGCGACTTGATGGGATACGGTTGCGCGCCTTCGATCACCTCGCGCAGAACTTCGAGCCCGTGATCGACCAAGACCTCGTTTGCATCCTTGCACGCGACATCGCCCGCGCTGGGCCAAGTCACGCGCCAGCAGCGAACCTTGCCATAGCGCCGCGCCAACTCTTCGGCCAGGGCTTCGCCGGGCCCGTCGCCATCGACCGCCAATATGATCTTGGTGACATTCTCGAACGCCTCGCGACAGTTCCAGACATAGGAGAATTTCTTGTCCTCTTCAGGGTCCGGGGTTTGATCCTTCACCAGCTTCGGCGCGCCATCGGGCACGGATACGACGTTGAGATAACCGGCCACTTCGAGCGCCAGCTTGTCTAGCTCGCCCTCGCAGATAATCACCGTCGATTGCCCGGTGATGTCATCCAGGCCGAAATAGATCTTTTCGGCGTCCTTCACCTGTCTGAACCGTTTGCCCTGGCCGCGATACTTCACATTCACGACCTCGCCGCCGCGCACGTAGGGGAATGTTATCGCGGGTTCCGTTGCGCCGCTCTCGCAGCCGGGCATCCACACATGCTCGTGGCCTATGCGGTTGCGCTCCAGCACGGTTGCCGGGATACCGCGCTTTGCGAACCATTCAACGATGTTCGCCGGCAAGCCGCCGGGCTTGTGCTCGACCTTCACGGGCCGACGCATCGGGACGACGTTGCGCTCGCGCTCATTGGCCGCGCCGCTCCAGCCGCAGTTATGGCAAAGCCAAGTCGCGCCCTTGTCATCGACCGTTACCGACAGGCACGGCTCAGTCTTGTTTTTCCTGGTGTGCGAGCATCGCGGACACAGAACTTTGCTTGAGCCTTCGCCATAGCCCCGGAGCCGGATGCCGTTATCGAGCAGGTTTGCTTGCAGGCTCATAGCGGACACCCCCCACTACGCGCTTGGCTGGGTTGAGACTGGTTCCGGTAGCTGCCCTTATTGAGCCACGTCGCCATGTGCTTCGTGAACTTCGGATCCTGCCCAGCGCGCTCACGCGCATAGGCTTTGGCCGCAAATAACAGCTCCTCCGGCGTTGCCTTGCCCGCCTCGACAACCTTGCGGAAGGCGCGCGCGGCGTCGTCGGGATCGGCTTTCAGCGGGAACGCGTCATAGACCGGCGCAAACCCTTCGGGCTCAAGATGCTGGTTCTTTCGACGCCTGCCGGCCTTCGGTGTTTCACCGCCGGGGAAATTAACAACGGCAGCACTATCGCCCGGAGAATCCGGGGATATAGAGTTGGTGGTGGTGGTAGTGGTAGTTAGTGATAGCAATGCGCCATTTTCTGCGGTCGCATCTGTAACCCCTTGCTTAGAAGCAATATCACCTTCGTTTCGCCACCGCTTCGATGCAGCATCGGTTGCGTTTTGTATCCGCTCCGCAGCACGTTCAAGCTCAGTTCGACACCGTTTCTGTGCAAGTTCGCTACCGTTTCGCTGCAACTTGCCACGAGCCACCAGCCTATTGAGGGTCGCGATGATGTCGGACTTGCGGGCCTTGATGATGGAGAACAGGCGCTCGTCATCGGCCTGGATCGCGTCTCCGCTCGAATACATCAGGGAGCACGCGACCCAGTACACCGCAATATCCATAGGCTTCATGCCGGTAACGCCGATCAGGAATTCGTCTGGGCTGAAGTCGATCTTTCTTACCTTTGCCATGCTCACGCCTCCCGGATGCCGAGGGCATCGAGCATAAGATCGGCTTGGCCGTCATCGAGGAATGCGACCTCGGGGTTTCGCGCCTGGAGGATAAGGCGCTTGGCCTTGGAGGGTTCGAGCCGGTGAACAGCATCAAAGAGCCACTCAACGCGCGCGTCATTTGGCAGGCGCTCTATCACCCGTTGGAAGGCATGACGGGAGACGATAGCCGCGGTCAGGTCGGATAATTTGTGCCAGGTCATACGGCACCCCCGGCAAGATCCACGACGCGCACGCGTGACTTGAGCTTGTAGCGCGCGTGAGTGCCGGCAAACGGTCCGCCGTGCGATTCGTCAACGGTCTCGATGTTGACGCCGAGACCGCGAAGTTTCCAAATGTAGTGACTCCACCTCGGAGCTGGGTTTTGCAGCGTCGTAAGGCCGGCATCGCCAGCCTTCACAAGCTCGCACAATGCCCAGCCGTCGCGACCTATCGCGGTCAGGTCGTCGGGGCGGTCGTCTAAGGTGAAAGTTACAGCGAGGCGCTTACTCATCGGCCGGCACCCCCAGAACGAGGGCGAACGGGTCGCGCGTGCCGCTCTCGCGCGCCTGCAGCGCCGCGATCCTCGCGCGGTTTTTTGCGGCGGGAATGTCTGTGAACCTATCGGCCCAATCCCGCCCACGCATGGATTCACGGCGCATCGCTTCGGCAAAGTCAGCCTTGCGATAGTGGCCGCCATCGACGCGGACAAAGTTGGATTGCCCAGGTGCCGCTACGGTGGTATTTTCTTGGTGTTGATCTTCGGTATGACCCGGCAAGGCCATATCATCTGCGGCGCGGCTCCCAAGAGTCGCGCCGTTTGCTTTGATGTAGGTCATTACGCCACCTGTCCGGTGACGAACAGTTGGCGGGTTTGGCGGTCAAGGTAAGACCCTCGGCCAATCTTGATCGGCTTCAGGCCGTGCAGCTTCAGTTTCTCATATAGCGTTGAAACGGGGATGTCGTTGGCTTCGCACCACGGGCGAAGTCTCTTTAAGTCGGCATCGGAATCGTGCTCCATCGGAGTCTCCGCTAAAACGTCCGGAAACGTCGCCGGACTGACGGAGGTCAAGATGGCAGGCGTAAAATTCGCCGTCTAAATTCGCCAGCGTGCGGCGAATTTATGCTGGCGAATTATTCCGGCGAATTATTCTCAGCAAGCGGGCGTCCTCGTCGGACGGTGAACCCACGCTCTTGGAACACTTCGCGCACAGCTATGCGCGCTCGCCGCCTTCCAAAATTTGGCATAGCGGTTGTCAGGAGGGACACAATTCTATCCGCCCGCGGCGCGATTCCCGCCGAGATGCCCTTGTCACATTCGGCAACCACAATATTCTTCGCTTCGCTTTCCGCATCCGCTTTCAGTGCGGGTTTGCGCCGCATCTCGGGAGATGGCGGACTGACCCCATCGACTGAAGGGGAACCCTCTGAGTTGTCAACAGCCGTTGGCGATTTAGGCGTTTGCTCCGCGCTGTGCTTGGCAAGGAGAGCCTTAATCTCGGCGGAAGCGTGCGCGGGATCCATGGTGTACTGATCTATTCTGACCATGCCCGGCTCTACCGCGTCTTGGACTTGTAGCCACGATTTGAATTCTGACTCATCGAAGTAGATCAATGCGTATTCGCCGCCAAGGTCCGCGGGCCGATTGGCCGCTAAGGCCGCAACCTGCGAATCATCGTTCCAGTATTCTAGCCCAACTCGACATTGCTCCGGCGTTCCGGGATTGAGGTAACCATAAAACGTACCGTTACGGAGCGCTTGGAGGATCAAGTGTGCTTCGGCCCACCGATAGGCCTCCTTGTCCTTGGCTGAATGTCTATTGCCATTCGGCAACCGCTCGCCGTAACGCTTGTTAGTCGCGAGCGTCAGAGCATCATCCACGCCAAGAAATCCGACCGGTATTGTATACATTGCGCCTCCGCAAGCGCTCCGCAGTGTGGTTGGCGCGGCAATCCGTGCGGGACGGATGTTCGGGAGCTACCCTAGCCGCGCCAATTAGAAGTTAAGCGAGAGCCATCGCCAATTGCAGAACGTTGTTGCCGGTGACCTTCTGGACCTTATCGAGGTAATCGGCCCATGCACCCATCAACTTCGCGCGCTTGTCGAGCAGATCGCCGCGGCGGTACGCAGCTTCCGCCTTGTTTTTGATGGTGTGCGCTAGCGCCATCTCGCAGACCTCGCGAGGAAACGCCGTTTGTTCCGACGCCCAATCGCGGAACGTGCTGCGAAAACCATGAACGGAGAATTCGCCGTGGCCCATGCGCCGCAGTACCTCCAGCATGGCCATGTTCGACAGCGGCTTACCTTCGGAAGCACCCGGGAACACGAAAGCATCGTCGCCCAACTTCTTGAGACCCTTGAGCACAGCCACCGCCTGCTTTGACAGCGGCACGCGATGTTCAACCGCCTTGGACTTGCGCCCCTTCATGCGCTCAGGCGGAATGATCCAGAGGGCTTTTTCCAGATCGATCTCCGGCCACTTGGCCCCAAGGGCTTCATTGGTCCGAACCGTCGTCAGTACGGTGAACTCTAGGGCACGGGAGGCGATACCGCTCTGTTTGCGAAGATCCGCCATAAATGCGCCGGCCTTGGCGTAGGGCAGGGCCGGGTGATGTTCGATCTTGCGCACGTCGGAGAGCTTGGGGAGGGCGTTCTCAATGTGCCCCTTCAAGCGCGCCGGGTTTTCGCCTTGGCGATGCCCACGAACCCGCGCCCAATCCAAAATCTTTTCGATTCGGCCCCGAAGGCGCGAAGCGGTCTCGGTCTTTGACGACCACAGCGGCTCGATCACCTTCAGGACCAGAGCCGTATTAACCTTGTTAACTGGCTCATCGCCCAGGACCGGGTAGGCGTAGGTCTTAAGCGTCGCCTTCCATTGGTACAGGTGCTTGGCGTTCTTCCAGCCGCTTTTATGGGTTTCGATGTACCGCTCGGCGCATTCCTTGAAGGTGATGGCCTTGGCTTTATCGGCTTTCGCGGCAGCCAGGATGTCCCGGTTGACCTCGATAGGGTCTTTCCCGTCCTTAAGCAGTTGGCGGGCGTTTCTGGCGCGGTCGCGAGCCTCCGCCAAAGAAAATGTGTGGAGAGGCCCCAAACCCATTTCCCTGGCCTTGCCGAGCTTGTATCTGAATGCCCAGGTTTTGGTCCCGTTGGCTTGGACCCGGAGCCACAGGCCGCCGCCGTCGCCGTACAGGCCAGGCTCCTTGGCGTTCTTCACGTCCAGGGCGGTAAGTTTGCCGGTGACGGTGGTTCGGAGTTTCAGAGGCTTACCCTCAACGATACCCACAATAACGGATTGGATTGTGCCATACGCAGCTAGACGACACCATACACTTGTGTAGTGTTTAAGCGCCTAAAATGAACCCTTTTCCGACGCAGCCAGACGATGCTAGAAACTGGTGCGGAGGATTCTCCCTCCACCACCTAGCTTTCGTTGGCGAGCGTAGCGAGCCTAAGAAAGCTGGTGCCCGCCGAAGCTCCAGCGAAGGCGGGCGTTACCAGAACGAGAACCACCTATGACCGAGATGCTTCCCGACCGGCTCTCCACCAATCCGCGCAGCCCGCACTTCAATCAGGCGTTGCTGGAGCAGGGCGTGGGCGTGCGTTTCAACGGTGTCGAGAAGACCACGGTCGAGGAATACTGCGTCAGCGAGGGCTGGATCCGCGTCGCGGCGGGCCGCAGCCTCGACCGCAAGGGCAACCCCATGACCATCCTGCTCAAAGGCAAGGTCGAGCCCTACCTGAAGTTCCCGGCCCCCGGCGCATAGGCGCCCCGCGTCCTTGGGGGACATAGACCCCCTCCAAAATTTCACCCATACTTGGCGCTTTATTAACAAGCGTGCGCTAGGCTTGTATTCTGACAAGCTTTTTCTTTCATTTTCAGTGATTTAGCAGTGACCCGCCGGACCAACATCGCGCGCAACCTGATGCCGACCACCGCGACCTTGCGCCAGGTCATGGAACGGCTGAACGAGGGCGTGGGCGGCATCGTCCTGATCGTCAACGACAGCGGCATCCTCCAGGGCGTGCTGACCGACGGTGACATTCGCCGCGCCATCGTTGGGGCGAGCGGCCTCGATACGGCCGCCGCGGCGCTGATCAATTCAAACATCACCGTTGGACGCGCGGACGCCGAACACACAGCGAACCTCGCCCTGCTCAGTGACAGAATCCGTCATCTGCCCGTCGTCGATGAGGCCGGCCGGCCGGTCGATTTGCTCAGCTGGGCCGACCTCTGGCGCGTCTCACTGGCGCAGCCGGCGCTCGGCGGTAACGAAGCGAAGTACGTCAACGACTGCCTCGCCACCGGTTGGGTGTCCTCGCAAGGGCCCTACATCGAGAAATTCCAGAACGCGTTCCAGACCTACATGGGCGGCGGCCACGCGCTGTGCACATCTTCGGGCACCACAGCGCTGCATCTCGCGCTCGCGGCGCTCGGCATTGGTCCGGGCGATGAAGTCATCGTTCCCGACCTGACCTTCGGCGCTACCGCCAACGCAGTCATCCATGCCGGCGCGACACCGGTGTTTGTCGACATCGATCCGGTCACTTGGACGCTCGATCCCGTAGCGATGGAAGCCGCGCTTTCGCCGCGCACCAAGGCCGTGATCCCGGTGCACCTTTACGGGCATCCGTGCGATATGGACCCAATTATGGAGATCGCGCGCAAAGCGAACTTGCGGGTGGTCGAAGATTGCGCCGAATCCTTGGGCGCGGAATACAAAGGCCGCAAGACCGGCCGTATCGGCGACGTCGGCTGCTACAGCTTCTTTGCCAACAAGATGATCACCACGGGCGAGGGCGGCATGGTCCTCACCGGCGATCCCGCGCTGATGGCGCGCATGGCCGTGCTGCGCGATCACGGCATGACCAAGGAACGCCGCTATTGGCACGAGTATGCCGGCTTCAACTACCGCATGACCAACCTGCAGGCGGCCCTGGGCGTTGCGCAAATGGAGCGTGTCGAGACGTTCCTTGCGCGCCGGCGCGAGCTCGTCGCGCGCTACGACAAGCGCCTCGGCAACATCCAAGGCATCACGCTGCCGCCGCGCGCAGCCTGGGCGACGAACGTGCACTGGCTTTACACCATCTCCATCGACGAGAACGCGCTCGGCATGAGCCGCGACCTCTTGCTCGAGAAGCTCAACGAGAAGGGCATCGAAACCCGCCGCGTGTTCTATCCCTTGCACCCGCAACCGGCCTACCGCGCGGGCATCGCCAAACCGTGCCCCGTGGCCGACGATGTCGCGCAGCGCGGCGTCAGCCTGCCGACCGCCAGCGATCTGACCGTCGCCGAAGTCGACCGCGTCTGCGATGCCTTCCTGCACGTGGTGCGCACACAACTGGTGTTCCAAGTCCGCCGCGCTTGACGCCGCATCACCCGAGGACCTCATGGCAAATTTCTCGCGCGACCATCTGCGCTTCAAACTCGAAGGCCCGGTTTTTCCGTTGCCGACGCCGTTCACGGAAAGCGGCGCCGTCGATCTCGCCGCGCTGGAGCGCTATGTCGACTTCCTCGCGGGCGTGGGCGTGCCGGCGATCATGTCGACCATCGGCACCAGCCGCTTCAACTTGCTCACCAACGATGAAATCAAGGACGTCAATGCGACGATCGCCAAAGCCGCTAAGGGCCGCTGCGTTGTCATTCTCGCGGGCCCCTTGGTGGGTACAACGGGCGTCAATGTCGACTTCGCACGCCACGCGGAAAAGGTCGGCGCGGATGCCTACATCGCTTATTTCCCCGAGCGCTATTACGGCGAAGCCGCAGTGCTCGACTTCTTCAAGGCGCTGACGGACGCCGTCTCCATCGGCGTCATGATCCATGAAATGCCGATGCGTAGCGGCTACGGCGGCAATCAGCAGTACAGCCTCGACCTGCTCGACAAGCTGACCGACATGCCGGGTCTCGTCGGCATGAAGGAAGAATGCATGGACGGCGGTTACGCCTATCTCCTGCATCGCCGCCTGTCCGCGAAGTGCGGCATCATCGGCGCGGGCAGCAAGAGGCTGTTCATGCGCGACTTCCACGCCGGCGCCAAAGCCTACCTCGTCGGCCTTGGTAACTTCTTTCCGCAGGTGGCCAAGGACTTCTACGCCGCCATGCGCGCGGGGCAGAACGACCGCGCCCACGCCATCGTGCGCGCCTATGAAGATCCCTACTTCGACGTGGCGGTTTCGCTCGGCTGGCATCTTGCCTTGAAGGAGACCATGCATCTCCTGGGCCTCATGCCGGCTTTCGAGCGCGCGCCGCTGCCGCGCCTCAATGACGCGCAACAGACGAAGCTGCGCGACTGCGTCGATAAGCTCGGCTGGCGCCAGCGCGCGCCCAATCACGCGGCTCAGGTGTAATGCCCGATCCGAAACGCACACTTGTCGTTATTCCGGCGCGCGGCGGCTCCAAGCGCCTGCCGCGCAAGAACGTGCTGCCGCTGGGTGGCAAGCCGCTGATCCTGCATGCCGTCGATGTGGCGCTCGCCGCCGCGCCGTTCGGGCGTGTGATGGTGTCCACCGAGGACCCCGAGATCAAGACCGTCGCCCTCACTCGCAAAGGTGTGAGCGTCGACGACCGCGCCGATATTCTCGCCGGCGACAAGGTGAAGGTGGTCGATGTCATCGGCGAGTTGGTCGATCGTGACGACGTGCGCGCCGACTTCGACGTCATCGGTATGATGCTGCCGACGTTCCCGTTCCGCACGCCCGCCCACGTACGGGAAGGCTTCGAAGGGTTGAGCCGTGATTTCGACGCGGCGCTCAGCTTCATGCCCTACGACTTCTCGCCGCAGTCCGCGGTGACGTTCGATGCCGCTGGGGCCATGCAGACGCTCTACAATCCTTCGCCGCTCATCACGGGCAACACCCGCTCGCAGGATCAGGCGCCGACGTACCGTCCCAGCGGCGCATTCTACTTCTCGTGGATCGATTCTTTCCGCCGTCTGCGCAGCTTTTTCACCGGGCGCGTGCGCGGCGTGACGATGCCGCCCGCCATCGACATCGACAACGCGCAAGACTTCGATTACGCCCAGTTCTTGATCGAACGCGGTTACGTGAGCATCCTATGACAGCGCTCTCCACCAGCGTCACGATACGCGGGAAACGCGTCAGCGACGCCGATCCAGTTTACATCATTGGCGAGATAGCCTGCGGCCATCAGGGCAGCATCGAGAAGTGCAAGCGCTTGATCGACAGCGTCGTAGCGGCCGGGGCCGACGCGGTACAGCTCGAATTCTTCTATCCGCCGGCCAATATGGTGGGCTCGCTCGAATTCTACAAACTCATCGAGGATCTCGCCTTCACGCGCGAGCAGTGGGCCGATTTGATGGCCTACGCACGTACTCACGACATCGCCGTGTCGGCCTTTGTTTACGACGATGTCAGCCTCGATTGGGCGCTGGCCATGAAGCCCGACATGTTGAAGCTCAATTCTTCCGACATCTCCAACCCCGACTTGATCATCGGCGCGGCGAAGTCGGGGTTGCCCTTTACGGTCGGCACGGGGGCTTCCACGCGGGAAGAAGTTGGCGAGGCGGTTGCGCTTTCGCTGAAGCATGGCGGCGTGCAGATGATCCTGCAGCACGGCGTGCAGAACTTCCCGACCCCGTCCGACAACGCGCACATCCGCCGCATTACGCTCTTGAAGGAGGCCTTCAAGGGCCTCGTCATGTATGCCGATCATACCGACGCGAGCTTGCCTTTGGCGCCTTACCTCGACCTCGCTGCCGTCGGCATGGGCGCGTGCATGGTTGAAAAGCATGTGGTGCTCGACCGTGCGGCCAAGGGCGTGGACTGGCAGGCGGCGCTTGAGCCCGAAGAATTCGCAAATTATGTACGCACCGTGCGCGCGGGCTCGCGTGCGCTGGGTCCGGCGTTCTTTCCACCGCCGACTGAAGGCGATGAGAAATACCGCCGCTTCCAGAAGAAGAGCATCGTCGCCGCGCGCGACATTCCGGCGGGCTCTGCGCTCACGCGCGCCGATGTTTCATTCCTGCGCACGCAAGGCAGCGAAGCCGGTCTGTCGCCCATGAAATATGCAAGCATCGACGGGCGCCACACGCGCCACGCCATTCCAAAATGGCAGCAGATCACGCTCGCCGATCTGGAGGCCGCGTCGTGACGCTCGCGTCCGTCAAGATCGGTAACCGTACGATCGGCGAGGGGTATCCGGCCTTCATCATCGCCGAAGCCGGCGTCAATCATAACGGGGCGGTCGATCTCGCGCACAAGCTTGTGGCCGCGGGCGCGGCCAGCGGCGTCGATTGCGTCAAGTTCCAGACCTTCAAGGCTGAACGCGTCGCGACCGCCAACGCACCCAAAGCGCCTTACCAATTGGAAGTCACCGACCGCACGGAATCGCAAATCGACATGTTGCGCGCGTTGGAACTCACGCCTTCGGCTTATCCCGGCTTGATCGCGGCTTGCGACAAGGCGGGCCTTGCGTTCATGTCCACGCCCTACAACGAGGAGGACGTCGATTTCCTCATGAGCATCGGCGTGCCGGCGTTCAAGCTCGCGTCCATCCACGCCGCCGAACCTTCGTTGCTCCGCTACACTGCCGCGACCGGCAAACCGGTGATCCTATCCACCGGCATGTGCACGATGGAAGAAGTGAAGGCTGCGGTTCAGGTGGTGCACGCTGCCGGCAACCGCCAACTCATTCTTCTCCAGTGCACGACCAACTATCCGTCGCCGATCTCGGACTCGAACTTGCGCGCCATGGTGACGCTGCGGGAGCAGCTCGGCGTGCTAGTCGGCTACTCCGACCATACTCAAACCGATAGCGCCTGCATCGCGTCGATTGCCATGGGCGCTTGCGTCATCGAGAAGCACCTCACGCTCGACAAAACCATGGCCGGCCCCGATCAGCCCACGTCTTTGGAACCCGCCGAGATGCGGCGTTTGGTGCAGGCTATCCGCGAAACTGAATCCGCTCTCGGCGATGGGATCAAACGCCCGGCCGCCAACGAGGTGCGCAACATTTCCAACATGCGCCGCGGTATCGTCGCGCGCCGCGCTATCGCCAAAGGCAGCGTGATCTCCACTGCCGACCTGATCCTCAAGCGGCCCTTGTCCGACGTGCCGCCAACGGCGTGGGACAAGGTCGTGGGCGCGACCGCCGCCCGTGATATTCCCGCCGACAGCGCGCTCGCCTGGACCGATATCGTCGGAGGGCGGGCATGACCATCTACATGTCCTCCGGCGCGTTCCGCACGCGCTCCTTGCGCGGCGTCATCGACGAATCGTTACGTCTGGGCGTCACCCACGTCGAACTCAGCTCGGGCCTCGAACATGAACCGGCGCTGGATGATGTCGTGCGCGCCGGCATGAAGGCGGGGCTGACTTTCCTCGTGCACAACTACTTTCCAGCGCCCGCCGAGCCCCGCGTGCTCAATCTTACATCGAGCGACGATGAGGGCCTGCGTTGGAGCCTCGAACATTGCCGCCGCGCACTCGATCTGTCGGTGATGGTGGGAGGCGCGTTCTATAGTCTGCATAGTGGTTATGCCGTAGCGCTCAAGGCCCATCAGCTCGGCAAGCCCGCCGAACAGGCCGAAGCCTTCAAGAATTCGCACACGGATCGCAAGGGCGCGACTGAACTTATGCTGCGCTCGGTGCGCGTTGTCGCCGACTACGCCGCGCAGCGCGGCAAAGCGCTGGTGCTGGAAAACAATGTCATATCGCCGGTTTATCTCGCGCGTTCTCCGGCCAACCCGCTGCTGATGACCGACGCCGACGAGATCGTACGTTTCATGGCCGATGTCGACCGGCCCAATGTCGGCTTCCTCATCGATATGGGCCACGCCAAGGTCTCGGCGACGGCGCTAGGGTTCGATCCCAATGCGTTTCTCACCCGCGTCGCGCCGCACGTGCGCGCGCTGCACCTCAGCGATAACGACGGCCAGGAAGATCAGAACCTGCCCTTTGGGCGCGAGGCGTGGTTCTTCCCGCGCCTCAAGGAATTCCGCGGCATACCGTGGGTGATCGAAGCCTACGAGCTCAGTGACGACGCCATGCGCCGCCAGCTCGACGTCCTGCGCGAGGTGCGGGCATGAGCCGGCCCTTGCTCATTCTCGGCGCCGGCGGACATGCGCGCGTGGTGGTTGACATCGTGCGTACTGGTTCCGCGCCGCTGCTCGGTCTGCTGGACCGCGATCCCACCCTTCACAACACCGAGGTTGATGGCGTCCCGGTGTTGGGCGATGACGATGTCATAGCTAAACATGCGCCCGCGAGCGTGCTGCTGGTCAACGCGCTCGGCAACGTCGCCAAGCAGGGCGACAGCGGACTCAAGGCGCGCCGCGCGCTGTTCGAGGCCTTCAAAGCCAAAGGCTACACTTTCGCCCAAGTCATCAGCCCCGCCGCGACGGTGTCGAAGTATGCGAGGCTGGGCGAGGGCTGCCACATCATCACCCGCGCGGTCGTGCATCCCGGCGCGGAGATCGGCGCCAACACCATCGTCAACACCGGCGCTCAGGTCGATCACGACTGCCGCATTGGCGCCCATGTCCATATCGCGCCGGGCGCGGCGCTGTGCGGCAACGTCACGGTGGGCGAGGGCGCCCATATCGGCGCGGGCGCTGTGATTATCGAAAATATCAAGGTCGGCGCAGGGGCCGTCGTGGCCGCCGGCGCGGTCATCGTCAAGGATGTGGCCGCAGGTAGCACCGTTTTTTAACGACAAAGCGCTTGCCGGTGGGACCGGCGGGTGCGTAAAACTGCGGCACGCACTGACGTGCCGGCGCGGGTGTAGCTCAATGGTAGAGCAGAAGCCTTCCAAGCTTACGACGAGGGTTCGATTCCCTTCACCCGCTCCAT
>CAISTS010000009.1 GCA_903888485.1 uncultured bacterium | reverse complement strand
GCGGCCGGCTGTGGCTGAATGACGGGTCGTGCGTTCGCCTGCGGCCAGAGCGGCGCAATCACGTCTGGAGCTATGACTTTGTGGCAACCCAGACGCATGATGGTCGCAGCATCAGGCTCATGACCTTGATCGATGAACATACCCGTGAGTGTCTAGCGATCCGTGTGGCACGGCGGATCAACAGCTTTGGCGTCATTGAGGCCCTGGCCGAGGCGATGCTCCATCGCGGAATCCCTGAGCACATTCGGTCAGACAATGGGCCAGAGATGACTGCCAAAGTTGTGCGCGATTGGCTCGCACGGATCGGCTCGAAGACCCTGTTCATTGCACCCGGCAGCCCGTGGGAGAATGGCTACAACGAAAGCTTCAACGGCAAACTCAGAGATGAATTACTGAACGGCGAAATCTTCTACAGCCTGAAGGAGGCAAAGGTCGTGATCGAACAATGGCGCAAGTATTACAACACCAAGAGGCCGCACTCGGCGCTCGGCTATAGGCCACCGGCGCCGGCGGCCTATAGCCCGATTCCATCACCACTCGATCAGGCCGCAATCATGCAGTAGATTAACATCACGACTGGTACAGAAAATCGGTCAGGTCAATACCCTCATGCCGAGATGGGCAAACTGGTCATCGCATTGAGCAAGGAAACCGGCGCCAAGGTGCCGGACCTCCTGAAGTCCTATGGCCGTCATCTCTTTGGCCGGTTCCTCGCGGGCTATCCCCAGTTCTTCGCCGGCATGTCGGACAGTTTTTCTTTCCTGAAGACAATCGACGAGGTGGTTCACATCGAGGTGCGTAAACTCTATCCAGATGCCGAACTACCCAGCTTCGAAACCGTGGAGGCGGGACCCGCCCACCTTCAGATGACCTACCGATCGCCGCGCTGCCTCGGTGATTTTGCCGAGGGCTTGATGGAAGGATGCTTTGCCCACTTCGGCGAGAACGTCAGCTTGACTCGTGTTGACGAAGCCGCTGGTCGCGTCGTGCGATTCGATCTGAGACGTCACTAGACCTCGCCATGAATGAACCGACGAGCGCCCCAAATCGCGACCACCTCGCACAGCGGGCCGAGCGTGAGCGGCGCGCGCGCAAAGAGGCCGAAAAACTTCTCGACGAGAAGTCGCGGGCTCTCTACGCGGCGAACAAGGAGCTGGAATCGGCCCATGCCGCGCAAAAACAAACTGCCGACCAGATGCGCGCCGTTCTTGAAAGCATGCCCAACGGCGTGGTGATAACCGGCGCTGACAGAAACATCGAGTATCTCAACTTCGTGGCGCAGCAGATGTTCGGCTCGACGCGGTCCTTGGCGAGCAAGCAACGCCTGGAGCACTTTCTGCCGCAGCTGGAATCTGCGACACCGGATGGGGCCCGCGGCATCGCCGAAGCCTTCGATCCGGTCAGCACCATTGCACAGCGCTCTGACGGCACCCATTTTCCGGTTGAGGTGAGCGCTGCCGTCGCCGGCAGCCAGGGTCAATCGACCGTTTGGATGGTGCGCGACATCACCAACCGCACGATTCAGGAGCTCCGGCGCAAGCAGCTCGAATCGCAACTCAGCCAGGCGCAACGATTGGAATCCCTTGGCACCATGGCGGGCGGCATCGCCCATGAACTCAACACGCCAATTCAGTTCGTATCCGACAACACAAAATTCCTAAGCGATGCATTTCGAGACCTTCGGTCCGCCCTTGCCGCACTGCAAGAGCAGGTCGGCGCGGAAAAAGCGGCGGCAACGACGGCAGAGTTCGATCTGGAATATCTGAATCAGGAAATTCCGCAGGCCATCGCCCAGTCGCTTGACGGTCTTGCGCGCATAGCCGAAATCGTATTGGCGGTGAAGCGTTTCTCGCACCCGGTCGGCAGCAACAAGGAGGACAACGACCTCAATGAAATCGTGCGGACGGCCGCGATGGTGTCCAAGAACCAGTGGAAATGTGTGGCCGACCTCGACCTGGATCTCGCGTCCGATTTGCCGCGGGTACGTTCCAACGCCAGCGAACTCAATCAGGTGTTACTCAACCTCATCGTCAACGCCGCCCACGCCATCGAGGACGCGGGCGGCGCTACGCGAAAGGGTAAGATTGTCGTACAAACCCGCGCGGTTTCCCAGGGCGTAGAGGTACGGATTACCGACACCGGCGCCGGAATAGCGCCCGAGATCAAGGGCCGCATCTTCGATCTATTTTTTACGACCAAGGCTCCGGGGCGCGGCACCGGACAAGGGTTATCACTTGTCCATACGTTCGTGACCAAGAATCACGGGGGATCCATCGATGTGGAGTCGGAGCCGGGTCAAGGCGCCACGTTCATCGTGACACTGCCCGCAGCGGGCACCTAGGGCGTTATACCCGACGCTTAGTCTCAGTAGACTTTGGGCAAACTCAGGGCCAACTTGACGAACTCGGCCTCTCGTTTGGTGTTGTTCTTCTCGATCGACAGCGAAGAAATGCCCCTCAACGACGGCCACCACACACGAGTTCATGAGCGCTGGTGCGCTGGCAGCATCCTCAAGAACAGCCAGTGCGAGTTGCTCCAGGGCTATCTCTTCAGCCGCCCCCGTCGATTCGGCCAAGTTCGACGAGTTGTTTGCAACTCAGCCTTAGCAAGCCCTTGTCATCATCCGCCGAGTCCCCTGCGCGTGCGGGAGATCCACTCATCAACCGGCTCTGGGCCGAGTGGATGGCCCGGATAAGCCGGGCAGACACCAAAGTTACATTACCGCCGAAGTAAGTAGCTCTTCTTATCCTCTGGCAACTTCACCGTCGTGTCCTTGTCGAGTTCACCCTGCGGATGCTGGCTGGGGCTGGCGCGGCGTTTGCCTTGGTTGTCTTTTTCCCATGTGCCGGGATTGGCGGGCGCCTTGTCCTTCGAGATGTTCTTCTCGCCGTATTTGATCGCGTTCATGTTTGACCTCCCTGTTGGTACGAGGCCTTAACGAGGCAAACCGGCGCCGGGGTCCCAAAACAAAACCGCCGCCCCTATAGGGCGGCGGTTTCAATTCAAAAGCGAAGAAGAACTATTTCACCGGTTCGTGTGACTTCTTGCCCGGCGCCTGATCCTCGTCGTCCTCGACCTCTTCCTTCTTCGGCGGCGTCTTGTTGGGCGTGATGACGAACGTAAGCTTGCCGTCCTTCACGTCCACCGCGACATGGCCGCCGGTGATGAGGTCGCCGAACAACAGGTGATCGGCCAGAGGCTTCTTGATCTCCTGCTGGATGACACGGCTGAGCGGGCGCGCACCCATGCGGCTGTCGTAGCCGCGTTTGGCGAGCCAATCCCGCGCCGCCTGGCTGAGCTCGATGGTGACGTTGCGGTCCGAGAGCTGTCCCTCGAGCTGCATGACGAACTTGTCCACCACCTTGCCGACGATCTCGGTCGACAGGCCGGCAAAGGTGATGATGGCGTCGAGACGATTGCGGAACTCGGGCGTGAACATGCGCTCGATGGCTTCCTTGTCGTCGCCCTCGCGCGACTCGCGCTCGAAGCCCATGGCGTTCTTGGCCAGGTCCGACGCGCCGGCATTGGTGGTCATGATCAGGATGCAGTTCCTGAAGTTGACGCTCTTGCCGTTGTGATCGGTGAGCTTGCCATGGTCCATGACCTGCAGAAGGATGTTGAACAGGTCCGGATGCGCCTTCTCGATTTCATCGAGCAACAGCACGCAGTGCGGGTGCTGATCGACGGCATCGGTCAAGAGGCCGCCCTGGTCGAAGCCGACATAGCCCGGCGGCGCGCCGATCAGGCGCGAAACCGAGTGGCGCTCCATGTACTCGGACATGTCGAAGCGGTGCAGCTCTATGCCGAGCGAAGCGGCCAGCTGGCGCGCGACTTCGGTCTTGCCGACACCCGTGGGGCCGGAGAACAGGTAGCTGCCGATGGGCTTCTCGGGCTCGCGCAAGCCGGCACGGCTGAGCTTGATGGCCGACGACAGCGCGACAATGGCGTCGTTCTGGCCGAAGACCATGGTCTTCAGGTCACGCTCGAGGTTCTGCAGCGACTTCTTGTCGTCGCGGCTGACGCTCTTGGGGGGAATGCGCGCGATTTTGGCGACGACGTCCTCGACGTCCTTCACCGAGATCACCTTCTTGCGCTTGCCCTCAGGCTGCAGCATGCGCGAGGCGCCGACTTCATCAATGACGTCGATGGCCTTGTCGGGCAGCTTGCGGTCGTGGATGTACTTGGCGGCGAGTTCCACGGCCGTGCGGATGGCTTCGGTCGTGTAGCGCACCTTGTGGTGCTCTTCGTAATAGGGCTTCAGGCCCTTCAGGATCTTGATGGTGTCTTCGACCGAAGGTTCCGCCACATCGATCTTCTGGAAGCGGCGCACCAGTGCGCGGTCTTTCTCGAAGTGATTGCGGTATTCCTTATAGGTCGTCGAGCCGATGCACTTAAGCGAACCCGAGGCCAGCGCGGGCTTCAGCAGGTTGGACGCATCCATGGCGCCGCCTGAAGTGGCGCCCGCGCCGATGACGGTGTGAATCTCGTCGATGAACAGGATCGCGCCCTTCATCGCTTCGAGTTCGGAGACCACCGCCTTCAGGCGTTCCTCGAAATCGCCGCGATAGCGGGTGCCGGCGAGCAGCGCGCCCATATCGAGCGAGAAGATGGTGGCATCGAACAGGACTTCGGGCACTTCCTTGTTGATGATGCGCCGGGCCAAACCTTCAGCAATTGCGGTTTTGCCGACGCCGGCGTCGCCGACGTATAACGGGTTATTCTTGGTACGACGGCACAGGATCTGGATCGTGCGCTCGATCTCCTTCTCGCGCCCAATCAGCGGATCGATCTTGCCGTCCTTGGCCTTCTCGTTGAGGTCGACGCAATAGGCCGTCAGCGCCTCGCGGCCCTTCTTGACCACTTCTTCGGATTTGGCCTCT
Organism: uncultured bacterium; assembly: GCA_903888485.1. Lineage (GTDB taxonomy): Bacteria > Pseudomonadota > Alphaproteobacteria > Rhodospirillales > Rhodospirillaceae > SHVO01. Next base: position 64,236 of record CAISTS010000009.1, on the reverse strand, counting down.
TGGTCGGCGCCATGCACGGACTTGCGTTCGGCGGTGGCCGGGCGCTTGGCGATGCCGTGAGAGATGTAGTTGACGGCGTCGAGACGCGTCATGTCCTGGAGCTGCAGGAAATAGACCGCATGGCTCTCGCGCTCGGAGAACAGCGCCACGAGCACGTTGGCGCCGGTGACTTCCTCGCGGCCCGATGACTGCACGTGAATGGCGGCGCGCTGCACGACGCGCTGGAAACCCGCGGTGGGCTTTGGATCGTCGCTCGCGATCGACACCAGGTCGCGCAGGTCTTCGTTGATGAATTGGCGAACAATACCGCGCAGCTGCTCGATATCGACGTTGCATGCGCGCATGACGGCGATGGCGTCGCTGTCATCGCAGAGCGCGATCAAAAGGTGTTCAAGGGTGGCGTATTCGTGCCGGCGCTCGGCCGCAGTGGCCAGGGCGAGATGGAGAGTTTTCTCGAGGTTTTGGGACAACATTGACAAAGCGGTTATATCCTTTTCAACCAGAGAGCCGTTTTAGTGTCTTCTCCCACTTTCTCCCCAAACTCCTTCCTCATTCCTTCTCAAGCGTACACTGGAGCGGGTGCTGATTCTTGCGCGCCAGCTCCATGGTCTGATTGACCTTGGTCTCCGCCACCTCGAAGGTGAACACGCCGCAGACACCGACGCCCTTCTGGTGGACGTGCAACATGATGCGCGTGGCCTCCTCGGTGTTCTTCTGGAAATAGCGCTCTAGGACGTGCACGACGAATTCCATCGGCGTGTAGTCGTCGTTGAGCATCAGCACCTTGTACATCGAGGGTTTCTTGACCTTGGCCCGCGGCTTGACCACCACGCCCGTGGTCGTCCGGCCGTCGTCGCCATTGCCCTTGCGCTCGTCATTCATGCGGGCCGGCGTCATGCCAGCTGGCGGGCGGCTAGCCTCGTGGGTGGTCGGAACAGCGCTCATGATCCAAGGGGATAAGGGTCTGGCCAAGCTCATATCTGTAGATAGCGGTGTCACGTGAGTTAGAATACCAAAGCTGGCCTTAAGTATGTGTCAAAAATCCTGGCGCGCCAGGGGTGGAACGAAATTTAATGACGGCTGTTTCATCTATGCAGCAAGTCTTCCGGGTTTTGTTGTTAGCGAAAACGCCGCTTAGGTGGTCACGTTGCGGTCCCCGCGGAAACACCTGAACGGGATTTTAGTCGGAGGAACCGCCAAAGCCTGGCAAAACTGTTGCGCGCGTGTCGAAAAAATTTACGATTCCCCATGTGATTCAAGGGGATGAAAAGGAAATTGTAGACACCCTGAGGATCGACACGTATCCTCTGAGCATAACGCCGGGTTAACCGGCCAGTCCTACAGTACAGCTTGCGGTGAATTTGGGGTTGAGACCGAGTTATCCACAGCCCGAGTGTTTCGGGGCGCATAGAAACTGAGTGCGAGAGAGTAGGAACGGGGATGCGCTTCGGACTAGTGCGGTTGTTCGCAATTTCTCTGCTGTGCGCGATGCCCGCTCTGGTGAGCGCGGCGCCTGAAGCCACAGCACCCGCCTCCAGCGCTGCCGCTGCCTCCGCAACCCCGCCAGCCGCCGCTCCGGCGAAAGCCAAAGCTCCCGTTAAGAAGACCGCCGCCAAAAAGGCGCCGGCCAAGAAAAAGGTCGCCGCCAAGAAAGCCCCGCGTGCGCGCTACAACGCGCCGGTTTACGCCGCCATCGTCGTCGACGCCGCCACGGGTCAGGTGCTTTCGGAAGTGAACGCCGACACGCGGGCTTATCCGGCGTCCCTCACCAAGATGATGACGCTCTACATGCTGTTCGAAGCCTTGGAGCGCGGTGAGATCCAGATGGACAGCCGCATCCCGGTCTCGCCCCGCGCCATGGGCGCTGCGCCGTCGAAGCTAGGTGTGACGCGCAAGTCGAAACTGACGGTCGAGCAGGCCATCGGTGCGCTCATCACCAAATCCGCCAACGACGTTGCCGTTGCCACAGCCGAGTTCCTGGGCGGCTCGGAAAGTGAGTTTGCCGCCAAGATGACGGCCCGTGCCCGCGCCCTCGGCATGGCCAACACCACCTTCGCCAACGCCTCCGGGTTGCCGAATCCGGGCCAGCTTTCGTCGGTGCGCGATATGTCCATCTTGGCTAGCCGGTTGATCAAGGACTACCCGCAACACTACGCGAACTTCAGCAAGATGGAGTTCATGTATCAGGGGCAGACGATCCGCACCCATAACCGCCTGCTCGAGTTCTATGAAGGCGCCGACGGCATCAAGACCGGCTTCACCGCTGCGTCGGGGTACAATCTCGCCGGCTCGGCCACGCGAAACGGCTACCGCGTCATCGGCGTGCTTTTCGGCGGCGCCACGGGCAACGCGCGTGACCGTAAACTCGCCGAACTCATGGACCAGGGTTTCGCGGTCCTCTCCGGCCAGCCCGACATGGCCATTGCCGGCCGCACGCCGACGCAAAGCGACCGTTTCGCCGACAATATCGGCCAGCAGATTGCTCTCGCCCAAGGAACACCCGACGTGACCGAACAGGGCGACCGCGATGCGCCCTTCACCCCCGTGACACGTTCGGGCGTCACCACTACTGCCCTGCCCGCGATCTCGCAGCCGCGCGTGGCCGCGCTCCCCGCCCCGCCGAAGGCGAGCGCACCCAAGCCCGCCGTTAACGCGAGCGCGATGGAAGCCTTTGAAGACGCCACCGGCATCCAGATCGGCGCTTACTCCACGCGCGAGCGCGCCGAAACCCAGGCCGGCACCGCCACGAAGAGCTTGAAATCGACGTTCGCCGGCGCCACCGCCGTCGTCATGCCGGTGAAGATCAAGGGCCGTTGGGTGTACCGCGCCCGTGTCATGGGCCTCGGCGACGACGCCGACCTCGTGCGCGCCTGCAGTCTGGTGCCCAAAGCCACCAAAGCCGGCGCCTGCCAGGCCATACGGCCCGATAGCGCTCAGGTCGCCTCCAACTAATCCTGCTTAGAAATCGGCACTGAGCCGCAGCGTGTAGCGGCGTGGTTGCGTCGGGTAGATGCGTCCCGAAGCACCGTCCACCTGCCAGTCATAGCTGTTGGTGATGTTCTGGACCTGCGCCCGAAGCGTGGCCCGGGTCGCGCCGACATTGAACGAATAACGCGACCCCAGACCAAATTGCGCGGTGGACGGCACGCGCAGGGTATTGAGCCGGTTGGCATAGTGGGAGCCGTTGATCTCCCCGGTGACGTCCACCGACAGTCCCCGGACCGATGCGAAATCGTACTGAACGCTGGCGCGGTAGAGCGTCGGCGGCGTGCCGGGCGGGATGCGCCCGATCAGCCTCTGGTCAACAGACGGGCCGGAGACGCGCGCTTGCAATAGCACCGCACCCGCGACCACCGTCACGTGCGGTACGACTTTACCGGCTAGCGAAATTTCGATGCCGCGGTGGCGCAAGCTGCCAGCGTCGGTGAAGATATTGGCCGGGCTGCGGTCGAAATAAGGCTTGCTCACCTCGAACACGCCCGCCACGAAATTGACGCCTGGGATGATGCGATAACGCAGACCGCCGTCGATCTGCTTGGTCACCTTGGCGGGCAACGGCTCGCCGGCGTTGACGACGTTGTCCGGCGCGGTGCCGAATTCCTCGAGGCCGCGCGTATAGCCGGCATAAAACGCGAGATCGGCGGTGGCATAGAGCGCGAGCGTGCCGTTGTAGAGCCAGGGCTGGCTCTTGGTCGTGGCTCTGGCGCCGCCCTCTTTCCCGAAGTCGCGGTGGTAGAAGCTTTTTTGCAAGCCGAAACTGAGCTCACCCACGCCGGCCCACTGACCGACGTAAGTCGCGCCCGGCATCACTTGCTTCACAAGATCTTCATCGCGTACGCCGAACGTGTACGTCGGCTCGGCGATGGCGCGGTAGACAGCCACCCTGGCCAGACCAAAGCTGAGGGTCTGCCCGCCACCAAAGCGGTGCACCACGTCGCGGCCGCGCACGCCGAAGTGCACTGTGTGGCGGAACTTGCCGTCGGTGAAAACGCGCGAGGCCCGGATCTCACCTGAATAGGACCCGTGGTAGTGGCGCGGGTAGCGCAGAATGTCGAGATTCGCGCTGCCGTCGACTTGGGTATTGCGGAAGAAAACGACGTGATTGCGCGCGCGCGATTGCTCGGTGTGGAACAGTCCGGTCTGCAGCCGCCAGTTCACCCCCAGCGCACTGCGCACGATCAGGCCGAGGTTTTGCTCGCGCAATTTGCGTGTTGCCCACTCCTGCCCATAGAAAAGGTCGCGGTCGTACTTGAGCGGGAGCGCCGCGCCCGCGAGGAAGACCGACGGCGCGATCTGGTTGTTAAAAGCGCGATTGTCGAAGATGAAGGGGATGATCTCGATGTTGTCCGACGGGCGAAAGCGGAACAGCGCGGCCGTGGTCAGCATCTTGCTCTTGGTACCGGCCTCGTTGGTGCTCTTGAAGGCATTGAACCCTCCGACCATGCCGAGCTTGTCGCCAATCAGCGGCGTCGACACATCCACGACCACCGAGTTCATGCCGATGGGTGCGTTGAGGGTCACTTGCGGGCTGATCACGGTCCGATCTGCCGGAAGCTGGATGGCAAAATCGACGATGCCCGTGGGCGCCGGGAACGGATAGGATTGCGCCGACAGGCCGATGCGGATCGTTGAGCTCTTGGTCAGGCGCATGCCGAACATGCCCTGGATGTCGATATACAGCCCCTCGACGCGCATATTGCCCGCCTGCTGTGGATCGAAGCCGCGCGCGCTGCGCATGTCGTAAAGGCCGACGCCTTCGTTGCCGACGCGGGTGCCGAAGGCATCTTCCGCCGAAGTCACAGCGTTCTCGTCGGCGCGCTGCGCGTACGCAAGGTCACCCTGCGTGAGGGCAACCGCGCAGGCGGCGCCCAAAACATACTGCTTCCAGGTCAAATTGATCCCCTAATCCCGAAGCCGGGCATACTAATGGCTTCGACTTGGCTTCAAAAGCCTTGCTTTGCCGCTATCGGGCATTTGAACTGACTTTCAGCGGCTCAGAAATCAGCGCTGAGGCGCGCGAGGTAGTTGCGCGGCGCGCTGGGCGACAGGCGTCCCGAGGCTCCATCCACCACCCAATCATAGGCGTTGGTAACGTTCTGCATCTGCAGGCGAATGTTGGCCCGCGTCTGGCCGATGTTGAAGGAATAGCGCGTTCCCAGCGACAGCGTCGCCGCCGAGCCCACGCGCAAAGTATTCAGGCGATTGGCAACATGGCCGCCCACGACTTCCACCTGCCCGTCCAATGAGAACCCCTTGAGCGCCGGCACGTCGTACTGGACGTTGACGCGCATCAGCCGCGGCGGCGTGCCCGGAGGCACACGGCCGATGATCCCTTGATCGACTGTAAGGCCCGAAACCCGCGCCTGCAGGAAAACCGCGCCGGCGATGACGGTGACGTTCTGCACCACCTTCCCCGACAGCGACACTTCGATGCCACGGTGACGCAAGCTGCCGACGTCGGTGAACAGGTTAGCCGTGTTGCGGTCGAAATAGGGTTTGCTCACTTCGAATACACCGGCGATAAAATTGACGCCGGGAATGATGCGATAGCGGACGCCCGCGTCGATCTGCTCGGTGAGCGCCGCCGGCAAGGGCTGGCCGCCGTTTAGGGCGTTGTCGGGCGCCGTGCCGAACTCTTCAATGCCGCGGGTATAGCCGCCATAGAGCGCCAGTGCAGGCGTGACGTAGTAAGCCAGTGTGCCGTTGTAGAGCCAAGGCTGGCTCTCCGTCGTCTGCGGGCCGGCATTCTCCTTGCCGAATTTGCGGCGGTAGAAACTCTTCTGCAGGCCGAGGCTGAACTCGCCGACATTTGCCCACTGCCCGACATAGGTGATGCCAGGCGTTACCTGCCGCACCAAGTCTTTGTCCCGCACGCCAAGGGTATAGGCACGCTCAGCCATCGGCTGGTAGACGCCCACCTGCACTGGACCGTAACTCAGGGTCTGGCCGCCGCCGAACAGGCGGCGCGTGCTGCGCCCGCGCGTGGCGATATGCACCGTGTGACGGAAACTGCCGTCGGTGAACACACCCGAAACCCGCGCCTCGCCCGAATAGGAACCCGAGTAGTGCGGCGGGTACTTGAGGATGTCGAGGGTCGCGAGCCCGCCCGGCGTGGTGTTGCGCAGGAACACCGCGTGGTTTTTCGAGCGCTCCTGCTGCGAATGGAACAAGCCGACCTGAATACGCCAGTTGGGCCACGGGCTGGAGCGCGTGATCACACCCAGGTTGCGCTCGTCGTTGCGGCGCACGGCCCATTTCTGGCCATAGAATACATTGCGGTCGACTTCGGGTGGCAGGAAGTTGCCGGCCGTGAATATGGCGGGTGCCGCTTCGGACGTGAACGTCTGATTGTGGAAGACAAACGGGATAACTTCCGTGACGTCGTTCGGACGCCAACGCAAGAGCCCCGCGATGGTCAGGATGCCGCCACCGGTCGCCTGTTCGCCGCCGCTGTGGAAGCAGTTGGCGCCGACGACCATACCGAGCTTGTCGCCGATCAGCGGCGTCGAGACGTCGAGGATCAGCGAGCTCATGCCGCGCGGCTTGGAGTACTGCACCTGCGCGCTGGTCACGGTGTGATCGGCGGGCTGATGCATGGTGATGTCGGCGATGCCGGTAGGCGCCGGGAACGGATAGGACTGCGCGGTCAGGCCGATGCGCATGGTGGTGGCCCGGGTCAGGCGATTGCCGAAGAGCCCCTGCACGTCCATGTACAGGCCTTCGACGCGAATGTTGCCGGCTTGCTGCGGATCGAACCCGCGGGCGCTCCGCATGTCGTAGAGACCGACGCCCTCAGTCCCGACGCGGGTACCGAAGGCGTCTTCGGCCGCGGTGACCGCGTTCTCGTCTGCCCGCTGGGCCCGCGCAACACCACTGACTGTGAAGACCACCGCGCAGGCGGCGGTGCCCAAAACGTACTGCTTCCAGGTCAATACAAACCCCACATCCCGAAGGGGGCGGATACTAGTGGCTCCGGGACGCGGGTAAAAGCCCCCGTTTCTGGGGTCTGCCATCGACAAATTCGAGCGCTTGAGGATGTCCGGACTAGAAACCGCGTGCGCTGCGCGATTCATAAAGGCCGATGTTGTCGTTGCCGACGCGCGTGCCGAAAGCATCTTCCGCCGCCGTAACGACGTTCTCGTCGGCGCGCTGCGCCCAGGCCGGCGCGCACAGCGCCACGCCAGCAACGGTACTCAGAACAAACTTCGTGAAACGCACAACAACCCCCAACGCGAAATCGGCGCGATCCTACAGAGGAACGCGCCGCCTCTGAAGCAATGGGTCGTTTATGTGTTCCGGATCGTGAACTTCGCGAAGATTTAGTGGGGGGCGCTCTCGGTCGGCAAATCCAGGCCGCTCGCGCGCAATTGCGCCGCCAGCTCGGTCTTGAGGCCTTCGAGATTGGCTTCAGTATCGGCTTCGGCCCGCGCCACAAGCACAGCTTGTGTGTTGGAGGCGCGCAGCAGCCACCAGCCGCCCTTGCTCGTGACCCGCACGCCGTCGATGTCCGAGACCTTGGCGCCCGACTTCGCCAGGCGGACCTTGACCTCGTCGATCACGGCGAACTTGCGTTCGTCGGCGCACGGGAAGCGCAGCTCCGGAGTATTGATCAGCACCGGCATCTTGTCGTAGCGGCGCACGAGATCGAAGTTCGCATCCAACGCCATGATCGAAAGGAAGCGCACGGCGGTATAGATGGCGTCGTCGAAACCGTAGTAGCGGTCGGCGAAGAAGATATGTCCGCTCATCTCGCCGGCGAGCGGCGCTTTGGTCTCGGCCATCTTGTTCTTGATCAATGAATGGCCGGTTTTCCAGACGATGGGCTGACCGCCCATGCGCGCGACTTCGTCGAACAGCGCTTGGCTGGCTTTGACGTCGGCGATGATCGGAGCGCCGGGCATGTGCTTCAGCACGTCCTCGGCCAGGATCTGCATGATCTGATCGCCCCAGAGGATGCGGCCCTTGCCGTCAACCACGCCAATACGGTCGGCATCACCATCAAAAGCAAAACCAACATCGGCCTTCTGCTTTTTGACCTCATCGATGAGCTGTACGAGGTTCGCGGGCACCGTCGGGTCGGGATGATGGGCCGGGAACGTGCCGTCGATCTCGCCGTTGAGCACGATGTGCTTGCCCGGCAGACACTTGACGAGTTGCGTGACCACTTCGGCCCCTGCCCCGTTGCCCGGATCCCACACGGCCGTCAGCGCGCGCGTGCCTTGGAAGTCGGCCATGACACGGTCGAGATAGCGCCCGAGCGCGGGATCATCGCTGACCGCCCCCTTGCCCGTATCGACGTCGCCGCCTTCGGCCATGACGCCCAGCTTCTTGATGTCGGCGCCGAAGAAGGGCTTCTTGCCGATCATCATCTTGAAGCCGTTGTGCGTGGGCGGATTGTGCGAGCCCGTCACCATGATGCCGCCGTCGGCCTTGTCGTCGAAGGTGGCGAAATACAGCATCGGCGTCGGCCCGCGTCCGACGCGGACAACACCAATACCGGCGGATACAAGGCCCTCGATCAGGGCTGCTTCCATCTCGGGTGAGCTCAGGCGTCCGTCGTAACCGACACAAACGCGGCACCCGCCGCTACGGCGGATAGCGGTACCGAAAGTACGGCCCACCGCTTTTGCATCCGCCGGAAACAGCGTCTCGCCAACGATGCCGCGGATGTCGTATTCGCGCAGGATGGAAGCATGGAATTTGTGCATGGGTATCCTAAGGGAAGCGGGCGCGTTTAGGACGGACGTCCGACGCAGGTATAGCGGAAGCCGGCGGCCTTCATGTCGGCGGGCGCATAGACGTTGCGCAGATCGATCATCACCGGGGCTTTCAGCTGCGATTTCATGCGCTTGAGATCCAGGTTCCGGAACTGATTCCACTCGGTGAGGAGGACGACCGCATCGGCGCCTGCCATGGCGTCGTAGGCGTCGGAACAGAACGTCACGCCGGGCAATAGGTTCCGCGCTTCATGTGCGCCCTCGGGGTCGAAGGCGCGGATGGTCGCGCCCGCCTGCTGCAGGGCCGGCACGATGACCAGGCTCGGCGCGTCGCGCATGTCGTCGGTGTTGGGTTTGAACGTCAGACCGAGCACCGCGAGCGTCTTGCCCTTCAAGTCGCCGCCGCAAGCGGCCGCGATCTTGTCGGCCATGGCGCGTTTGCGCTTGTTGTTGACGTCGACCACGGTCTCGATGATGCGCAAGGGCGCGCCGAAATCCTGCGCGGTCTTGACCAGCGCCAGCGTGTCCTTGGGGAAGCACGAGCCGCCGTAACCCGGACCCGGATGCAAGAACTTCTTTCCGATACGTCCGTCGAGGCCGATGCCGCGCGCCACATCGTGCACGTCGGCGCCGACTTTTTCGCACAGATCGGCGATCTCGTTGATGAAGGTGATCTTAGCGGCGAGGAACGTATTGGCCGCATATTTGATGAGCTCGGAGGTTTCGAGCGAGGTGAACAGGATCGGCGTCTCGATCAGGTACAGCACGCGGTAGAGCTGGCGCATGACCTTTTGCGCGCGTTCGCTCTCGGTGCCGATGACGACGCGGTCGGGGCGCATGAAATCGTTGATGGCCGAGCCTTCGCGCAGGAACTCCGGGTTCGAAGCAACGTCGAACTCGAGGTCCGTGCGCGCGGCGCGAATGATGCGCTCGACCTCGCGGCCTGTTCCGACAGGTACCGTCGATTTGGTGACGACGACGGCGTAGTTTTTCAGGTGCCCGGCGATGTCCATGGCCGCGCCATAGACATAGGAGAGATCGGCGTGGCCGTCGCCGCGCCGGCTGGGCGTGCCGACGGCAATGAACACCGCTTCGGCGCCTTCGATGGCCTGCTTGGGATTGGTGGTGAAGGTGAGCCGACCGGCTTCCATATTGTTCTTCACCAGGTCTTCGAGGCCCGGCTCGAAGATTGGAATTTTGCCTTTCTGCAAGCGCTCGATCTTGCTCGCATCAGGGTCGTAGACGACCACATCGATGCCGAATTCCGAAAAGCAGGCTCCGGACACCAGTCCGACGTAGCCGCTGCCCATCACTCCGATACGCATGTTACTTCATCTCAAGCAGGTTTTTGACAAGGGGGCGCAGTTTCGCAGCCATCTCGGGACGCGCCAGACCGAAAGCAAGGTTCGCTTCGACAAAACCGACATGGGTGCCGCAATCGTACCGCCGGCCTTCGAAGCGCAGCCCATGGAAAGGCACCCTGTCGATCGTCCGGTTAAGGCCGTCGGTGAGCTGAATCTCACCGCCCGCCCCTTTGGTCTTCTTGTCGAGTTCGCCGAAGACGATGGGATCGAGCACGTAGCGGCCGATAATCGCGAGCGTCGAAGGCGCGGTTTCCGGCGCTGGTTTCTCGACGAGGCCTTTGGCTTTGGCAAGCTTACCGTCGTCGCTGAGCACATCGAGGATGCCGTAGCGGTTTGTCTGCTCGCGGGGAACATCTTCGACGGCGACCACGTGGCCGCCGACTTTCGCATGGGCTTCGATGAGCTGCTTGAGGCATGGGGTCTGCGAGAGCACCATGTCGTCCGGCAGGATCACCGCGAAGGGCTCGTCGCCGACCAGCGGCCAGGCGCACCACACCGCATGGCCGAGACCGAGCGGGTTCTCCTGGATGACGGTGTGAATGGTGGACAGGGTCGCACCGCGCACGAGGGCCAGTTCAGCGGTCTTGCCCTTCTCCTCGAGCTGGCGCTCAAGGCCCGGGGCTGGCGAGAAATGCTGAGTGATGGACTCTTTGCCGTAGGCGGAGACGAAGATGAACTCCTCGATGCCGGCGGCGCGCGCCTCTTCGATGGCGTACTGGACCACAGGCTTGTCGATGACCGGGATCATCTCCTTGGGGATCACCTTGGTCGCGGGCAGGAAACGGGTGCCAAGGCCAGCGACCGGCAGCACCGCCTTACGCACGCGTTGAACCATGGGTGTCCCTCAGAAATCTATATAATTCAGTGTGTTATCGCACCCACCGGGCGCGGGCCCGCTGTTGTGCCACGCCGCGACCGGCCTTGCAACCGGGCTCAGACGCGCTTTTTGAGCAACAAATCCTTGGCCTGGTTGACCTTGGCGGCGAGGTAGTCGCTGCCGCCCTTGTCGGGGTGGAGCTGGCCCATGAGGCGCCGGTAGGCGGCTTTGATGTCCGCCTCGTCCGCGCCCTCCTTCACACCGAGGACGCGGTGCGCCTCCTCGACAGTCATAGCCGATTGCTGTGGCGGCGGCGCGGCGCCGGATGAAGCCTCGCCGTCACGCCAGTCGGGGTGCGCGCGGTCAAGATAGGCTTCGAGCAAGCCGACGGAATCCGGATCGGACTGCACTTCCTGGAGCAACGAAAGCAACGCGGCCTTGTCCATGCCTTTGAGCCGTCGGCCGCGATAGGTGCCCTGCTTGACCTCGCCGTCCATGTCGCCGCTGGCAAGATCGAGGCTCATCTGAAGAAAAGCGCTATCGACCGCCGAAGTCTGCCCTGCCCAGGCATTGTTGTTGCCTTGCCCGAACCGGAATGAGCGGAACATGCCGTGAAATTGCCGGCCCATATGCACCATGCTGAGGATGCGCATGATCCACGCCGACATGGCGACAAGGCCGGCGATGGCCGCGCCAATCCGCCCGGTGGCGGCAAGGACCAGGATGACCAGCGCGATGAGGCCAAGGCCGCCCCAGTTGATGGCCTTGCGCGCGCTTTTCACATCGGCATGGGCGAACCAGCGCAGCACCGAGACTGCGGCGATCAGCAGCAAGAGTCCCGCGAGCAGCGCTGTCATGGTTTGCTCACCTGCTGCGTGAGCTTGAGTACAACGCCGCCGGCTTTTTTACTGTAGTTTTCGAGCGCCTTGCGCCCTCCGGCAGCGAAGATCGCCACGGCCTTCAGCAAATCGCGTAGCTGCTGGGCGCTGCTGGCATCGAAGCTGCAATATGCACCCTTGGTGATCTGGGCGATCTGACGGAACACCGCGCCCGCCGGCTCCATGCCGCCTTCGTGAAAAATGAAAACCGGCACACCGCGCAGGGCGAGCTGGCCAGCAGCGGCGGCAATCTGATCCGCCGACTCTTCAACGGCGTCGCCGATGAACACCATGGCGTTCACTTTGCCGCGCTTGGCTTCCTCAGCGGCGTGACGGAGCAGCCGTTCGATCTGCGTGTTGCCCGCCATGACGGACACGCCGCGCATTAACGTAATCATGCGCTCCGCGTTGCCGAGCCACGGGCTCGCGCCGAAATCCATCATGCCGCGATAGTAGGCCAGCTGCACGTCGAGCCCGCCGACGGAGGCTGCTTCCTGGAACATCTCGGTCTGAATGCCCATCGCCTGCGCCCAGGTCGGGCCGCGGCTGGCGGTGGCGTCCATGGCGAAAATCAGCCGGCCGTTCTTGCCGTCCGGCGCGCGCACCTGAACCTGCGCCGCCTTTTTCAGAAATTCTGCGACGTTGGAACTCGTGGGTCGTGTGGTCGGCGTCTTATCCGCCATGGGCCGAGCTGATGAATCCCGTTTCCAATTGGTCCGGTAGTCCAAGCGCGCGCATCAGGTTGCGGATCTCTTGGCGCGCCGCTACGTGTGACATAGCGACTTCGCGCCGATCCGCAAGCATCGCCAGGTCCTCGGCCGTCAATCCATCCAGGAACAGTTCGCGGTAGATCACGCGCTCGTGGATGCCTTCGGCAACGCGAAACCCGATGCGCTTCGAAAGCTCGCCCACCAGCCGCGCCATCAGCTTCTTGTTGCGCGCGTCCAGCTGGCCCAAGCGGTTGCGCACCACCACCCAATCCATGGAACCGCCGTCACGTTTGGCGCGCGCCTGCTTGGCCTTCCAGACGCGCTCGGAATAGTGACTGGGCCTATGAATGGTTTGCTTGATGGGATCGACATGGGCGAGAACGTCGAGATCGATGAGGCTGTCGTTGATGGGCGTGACCAATACGTCGGCATAGGTGTGCCCCACTTGCGACAGCGCGCTATCGTGTCCGGGCGTGTCGATGATCACCGCTGAACAGTGGGCGACATGCCGGAGCGCGTTCTCAAGATCGGCTTCGATGATTTGATGCGGCGACATATCCAGAGCAATGTGCTCGGGCATCGGCACCGGCTGGCCCGTGCGCTCGGCGTAGAGGCGGCGGTTGCCCACGTAGCGCGAGATCGTGCCCTGGCGCGCATCGAGGTCGATCGTCGCGACCTTCAGCCCGCGGTTAAGCAAGGCCACAGCCAGGTGCATGGCGAGCGTGGATTTACCCGTCCCGCCCTTCTCATTGCCGAAGACAACGACACGCGGCGACTTTTGCGGACCTAAGGACGTCATGGCCGCGACATTATATGTGGGGCCGCTGCTTGACCAGACCATCGGGCGCCCGCACACTCTTGGTGGATCAAAGCCTTGGGGGACTTATGGAGACTGCGGATTGTGTCGTGATCGGCGCCGGGGTCGTCGGGCTCGCCACAGCCAGAGCCCTTGCACGTAAGGGGCGCGAAGTCCTGATCCTGGAATCCGAAGACGCCTTCGGCACGGCCACCAGCTCGCGCAACAGCGAGGTCATCCACGCCGGCATCTTCTACACCCATGGCAGCCTGAAAGAGCGCCTGTGCATCGAAGGGCGCGACAAGCTTTACGCCTTCTGCGACGCCTATGGTGTCACCTACAAGCGCACGACCAAGCTGGTCTACGCCACCGACGACAGCCAGCTTGAGGGGCTTAAGAACCTCCAGGCCCACGCCAACAACAGCGGCGTCTACATGACCTGGATGAGCCGCGCCGACGTGAAGCGTATCGAGCCTAACCTCGAATGCGCCGCGGCGCTGCATTCGCCGCTCACGGGTATCGTTGATAGCCACGCCTATATGCTCGCCCTGTTGGGCGACGCCGAGGCCAACGGCGCGGCCATCGCCTACAACAGCCCGGTCACCGGCGGGCGCGGCGAGGACGACGGCGTGGTGCTCGACGTCGGCGGTGACGCGGGCATGAGCCTGAAGGCGCGCACGGTGGTGAACTGCGCCGGCCTCGGCGCGCAACCCTTGAGCCGCACCATCACCGGCATCAAGCCGGGCTCGGTGCCGCCGCAGCACTATGCCAAGGGCAACTACTTCTACCTCTCCGGCAAGCCGCCGTTCACGCGGCTGATCTATCCCCTGCCCGGCCATGCCAGCTTGGGCCTGCACTACACTCTCGACCTCGCGGGCCAAGGCCGCTTCGGCCCCGACCTCGAATGGACCGACAAGATCGACTACCACGTCGATGAGAGCCGCGAGGCTTCGTTCTACGATGCCATCCGTAAATACTGGCCGGACCTGCCCGACGGCGCGCTCCGTCCCGGCTACAGCGGAATTCGGCCGAAAATTCAAGGACCTGGGGATAAGTCCAAGGACTTTGTCATCCAGGGCCCGGCGGAAACCGGCGTTAACGGATTCATTGCCCTTTACGGCATAGAATCCCCCGGATTGACCTCCAGCATCGCCATTGCCGACGCCGTGGCTGATCGGGTGCCGTGATCCGTTTGAAGACGCTCCTCGCCGCTTGCACCGCCCTCTGCCTCAGCGCGCCCCTCCTGGCCGCCGAGCAAGGGGCCGCACCTGCTGCGCCCGCCGCACCCGCGCAGCGCCCCTTGGGCCCGCCGCCGGGTGTGGGGGACCTGCTTGAGGGCGGCGGCGATCCGCTTCCGCCCCCGCCACCCCAGGAAAAGCCGCTGGTCCCGGTCGCGCCGCCGCAGGCCAAGCCCGCCACCAGCGCCACCCCGGGCATGCCCGATCGCACCAACATGCTGCTCGGCGAGATCGAGATCCTTGATATTCCCCTCGCGCAGATCCCGAACTACCGCGACTACATGCGCGACATCGTCACCGATTTGGCGATCTATGCGCGCAAACGCGATCCGAATTTCGTCCTCACCACGCGCGGCGGCTTCGACCTGCTGGCCTGGAGCCGGCGCGAATTCGACCTGGCCGAGATCAAGCGCGACCCCCTCGCCAAGATCGCCAGCGACACCATCCTGCCCGTGGGCCGGCCGCAGCGGCTGTATTTGCAGCAGCTGAACGGCATCATCCTCAACGGCCAGTTCTGCGCGCCCTTGCGCGTGCCGCGCGATGAACTCGACACCATGAGCAAGCTCGGCCTCAAGCTGCTTTCCATCGAGCACTGCAAGGATCAGACGCAGGCGGCGCAAGCGCTGCAAACGGCCATCAAATCCGGTGTCGTCGCCCATACCGATGCGGACCAGGGCGATCTGTTCAATACGCTGCCCAAGACCCGCCCTTCGCCCGAAAACCCGCGCAATGTCGAAGTGCTCGGCAATGCGCGCAACATGCTGGTGATGGTCGACAGCCTGGCCTACCCCTCGCGTCAGGAATGGCTCGCGGCCCTGCAACGCACCAACTACGACGTCCTTGTCACGGACGCCTTCTTCAAAGGCAACCAGAGCCTGACCAAGGACGAAGTGCATTCGCTGAAGTTCAAAGAGGTCGGCGCGCGCCGCCTCGTGCTCGCGCGCGTCAACATCGGCTATGCCGAGGACGAGCGGTTCTACTGGAACCGTGAGTGGCGCATTGGCGAGCCGTCCTGGATCCAGGCGTTCGCGCCGGACGGCCCCGGACAATACGTGGTCGAGTATTGGAACCCGGCGTGGAAGGCCATCATCGGCCGCTACTTCGCCGGCATCATGGATTTGGGATTTGACGGCGTCGTGCTCGACGGCGTGGAAGCTTATCGCCGCTGGGAATTCCGCACGCCGCTTGACCCGACCCAGGCGCAGCGCGCCAAACCGGCCGCCACCGCTGCGGCAGCGCCCGCGGACAACTAGGCCCTACTCGCCTTTGATTTTCTTGATGACCAGCGCGAGGCCGGCGACGAGCTTCTGACCAATCGGTCCGCCGTCGCCTTCCATCTTTTGCTGCATGACCAGGCGCAACGCCTCCTGGTGCACCTTCACCGCTTCCATCTGGGCGTCGGTCAGGTTCTCGCCGCAGTCTTCGATGAAGCGCGCGAGCTGAGTGCCGACGGCGGTCATCAGCGGATAACCGAAGCTGGTGCCCTGCCCTTTGATGGACTGCACGATTCCATACAGTTCCTGGATGTGGACCACCCGGTTGGCCGAATCCTTCATGGCCTTGTCGTAAGCCGTGGCCAGCCTAGCCATGTCCTCGTGGGCCGCTTCCAGATAGTCGAACTTGGCGGCGATAATCGAACGCTCTGCGGCATCGACCCAAGCCGGGTCCAAATTCATGTTCACCCCGGCCATCTTCTGCTTCTTGCGCAGATCGTTCGGCGGCGTGATGTATTGGACGTCTTTTTCGGCCATCGGGCACCTTGCAGGGGGAAGTCGCAGTGTACCTGCCCAACCGGTCGTTGACTACAGCGGGCTGGCTTCTACAGCAAAATCCATGTGGCCAGCCCCAGGAACGTGAAGAAACCCACGCAATCCGTGACTGTGGTCAGGAATACCACCGCCGAATCTGCGGGATCGGCGCCCATCTTCTCGAGGACCACGGGAATCGCCATGCCGGACAGGCTTGCGGCGACCATGTTGGTGATCATGGCCAGACCAATGACGACGCCGAGGAGGATGTCCTTGAACCAGACGAAAGCGAAAATGCCGGTGATGAAGGCGAACAAGAAGCCATTGATCGTACCTATGAAGAACTCTTTCCATGCCACGCGGAAGACGTTGCCGGCGTTGAGCTCACGCGTGGCTAAGGATCGGATCACCGTGGCGAGGGTCTGCGTGCCGGCGTTGCCGCCCATGGAGGCGCAGATCGGCATCAGCACGGCCAGCGCGGAGAGCTTGGCGATGGAATCCTCGAAAACGCCGATAACCGAGGCGGCCAAGAAAGCGGTGGCAAGATTGATCACCAGCCAGATGAAGCGCGACTGGGCGGTCGACATGATGTTGCGGTAGAGGCTGGCATCCTCCTCCGCGCGCACGCCGGCCATCTTCAGGATGTCGGCGCCGGCTTCCTCTTCGATGATGTCGACCACGTCGTCGATGGTGATCTGACCGATGAGCCGCCCCGACTTGTCGACCACGGGCGCTGCGGCCAAGTCGCGCTGGCGGAACAGATAGGCCACTTCCTCGCGGTCCATATCGGTCGGAATGAGATCAATCTCGGGGTCGATCAGATCGCGCATAAACTCGGGGCGCTTGGCCTTCAGCACACGGTGCAGTTCGACCACGCCGATGGGTCGGTGGCGCGGATCGACCACGAAAACGGCATAAAACTTCTCGGGCGTCTTGCGGCCCGAACGTAGGAAATCGATGGTCTCGCCGACCGTCCAGTAGGCCGGCACGGCCACGAGTTCGCGCTGCGCCAGGCGCCCGGCGCTGGACTCGCCGTAGGCGAGGCCCTGCTCGATGAGCTTGCGTGAATCGGGCGGCATGCGCGCAAGAAGCTGTTCGCGCTCGGCCGGGTCCAGCTTGCCCGCGACGTAGACCGCGTCGTCCGAGTCCAGCTCACGCAGGGCGTAGGCGAGGTCTTCGAAGCCGAGAGCATCCATGACCTCGTCGCGCACTTCAGTAGCCAGCTCGGGCAAAACGTCGGGATTGAAGCTTTCGCGGATGGCATCCACCAAAAGCCGGCGGTCTTCCTGGTCCAACCGCTCGAGCAAGTCGGCCATGTCGGCGTAATGCAGCTCGCCGACCATGCCGCGCACGCGGTCCCTGTCGCCGGTGCGCAAGGCGGCAGCGACATCCTCGACGAAGGCGGGGTCGAGTTCGAAATACTCGTCGAGCGCCTCGCCGACGGCGCGGCGGGCCGCGCGCGGCGCTGTTTGCATCGACGATGACGTCGGTTCTGCGCTGTCCATCGCAGGCCCCTGTTGGTCGGAGTGAGTAGCGCTGGATCGGGTGTCGGGCGGGAAAAGGCGCTTTAATGCCCCCAAAGCTGCATTTCCACGCCGCTTCAACCCTTGTGCCTGACAGCCGTCAGCAGATCAAGGGAAGAACCGGGCGGCAGCTGTGCCTACGGGGCATAACGCCTCAGAGGCACGGTCTGATGAGGAATGGACGACCCGGAAAAACAAAACGACCGCACCAGATGGTGACGGTCGCTATTGCCCTAACTCAAATAGGGCCACCGGTTAGGTGGCGAATGGTGCGGTCGAAAAGACTCGAACTTTCACGGGTTGCCCCACAGCGACCTCAACGCTGCGCGTCTACCAATTCCGCCACGACCGCACACTGGTAGAAAGCCCGGCACCTTTGGAAGGACGCCGAGCGTGCGGTGAAATAGCAAATCGGGTATGGGTTGGCAACCCAACCTCCGTGCCGCCCCCGACATGAGCCAAATTCCCACAGAACTGCGCATTTCCGAGGGCCTCGTCCCCTACCCCGAGGCCATGGCGGCCATGGAAGCGCGGGTGGCGGAGATTCACGCCGGCACCGCGCCGGAGTTGGTCTGGTTCCTGGAACACCCGCCGCTATACACCGCCGGCACCAGCGCCCAGCCGGCCGACCTGCTGGCGCCCGACCGTTTCCCGGTCTTCCAGGCGGGCCGCGGCGGCCAATACGCCTACCACGGGCCTGGTCAGCGCGTGGCCTATGTGATGCTCGACCTCAAGCAGCGCGGCAAGGACGTACGCTGCTTCGTGCGCGACCTTGAGGAATGCGTGATCCGCGCCCTCGCCACCTTTGGCGTGACGGGCGAGCGGCGGGCGGGCCGCATCGGCATCTGGGTGGCGCGGGGAGAAGGTGTCCTCGCGCGCGAGGACAAGATCGGCGCCATCGGCGTGCGTGTGCGCCACTGGGTCACTTTCCACGGCCTTGCCGTGAACGTCGCGCCTGATCTCGGCCATTTCACCGGGATCGTGCCCTGCGGCGTGACTGCCCACGGCGTCACCTCTCTCAAGGACCTGGGCGTTCGCGCGGACATGCGCGCCATGGACGATGCCTTACGGGCGGCCTTCGAGGACGTGTTCGGCCTCGTTTTGTTAATGCCCTCGTTACACGACGAGACTTGATGCGCACGGCGGGGCAGCGTTCACTCGCGGGGACGGGGATGTTTCTCGGGGGATGCACTTGACGCTTCGGTTTGTATTGCGCCTGACGGCGTGTCTGGCGGCCCTGTCGTTGTGTGCTGGGGCGCGGGCTCAGGAGGCCGCCGACAAACAAATCTTTGACCGCAGCTATTTCGAGAAATACGACCTCGTCAGCGCCGAGGACATGCTGCTGCGCATACCTGGTGCGCAATCCGTGCTCTCATCCCTGGGCGGGGGCCAGGACCGCGGCTTCGGTTCGGGCGGCGACCAGGTCCTGCTGAACGGCAAGCGGTTTGCCGGCAAGGGTCAGGTGCTGAGCGCGCTGCGGCGCATTCAGAGCACCAAAGTGGAGCGCATCGAGCTGATCCGCGGCAACGTCGGCGATGCCAACGTGCTAAGCGAAGGGCTGATCGTCAACGTCGTACTGGTGGAAGGCGCCAGCACCGGCGCCGGCTCGTGGCAAGCCAATGCGCGCTTCAGCGACAAGGGCCGCGTGGGCGGCGACGGACAAGTCTCCTACAGCGACAGCCTGGGCGCGCTCGACTACAACATCGGCCTCGAACGCAAGGTGCGCAGGGACCCGGCGCGCACCAACCCGCTGCAGAAAACGCGCCTCGAAACCTACTATTTTCCAAACGGCTCCGTGCGCGAGCTGCGCCCGCAGGAATTCGACACCCGGATCCAGCAGTACATCGGCACAGCGAATCTCACCTACAACTTCCAAAGCGGCGACCGGCTCCGCCTGAACGCCCTCATCAATCCGCGCCGGCAGAACCAAGACATCGATATCGCGCTCACGCGCTATGACCTGAGCGGCGCGGTGGTGACGCAGGGCACCGAGTTCCGCCACGAGGGCGGCGGCTGGGAAACGCAAGGCGAGATCGGCGGCGATTACGAGGCGCTGCTGGGAAACGCCACGCGGCTCAATGTTCTGTTCATCCATAGTTACGAAAAAGAACCGCTGAATTCGTTCCGCAATTTCGTGCAAGGCACGATGATCACGGAACTCAGCCGCAGCATCAACACGACGACCGATGTCGAGTCCATCCTGCGCGGATCGCTGGCTTGGCCGCTGACGGCGAGCCAGACGCTGGAAGTGGGCGCCGAGGGCGCGCGCAATGTTTCAAAGCAGTTCCTGCGGCCGTTCTTTGATCTTAACGGCGACGGCCGCGTGGAGGAGATCACGATCCCCACCGCCCGCCCCCGCGTGCAGGAGCTGCGCGGCGAAGCGTTCGCCAATCATACCTGGCAGCTGGCGACGGATTTGTCTTTATCCAGTTCACTCAACGTCGAGGTCTCGCGCATCACCAACAATTACCCCTTCAGTCCGGGGCACACCTACATCTATCCCAAGCCGCGCGCCGATCTGCGTTATGACCTGACAGCGGCGGATCAATTGCGCTTCAAGGTCGAGCGCTTCGTCAGCCAGCTCGATTTCGCCAACTTCGTGCCGAGTTTTGATATCGTCGATTCCGAAATCGACGCCGGCAATCCGAACCTGAAGCCCGAACGCGAGTGGGAGTTCAAGTTTGTCTATCAAAGACAGCTTCCGCGCGATCAGGGCTTGCTTGAGGGATCGTTGTTCTACAAAGCCGTTCAAGGTCATATCAGCAAATTCATCTTGCGCACGGAGCCCACTGGCACGCGCGTTTCGGCGCTCGGCAACGTTGGGAACGGTTATCACTATGGTTTCGAAGGGGTCGCGAGCGTGCGCCTGACCGCTTTGGGCTTACCGGACTTCGTGATCGATGCGACATTCAAACGCAACTTCTCGCGCATCACCGATCCGTTCACCGGTACGCGCCGTCCCATTGGACGCAGTGAATTTGGCGGCGAGCACTGGAAGTACCAGATGGACGTCGGCTTCCGGCACGACATAACCATGTGGGGACTCTCCTACGGCGCCACATACGACGACCGCCATGGCGACCTGATCGACAGCGATATCCGCGTGTTCTCACGCGAGAGCCAGAGTCCGCGCGTCGAGGCCTTCATCGAGAAAAAGCTTGTCGGCAGCCTGGTCCTGAGGCTTGAAGGTTATGGGTTGATACCTCACCGGTCCGAGGAGTACATGCGCCGCGTTCTCTACGCCGATGACGTGATCAGGGGCACCGTATCGCGTCTCGAGCGCTTTCAGGACGATGCGGATCGCGCCTTCGTCGTCAGCCTGCGTGGGACGTTCTAATAATCTTTGCGCCAGAACACGCCGATATCGGCGCCGGTCTGATCGTTGGCCGACGAGCGCAGCGAGAAGTGGCGTGTCAGCCGCCAGGTGATAATGAACAGACGGTTGGTGCTGTTCACGCTCTGCTCGACGCTGACGAAGATGTTGCGGCTGACCTGACGCCCGACCACCACTGCGCTGCCGGACTGGCCGCCGAAAGAGAACGTGTCGAGGCCGAAGGTGCGCCGCATGATGCCGTTGATGCCGCCGCGCGCAAGGCCGGACATGTCCGCGGCGGCGCTAGCGAGCTGGAGCGACTCCAGCGGACCCAATTCGCCGGCCGCGCGGTTGAACAAAAGGCGCGCGAGCACTTCGTCCTGCGGCAACGACGGGCGCGACGACAGCGTGATCGTCGGAGCTGTGGTGGGTCCGGTGATATTCACGGTGGCGGTGATGTCCGCCACTTCACGCACCGCGACCACATTGAGCTGCGGATCGATCCGCCCGCCGCCCGTGAAGGTAACCGTTCCAGATTCCAGCTCGAAGGATTGTCCTAAGAAGGTGAAGATGCCGCGGTCGAGGGTAACGGCCCCGGAAACGTCGGGCTTGGTCAACGTGCCGCCGATGTAGAGCTCGCCGCGCCAGGCGGACTCCAGCCCTCTGCCCTCGACGCGCAAGGGATCGGCCATGCTGAGCGAAACGTCGAAGGTGATCGGCGCCGGCCGAACCTGCGATGACGCCGGAGCATCGTCCTTCGAGAATTCCCAACTGCGCAGCAGCGGCACTTCCGGAACCCCGGTCGCGTCGAGGTTGATCGAACCGCGCACGACGGCGAGATTGCCTTTGAGCACGCCGCCCAAGGCTGGACCCGTATAGCTCATCTTGCCGCTGGCCGCGCCCACCACATCGTCGCGCGCTACGAGCGCAAGCCGATCGAGATCGGCGGTAACATCCACGGTCCAGTTGCCCCCCGCGTCGCGCACGAGATGGCCCGAGAACCGCGCGTTGCCGCTGCCGGCATCCGTCGTCGAACCCGTGACCACAAGGTCGTTGCCGCGGTCCGTCGAGACACGCAGGTCGAGATTGCGCAGCACTGTGCCACCCGGGATGTTTTCGTAAGAGCCTTTGGCGAGATGCAACGCACCGCCGATCTGAGGCGCAGCCAGTGTTCCAGAGACTTTCGCATCAAGCTCCACATCGCCCGACAGCAGATGGCGGTCGGTAGGCAGCAGGCTCCATAGCGGTGCGATGCTGCCGCGCCAGGAGGCTGCAGCCGTGATCGGCGCGCTGTCCTCGACGATGATACGCGGACCGTTCAGGTCGAGGCGGAATGGGATGTCAAGCGCGAGTGTGGCCGGCTGCGCCGAGAGCCCTTCGACGCGCGCGTCCAGATCCAGCCGGCCGCCGGTGGCCGCAATGCGGGCGGCGATGCTGAAAGCCGGCGTCGCGCTCTGCCGGTCGGCCGGGAATTGCGCGGTGAGGTCGGCGTTCACGGTCGCATCACCGATGGCGCCGCCGATCACGATGTGGCCCGCGCCCTTGCCCAGCGGAATCGCATATCCCGGCGGCGCCAGCGCCGCCATGGCGATGTCCTTGGCATCGATAGTGGCGGCGACCGTGTTCTTGATGCGGTCGATGTCGATGTTCGAGATCACCATCCCATCTGCGACTGCGAGCGCGATCCGTTTGGCGGTGATACTTTCGCGTCCGATCTCGACCGCGGCAGGACCAGCCAACGCGACGGTAAAGCCATCATCTTGAAGATTGAGGCGCGTGACATTCACGACCGTGGGCTCGCCCGTCGTCACATCCGCGGCCACATCAAATCCAAAACGCGCGCGTCCCGCAGGCTCGGTCTTCAACGCCGCCGTGAACATGTCGGCCGAGCCCGCGACGGTCGCGGTCACGGCCTTTACGGGACCACCTAGGAAAATCCCTGGCGTACTCGTCAGCCGCACATCGAATTTGCGCGACCGCCAGGCGTCGCTTGCATCGCCGGTGATGGTGACGCCGCCGGCGCGCAAGGGGCCGCTGACAAGCCGCGCCAGTTGGATGTCCGCCCTGGCATGCTGCCGACCTTCGGCTTTGGACAGCGTCAGCTTGCCATCGAGCGCACCTTTGGCGTCGATACCGAAGGCCTTGGCCAGCACACTGATGTCGGCGAGCTTTGCGCTGAGCGCGCCATCGGTAAGGCCCGTGACTGTGTCGATCGCACCCGCGCCTTCGAACTGCCCGGCAATGCCCTCACCGCGCAGGTTCTCGATGCGCAGCAGTGGACCCTCGTCCTTGCGCGCCTGAACCGTCAACGTCACCGGCGCGCCGCGCCAGGTGGCACTGCCTTGCAAATCCGCATCCACCGCCGCGCCGTTGCGGCGTGCGGTCAAAGTGGCGCTGACATCGCCGGGCCCGACCAAGGGCGCGCCCAGCTGCGCCGATTGCGCAGTGACGGTGCCGTGTAGCGCTGCAAGCGCGCCCTCCAGCTTGGCAGCAACCTTTAGAGGCTCACCGGCACCGAAACCGAGCGCTTTTGGGCCAAGTGTAAGATCGATGGACGTCGCGCGATGATCGAGGAGGTTATCGTTGCGTGTCCAGGTGCTCTGGCCGCTGAGTGTGGCGTCGGTAGTGCCGCCGCTAAGCTGCGTTACGCGCAGGCTCTGAGTGTCCGCGGCCCAGCGCGCGCCGATGCGAACAGGCGGAGCGTTCTGGAGGCTGTTCACCGCCAATGCCGCGTTGCCCGCACCCTCGCCGCCGACTGTCAGGCGGTCGATACCAAGCGTGAGCTGCGTCGAAGATAGATCGTTCGCGATGCCGAAGCTGCGTCCGAGCCCCCGCACCGTCAGCGCGATGCGGCCGTCGGTCACCTGGCTGTCGGTAAAGGCGCCGCCCATCTCGAGGATGGCGTCGCCCGCATCGAGACGCAGTGAGTCCAGCCGACCCGCGCGCGGCGTCGCTTGCGTTACATTCAAGGACCATTTGCCTTCGGCCGTGACGACTGCTGCAGCCTCCGGCAGCATCTGCTTCAGGTCGGCGATGCTGCCGGACCCGGCCAACGTGTAAGGCCCGCCCGGCGTCGTCGGCGCGGCGCGGAGCGTGCCGACGACGCGCGCGATGGGTCGGCCCTCCACCGCGAAGTCGCTCCAGACAAAGTCGATATCCACCGTCGGGGTGCGGCGCGGCCCGGAGATCCGCGCATTTACTTGCGCCACTTCCGGCGCTTCTTCGCGTGCGACGCGAATCGCTCCGGAGAGTTGTTCAGCTGTGGTCATGGCCACCTCACCGGTCGCGGTGAGTCCGGCAAGCGCGCCGCTGATACGCAAACTCGCCCGGTCGGGCGTGGTGTCGAGGTCGAACACGGCTCGCCCCGCGGCGTCCGTGCGCTGCACCTCCAGGTGGGTTCGCGCCCTCTGCGACGATCCCGTCAACCGAAGCACCAGCGCCTGGCCGACAATGGGTTCGCCAAGTGAAAGCGCATCTACTGTCGCCTGCCCGATATTGATCTTGCCGAGAGCGGTGAAGATGCCCGCGAAGTTCGGCGGAAGCGGCGGCTCCCCACGATCCGCACCGGTCGGCAAGCGCGGCAAGTCCACTTTGCCCGCCGTGAAGCTATCGACAACAATAGCGCCGCGCAGCAGCGCGAACGGCCGCCAGCGCAGCGTCGCCTGGTCGATAGTCAGCCAGACGCCGGTCCCATCGCGCCCGGCGACGCCAGTAAGGCTGATCTCGCTCGGCCAGTTGCCACCGACACCGGCAACGGTGATCTCCTGCCCCGGAGCAACAATCGAATTGAGCGCCCGCAGTGTGATGGCGCGCTGCACGACCGGGAGCGACAGCAGCACGAACACGCCGACGAGAACGCCGGCGGCCGCCGCGAGAATGCCTATGAGGGGCCGGCGCGCCATCAGAACGCCTGCCCGAAGCTGATATAGAATTGAAGGCTCTTGTCCACACCGGCGCGGCGGTTGAGCGGTAGCGCGACGTCCACCCGCAGGGGGCCGACCGGTGTGTAGTAGCGCCCGCCAATGCCGGCGGCATAGCGCAGCGTGTCGTTTTGTCCCGGTATGCTCGACAGCGATGTCATACCGGCATCGAGGAACGGCACGATCCCGAACGTATTGCTAAAGCGATAGCGGGCTTCGATGCTGCCCTCGAGGATGCTGCGCCCACCGGTAGGCTTGAGATCGGCGTCGAGCGGGCTAACAAACTGATAGGCATAGCCGCGGACAGAACCGCCGCCGCCGGCATAAAAGCGCCGGTTGGCCGGGATGTTATTGGTGCTCTCGCCGATGATGCTGCCGGCCTTTACGCGCGCGGCCAGAACCATCCGCGCGTTGTCATCGAGAGGCAGATAAGTACTGACCTGCGCTTCATTCTTCAGAAATTTCACGGTCCCGTCGAAGTCGCCACCGTAAGGCGTGGTCGCCAGGGCCACGCGCCAGCCTTTGATGGGATCGAGCGGCCGCAGCCGATCGGTCGTCGACCATGTCGCGGTCAGCGGCAAGCCCGCGAGGTAGGAGCGGCGCGAAAGGCCGTTCTCTTCGATGTCGCCGAGGTCGAGGCTGACGCCGCCGCCCACTGTCCAGGTGTCGCTCAGTTCGCGCTCAAGTGCGGCAGTCGTGGTCGAACCCCACTCCCGGTAGGCTTCGCTGTCTGTGTGACGCGCCTCGGTGGAGAGTTTCAGGATCTGCTTGCGCGACAGGAATCCGGGCTTGGTGAAGGCCGCACTCGCGGTCTGATCGAGTTGCGTGCCGGCGATGGACAGGCGCAGTCTCTCCCCGCCGCCCAGGATATTGCGGTGCTCCCAGAAGGTCGATGCGCCCGCGCCCTTGTCGCGCGCGTAGCTGGCACCCGCGCCGAAGGTCTTGTGGAGCGCATCGCGCACCGTCACATCGATATCCAGTGGTGCGCCGTCCGCGATATCTTCCGTAGGCGCCGGCTCCACGGTCACCGAGGAATAAATTCCGGCGGTGATGAGGTCGAGGCGCAGCCGCTCGAGCCGCCGCGCGTCATAGCGCATGCCCGGGTGCCACGACACCAAACTATCGACGAACGAGGGTGCGACTTCGGTTTCACCCTTCACCCGCACATGGCCAAAGACCGCATGGGGCCCGAGCGTCACCGGCAGGATCACATCGATGGCGGCGTTGGCGTCATCGACCTTCACATCGCGATCACCGCGCCGCGCAAAGGCGAATCCGCCGGCGCGCAGCGCGGCGAGTGCGCTATCCTCGGCAGCGATGATCTCCCCGGCGCGCGCGGGCGCTCCGATCAGGGATTTTGTGGGCGCGAGGTAGGCCTGATCCTTCAGCACCGGCAGTTCGAGCCGCGTGCCGCGCGGCCCGGCGTCGAGGACCAGCGAACGCAGGACGTAACGCGGGCCGGGCGTGATGGCGATAGTGACGGCCGTGGAGTTGCCATTGTCCTCGGTGCGGGATTCGATCTCGGCGGCGTAGTAGCCCTCCGATTCCAAGATGGCGCGGATGCGCGTCTCGTCGTCGCTCATGCGCCGACCCAGCGCGGCCGGCGACGGCGGCGGCCGATCACGCAAGGCCAGCAGCTGCGAGCTGCGTTTGATCAGGTCCGTGACCGTCCCGGAAGGCTCGCCGGTGATCTCGACGGTATACGGGCCCGGCCCCTCTTCGACGCCAAAGGCCGGGACGGAGGCGAAAGCCGCGCAGATCAGGAAAGTACGTCCTAAGCGCAGCATCGGGCTGATGCACACGGGAATCGGGAAATGGGCGCGGCGGCGGGCGTCATGAAAAATCGTCCAGGGCTCGCGGCGGGCGCGGCAAAATGGGGAACGGTTGGGCGGTACTGCCACAATCGTTTCAGGGCGATATTGTTCCCTGCCGGGCCTCGCCCAGGGGACTTTTTAGACCGGCAGGGGCCACCGCTTCAATACCGCGGACCTTACTCGGGAATCATCCAGGGGAAAACGTACTGCTGCAGCAGCACGATCAGCCCCAGGAAAAGTGTGAGGATGATGCTGTGAACGAAGGTGCGCGCCAGCACCTCGCCCTCCCGGCCCTTGAGGTCCGTGACCGCCGTGCCGGTGGCGATGTTCTGGGGCGAGATCATCTTGCCCATGACGCCGCCGGTGGAATTGGTCGCCGCCATGAGGATGGGGCTGAGGTCGAGCTGGCGGGCGGCGACGACCTGGAGGTTGCCGAACAGCGCATTGCCCGAGGTGTCGCTGCCCGACAGGAACACCGCCATCCATCCCAGGAAGGCCGACAGCAGCGGAAAGAAGATGCCGGCGGAGGCGACGCCGATGCCCAGTGTGTAGGTGAGGCCGGCATAGTTCATGAGGTAGGCGAGGCCGATGATGAACGCCACGGTGATGCTGGCGATGCGGATCTGCATGAAGGTGGCGCGCGCGGCGCGCACGTATCCCTTGACGCCGATACGGACCAGCACCGCAAGGATCAGCCCCGACACCCAGATGGCGGTCCCGCTGGCCAGGGGCTGGAAGGCATAGATCGCGGCATAGGCTTGCTCGTAGACCGTGATGAAGATCTGGTTGTGAAGCCCCGGCCACTCGATGCGCTGCTGGCCGATAAGCTGAACACCGAAGTGGATCCAGGCAATCACCACGCCCGTCACCAGGAGCCACGGCAGCCAGCCCTGCCAGGGCGAGATGCCGCTGCTGCTGGGCGCGATGCCCGCCGGCACGGTCAGCGCGTATTCCGGCTCGACCGGCCTTTTCCAGACCTTCAGAAACAGCGTCGTCGTGATGAGCGACACCAGCGCCGAAAGCACGTCGGTGAGCGTGTAGCTGAGATAGTTCGAGGTGACGAACTGACCTAGCGCAAAAGAACCGCCGGCCACCAGCAGCACCGGCCAAAGCTGGCGCACGGAGCGCACGCCGGCGTAGAGGCCGACGACGTAGAACGGCAGAAGGAGGGCGAGGAACGGGAGCTGCCTTCCGATCATCTTGCCAAGGGCAACGTCGGACAGCTGCGTCACCGCACCCAAGGTCGTCACCGGCGTGCCGAGCGCACCAAAGGCAACGGGCGCGGTATTGAAGATCAGCACGAACACCAAAGCCTCCAGCGGCGGGAAGCCAAGTGTGATCAAGAGTGCGGCGGTAATGGCCACCGGCGTGCCGAAGCCGGTAACGCCTTCCAGCAGCGCGCCGAAGGAAAAGCCGATGACCACGAGGACAATGCGTTTGTCGTTGGGCAAGTGCGCGAGCACCCAGACCCGGAAGGCCTCGAACCGGCCCGAGGCGACGGCCAAGTTGTAGATGAGCAGCGCGTTGAAGACGATCCACATCACCGGCCAGAGGGCGAAGGCGATGCCGTTCGCGGTACTCGCGAAAGCGAGCTTGGCCGGCATCTGCCAGACCAGGATGGAGATCAGCAGCCCCGAGACCAATCCCGCGAGCGAAGCTTGCCAGGCGGGACGCCGCGCGATGCCCAGCAGGAAGAGCACAACAATGATTGGAATGGCAGCGATGATGAACGACAGCGCAAGACTATCGCCCACAGGCGTGACAGGCTGATTAAACACGTGAACTCTCCCCAAATCCCGCGTGACTCTTTACACCAAGCGCGTGGTCCCTCCCCCGGGACGCGCGTCGCGTTTGGTTACGGCCAGTTGCTCGCCGGCCGCGGCATATGAACGCTCATCAGCACGATCGGCGCGCCGCCGGTCGGCATGATTTGGTGCGGCGTGTTCTCCGGCACGATGAAGAAGTCGCCCTTCGCTATGGCCTGCGACTGGCCGCCGGCGATGGCCGATCCGCCCAGGTTCGCTGCATTGTTGCGTTTTTCATCCACCAGCTTGCCGCCGGTGATGAGCGTGCCCGTACCTTCGATGACGGTAAACATCTCGGCGTCCTTCTCGTGCACCGAGGGCGGCTGATTGCCGGGACGGTATTCGAGATTGGCGTTGTAGGGCGCGAGGCTGAGGATCGGCACGATCACCAGCGGCTGCTCGCCCTTCCTCATGCTCTTGGCCTGTGCGATGAGCTTTGGAATGTCCGCCGCTTGGGTGAACAGCTTCATGGGCGGCGCCTCGCCCGCAATGGCCGCGGTATGAAGCCCCGCAACGACGCAAAACAACGCAAAAAGCTTGGTCATGTCCCCTCTCCCCGGCGAAATGAAGGGGAACTATAGCACGCTTTCCCGCCGTAGAATGCATGGCTGGGCATGCAAAATCGGCGGGAAATGATATGGTCCCGCCGGGGTACGAAGCTGGGACGGACAAGACGGCCGTGGATGACGCACTAAAAGATATGACCTGGGACAACGCCGCCGACCGGGCCATTGCCCGGATGCGCTCGCCCAAGGACATGCACATCATCTGCGTCGATGTGACCAACAAGTGCGACCTGCACTGCTCCAACTGCACGCGCCTGCTCAAGAACCAGACGGCCCTCTGGGACATGACTCCGGACAACTTCCGCACGGCGCTGCGCAGCCTGAAGGACTTTCCGGGTGTGATCGCCATGATCGGCGGCAACCCGTGCATCAGCAAACACTTCCCCGAGCTGTGCCGTATCTTCGTGGAAGAAATTCCCAACAAACGCCAACGCGGTCTGTGGTCGAACAACGTCTTCGAATACCAGGATCTGGTGGCAGAGACATTCGGCTTCTTCAACCTCAATCCGCACAACGACGACCGTGGCCGCAAGTCGCTCGAGAAATTGCGCGCGCTGGTGCCGGGCGCGAGAGCCTTCGTCGGTCACTCGCACCATGCTCCACTGCTGACAGCGATGCGCGACCTTTATCCCGATCCCGCGCAGATGTGGGACATCATCCCGACCTGCGACATCAATCAGCAGTGGTCGGCGACCATCGTCCAGAACAAGGGCGAACTGCGGGCTTACTTCTGCGAGGTCGCTGCGTCCTTCGACCTCGCGCGCGGCGAGGATCACGGCCAGCCCGTCACCGAGGGCTGGTGGAACCGCCTGATCACCGACTTTTCCGCGCAGGTGAAACACTTCTGCCCGGGCTGCGGCGTGCCGGCGCGGCTCAAAGGCCATCTCGATATCGCCCAGACCGACACCTACAGCCGCTCCAACGCCAAGATCGCCGAGAATTCACTGCGCAAGAAGCGCAAGCTGATCGAGGTGAAGTCCGTGGCCGAGGCCGAGAAGCTCAACAACGCCGCCACCAACTACAATGACCATCACGATCTGACCGCCCATGGCGCCGTACGCGGCGAAGGCGTGGTGGCGCAGCTCTTTTCAAAGGCAGGACGCTACTATTGTTTGCCTGTGAGCGACGATCCCGGGGCGGCATTGGCGCGCCTCGAAGCGCGGGCTCTACCAAGCTACGTCGTCGGATTGATCCGGCCGGAGGAGAGCGTGCTCTATGTCGGTCCGGGCTTATCCCCCGATGTGATCGACATCGCGCGCAAGGCACGCGAGCTGGTGGCTCTGGAGCCCAACAACGCCGCGGTCGAGAACCAGACCCTCTCAGCCCGCCTCAACACTTGCACCAATGTCCGCATCGAGCGCGTCGCGGCTTACGATCATAACGCGGTCGTCGAGTTCGCCTCCGCCGCCGATGTTGCCGACGGGTTGGTGGATATCGAGGATAGCGGCGCGGAATCCGCGGACCACGTCGCCTGCGTGCGCATCGACGACTATTTCCCCAGCGCCCAAGCGCTGGTCGTAGCGACGGCCGGCCCCGGCGACCTTGCCGTGCTCGGCGGCGCCGAGAAGACTCTCGCGGCGGCGCGCGTGTTGTTCTTCGCCTTCAATTGCAGCTACTACCAAACCCGGCCCGAGAAACTAACCAACCTGCGCGCAGGGCTCGAGCAGCACTTCCGGCACTGCTACGCGCCGCATCTCGACGCCAAGGACTCGGGCGAAGGCTTTGGGCCGGTGTTCAAGCTGATGATGAGTCGCCTCAAGGACGGCTGCATCATCCTTTCCAAGGACGTCCTCCACTAAATTGTGGGGAGTTGCTGGAAGTCTTCAGCGATATTGGCGGGTGTGGGCACGCTCTCGCTTTGCACATCGTCGACGCGCGCGAAGGTCGGGCCCTTCTTGCAGGCGGCGACTAGACTTTCCACCGAAGCCGCCGGGCCATGGGCCATCGCTTCGACGTCGCCGTTTTCCCGATTGCGCACCCAGCCCGCAAGGCCAAGCCTGCGCGCTGCCTGCGTCGTCCAGGCGCGGTAGCCGACTCCTTGGACGCGCCCCCTAATTGTAATGTGCATCGTGATGTGGCCGTTCATCGGCATGTCACCTTTCTTACGAACGCATGACACTTTAGCGCAAAGCCCCGGCGTGCGCGCGGGTATGCGCACTTCCGCCTTCAACAATTGTTCACGCGCGAGTCACCGCACTGACGCGGTTCGTGAAGACATTGGCCCCCTCACCTTGGGGACACATACACAATGTTTGGCCGCACGACCACGCGCCGCGCCATACTGCTCACCACCGCTTCCATCGCGCTCTGCAACCCTGCCTGGGCGCAAGACATCGCCGCTGCCCAAAAGGAAAGCGGCCAACTCGCCGCCAGCAATGAATCGCAGCTGGTACGCGAAGTGGGTGGCCTCGAAGAAGTCACCGTCACCGCGCAGAAGTTCGAGAGCAACCTGCAGAAGACACCGATATCGATCTCGGTCATGAGCCCGAACGATCTCGACAACCGCGGCGTCCAGAGCATCGCCGACCTTGCCGACGGCGCGATCCCGTCGCTGCGCGTCGCGCCGTTCTTCTCGCGCTCCTCGGCCATCACCGTTGGTATTCGCGGCATCGTGCCCTTCGATGCCAACCAGCCCAGCCGCGATGCCGGCGTCGGCGTCTACATCGACGGGGTTTACCTCGGTCGCTCGCAGGGCCTCGGCGCCGCGCTGTACGACATTGAACGCATCGAGGTTCTCAAAGGACCGCAAGGCACGCTGTTCGGCCGCAACTCCACGGGCGGCGCCGTCAGCATCGTGACGAAAAAGCCTTCAGGCGAATTCCGCCTGACGCAGACCATCGGCATCCGCAACTTCGACGGTTACTCATCGGAAACGCATGTCGATTTGCCGGCCTTCGGCAACATCAGCACCAAGATTGACGCCATCGTCAGCAAGCGCGACGGCACCGTCGAGAACCCAATGAACGGTGAGCCTGACTTCAACAGTTACGACCGCCGCGGCCTACATACTCGCTTCCTGTGGCAAGCCAGCGACGTATTCGAAGCCGACTATGCCTTCGACGTTTCCTACGATGGCACCACGCCTTATTATCTCCAGCTACTCACACTCAACGCCGGCGCCGCGCCGCTCGCGCCCTTGGTGCAAGTTCAGGCCAACCGCGCCGCTGCCGCCGATATCGGCGTGCCGGAGCAGATCAGCGAAGGCCACACCACCGGCCATATGCTCCACCTGACCTACAGCCCGATGGACGACATCGAGATCCGCTCCATCAGTTCGTTCCGTTATTTGAAGCAGACCCAGTTCGACAACGGCGGCGGGCACTCCGCACGATTCACGCCGAACGCAAACTTCGGCCGCTACAGCCTCGCCGGCCTGCACCAGCATCAATACAGTGAAGAACTGCAGGCGGTAGGGTCGATGTCCCAACTGACCTATGTCGCGGGTCTTTACTACTATCATGAAGAAGGCGACGACTTTGCCTGGACGCCGAATACGCTGCGCTGGAACGCCACCGGCACCGCCTATACGCGCCTTACCACGTTGATCGAAGGTCAGCAGACACCGTATCCAGACCGCTTCAGCGATGCCTTCGCGACGTCCTTCGCACTGTTCGGTCAAGGTACCTACACGCCGGCCATCCTCAATGAGGCGCTGCACTTCACCGCGGGCGTGCGCTACACGCGGGACAAGAAGCACGGCGCACTTCTGCAGTCGCAGGGCGTTGCGACGCCCTACACGTTCCAGTTTTCCTCGAACCGCGTGGATCCGGCCCTTACGGTCGCCTACGAGGTGACCGACAGCCTTAACGTCTATGCCAAATGGGGGACCGCCTACCGCGCCGGCGGCGCCAACGCGCGCTCGCTGATTTACCGCTCCTTCGGTCCCGAGAAAGTCGAATCGACCGAACTCGGAGCCAAGTCGGAACTGTTCGACCGCACGCTGCGCCTCAACGGCGCGATCTTCAATACCCGCTACAAGGACGTGCAGATCGATTTCTCAGCGGTCAACTTCGTCGCGGGGCGCAACATCGGTACGCTTGAGACCGTCAACACCGCCGGCAATGGCCGCATCCGCGGCCTCGAACTCGACGCCACCACCTCACCAGTCGAGGGCCTCACCCTCACCGGCGGCTACGCCTATACCGAGATCCACATGCCGCTTGCGCCCAATCCTTTCGCGGCCAATGCGCTGCAGCGCGTGTTCCTGGTTTACACGCCGCGTCATGCAGGCTCGGTGGGGATCGATTACGACATCCCGGTTGAATGGGGCATTGTGCGCGCGCACCTCGATGGCAACGCCGCCTCGGGCTATCACGCGCTCTCCTCCGAAGTGAATCAGACTCAGAAGTCGCTGATTTTCAACGGCCGCCTTTCGGTGACTGATATCGATCTCAACGCCGGCGGGGCCACGCTTCAGCTCGCACTGTGGTCGCGAAATCTGTTCAACGAACAGCACACCTTCGTTGTCACCAACAACGCCGGCATCGGCGGTCTCACCGGCATCTACAACGAGCCGCGCACGTTCGGCCTCGACGCCACGTTCAAGTTTTAACCTCGACAGCAGGAGACTCATCATGAAGCTCAAAGTTGCGTTGGTTACGTCCGTCGCCGTCCTCAGCATCAGCAGCAGTGCTTGGTGCCGTGTGGCTGACGAAAAAGTCGAACGCGTGGCGGCCGACAAAGTTGCCATCGCGTGGACAGGCACCACCGCCGTCGATGTCTATATGGCCGATAAAGCCGATGCCGGCGTCACCGGGGGGAAATTGATCGCCGACGACAACAAGAAGGGCCGCGTTGAGATCAGCGTCGACCCCACTGCCCGCCCCTACTTCTACCTCGTCGACTCGCGTGACGGCGCCGTCACCGAAGTCGCCGAACGCGTTTTGCCGCTGGAGCAAGGTTCGAACTTTCGTGACCTCGGCGGTTATCCAGCGGCCGGCGGAAAACACGTGCGCTGGGGCATGATGTTCCGCTCTGGCGGCACGCCGGTGCTGACGGACGCCGACCTCGCGCGCATCAAGCGCCTCGCACTCACCGATATGGTTGACCTGCGTTCCAGCGAAGAGCGTGTGCTGGCCCCGTCAAAGATCGAAGACGTCACCTACACCGCCATCGGCTATTCGATGACGCGCCTGATGGGCCCCCAGATGAAGATCGACACGTCAAATCTCGGGCGCACCTACCGCAACATGCCGACGCTGCTCGCCCCGCAGTTACGCGCGCTGTTCGCCAAGCTAGCCGAGGACGGCACGACGGTGGTCTACAACTGCTCCGCCGGCCAGGACCGCACGGGTTTTGCAACCGCGCTCATCCTCAGCGCCCTCGGCGTGCCGCGCGACGTGATCTTTGCCGACTATCACCTCTCGACGACCTATCGCCGCCCGCAGTTCGAGACCGTGAAGATGGACCCGGACGCCATGTCGACCCCGGCAATGAAGTACATCGCGAGCTTCCAACGCGATCCCGCCTTAGCGAAGCCAACGGTCCTGAAGGACGCGCAAGGTCACGCGTTCCTGGAACAGGCGCTGGCGGAAATCGACGAGAAGTGGGGCAGCGTCGAGGTCTATCTCGCCAAGGAAGTTGGCGTCGACCGCGCCGACATCGTCAAGCTGCGGGCAAAGTACCTCGAATAGGCTAGCCCAGGATCGAGACCAGCTTGATTTCGAGATAGGCTTCAAGACCCTCGATGCCGCCTTCGGAGCCGCTGCCGCTTTCCTTGACTCCGCCGAAAGGCGTCTCGGTGCTGGCGATGTTGAGGGTATTGATGCCGAGCATGCCCACGCGTACGCCGGAGGCGAGCTTCTCCGCGACCGTCGTATTCTTGGTGAAGGCGTAGCCGGCCAAGCCCACCGAGATGTTGTTGGCGCGCGCGATCACCTCGTCCACTTCTTTGAAGGGCACGATGGGCGCGATGGGACCAAAGGGCTCGGTGGTCATCAGCATGGCATCGTCGGCGATGCCGGTCACGACCGTAGGCTCGAAGAAGAAGCCGCGATTGCCGATGCGCGCGCCGCCCGTTCGCACTTGGCCGCCGCGCGCCTTGGCGTCGGCGACGAACTTGTCCATGGCTTGCAAGCGACGGTCATTGGCCAGCGGACCCATGGTCGTGCCTTCGGCGAGGCCATCGCCCACCTTGAGGCCTTTGGCGTAAGCGACAAAGCGGTCGGTGAATTTCTCGAAGATGCTCTCGTGCACAAAGAAGCGGCTGGGCGAGACGCAGACCTGACCGGCATTCCTATACTTGCCCGCCGCCGCCACCTTCCCCGCAAGATCGGGATCGAAGTCGGCGCAGACGATTACCGGCGCGTGGCCGCCGAGTTCCATGGTGGTGCGCTGGAGATGCTGGGCTGAAAGGCGGGTCAGCTCCTTGCCCACTGCGACCGAGCCTGTGAATGAGATCTTGCGGATCGCCGGCGAGCCGATGAGGTGTTTGGACACCTGTGCCGGATCGCCGAACACAAGATTGAGCACGCCCGCCGGAAGGCCGGCATCAGCGCAAGCGCGCACAAGTTCAAAGGCGGTGCCCGGCGTTTCCTCGGCGGCCTTCAGGATCAGCGTGCAGCCGGCTGCGAGGGCACCGGCGATCTTGCGGGTCGGCGTGAGCGCGGGGAAATTCCAGGGCGTGAAAGCCGCCGCCGGGCCGACGGGTTCACCGATCACCATCTGGCGCATACCGGCCTGGCGCGGCGGCACCAGACGGCCGTAGTTGCGCCGCGCTTCCTCGGCGTACCACTCGAATATCTCAGCGGAGGCCAAGAGCTCGCCGCGCGCTTCGGCAAAGACCTTGCCTTGCTCCAGGGTCAGGATACGCGCGAGGTCCTTGACGCGCTCGCGCACCAGACCGGCGGCCTTCCTCAGGATCGCGCCGCGGTCATAGGCCGGCATGGCAGCCCAGGCCGGGAACGCCTTCTCTGCGGCGGCGATGGCTTCATCCAGCGCGCCGGCATCGGCGAAGGGTACCTTGCCGATCGTCTCGCCCGTGGCGGGATTGAGTACAGCGCCTGAGGTCTTGGCCTCGGTGCGGAACGTGCCGTTGATATAGAGCGCCGGCTGGTAAGTGGTCATCGGGAACCCTTCTTTCTAGAAGGGTCCGATTATAAAAACCTGCGGCGCATTGTCAGGCGAATTCCAGGATCATCTGATCCACGGCCAGCGACGCGCCGGGGTCTTGGCGAATTTTCTTCACCACCCCGTCGCGCTCGGCCTTGAGGACGTTTTCCATCTTCATGGCCTCGACCACCGCCAACGTCTCGCCGGCCTTCACTGTCTGGCCTTCCTTCACCGCGAGCGAGACCAACAGGCCCGGCATCGGCGAGAGCAGGTACTTGGACAGATCCGGCGGCGGCTTGTGCGGCATGAGGCGCGCAAGCTCGGCCTCCCGCGCGGTGAACACCGACACATCCATCTGCGCGCCGGAGTGGAACAGGCGATAGCCCGAGCCGCGCCGGTCAATCTGGATGATGACGGGCTCGCCGTCGACCTCGGCGACAAACAACGGCGCGCCGAGAGTCCAGCCGCTCGCGATCTCTAGGGTCTTCTTGCCGACCTTCACGCGCGCGCCGATGACACCCGCGCCCATGTCGGTCTGCTCGGGCAGCACGGCAGCTGGGTGCGTTTCCATTTTGCCTTCATCGCGCGTCGCGACCACCCACTCCGATGGCACCTTGCGGCCGTGACCGTGGATCTGGCCAGAAATCCCCGCCGCGCGGTTGGCGTAGGCGCTGTGCACCAGGGCGGCCACCGCCACGAGGATCGAAGGATCTTTCGCCGGCAGGTCTTTATCCGAGAACCCGTCCGGATATTCCTCGGCGATGAAGTTGGTGGACAGCTTGCCATCCTCGAACTTCTTCTTGCCGAGCACCGAAGCCAGGAATGGGATGTTGTGCGACACGCCGCGGATGTAATAGGCGTCGAGCGCATCGCGCATGTGTGCCGTGGCTTCCTTGCGCGTTTTACCCCAGGTGCAGAGCTTGGCGATCATCGGGTCGTAGAACACGCTGATTTCGCCGCCTTCCTGCACGCCGGTATCGACGCGCACGTTCTTGTCCTCGGCGGGCGGGATGTAGCGCACCAGTCGCCCCGTGGACGGCAGGAAGTTGCGGTACGGGTCCTCGGCGTAGACGCGGGATTCCAGCGCCCAGCCGTTGATCTTCACGTCCTTCTGCTTGATGGGCAGCTTCTCGCCGTAGGCCACACGGATCATCAGCTCGACCAGGTCGAGGCCGGTGATGAGCTCGGTGACAGGATGCTCCACCTGCAAGCGGGTGTTCATCTCGAGGAAGTAGAAATTGCGCTTGGTGTCGACAATGAACTCGACCGTGCCGGCGCTCACGTACTTCACGGCCTTGGAGAGCGCGACCGCCTGCTCGCCCATGGCTTTGCGGGTCTTTTCGTCGAGGAACGGGCTCGGCGCTTCCTCGATGACCTTCTGATGGCGGCGCTGGATCGAGCACTCGCGCTCGTTCAGGTACAGCGTGTTGCCGCGACGGTCGGCGATGACCTGGATCTCGATGTGGCGCGGCTGCTCGATGTATTTTTCGATGAACATGCGGTCGTCGCCGAAGGACGACTTGGCTTCCGACTGCGAGCGCTCGAAGCCTTCCTGCACTTCGCCTTCATTGCGCGCGATGCGCATGCCCTTGCCGCCGCCGCCGGCCGAGGCCTTCAGCATGACGGGGTAGCCGACTTCCTTGGCGATCTTCTTGGCTTCTTTCACGTCCTTGATGATGCCCATGTACCCGGGCACCGTCGAAACGCCGGCTTCTTTTGCCAATTTCTTGGACGTGATCTTGTCACCCATGGCTTCGATGGCGTGGGCATCGGGACCGATGAACACGATCTTCGCCTTAGCCAGCGCTTCCTGGAATTTCCTGTTCTCGGAGAGGAAGCCATAGCCTGGGTGCACGGCTTCCGCGCCCGTGTCCTTGCAGGCCTGCACGATGCGGTCGATGAGGAGATAGCTCTTGGCCGAGGGGCTCTCGCCGATGTGCACGGCCTCGTCGGCCATCTCGACGTGCATGGCGTTGCGGTCGGCGTCGGAATACACCGCCACCGTATTGATGCCCATCTTGCGGCAGGTCTTGATGACCCGGCAGGCGATTTCGCCGCGATTGGCGATGAGGATTTTCTTGAACATGGGTCGCCGGCCTTAAAGCGGAATGTTGTCGTGCTTCTTCCAAGGATTTTTAATGTCCTTGGTTTTCAGCAGTTGCAGCGAGCGGCAGATGCGCCCGCGTGTGGCGTGCGGCATGATGACGTCATCAATGAAGCCGAAGCTGGCCGCCTTGAAGGGGTTGGCGAAGCGCTCCTGGTACTCCTTGGTGCGCTCGGCGATCTTCTTGGCATCGCCGATGTCCTGGCGGAAGATAATCTCCACTGCGCCCTTGGGGCCCATGACCGCGATCTCGGCCGTGGGCCAGGCGAAATTCACATCGCCGCGAATGTGCTTGGAGCTCATCACGTCATAAGCGCCGCCGTAAGCCTTGCGGGTGATGACGGTGACCTTCGGCACGGTGGCTTCGGCGAAGGCGAACAGGAGCTTGGCACCATGCTTGATGATGGCGTTGTATTCCTGGTTCGTGCCCGGCAGGAAGCCCGGCACGTCGACGAACGTGATGATCGGAATATTGAAGCAGTCGCAGAAGCGCACAAAGCGCGCGGCCTTGCGGCTTGAGTCGATGTCTAGGCACCCGGCCAGCACCATCGGCTGGTTGGCGACGATGCCGACGGTCGAGCCTTCCATGCGGCCGAAGCCGACGATCATGTTCTTGGCGAAGTGCTCGCCCACCTCGAAGAAATCCCCCTCGTCCAAGACTTTGAGGAGCAGCTCCTTCATGTCGTAAGGCTTGTTGGGATTGTCGGGTATAAGGGTATCAAGCGAGAAGTCCTCGCGGTCCGGCGGATCGCTGGAGGCAACCACCGGCGGCTTCTCTTTGTTATTGAGAGGCAGGAAGTCGATGAAGCGGCGCAGCTGGATCAGCGCCTCGACGTCGTTCTCGAAAGCGCCGTCGGCCACGCCCGAACGGCCCGCATGCGTCATGGCGCCGCCGAGCTGCTCTTGGGTCACCGATTCATGGGTCACGGTCTTCACCACGTCGGGACCGGTGACGAACATGTAGCTGGTGTCCTTCACCATGAAGATGAAGTCGGTCATGGCGGGCGAGTACACCGCGCCGCCGGCACAGGGGCCCATGACCATGGAGATCTGCGGGACGACGCCCGAAGCCAGCACGTTCTGCAGGAATACGTCGGCGTAACCGGCGAGTGAGTTCACACCTTCCTGAATGCGTGCGCCGCCGGAGTCATTAAGGCCGATGACCGGCGCGCCGACCTGTACGGCCTTTTCCATCACCTTCAGAATTTTCTTGGCGTGGGACTCGGAGAGCGAGCCGCCGAACACGGTGAAGTCCTGGCTGAAGACGAACATGGGCCGGCCATTGACGGTGCCGTAGCCAGTAACGACGCCGTCGCCAGGCACTGTCTGCTCGTTCATGCCGAAATCGACACAACGGTGCTCGACGAACATGTCCCATTCTTCGAAGGAGCCTTCGTCGAACAAGAGTTCGACGCGCTCACGGGCCGACAGCTTGCCTTTGCTGTGCTGGGTGTCGATGCGCTTTTGACCGCCGCCGAGGCGGGCGGCCGCCCGCTTTTCGTCGAGCCTTTGGATGATCTCTCTCATGCCGTGCCGGCTCCCCTTAAGGAACTTTTGTCTAACATAGCAAACCGCGCGGACTTAGCGACGATGCCGCGCGCGCGAGCAGTATGTATATGGATTTACGGCGGTATTCCAGTGCGCCGCAACCGTAAAAAGCGCCGATTACGCAATGCGCCCGCGCCAAAGTTCCATATTACGGACGAAGTACTAAGACCGCTGCGTCACCGCTCCGGCGGCGACGAGTTCATCGATAGCGCTAGCGCCATAACCATAGCTCGCGAGCACCTCGCGGCTGTGTTCGGCGAACAGCGGCGGCGGGCGCGTGATGCGCGCACCGGTGAAGTCGTTGGTCGCGATGGGCACCGTCACCTGCTTCATGGTCTGCAGCAAAGGATGACGGATCTCTTCGATGATTTTCAGGAACTGAGCCTGTTCCTCGGCGAAAGCCTCGCCGACGTTGTTGATCGGTCCGGCCGGAATGCCGACGGCCACCAGGTCCTTGGTCCATTCGGCGCGCGTGCGCGTGATCAGTTTCTCTTCGAGGAGATCGCGCAGCACCTCGCGCACCTGCACGCGCCGCGCGTTGTCGAGGAAGCGCGGATCAGTCTTCAGTTCCGGCAGACCGACGACATCGCACAGCTGCAGGAACATCTTCTGCGTCGCCGCGCCAATGTTGAGGTTGCCGTCCTTGGTGCGGAAGATGCCGTAAGGAGAGATGACCGGATGCACATTGCCGGTGGGCTTGGCGATCTCGCCGAGGCTCAAATAGCGCTGGCCTTGTACGCTGAGGATGCCCATGAGCCCGGCCAGCAACGATGTCTCGACGATCTGGCCCCTGCCATCGCGGCCACGTGCGACCAGCGCCGAGAGTATCGCAATGGCGAGCCACATACCGGCGGTGAGGTCGCCTATGGCGATACCTACACGCGTGCCTTCGGGCTTTTCGCCGGTAAAGCTCATCAGGCCAGAATAACCTTGGGCGATCTGATCGAAGCCCGGCTGCTGCGAGAGCGGCCCCGCGCTGCCGAAGCCGCTGATGCTGCCGATGACCAGGCGCGCGTTTTCCTTGAAGAGCTGTTGCGGGTCCATGCCCATGGACGCCATGGCGCCGGGTCGGAAGTTCTCGACGACCACGTCCGACTTCAGCGCAAGGTCCCGCAAGAGCGCGAGGCCCTTGGGGTTGCGGAAGTCGACGCCCAGACTTCGTTTATTGTGGTTGGTCGAAAGGTAGTAGACGCTTTCGCCGCGGTCGAAAGGTCCCCAGGCGCGGATGAGATCGCCGTCGGGCGTCGGTTCGATCTTGATGATGTCGGCGCCGAGGTCACCGAGGATCATGGTGCAAAAGGGCCCGGACAGCGCCCGACTGAGGTCGAGCACACGGATGCCTTCCAGCGGCAGCGATCTGTTCTCGGAGATGATCCCCTCCCCAAAGCTCGAGTTTTACAGACTATTACAGGACTTGGCACCGGTGTCAGAAAACGTGCATCGACGCCGCCGGGAAGCGCGGCTATACCAAAGTCCATGGCCGAAACCCGTAAACTGCACCCGCTTCTGAAGCTCCTCCTCGAGATGGGGCCGCTCGGAGTGTTTTTTGGCGTCAACACCGCCTTCGGCATCTTCGCCGGCACGGCGGCCTTCATGGGCGCGACGGTCGTGGCGTTGCTCGTTTCCTATGGTATCGCGCGCACTATTCCTATCATGCCGCTGGTCACCGCCGTGTTCGTGCTGATCTTCGGCGGCCTGACCCTGTACTTGGCCGACGATCTTTTCATCAAGCTCAAGCCGACCATCGTCAACCTGTTGTTCGCGACGATCCTGTTCATCGGCCTTGTCACTGGACGACTTTTCATCAAGCTCCTGCTGGAATCGGCGTTTCAACTTACGGACCGCGGATGGCTCCTGCTGACGCGAGCCTGGATCGGGTTCTTCCTGTTGCTCGCCGCGGTCAACGAATTCGTCTGGCGCAACTACCCCACGGACATCTGGGTGAACTTCAAGGTCTTCGGCGTGATGCCGATGACGTTGCTTTTCACGTTCATGCTGTTCCCGATCATCCTGCGTCATTCGATCCAACCCGTGGACGATGGCGAAAAGAAAAGCGATATAGACACACTCAGGGATTAAAGGTGTAATCGTGCGATCCGGCGGGACGGAACCGGAAACAACAGCAATTACCCAGGGGGCTACAATGGCCGTCAAAACCAAAACCAAATCGCTCGCCGCCAAATTGGCGAAAACGACGAGAACCAAGTCCGCCCCGCAGGCGGCTAAACCCACGGTGCGCGCCGTGCGTCCGTCGGGCATGCAGGCGCGCAGCGGCGCCCGCTAATTCAGTCTTAGCAGTCTGAGATATTCGCCGATGGCATTGAGGTCGGTAGCGATAGCGCGCCTGCGATCGGTCGCGAGCGTGTCCTCGCCCCACTGTTCGATCTGATAAGTCTCATCGAGCGAGGCCGCCGCGAAGACTTCGGCGGCGGATAGGCGTCCGTGCGTCAGCGCGAGCGCGAGCGCGAGCGAGTTGGTGATGGCGGCGGTCGCCTGCAGCGCCGTGAGGGGTGCGTCGGGCAGCGCCGAGATCACCGCGCGCAAAGCCGAAACACTCGCCGGCGGCTGGCTGTGGGGCATCAGTCCGTGCACACACGTCAGGGAAACCCCGTGGCTGCCTGCAAGCCAATCGAGTACCGGCTGCCACATGGCATCGTGGAGTGCCTTCAGGTCCGCCGGATGGGCGGCGCGGTAACACAGTAAATCGGCGTGCGCGTACTTCATCAGCTCATCGATCAGCGGCTCACGTTGGGGTGTCACGCGGTCGAGCTGCGTCGAGACCAGGCGCGTCAGGGGCATGGCCTCCGGGTCGATGTCGGGGTTCTGCGCGTCCCATTCGACGGCGACCGCCTCGGCCAGCGCGCGCAACGGCGTGGCTACGGGCGTACGCAGCGGCGTCATCACCGGCTTGCCGTCGAGCAGGATGCGGAAGACGCCGCCCTGTTCGCCCACGGTCACGGTCTTATAGACACGTTTGGTTTTTGGCCGCGGCGGGCCGCCGCGCGCAAGGACGTTGGGATCGGTGACCACGTTACTTCTTCAAATGCCAGGTGCGTGCCGTTTGGCAAGGATCACCGCCCGCATCGACCCGGCTTTTGGCGCCCTGCGCCAGGGCCGAGAGACCGCCGGTTGCCAGCGCCGCACCCAAGGTGCCGAGGGTTTTGACCGCTCCGGCCTTGTCGACGCCGATGCTGGGCGCCGCCAAAGGCCCCTGCACGCGCACCGCAGAGGCAAGCATACCCAAACCCACACCTATGCCCCCGGTAGCTTGCGGGCGCACGTTAAGATCGACCCGCTCGGTGCCGAAGTTGACGGTGCCGCTGGAGGTCATCTGCATCTTGTCGGTGACCAGGGCGATGCCGTTGTTGGTGGTCCCTACCCCGTTCGCGATCTGCAGGTTGATCACGCCGCAGCGCGCGACGGTGTACGGGTCCTTATTGCCGACCGGATTTACCGCACCCAGCACCTGCATGAGGATGTCGCCACCCATGAAGTTAAGGGCGTTGCTGCGGATGCGGCTCTCGCCCATGCCGGCGATGACCGAGCCGTTCAAGCTGGCGGCAATATCGTGCGTCGAATTGCCGCTGCCGCGGACGTTGATGGCGAGGTCCACCGGACCCTGGGTGATCATGTCGCCCTTTTTCATCTCGCGCGCGATGGTCTCAGCCGTCAGGCCCTTGGCCTGCGTTGACAGTCCGAAGGTCTTGTCGCGGGCGTTCATCTGCAGGTTCGAGGTGACCGTGCCGCCCGCGACAGCGAATGTCGCGGGATTGGCCACGAGGTGACCGCCGTTCAGGTCGATGGGGAGCTCGACGTTCGTCAGCACGAGGCCGCTCGGCAGCGTGAGCTTGCCAATGGACAGCTTCACGTTGGCGGCCGTCGATGAAAGACTGTCCCAGGGGAGCGGCTCGTCGGTGAAGAGCCTGTCGCTCGCCGGCGCCGGCTTGATGAACTTCGAGAGGTCGAGTTCGGGGATGGTGATGGCGCCGCGTGCGCTCAAGCGCTGGCCGGCGACATTCACAGTCAGATCCGTGCTGCCCTTGAGCCCCATGCCCTCAAAGGCGAGCTTCGCCGGGAAGCCCTTGTCCAGGGCGGCCAGCGTGGCAATGGGCGCCAGCGTGCCCGAGGCTTTGACGTCGCCGCCGCTGACCTTGGCGGCGAGGTTGAGCTTACCGCCGGCATCGAGGCTGAGGGTGGTGATCTCGGCGTCCAGCGCGCCGCCGCCCGTGCGCACCAGCTTGCCGTCGGAGACGACAAGGTTGGTGATGCCGAGGTTGCCGATGGGGCCTTTGCTTTGGGCTTCGATC
Organism: uncultured bacterium; assembly: GCA_903888485.1. Taxonomy (GTDB): domain Bacteria; phylum Pseudomonadota; class Alphaproteobacteria; order Rhodospirillales; family Rhodospirillaceae; genus SHVO01. The sequence continues at coordinate 20,018 of CAISTS010000009.1, read as the reverse complement.
TTACCGATGGTGGCGGTCGTCGCGCCGTCTCCGCCTTTCATGGCGGCGGTGGCCTTCTCGACCACGATGGAGCTGACGTTCAGCGCCTTCAGCGCCGCAACGGGATCCATCGACGCAGAACGGCGGCCGACGGCGCGCGCCGCACCGGTCATGGTCAGGGTGCCGACGGTTCCTTCAGTGGTGGACGGGCCATCCTTGAAGCTGCCTTTGACGTCACTGAGTTTCAGGCTGGTGAGATTGACGTCGGTGATCGGGCCAACGGCGGTCAGCGTCAACTCCCCCGCCGAACCCTGGGCGGCGGTCGCGCCGGCGGCGTAGCTGCCGGTGACGCCCTTCACGGTGACGGAAGGGATGATCATGTCAGCCAGGGCCCCCTCGATATCGACTTCGGCCGAGGTGGCGGCGAGGCTCGCGGTGCTCTTGGTCTTGCCGTCGCGGTAAGCGAGCTTCAACCCTTCGACAGTCACGCCGCTGACATTAAGCGGTGTGGACGAACCCGGGCCACCAGCGGCCGGCTGGGTGGTGTCGAACTCCCAGTTGCCTCTACCTTGAGGGTTGGTCTCCAGGATCACATCCGGGTCCACCAGTTTCAGGCCGCTGATGTTGACGGTGCCGAACAGGAGCGGGATGAGCTGGGTGCTGGCCTCGGCGCTCTTGAGGGTCAGCATTTTGGGCCGGCTGCCCCAGGGGGCGTTGGCGACCGTGATGTCGGTCAGGACAATGGCGGGAGTCAGGGACAGGGACAGCTTGATGTCCCCGATGGTGACCTCGCGGCCGGTGGCGGCCTTGGCTTGGTCCTGAATGACGCCCTTGTACTGGCTGACGTCGGCGGTCAGCAGGACGACGACTATGACGGCGATCAGGGCGACGACAACACCGCCGACGATCTTAACGATTTTCATCGCGAAACCTCCTGAAGGGTCTGGCCGGTCAGGTCTTCGGCAGCGTGCAGCAGTTGGTCCAGACGATCAATCAGGCGGTGGGCGCCGGCGGCTTTCAATTCAGTAACAGTGTGGTTTCCCCAAGTCACCCCAACCGCGTGCGTGTCGGCGGCCAAGGCCATGTGGATATCAAAGCTGGTGTCGCCGATCACAAGCGCATTTCGCCCTTCAACTCCCGTCTCAGCGAGAGCCTGTAATACCATGCCAGGATGCGGTTTTCCGGGGGCGATATCGGGCGTCTGCACGGTCGCGAACCGGCCCGCCAAACCGTGCCGGTTGAGGACGTAATTGACGCCCCGGGTGGCCTTGCCCGTGGCGATCCCGAGCAGGAATCCTGCCGACTCCAACTGGTCCAAAACCTCATGGGTTCCGGGGAACAAGGGTTCGTCATGATCCGGGCGTTGGCGCATACGCACGAAGACCTCGCGGTACTCCTTATCGAGAGTCTTGTGCATGGCCGGATCGACGTCCGGGAACAGGGCGGCCAGCGCCTCCGTCAGGCTGAGGCCGATGACCTTTGGCACCACCTCCGGCGCGGGCGGGGTCAAGTTCAGGATCTGGGCCACCTCGCCCACGGCGGCGACAATGTTGTGCTTGCTGTCTACCAGGGTGCCGTCGAGGTCGAAGATGGCCAGGCGGAGCGGCGTGCTCATGCGTTGGAATCACCTTCGGTAAAGCCGAGATCCTTGAAGGCGTCCTTCATATGTTTGGGCAAGGGCGCGGTGACGGTCAGGGGCTTCTTCCCCGGGCGCTCGATCACCAATGAGCGCGCATGCAGACACATCTTGTCGGCGACGCCGGCCAGGAGCCCGTCGTGCAGATCGACGACCTGCTCCGGGTCATGGTGGTGAATGGCGTATTTGGCGTCACCCAGGATGGGCGTGCGGATCAGCAGGCAGTGGGCGCGGAGCTGGTGGGTGCGCCCGGTGCGCGGCCAGAGTTCCAACCAGGTGATGCGCCGGGCGGCGGTGTCGATGACGCGGTAGTCTGTGACCGCCGACTTGCCTTCGTCGTCGTCCCATTCCATGCGCTCGCGGCCAGCACCGCCTTGCTTGGCGAGGGCGGCTGAGATCGTGCCCGCCGGATGCTCCGGGTAGCCCATGACCAGGGCCCAGTAGATCTTCTTCATGTCGCGCATCTGGAAGGATTTCGCGAGCACGGCGGCGGATTTGGCGGTGCGGGCGACGACGATCACGCCCGAGGTATCGCGGTCGAGGCGGTGCACCAGGCGCGGGCGCTCGTCGAAGCCGAAACGCAAACCGTCCAGCATGCCGTCGAGGTGTTTGTGGGTATTGGTCCCGCCCTGGACCGCCAGCCCCGCCGGCTTGTTGAGGGCGATCAGGTCGTCATCCTTGTAGAGCACCATGCGCTGGACGGTGGTTACGTCCTGCTCGGTCAAGATGGGCAGCGCCCGCTTCTTCGAGGGCACGCCCTCCTCCTCGGGTTTGATCCCAAGGGGCGGCACGCGCACGATCTGGCCGGTGAGCAGGCGCTGGTTCGCCTTGGCCCGGCCGCCGTCTACACGCACCTGGCCGGTCCGCAGCAGCTTCTCCAGACGACCGTGGTTGATCTCCGGGAAGCGGCGCTTGAACCAGCGATCGAGGCGGCTCTCGCTTTCTTGCGGCTCGACGGTGATCTGTTGAACGCCGGTCATGGGGTGTCCTCTGGGTTTCCGGCCTTCTTCTCGCGCAGCTTCTGCCAATAGGCCAGCCGCTTGATGACCTCGCGCTCGAAGCCGCGTTCGTTGGGGCGGTAAAATTGGGTCCTCGGCATGCCGTCGGGGAAATAGTTCTTGCCCGAGAAGGCATCCGGGTCGTCGTGGTCGTAGGCATAACCCTTCCCGTACCCCAACTCCTTCATCATTTTGGTCGGAGCATTGAGGATATGGGCGGGCGGCATCAGCGAGCCCGTCCTGCGGGCCGCGTCCCCCGCCTCGTGGAGTGCTACATAGCCAGCATTGGATTTCGGTGCGGTGGCCAGGTAGATCACCAGTTGGGCCAGTGGGATGTGGCCCTCGGGCGGACCGATCCGGTTGAAGGCCTCCCAGGCCGCGATGGCCATCTGCAGCGCCTGGGGATCGGCCATGCCGATATCCTCCGCCGCGAACACCGTCAGACGGCGGAACAGGAAGGCCAAGTCCTCGCCGCCGTCGATCATCCGGCTGACCCAATACATGGCCGCATCGGGGTCCGATCCGCGCAGGGATTTGTGCACGGCGCTGATGAGATTGTAGTGCCCTTCGCGGTCCTTGTCGTAGACCGGCGCACGGCGCTGCACGACCTTCGATAACTCTGCCGTATCAAGTGGTTGAGTCACATTCTTCAGAGCCAGGATTTCGTCGGTGATCGCCAACAGATGGCGCCCGTCGCCATCGGCCATGGCGCGCAAGGCAGAGCGCGCATCGGGCGCCAGCGGCAGGGGCTGGCCAGCGTCGGCTTCGGCCCGGCTGAGGAGCTTGTCGAGGGCGACATCGTCCAGGCGGCGCAGCACCATGACCTGGCTGCGCGACATCAGCGCGGCGTTGAGCTCGAAGGACGGGTTCTCGGTGGTGGCCCCGACCAGGACCACCGTCCCGTCCTCGACGTAGGGCAGAAAGCCGTCCTGTTGGGCGCGGTTGAAGCGGTGGATCTCGTCGACGAAGAGAAGCGTGCCCTGGCCGGTTCTGCGCCGCTTGGCGGCGGCGTCGAATATCTTACGCAGATCCGCCACGCCCGAGAACACCGCCGAGATCGGCTGGAAAAAGAGGTCGGTGCCCTTGGCTAGCAGCCGCGCGATAGTGGTTTTGCCGCAGCCGGGCGGTCCCCAGAGAATCATGGAGCTGAGGCGCTTATTCGCCAGCATCCGCCCGATGGGACCCTCGGGCCCCAGCAAGTGCTCCTGCCCCACCACCTCGGCGATGGATTGGGGGCGCAGCCGGTCCGCCAGCGGTTGTCCCGCCTTTGATCCGGATTGCTCGGGTTCGGCGCTTTCGAAGAGGTCGCTCACCCTGGAATCCGCATCTGATAGAGCTGACCGCCCCGGGCAATAGACACCGCCCAGGCCGGCACCGGCGCGCTGACCGCGCGCACAAGGTCATCCACCGATTTGATGGCGGCATCGTTCACCGAAACGACCCGGTCACCGATCTGCATGCCGAGGGCCGCAGCGGGGGTGTTGGGTAGAATCTGCGTGATGATCACGCCGCCTTCGTCGAAGTCGATCCCCAACTCCTCAGCCAGGGCCGGATTGAAGTTGGCCGTGGTCGCGCCGGCGAAGGGCTGGCGGCCAGCCATCTGCGTCGCCTTGCGGGCGGGAATATCAGGCGCCGGCTCGAGCGCAACCGTTACGGTGCGGGTGCCGCCTTTGCGGCTGGTCTCCAAAGTCACCTTGCCCCCGACACGCAGGGTGGCGAACAGGTAACGCAGTTCCTCGGCGTCGTTGACCTCGCGGCCGTTGACCGCTTTGACGATGTCGCCGACCCCAAGACCGGCCCGCCCGGCGGGACTGGCGGCGATGACGCGATCGATCACCACGCCGCTCGGACGCGCCAAGCCGAGACTCTTGGCCAGGTCGGCGGTGATGCTTTTCCCGCTCGCCCCTAACCAGGCGCGGACCGCGCGACCCTCCTGAAGGATGCCGGCAAGAACGTTGCCTACCATGTTGGAAGGAATCGCAAATCCGATTCCGACGCTGCCGCCGTTGCTGGAGTAGATCACCGTGTTGATGCCCACCAGCCGCCCGTCAGACGTGATCAGCGCGCCACCCGAATTGCCCGGGTTGATGGCCGCGTCGGTCTGAATGAAGGAACGGAAATCGGTCACGCCCACCGAGGTGCGCGCCAGCGCCGAGACAATGCCCGAGGTGACCGTCTGCCCCACGCCAAATGGATTGCCGATGGCCAGCACCAGGTCGCCGACTTCCAGCTGATCGGATTCCGCGAACTCCAGGACGGGCAGGTCCTCGGTCACGCCCTGGAGCTGGAGGACGGCTAGGTCCGAGCGCTCATCCTTGCCGACAAGCTTGGCCGGAAACTCGCGCCGGTCGCTGAGCACGACGTTGATTTCGTCGGCGTCCCCGGCCACATGGCTGTTGGTGATGACCACGCCGCTGGCCCGGACGATGACGCCGGAGCCCAAGGAGTTCTGGACGCGCTCGCGGGCGAAGGGATTGCCCTGGCCGAAGAAGCGCTCGAAGAACGGGTCCATGGCCGGGGCCCGGCTCTGGACGACCTTGCGGGTGTAGATGTTAACAACCGCTGGCGCGGCCTTCTTAACCACCGGCGCGAAGGTCAGCGTGACCTGCTCGCGGTTGGAGGGCACGACCGAGGTCTGTCCCACGGCAGAACCTGCGAGCCCTATTCCGAGTGCGAGACCGGCTGCGAATTTGCCAACACGTGGAGTCATGGCTCTTTCATTCCACTTGTCCCCCACGATCACAAGAGCGCCGCGCGGGAACTTCGTAAAGTCTGTAAAGAATATTGCATAATCAGATAGATACGACTCACTGTTCGATCAACAGGTGACGCCGCAAAAAAAGAAAAAGGGCAGCCCCTGCGGGCTGCCCTTCCCCATCAATCTTGCTCGGGACCGTTAGGCGGCCGGCGCTTCTTCGGCGACTTCGACCGGACCGGAGTCCAGGCCCTTGGCAGCCACATCGCGGTCGACCAGCTCGATGACCGCCATCGGGGCGGAGTCACCATAACGGAAGCCGGCCTTGATGATGCGGGTGTAGCCACCCGAACGCGACTTGTAACGCTCGCCCAGGACGCTGAAGAGCTTCTGGACGATCTTGTCGTCGCGCAGGGTCGCCGCGGCCTGACGGCGGGCGTGCAGGTCGCCGCGCTTGCCCAGGGTGATGAGCTTCTCGACGTAGGGGCGCAGATCCTTAGCCTTCGGCAACGTCGTCTTGATCTGCTCGTGCTTGAGCAGAGCGTTGGCGAGGTTGGCGAACAGGGCGCGGCGGTGGCCCTTGGTCCGGCTGAACTGACGGCCGCTATATCCGTGACGCATGGCGAGTTCCTTTCATCATCCTGGCTTTGCGGGGCAAAACCTGTAGTTAGAACCTCGGGCCGTACCAGGTACCTGAGGGGCGGGTCACGTGACCCTAAAGCCTTAGAAGGGCTCTTCGAGCTTCTTGGCCAAGTCTTCGATGTTCTCGGGCGGCCAGTTGGTGATTTCCATACCGAGGTGCAGACCCATTTGGGCGAGCACTTCCTTGATCTCGTTGAGCGACTTGCGGCCGAAGTTCGGCGTACGCAGCATCTCGGCTTCGGTCTTTTGGACCAGGTCGCCGATGTAGATGATGTTGTCGTTCTTGAGGCAGTTGGCGGAGCGCACCGACAGCTCGAGCTCGTCGACCTTGCGGAGCAGGTTCTTGTTGAACGGCAGCTCCTCTTCCACGCGCTCGGCGAGCGAGGCCTGGGGCTCTTCGAAGTTGATGAACAGCTTGAGCTGGTCCTGGAGAATGCGCGCGGCGAGCGCCACGCTGTCTTCCGGCTTCACGGCGCCGTTTGTTTCGACGGTCATCGAGAGCTTGTCGTAGTCGGTTTGCTGGCCGACGCGGGTGTTCTCGACCTTGTAGGACACGCGGCGGACCGGCGAGAAGATCGAGTCAATCGGGATCAGGCCGATCGGATCGTCCTCCTTGCGGTTCAAGTGCGCGGCGACGTAGCCCTTGCCGGTATTCACTTCGAGTTCGATGTGAAGATCGGCGCCTTCGTCCAAGTGGCAGATGACGAGATCGGAGTTCATGATCTCGATGTCGGCCGGAGCCTGGATTTGGCCGGCGGTGACTTCGCCCGGGCCTTTGGCCTTCAGCGTCATGCGCTTCGGCCCATCACCATGCATGGTGAGGGCGAGCTGCTTGATGTTGAGGATGAGGTCGGTGACGTCTTCACGCACGCCCGGCACGCTTGAGAACTCGTGCAGCACGCCGTCGATGCGGATCGACGTGACCGCGGCGCCCTGGAGCGAGGACAGGAGCACACGGCGCAGCGCATTGCCCAAGGTGACACCGAAGCCGCGCTCGAGCGGCTCGGCGACGATGGTCGCCACGCGGCGTTGATCGTCGCCCGTCTCGATGTTGAGCTTGTTCGGTTTAATCAGTTCCTGCCAGTTTTTCTGTATCACGGGGTCCACCTATCAGGTGTTAAGTCCGATTGAGCCGAGGGGTCGCGGCCCAAGTAAAGCCGCCGGCATAAAAATCCGGCGGTGGAATGAATTTAGACGCGACGGCGCTTGCGCGGACGGCAGCCGTTGTGCGGCACCGGCGTGACATCCTGGATGGACGTGACGGTGAAGCCCACGGCCTGCAGCGCGCGCAGTGCGGACTCACGACCCGTGCCCGGGCCCTTCACCAGAACCGAGAGCACCTTCATGCCGTGTTCCATGGCCTTGCGACCGGCAACTTCGGCAGCCACCTGCGCGGCATAGGGAGTCGACTTGCGCGAACCCTTGAAGCCCTGCGCCCCGGCCGAAGCCCAGGCAATGGTGTTACCCTGCACGTCCGAGATCGTGATCATGGTGTTGTTGAAGCTCGCGTTCACGTGCGCGACGCCCGAGCTGATGTTCTTGCGTTCGCGCTTTTTGGAGCGGCCGCCGGACGGGGCGGAGGTTTCGTTCGAGGCAGCGTTTTCTGGCTTGGCCATAGCGGTCTTCTCTTATCCCAGGGCGTGGGCGAGGCCCACAAAGGTGTTTCTTACTTGGTGACTTTCTTCTTGCCGGCGATGGGCTTGGACGGGCCCTTGCGGGTGCGCGCGTTGGTGTGCGTGCGTTGGCCGCGGACCGGCAGGCCCTTGCGGTGACGCAGGCCCTTGTAGCAGCCGAGGTCCATCAAGCGCTTGATGTTCATGGCGACTTCGCGGCGCAGATCGCCCTCGACCGTGTAGTCGCGGTCGATGGTGTCGCGGATACGGATGATCTCGTCTTCCGTCAGCTGGTTGACGCGGCGGTTGGCCGCGATGCCCACGCGTTCGCAAATCTCGACCGCATTGGTCGGACCGATGCCGTAAATATATCGCAGCGCAATAACGACGCGCTTGTTAGTCGGTAGGTTGACGCCAGCAATACGTGCCAAAGCCCGTACTCCTCTTCACATGTCCAAAAGTTGTCTGAGAGCGCCGCGCGCAACCCGAAAAGCGCGCTATTATAGGCAGTTAGCCTCGGGTGTCAACACGGGCACTCAGGATCCCAAAACGCTCTCCAGCTCTTTCGTGACGACGTCCATATCGCGGTCGCCGTCGATTACCTTCAGTAGTCCCTGGGCCTGGTAGTGGGGCATCAGGGGCGCCGTCTGGTCATGGTAGGCCTTGAGCCTGGCCGTGACCGTCGCGGCGTTGTCGTCCGCGCGGCGGGTAAATTCAGTGCCGCCGCACACGTCGCAGACCCCGGCCTTACGGGGCTGCTTGAACTTGTCGTGGTACCCCTCGCCGCACTTGGCGCAGGTGAATCGCCCGGTAATCCGCTCGATCAGCCTGGCGTCCGGGACCGCCACTTCAATCACGCTATCGAGCTTAATTCCTTTATCTCTCAGCAACTTATCCAGAGCTTCCGCCTGCGGCACCGTACGCGGGAAGCCGTCCAGGATAAAACCCTTCACCGCATCCGGTGCCTCAATGCGTTCAGCGATCAATCCGACCATGATCTCGTCGGAGACCAGCTTGCCCGCATCCATCACCGCCTTAGCCTGCTTGCCGATCGGCGAGCCGGCTTTGACCGCCGCCCGGAGCATGTCGCCCGTGGAGAGCTGCACGATCCCGTAGCGGTCCTGCAGGCGTTTAGCCTGCGTACCCTTGCCGCCCCCCGGCGGCCCCATCAGGATCAGACGCTTCCCCATAGGCGCCGCTTACTTTCCACGCAGCCGTGACTTCTTCAAAAGCCCTTCATACTGGTGCGCCAGCAGGTGGGCCTGGACCTGCTGCACGGTATTGAGCGTGACGTTGACGACGATCATCAGGCTTGTGCCGCCGAAGTAGAAGGGCACCGACAACCGGCTGATCAGGAATTCCGGGATCAGGCAAACCACGATCAGATAGATCGACCCCAGGACCGTCAGGCGCGTCAGAACGTAATCCAAATAGTCGGCCGTGTTCTTGCCCGGACGGATGCCCGGGATGAAGCCGCCGTACTTGCGCAGGTTCTCCGCGGTCTCGGTGGGGTTGAACACCACCGCCGTGTAGAAGAACGCAAAGAAGATGATCAGCGCCGAATAGAGGAACAGATAGAGGGGCTGTCCGCGACCGAGCAACGCACCCATCGTGTTGAGGAAGCTGCTGCCTGTGGTCAGCGCCTGGCCAGGCTGGCCCTGGAAGCCGGCAATGGTCAGCGGCAGAAGCAAAAGCGAGCTCGCGAAGATCGGCGGGATGACGCCCGAGGTGTTAAGCTTCAGCGGCAGGTGCGAGCTTTCGCCGCCGAACACCTTGTTGCCCTGCTGACGCTTTGGATATTGGACAAGTATTCGTCGCTGGGCCTGTTCGACAAAGACGATGCCGGCGATGACCGCGACCGAACCGACGAACAGCATCGCAATAATGATCGGCGAGATGGCGCCCGTGCGGCCGAGTTCGAGCAGGTTGGCGATGGCGCCCGGGAGACCGGCGACGATGCCGGCGAAGATGAGCAGCGAGATGCCCTGCCCGATGCCGCGCTCGCTGATCTGCTCGCCCAGCCAGACAAGGAACATGGTGCCGCCCACAAGGGTGACGACCGTGGTGAACTTGAAGAACATGCCCGGATTGAGCACGACCGGCGCGCCCGCGGCGCTGGTGGCGCCCTCAAGGCCCGAAGCGATGCCGATGGCCTGCAGCGCCGTGATCAGCACTGTCAGGTACCGGGTGTATTGGTTCATCTTGATGCGACCGGACACACCCTCTTTCTTCAGCGCCTCCAGCTGCGGGCTCACCGAGCCGAAGAGCTGGATGATGATGGCCGCCGAGATGTACGGCATGATGTTGAGCGCGAAGATGCTCATGCGCGACAATGCGCCGCCGGCGAACACGTCGAACAGGCCGAGCACGCCGCGGCTCTGGGCATTGATGACCTCGGCCATGGCGACCGGGTCGATGCCGGGCAACGTTATGAACGTGCCCATGCGGTAAATGATCAGCGCGAACAACGAGAACCAGATACGGCGCTTGAGCTCCGTCGCCTTGGAGAAGACTCCAAGGTTCAGGTTCGCGGCAATCTGGTCAGAGGCTGAGGCCATCTAGGTTCCGGACTAACGATTAAGCTTAAGCGGCAGGCTGTGCCGCGGGCTTGGCTTTGCCCTTGTTCTTCTTGGCCGCCGTCTTTTCCCGCTGCTTGGTGACGCGCTCGGGAGTGTCCTTCTTCAGGACCTTTACCGAGCCGCCGGCTTTTTCGACCGCCGCGAGCGCCGACTTCGACGCGTGGATCGCTTCGATCTTGAGCTTGGCCGTCAGCTCGCCGTCACCGAGGAGACGCATTCCGTCGTGAGCTTGGCGCACAATGCCGGCTTCGACCAGCGTTTCGATGGTGATCGTCTTGCCGGCATCGATACGGCCGGCGTCGACGGCGGCCTGCAGGCGGCCGATGTTGACGGGGACGAACTTGCCACGGGCATAGGGCACGAAGCCGCGCTTGGGCAGGCGGCGGAACAGCGGCATCTGACCGCCTTCGAAGCCCTTCACAGCGACGCCGGTACGCGCCTTCTGACCCTTCACGCCGCGGCCTGAAGTCTTGCCGAGGCCCGAGCCGATACCACGGCCGAGGACCTTGCGCGAATGGGTCGAGCCGGGGCGATTGCGAATTTCGTTGAGTTTCATTGCTTTAATCCTTGTCGCGGCGAAAGGCCCGCACCTTGTTCGGCCGCCCCCCCCCAAAAGGATGGCGGCCTTGAGATAGGGAGCGAATCAGCCCTCGTCCACCTTCACCAGGTGTTTGACCTTGTTGATCATGCCCCGCACGGCCGGAGTGTCTTCGAGCGTGCTGGTGCGGCGAATCTTGTTGAGGCCGAGACCGATCAGGGTCTGGCGTTGGTACCCTTGACGGCCCGCTGCGCTGTGAATTTGCGTCAGCTTCACGGTGCCCTTCTTTGCGTTAGCCATAGTTTAGGCTTCCTTCGCTGGAGCGGCTTCATCACCGCGGCGGCCGACGATGTCGCCCACCTTCTTGCCGCGCTTGGCCGCAACGGCGCGCGGAGAGGTCATGGTCTGCAGCGCCGCGAACGTCGCCTTCACCATGTTGTGCGGGTTGTTGGAACCGACGCTTTTGGCAACGATGTCCTGGATGCCCATGGTCTCGAACACGGCGCGCATCGGACCACCGGCGATGATGCCGGTACCGGCGGGAGCCGCGCGCAGGATGACCTTGCCGGCGCCGAAGCGGCCGTACAAATCATGATGCAACGTGCGGCCTTCACGCAGAGGAATGCGGATCATGTTGCGCTTGGCGGCATCGGTCGCCTTGCGGATCGCTTCAGGAACTTCGCGCGCCTTGCCTGAGCCGTAACCGACGCGGCCTTTGGTATCGCCGACGAGCACCAACGCCGCGAATGCGAAGCGCCGGCCGCCCTTGACCACCTTGGCGACGCGATTGATGTGCACGAGCTTGTCGACGAACTCGTCGTCGCGATCACGCCCGCCGCCTTCGCCGCCACGACCGCGTTCGCGACCGCCCTCGCCGCCTTCGCGCTCGCGTCCGCGACCGCGACCGCGGTTCTCGCCGCCTTCGCCGCCGCGACCGCCGCGGCCGGGGCCGCGTTCATTGGTGCCAGTAGGTGTGCGTGCCATAAACTCTTTCCCTCTTAGAACGACAGGCCGGCTTCGCGCGCGGCGTCGGCCAGCGCTTTGATGCGCCCGTGGTACAGATAGCCGCCGCGGTCGAACACGACTTCCTTCACGCCGGCCTTGGTGGCGCGCTCGGCCAACAGCTTGCCGACCTGCGCTGCAGCTTCCTTGGTGTTGCCCTTCTTCGCCTTGCCGTCCGCATCGATGCTCGAGGCGGCGGCAAGAGTCTTGCCGTTCTCGTCTTCGATGATCTGGGCGTAGATGTGCCGGCCCGAACGGAACACCGACAGGCGCGGACGCCCGTGGGCGGCGGCCTTTACGGCGAAACGTGTGCGGCCCTTGCGGCGGGCGGTGCCTCTGTTGCTTTTGGTCATGACTTGTTTCCTTTGCCTGCGCCTTACTTCTTCTTGCCTTCCTTACGCAGGATGAATTCGTCGGAGTAGCGGATGCCCTTGCCCTTGTAAGGTTCGGGACCCTTGTAAGCGCGGATTTCAGCAGCGACCTGGCCGACCTTCTGGCGGTCGGCGCCGGAGATCTCGATTTGGATCGGCGCCGGCGTCTTCACTTCGATGCCTTCAGGCACGCTGTAGACGACGTCGTGCGAGAACCCGAGCGACAGGTTCAGTTTCCTGCCCTGAGCCTGGGCCTTGAAGCCCACGCCCGTGATGTCGAGGGTCTTCTTGTAGCCAACGCTGACACCCTTCACCATGTTGTTGATGGTGGCGCGCGTCGTGCCCCACTGCGAGCGGGCGCGCTTGGTCTCATTCTTGGGCTTCACCCAAACCTTACCGTCGGTGACGCTAGCCTCAACGTCGTCGGTGGTCTGGATCTTGAGCTCGCCGAGCTTGCCTTTGACGGCGACGTTCTTGCCCGTCACCGTAACGGTGACGCCCTGCGGAACGGCGACCGGATATTTACCCACGCGTGACATCGTACGCTTCCTTCACTTAATCCTTAGAACACCTGGCAGAGGACTTCGCCGCCTACGTTCGCCTGGCGCGCTTCCTGATCGGACATGACGCCGCGCGGCGTGGACAGGATCGAAATCCCGAGGCCGTTGTAGACCTTCTGCAGATCTTTGATTTTCGCGTATACGCGGCGACCGGGCTTGGAGATGCGCTCGATCTTGTTGATGACCGGCGAGCCCTCGTTGTACTTGAGGTCGATGCGGATTTCATCGATGCCTTCGCGCACAGCGACGCGTTCGAAGCCACGGATGTAGCCTTCACGCTCGAGCACCTTCAAAAGGTTCTCGCGCAGGCCCGAGGCCGGCGTGTTCACGGTGGCTTTGCCGGCCCGCTGTCCGTTACGGATGCGGGTGAGCAGATCGGCGACGGGATCGGTCATTGACACAGGTCTGTCTCCTTACCAGCTCGACTTGACCATGCCGGGGATCATGCCCTTGGAGGCATATTCACGCAGCTTGTTGCGAGCCATCTTGAATTTGCGGTACGTGGCGCGGGGGCGACCCGTCAGTTCACAGCGGTTGCGGATACGCACCTTCGACGAATTGCGCGGCACCTGGGCCAGTTTCACGACGGCAGCGAAGCGATCTTCATCGTTCGTGTCGCGGTCCATGATGATGGCCTTGAGCTTGGCGCGCTTGCCCGCAGCCGACTTGGTCATGCGGCGGCGCTTCTTATTGCGTTCGACGGTGCTGGTTTTTGCCATTTGGTTCTGCCCTTACTTCTGGAACGGCATCTGGAAAGCCTCGAGAAGCGCGCGCGCTTCGTCGTCGGACTTCGCCGTGGTGCAGATGGTGATGTTCATGCCGCGGACCTTGTCGATCTTGTCGTAGTTGATCTCGGGGAACACCATCTGCTCCTTGAGACCCATGTTGTAGTTGCCGGCGCCGTCAAAGCTCTTGGCGTTCACGCCGCGGAAGTCGCGGATGCGCGGCATGGCAATGTTGATCAGGCGGTCCAAGAATTCGTACATGCGCGTCGAGCGCAAGGTCACCGAGCAGCCGACGATCTGGTTCTCACGCAGCTTAAAGTTCGCGATAGCTTTGCGCGACTTCGTGATTACCGGCTTCTGGCCGGCGATGGCGGTGAGGTTGTCGACAGCGCCTTCGATCTTCTTCTTGTCCTGCGAGGCTTCACCGACGCCCATGTTGATGACGATCTTAGTCAGCTTGGGAACCGCCATATGGTTCTTGTAGCTGAACTTCTCGGTGAGCTGCTTGCGCACGACTTCGTTGTAATGATTTCGCAAACGGGCCATTGCCGTATTCCTTCTTAGCCGAGCTCGGTGCCGGAGCGCTTGGCGATGCGCACGCGGGACCCGTCCTTGGCGACCTTAAAGCCAACGCGTGTCGGCTTGTTGTCCTTCGGATCGATGTGAGAAACGTTCGAAATGTGGATCGGCAGCTCCTTCTCGACGATGCCGCCTTGGGCCGTCGGAGACTGACGCTGATGGCGCTTGGCCAGGTTGACGCCCTGCACGATCACCTTGTCTACAGACGGCAGCGCGCGCAGGACCGAACCGGTCTTGCCCTTGTCGCGGCCGGTGCGAACGATAACGGTGTCGCCCTTTTTAATCTTGGACATGGCCATTAGAGCACCTCCGGCGCCAGCGAAACGATCTTCATGAAGTTCTTGCCGCGCAGCTCGCGAGTCACCGGCCCGAAGATACGGGTGCCGATGGGCTCGCCCTGCTTGTTGATCAGCACGGCGGCGTTGTGGTCGAAGCGGATGGCCGTGCCGTCGGCGCGGCGCAATTCCTTGGCGGTGCGCACGATGACGGCGCGGTGCACATCACCTTTCTTCACGCGGCCGCGCGGGATGGCGTCCTTCACCGACACGACGATAACGTCGCCGATGGCGGCGTAGCGGCGCTTGGAGCCGCCGAGGACCTTGATGCACATCACGCGCTTGGCGCCTGAGTTGTCGGCAACGTCCAAATTACTCTGCATCTGAATCATGACTGTCGTCCTTTAAGAGCTCGGGAATAAACCGAAACCGATTACTCGGCCTTTTCCTGAACCAGCTCCCACTTCTTGGTCTTGGAGATCGGCGCACACTCGCGGATACGCACCACGTCGCCGATCTTGCTCACGTTGTTCTCGTCATGCGCCGCGAACTTTTTGCTGCGACGGATGAACTTCTTATAAACCGGGTGCATCATGCGGCGTTCGACCTTCACGATGATGGTCTTTTGACCCTTGTCGCTGACGACGACGCCCTGGAGAATTCGCTTCGGCATATTCCTGTCCTTCCCCTGCCCTACTGCGCCGTATCTTGGCGTTGCCGCAGGATCGTTTTGATTTGAGCGATCTCGGTGCGCACCTTGCCGAACTGAGCGGTATTGGTGAGCTGGCCGGAGGCGCGCTGGAAGCGCAGGTTGAACTGCTCTTTCTTCAGCTCGCCGAGGCGTCCCTCGAGCTCTTCGTTCTTTTGCGCACGTAGATCTTGTGTCTTGGCCATGACGGCTATTCCTTAGGCAGCGCCGATACGGGCGACGAGTTTGGTCTTGATAGGCAGCTTGGCGGCGGCCAGCGCAAAGCCCTCTTGGGCCATGGCGCGCGTGATGCCGTCCACTTCGAACATGATGCGCCCGGGCTTAATGCGGCACACCCAAAACTCCGGCGTGCCCTTACCCTTACCCTGGCGGACTTCGGCGGGCTTCTTCGACACCGGCACATCCGGGAAAATGCGGATCCACACGCGGCCCTGACGCTTCATGAAGCGGGTCAGCGCGCGGCGCGCCGCTTCGATCTGGCGCGAGGTTACGCGCTCAGGCTCGAGCGCCTTCAGGCCATAAGACCCGAAGTTCAAGGAGTACCCGCCCTTGGCATTGCCATGGATGCGGCCCTTGAAGGCCTTGCGGAATTTCGTACGTTTCGGTTGCAGCATTGACATGACGGTTCGTCCGTTTCTTTACGCCTGAGCCGGGCGCGTGCTGGGTGTCGCACCTTCGCTGGCGCGCTTGTCCTGCGCCATCGGATCGTGCTCGAGAATTTCGCCCTTGAAGATCCACACCTTCACGCCGCACGTGCCGTACGTGGTGAAGGCGGTGCCTTCGCCGTAGTCGACATCGGCGCGAAGGGTGTGCAGGGGAACGCGGCCTTCGCGATACCACTCGACGCGCGCGATTTCGGCACCGCCGAGACGGCCCGCGCAGGTGATACGAATGCCTTCGGCGCCAAGACGCATCGCGGCCTGCACGGCGCGCTTCATGGCGCGGCGGAACGCAACACGGCGCTCGAGCTGCTGGGCGATGTTTTCGGCGACGAGATACGCGTCGATCTCGGGCTTGCGGATTTCAACGATATTCAGGTGAACCTCGTTGCCGGTCATTTTCTGCAATTCCTTGCGGATGACTTCGATGTCCGCGCCCTTCTTGCCGATCACCACGCCCGGACGGGCGGTGTGAATGGTCACGCGGGCTTTCTTCGCCGGACGCTCGATGATTACGCGCGACACGCCAGCTTGCTGCAGGCGCTTCTTCAGGAAGTCGCGGATCTTGATGTCTTCGTGCAGCAACTGCGCGTAGGTGCCGCGGCTGGCGTACCAACGCGAGTCCCACGTGCGGTTGATGCCGAGGCGCAGCCCGACTGGATTTACTTTCTGACCCATTAGGCGGCCTCCTTCTTCTCACGAACAATGATCGTGAGATTGCTGAACGGTTTGGCAATCGCGCCGGCGCGGCCGCGGGCGCGCGCATGGAAGCGCTTCATCAACAGCGACTTGCCGACATAGGCTTCGGCGACGATCAGCTGATCGACGTCGAGCTGGTGATTGTTCTCGGCGTTTGCGATGGCGGACTCGAGCACGGTGCGAACTTCGACGGCGATGCGGCGCTTCTCGAACGCGAGTGCCGCGAGGGCCTTCTCGGCGGTCTTGCCGCGGATCAGCTGCGCCATCAGGTTCAGCTTGCGGGGCGAGACGCGCATGGAGCGCGAGAAAGCCCGGGCTTCCGTTTCGCCGACGCGGCGCGGAGCGCTTTTCTTGCTCATGGTCTAGTCCTTCTTCGCAGGCATCGACGAAGAGCCGGTGGCGGCCTTCTTATCGCCGGTGTGACCGTGGAACATGCGGGTCGGAGCGAATTCGCCGAATTTGTGCCCGATCATGTTCTCAGTGACGAGAACCGGCACATGCTTGTGGCCGTTGTGGACGCCGAAAGTCAGGCCCACGAACTGCGGCAAGATAGTGGAGCGACGCGACCAGGTTTTGATCACATCATTGCGTCCCGACGAACGAACGGTTTCCGCCTTTTTGAGGAGGTAGCCGTCGACAAAGGGACCTTTCCAAACTGAACGTGTCACGTTCCGATCTCCGTTTCTAATTCCGTCTCAAATCTGCGCTTAGGCTTTCTTCGCCAGGTGGCGGCTGCGCATGATCAAATGTTTAGTGCGCTTGTTAGTGCGCGTACGTTTGCCCTTGGTCGGCTTGCCCCACGGAGTGACCGGATGACGGCCGCCCGAGGTCTTGCCTTCACCACCACCAAGCGGGTGGTCGACGGGGTTCATCGAGACACCGCGGTTATGCGGCTTGAAACCCAGCCAACGCATACGGCCAGCTTTGCCGTAATTGATGTTCTGATTGTCTGGGTTCGACACCGCGCCCACCGTGGCGACACACTCGGCGCGCACGAGGCGCACTTCGCCGGACGACAGGCGGATCTGGGCATAACCAGAGTCCTTGCCGATAAGCTGAGCGTAGCAACCAGCGGAACGGGCGATCTGACCGCCGCGGCCGACCTTGATTTCGACGTTATGCACGATCGTACCGACCGGCATGTTCTTGAGCGGCAGCGTGTTGCCGGGCTTGATGTCGGCGGTATCGGAAGCAACGATCTTGTCGCCGGCCTTCATACGCTGCGGCGCGAGGATGTAGGCCTGCTCGCCGTCTTCGTACTTCACCAGCGCGATGAACGCGGTGCGGTAAGGGTCGTACTCAAGGCGCTCGACGGTCGCGACCATGTCGCGCTTCTTGCGCTTGAAGTCGATCAGGCGATAGCGGCGCTTGTGACCGCCGCCCATGAAGCGGCTGGTGATGCGGCCCTGGTTATTGCGGCCGCCGGTCGAATGCATGCCCTCGGTCAATTCCTTGACCGGCTTGCCCTTGTGCAGATCGGAGCGGTCGACGAGGACCGTGCCGCGCAGCGACGGGGTAACGGGGCTGAATGTTTTAAGTGCCATGGCTTAGAGTCCCGTGGTCACATCGATCGCCTGGCCCTCGGCCAGAGTCACGATGGCTTTCTTGACGTCGCTCCGGCGGCCGGGGCGGCCGCGGAAGCGCTTGAGTTTGCCTTTGCTGATCAGCGTGTTCACGGCAGTGACCTGCACTTTGAACAGCGTCTCGATGGCCTGCTTAATCTCCGGCTTGGTGGCCGAGAGCGGTACGCGGAACATCACCTGATTGTGCTCGGAAGCCAGGGTGGCCTTTTCGGTGATGATCGGCGACAGCACGAAGTCATAGAGCGCCGCGGGCGCAGTCGGAACTGCGGCCTTCTTGGCTTTCTTTGCCTTCGGGGCCGCTTTCGCGGCGGATTTCTTCGCTGCGGGGCTCATTTCAGGCGCTCCTCGAGCTTGGCAACCGCATCCTTGGTGAGCACCAAGGTGTCGCGGCGCAAGATGTCGTACACGTTGGCGCCCTGCGTCGGCAGGACGTCGATGCCCTTGATGTTGCGCGCGGCGCGGGCAAAGCCCTCGTCGCCGGCGGCGTCGATGATCAGAGCCGAACTCCAGCCGAGCTTGGCGAAGCTCTTGGCCAGGTCCTTGGTCTTGCCCTTCTTGCTCTCGACGGTGTCGAGGATGAAAAGCTTGCCGTCCTTGGCCTTCGACGACAACGCGCTCTTGAGGCCGAGGGCGCGGATCTTCTTGGGCAGGCTGTGCGCGTGGCTGCGCACGACCGGTCCGAAGATCACGCCGCCGCCGCGCATCTGGGCGGAACGCATGGAGCCCTGACGAGCGCCGCCGGTGCCCTTCTGCTTGAACGGCTTCTTGGTGGTGCCGGAGACTTCGCTGATGACCTTGGTCTTGTGCGTGCCGGCCTGGCGCTTCGCCAATTGCCAACGCACGACGCGCTGCAGGATGTCGCCGCGCACTTCGGCGCCGAACACCGTATCGGCCACGTCGAGCGAACCAACGCTCTTCTTGTCGAGATTGATGACGTCGAGCTTCATGGCCGTTAGTCCTTCTTGGCCTTCAGACCCGCCGGCTTCGGCGCGTCCTTGGGCACATCATGCTTCACGGCGTCGCGCACGAGCACGTAGCCGCCCGGATTTCCAGGTACGGCGCCCTTCACGAAGATGAAGCCCTTGGCGTCATCGACGGAAACAACTTGCAGATTCTGGATGGTGACCTGCTCCTCGCCGAGGTGGCCGGCCATTTTCTTACCCTTGAACGTACGGCCGGGGTCTTGGCGCTGACCGGTCGAGCCGTGCGAGCGGTGCGAGACCGACACGCCGTGCGAGGCTTCAAGGCCGGCGAAGTTCCAACGCTTCATCGGCCCCTGGAAGCCCTTGCCGACCGTGGTGCCGGTGACATCGACGAACTGGCCCGCGAGGAAGTGGGAGGCCGCAAGTTCGGCGCCCACGTCGATCAGGCTGTCGGCGCCGACACGGAACTCGACCAATTTACGCTTGGGCTCGACCTTCGACTTCGCATAGTGGCCCTTGAGCGCGCGATTGACGCGCTTGGCCTTGCGAGTGCCGATGCCGAGCTGAACAGCCGTGTAGCCGTCCTTCTCCTGGGTGCGCTGAGCCACCACCTGCACGCCGTCAACCTTAAGCACGGTGACGGGTACATGGTTGCCCTCCGCGGTGAATACGCGGGTCATACCCATTTTTTGTGCAACTAAACCGGAACGCATGTGTCCCACCTTATTCTTTCTCGCGCGCCTTAGAGCTTGATCTCGACGTCAACGCCGGCAGCCAAGTCGAGCTTCATCAGCGCATCGACGGTCTGCGGCGTCGGATCGACGATGTCGAGCAGACGGCGGTGTGTACGGATCTCGAACTGTTCGCGCGACTTCTTGTCGACGTGCGGCGAACGGTTGACGGTGAATTTCTCGATCCGTGTCGGCAGAGGGATCGGCCCCCGCACCTGAGCGCCCGTGCGCTTAGCGGTGCTGACGATCTCCTTCGTGGACTGATCCAGCACACGATGGTCGAACGCCTTCAGGCGGATGCGGATGTTTTGACTGTCGATCATGGCCTAATACCTAAAAGTAAGCGGCACCCGCCCCGTGGCGGATGCCGCATTTATTTCCTCTACTCGATGATCTTCGCAACAACGCCCGACCCGACGGTACGACCACCTTCGCGGATGGCGAAGCGCAGGCCTTCGTCCATGGCGATCGGGGCGATCAGGTTGACCGTGATCGAGATATTGTCGCCCGGCATCACCATTT
>CAISTS010000008.1 GCA_903888485.1 uncultured bacterium | reverse complement strand
GGTCCGGGCTATGGCGGTTCATGTTTTCCGAAGGACACGCTTGCGCTGGTCAAGACGGCGCAGGACTACGGCGCACCCCTGCGTATCATCGAGACAGTGGTTGCCGTCAACGAGAAGCGCAAGCGCGCCATGGCCGATAAGATCTCTGCGGCCTGTGAGGGCGTGAGCGGCAAGACGATCGCGGTGCTGGGTCTGACGTTCAAACCGAACACCGACGACATGCGCGATGCGCCTAGCCTTTCGATCATTCCCGCGCTTCAGGAGGCCGGTGCGCAGATCCGCGCTTTCGATCCGGAGGGTATGCACGAGGCCAAGAAATTCCTGCCTGACATCACCTACTGCGGCGATGCCTACGAAACCATGCGCAACGCCGACGCCGTGGTGATCCTCACCGAATGGAATCAGTTCCGCCAACTCGATGTGAAGCGCATGGCGATGCTGCTGCGCAAGCCGGTGATGGTGGATCTGCGCAACGTTTATGTGCCGGCCGATATGGCGGCGGCCGGGTTCCATTACACCTGCATCGGACGCCCGCCGGAGGCGCCGGCGCAAGCCGGGGCCGAGGCGACCGTCAGGAGTGTTGCCTAGCAACGACAACGCTGGGTGGCGTCCATAGGTCGTTGCATCTCACTTTATATATATGCATCGGGATATATATGCATCGGGGTCCCTCACGCGGCGTGGGGAACCCGCCCCTGCCGGTCCGTCACCCGGCACCGTCCCCCGTCTTGATTTTCGCTCAAGATTGTCTCGCCTATCTGAAAGTGGCGGAAAACTGCGGGTTTTTGCCCCCGGCCGGTTACCTTTTATAGTGGGCAGCTTCGCTCGCTTCGGCGCATAAATTCGGTATAATGCAAAAATCCGCATCGTGGTACGCGACGGCGGGATGATATCGTTTGCGATATCAATGTTTTATGGGTTCTCGCGGGAGAGGAGGATCTTTAATGATTTCGCATCGCAGAGCACGGACTCGGCTTTTGTCGGCGTCTGTTCTTTTTGTGCTGAGCGCAGTCACATCTCTTTTTGCCGCGACAACCCATTCGCCGAACGTCCCGACCGACGGCGCGACCCACGCGATGAATCACTGAACAACCGACAACCATCCATACGTTGAGGGAGTACATAGTATGAGAAAGCATTTGAGACAGGCGCTCTGCACGACGGCCATCGTGGCCCTCGGTGTGAGCGCGATGACGGGCACGGCGTTCGCCGCCGCCGCCACGAAAATCTCGGCCGATGTCATCACCGGTGTTGTGACGGGCCCGAAGGGCCCCGAAGCCGGCGTGTGGGTGATCGCGGAGACCTCTGATCTGCCGACGCGCTACATCAAGATTGTCGTCACCGACGATCAAGGCCGCTACTTGCTGCCGGCGCTGCCGAAGGCGAAGTACAAGATTTGGGTGCGTGGCTACGGCCTCGTTGATTCGCCGCAGCAGGATGCGCAGCCCGGCACGAAGATCGACCTCAAGGCCGTGATCGCGCCTACCGCTGCCGCCGCCGCGGAATACTATCCGCCGAACTACTGGCTCTCGCTGATGAAGTTCCCGGCGACGAGCGACTTCCCGGGCACGGGTCCGAAGGGCAACGGCGTTCCGCCGAAGTTCGCGACGCAGCAGGAATACATCTCGCAGCTGAAGAGCGACTGCATGCTCTGTCACCAGCAGGGCAACAAGGCGACCCGCACGCTGGCAAACAACACCGTTGAAGGCTGGTACGAGCGCCTGAAGATGGCTCGCCCCGTCGGCGACCAGACCGTCGGCAACCACGGCCAGGGCGTCGCGGTCAGCATGCTCAACCGCATGACCGGTCTTGGTCCACGCGGTCTGCAGGTCTTCACTGACTGGACACAGGCCATCGAGAAGGGCGCTTTGCCCGAAGCGCCGCCGCGCCCTGAGGGTGTCGAGCGCAACCTCGTGCTGACGGTGTGGGACTTCGCCTTCGGTCACGCCCTGCACGACGAAATCACCACCGATAAGCGCAATCCGACGGTCAACGCCAACGGCCCGGTCTATGCCGTGGCGCCCACCACCGGCCATCTCGAGTGGCTCGATCCCGTGAAGCATACCGTCGGCGAAGTGAAGCTGCCGGCGCTGCCCGGAAAAGACCAGTTGAACGTCTATCCGCACAACCCGTGGATGGACGGCAAGGGCCGCGTGTGGATCACCGACACGGGTCAGTACACGCTGCCCGAGCCGATCCCGGTGGAAAAGCGCGCCGGCTTCTGCTCCGATGCCGCCAATAAGTACGCCAAGTACTGGCCCGTCACCGGCAACACCGGCGACAAACAAATCCTGGTGTTTGATCCGGCCACCGAGCAGACCAAGGCGATCGTGAACTGCTTCGGCATCCATCACCTCGGCTTCGAGTACGACAAGGAGGACACGCTGGTGTTCTCGGGCGACGTCAATGTCGTCGGCTGGGTGCATACCAAGACCTGGGATGCCACGGGCGACGCCGTGAAATCGCAGGGCTGGTGCCCGATGGTGCTCGACACCAAGACCAAAGCGCTGCCCGGCAATGCAATTACACCGGACCGCACGCAGTGGAACAATCCAGCGCAAATGCGTGTCTCGGGTGAGGACGCGGTTGCTGTTGGCGAAGCCGCGAAGCCCGATCCGAACAAGGATACGCGCATTACCGGCTTCCCCTACGGCATGGACATCAACCCGCAGGACAACTCGGCTTGGCTCTACAAGACCAATCCGTTCCCGACGGGTATCGTCCGCTTCGACAAGGGCGCCAATCCGCCTGAAACCTGCAAGGCCGAGTACTACGAGCCGCCGAAGGACGCGAAGGGCAATTACGCGGCCTACGCCGGCAAGAGCGTTGCGGTGGACTCGAAAGGTCTGGCCTGGGCCAGCTTCAACAGCGGACATCTTGCCAGCTTCGATCGCGGCAAGTGCAAAGTGATGCGTGGCCCCGAGGCGACGGGCCAACACTGCGCCGATGGTTGGAAGTTCTATGCGGTCCCCGGACCGCGTATGGGCAACTCCGACGCGGCGTCCGAGCACTTCTACCTGAACTGGCTCGATCTCTATGACACCTTCGGCCTCGGCAAGGACATCCCGATGGCGCCGGGTTCCAACTCGGACTCGATCGTCGCGCTGATGCCCGACACCGGCAAGTGGCTGCACTTCCGCGTGCCGTATCCGCGCGGC
>CAISTS010000007.1 GCA_903888485.1 uncultured bacterium | reverse complement strand
GACCTAACCTAGCTAGTCCCCGCCCGGAGTGACAGATGCCGTCCGTTTACATTGCGATGAGCCAAGCCATGCAGGAGTGGGGCAACGACGCCGGGATCAGTAAGCATCTCTATCGCATTGGGTTCACCGATGGGGCTCCGGCCGATGCCGTGAAGGAGCTGAGCGACTTAGGCTACGGTGGCCAGAACGATTGGGTGCTGCTCGACGCCCGCGAGGCCGACAGTCTCGATCAGGACGCTCTGATGGCCCGCATCACCAACCGGATGAAGCTGATCGATCCGCTCTACTATCCAAAGCTCAAGGGCGCTAAGGACATCGTGCGCCTCGATCAGCGTAAGGTGGAGGCTAGCATCGTCATCAAGCTCACGATGGAGGGTCGCGCTTCGAAGGTCCCGAAGCTGAAGCCGAAGGATATGGCCGGCTTCATCCTCGACGTCGCGCTCGGCGACTCTTCCATTTAAGGCACGAAGACGTGCACGGCGCGCGGTAGGACTTTGAAGGTCGCCGGCGTCTGCGTGGTGATCTCGCCGTCGGTATTGATCGACCGCGGACGGCGCGTACGGATTTCGACTTCCTGGCAATTCAGGGTCCGCACATGCTTCCAAACCCCATGCTTCCCTTTGCGGAAAGCCGGATAGATCAGCAGCATGCGCCAGGGATGGTCGAACTCGAGGCTATAGAGATTGAGCACACCATCGTCGATGCGCGCATCCTGTTCAACCGTCATACCGGCGCCGTAGTGGCGGCCATTACCCACGGCGATCTGCAGGGTTTTGACGTGATGCACTTTGCCGCCGGCGTGAATCTCGGCGGAGAACGGCCGCGCGCGAATGAAGGCGCGGAAGAGTGCGATGGCATAGCCGAGGCGGCCCCACCTGCGCTTCACCTCTCCGGTCAGATTGCGCGTGAGCTGCACGGTGAGACCGAGGCTCGCCACATTGAAAAAGGGGTGGCCGTTCACGTCGCCGATGTCGATATCGTGAATGCGCCCGGCCAAAATGACGTTCACCGCGCCGGCAAGGTCCATGGGAATATTAAGCGTGCGCGCGAGGTCATTGCCGGTGCCTAGCGGCAGCACGCCAAGCGGACGGTCGGTTTCGATCAACGCGCGCGAGGCGCTGTTGAATGTGCCGTCACCGCCGCCGAGAACGATGCAATCCACCTCTGGCGCGTGACGCCGGACCACGTCATTCAAATCGGCGGGGTTTGCCGAATGTTTGCGCATCACCTTGAGACCGCCGGCCACCAGAAGGTTTTCGGCCTCATTGGCGGCCGCCTGACCCTGGCGGCTTTTTTCATTCACGATCAGAAGCGCGCTTTGCGGCTTGCGGATCAGAGGCGGCGGAGGCGCGTCCAAGGTGGTACCGGCATTGGGGGAATATGCTCCCGTAGGAAGCAGGTGCCGCCCCGCCGATCAAGGGAATAGTGGTGACAGGCGCGGGTTGCGCAAACCTGTTTGGACACCTAAATGGCGTGTCTATAGATTCCCAGGATGGGTTACGCATTTAAGACAATGAAATCGCCGGTCGGAGACCTGAAGCTGGTGGCGAGCGAGAAGGGCCTCGCGGCCATCCTATGGCCCAATGACGACCCGAAACGCGTGCGCCTCGCGCCGCTGACAGAGGATCAACGTCATCCCGTCCTCAAAGAGACCGAACGCCAGCTCGGTGAATACTTCAATGGAGCGCGCAAAAAATTCGACCTTCCGCTCGACTTTGCGGGCACGGCTTTTCAGAAAAGCATCTGGAAAGCGCTTTTGAAGATTCCCTATGGCCAGACGCGTTCTTACGGCGAATTGGCAAAACAACTCGGAAATGCAAAGGCGATGCGCGCCGTGGGCGCCGCCAACGGTCGCAACCCCATCTCCATCGTCGCTCCGTGCCACCGCGTCATCGGCGCTTCGGGTAAGCTCACCGGTTTTGCCGGTGGGCTCCAGGCGAAAGCCTTCCTCCTCCAGCTCGAGCGCGCGTAGCGCTCCATCCCCCCTTAGAAGGCGTAAACATCATGGCCCATCTCTTCGATCCTCTCGCGCTGCGCGGCGTCACGTTGCGCAATCGCGTCGCCGTCTCGCCGATGTGCGAATACAGCTCCGTCGACGGCTTCGCCAATGATTGGCACTTCGTCCATCTCGGCAGCCGCGCCGTCGGCGGTGCGGGGCTCGTTATAACCGAAGCCGCGGCGGTGGTACCCGAAGGGCGCATTTCGCCTGAAGATCTTGGCGTGTGGAGCGAAAAGCATTTCGAGGCCTGGTCGCGCAACGTGGCCTTCATGAACGGGCAGGGCGCGGTCGCGGGCATCCAGCTTGCCCACGCCGGCCGCAAGGCCAGCACGTATCGCGGGTTCCCCGGTGAGCCGACCGGCGAGGTGCCGCTGGACAAAGGCGGCTGGCCGACCGTCGCGCCCTCAGCGCTGAAATTCGCCGCGAGCTATCCTTCCCCCCGCGAACTCACCATCGCCGAAATCGGCACTGTGCGTGACGCCTTCGTCACCGCCGCCGTACGCTCACATGATGCTGGCTTCCGCGTCATCGAACTTCACGCTGCGCATGGCTATCTCTTCCATGAATTCCTCTCGCCGCTGTCGAACAAACGCACGGATCAATACGGCGGAAGTTTTGAAAACCGCACCCGGGTCTTGCGCGAAACCGCGAGCGCGGTGCGCGCGAAATTGCCCGATAGCGCGGTGCTGTTCGTCCGCATCTCGGCGACCGATTGGGTCGAAGGCGGTTGGGATGCGCAGCAGGCGGTTGACCTCGCCCGCCAGCTCAAAGACATCGGCGTTGACCTGATCGACGTCTCCAGCGGCGGCAGCGTCGAAAAGGCCACCATTCCGGTGGGTCCCGGCTACCAGACCCCGTTCGCCGAAAAGATCCGGCGCGAAGCGGGTATCCCCGCTTCGGCCGTCGGCCTCATTACAGACGCCGCGCAGGCCGATCACATCGTTCGCACCGGCCAGGCCGATCTCGTCATGCTCGCGCGCGAGCTGCTGCGCGATCCCTACTGGCCGCTGCATGCCGCCGAATCCTTGGGGCAGGCGGTGTCATGGCCGGCGCAATACTTGCGAGCGGCGCCGAAGGGATCGAAGCCTCGGGCCGCGATTTAGATTATTGGAAGGTTAAGCCGGCGCCTGGGCTTTAAGGTCGCTCACCTGCTTCTGCAGCTGGGCGACAAGCCCGGCGAAGCCGCCCTGCTGGGTAATGAGCGTGGTGTATTCCTGGCGGTAGGTGATCGCCATGCTGACGCCGGCGACGATGACGTCGACGATGCGCCAGCCATCCGGGCGCTTGCGCAGGCGCCAATCGACCGCATAATTCTCGCCGGCATTGCCCACGATCGTGGACTTCACGATGGCGCCGTCGTCGCCGTCGGGCGTGCTCGCGCCGACCTTCAACGATTGGCCGTTATACTCCGAGAAGCGGCGCGACCAGGTGTAGACGATCACGTCCTCAAACAGCGGCGTGAAGGAGGCGAGGTCCTCGGGTTTGATCGTGCGCGTATACCGGCCCAGGACGAAACGCCCGATGGCGGGCAGGTCGAAGTAGGTGGCGAACATCGTGCGGAAGCTCTGCTGCTTCTCGGCGCCTGCGATCTTGGCGGCCAGGATGTCGACGATGCCCTTTTGCGCGAAATCGGTAACGAAAGCGCCGGCGTCGGCGCCAGCTTGCGCGAAGCTCATGCGAGGCGCCAAAGCGGCGGCCGCGGAGGCGAGCATCAGGTGGCGGCGGGAAATCATGGCAGCTCCGTACTTGAAATTACTGCTCACTGGTAAGGGTCGTCTGCGGCAATTCAAGGGCGGCTTTTCCGGCGTTGGAAGGAAGGTCGGAAAGGCTTGAGAAATCATCGAACTCTTCCATCGGGGGTGGTGCGCCGTTACGCACTTCGCTGGCCCTGATCTGCCGGTAGGCGCTGCGCAGTGAGGCGTAATAGTCAATCGACGAGGCCTTGAGTTCATCGGTCGCGTACATGGTCTCGTCCTTGATATTGATCACGAGACCACCAAACACCGCCCACTGGATCCAGGTTTCGGCGCCGTTTCCGCGGCTATACCAGGCCAGCGGATCGACGAAGAACGCATCCACGCCATAACCGGTTCCGTCGCGTAACGTTGAGGGGCCGAAGATCGGCACATACACATAAGGCCCGGACCCGACGCCCCATACGGCCAGGGTCTGGCCGAAGTCCTCGGAGTGGTAGGGCAGGCCGAGGTCCGTCGCGACGTCGAACAGTCCCAGCACACCGATGAAGGTGTTCACCGCGAAGCGGGCAAAGGTGGTACCGGCGCGCTCCGGCTCAGCCTGAAGCACATCGTGAACAAATGTGATGGGCGAGCGCAAGTTGCGCAGGAAATGGCCCACGCTGCGGCGGCCGCCCTCGGGCAGCACGGCGCGATAGCCCTTCACCACCGGACGGACGATGACGCTATCAAGCGCCTGGTCGGTCTTGAACATGGCCCGGTTGAAGGGCTCGAGCGGATCGTTGGCTTCCTGGTAGGCGGCCACGGCGTTCACGTCGCCGGCAGGCGGACGCGTCGCGCAGGCGCTGGTCAGGGCGCAGACAAAGAGGACGGTCAGAATGCGGGCGATGTGGGATGGGGACATTTTGTCCGTAAAGCTCGTGTAAGAGGGCTGAATTTCACTCGTATTTATATCGACTTAGCCCCCACCGGCGAGAAAGACGGGTATCATACCGATTCCAAAAAGAATATATGTATTTCGGCATGGCGGGAGGCCAGATTTGGAGGTCGCCGGACCGTGCTGCGGGAACACTCACCCGCTCCTGTCCGCGCCAATTCGGGATTTCTAAACAGTGCCTGCCCTCCTTGATCTCAGCGTCACGCAGCGTGCCTCCGCGCCGCTCAACATCAACGTGTCTTTCGAGTTCTTCCCGCCTAAGACCGATAAGATGCAGGAGCAGTTGTGGGCCTCCATCGAGCGCCTTACGCCGCTCAAGCCCAAATTCGTCTCGGTCACCTATGGCGCCGGCGGCACCACCCGCGAGCGCACCCACGACACCGTCGTGCGCATCCAGAATGAAAAGAACGTGGCGGCGGCGGCACATCTGACCTGCGTCGGTGCGACGCGCGAGGAGGTTGACGAGGTCGCCCGGCGTTATTGGGAGGCCGGCATCCGGCACATCGTCGCCCTGCGCGGTGATCCGCCCGAAGGCGAAACCAGTTACAAGCCCCACCCGGGCGGTTATCCCTTCGCTGTCGATCTGGTCGCGGGCCTCAAGCGCGTGGCCGATTTCGATATCAGCGTCGCGGCCTATCCCGAGTGCCACCCCGAGGCAATGAACTTCGAGGCCGATAGCGATAATCTCAAACGCAAAATCGACGCCGGCGCCGATCGCGCCATCACCAATTTCTTTTTCGACCCTGCCGTGTTCTGCCGGTTCCGCGATCAGGCCGTGAAAGCTGGCATCAACACCGACATCATCCCCGGCCTCATCCCCGTCACCAACATCACGCAGACCGAAAAGATGGCCGTCCGCTGCGGGGCCTCAGTGCCTGATTGGTTGCGCGAGGTGTTTTCCGGCCTAGATGAGGATGCCGAAACCCGGCGGCTCGTCTCGGCCACCGTGGTCGCCGAACAGGTGCGGGCGCTGGTGCGGGAAGGCGTGAAGGATTTCCACTTCTACACCCTCAACCGCGCCGATCTGACCTATACGATCTGCCATATCCTGGGTGTGAGGCCGTCGTAGCACGGGCCTTTCCCCTTTCGTCACCCTGGGCGAAGCCCAGGGTCCAGGGTAGGAGAGTGCCGGGTATGCAGCGGCCACCGTTGGGTTCGTAGCACCGAATGTCAAAACCCTGGATCCTGGGGCAAGCCCCAGGATGACCAGAAACCAAAAAGACCAGATGTCCGATCCGTTTGAACTCTCCGACGATATGCCGTTCGAGCCCCTGGCGCCGAAGCCCGCGGCGGCCGCAGCGGCGTCGGCACCGGTGCCTATCGCGCCGCCGGTCTGGCTGGAGAAGCTCAACCCCGAACAGCGTCAGGCCGTAGAAACCACCGAAGGGCCGGTGCTTGTGCTGTCGGGCGCGGGCACGGGCAAGACCCGCGTGCTCACCACGCGCGTCGGCTGGATCTTGCTTCAACGCAAGGCGCGTCCTTGGCAGGTGCTGGCGGTGACCTTCACCAACCGCGCGGCCCGCGAGATGCGCGAACGCGTGCTGCAGTTGGTTGGACCTTCCGCCGAAGCGGTCTGGCTCGGTACCTTCCACGCCCTCAGCGTGCGCATCCTGCGCCGTAACGCCGAGCTCGTGGGACTCAAATCAAACTTCACCATCCTTGATTCCGACGATCAGATCCGCCTGCTCAAGCAGATCATGGAACTCGAAAGCATCGATTCCAAGAAATGGCCCGCTCAGGGTCTCATGGGCATCATCCAGCGCTGGAAGGATCGCGGCCTCACGCCCGATCGCGCCGGCACGCAAGGCGGCACTGACTACGCCGATGGCCGCGCCGTGGCGCTCTACAAGGCTTATCAGGACCGCCTGAAAACCCTGAATGCCGCCGACTTCGGCGATCTTCTGTTGCACTGCCTGACGCTGTTCCAAACGCGGCCCGATATCCTTGCCGAGTATCAGGATCAGTTCCATTACGTGTTGGTCGACGAATATCAGGACACGAACGTCGCGCAGTATCTGTGGCTGCGTCTGCTCACACAGAAGCACCGCAACCTGTGCTGCGTCGGTGACGACGATCAATCCATCTACTCCTGGCGCGGCGCCGAGGTCGGCAACATCCTGCGCTTCGAGAAAGATTTTCCCGACGCGAAGGTCGTGCGTCTCGAACGCAATTACCGTTCGACGCCGACGATCCTTGCCGCCGCATCCCATCTCATCGCGCACAACGAAGGCCGCCTCGGCAAGACTCTACGTTCAGGTCACGAGAACATCGAACAAGGCGCCCCCATAAAGGTGCGCGGCGTGTGGGACGGGGCGGAAGAAGCGCGCTGGCTGGTGGATGAGATTGAAGTTCTGCAGCGTGCCGGTCACGCCCTCGATCAGATCGCCATCCTGGTGCGCGCCGGCTTCCAGATGCTTGAATTCGAAGAGCGATTGATCACCACCGGAATCCCTTATCGTGTCATCGGCGGCCCGCGCTTCTACGAGCGCATGGAAATTCGCGATGCCGTCGCCTATTTGCGGCTCATCCAACAGCCCGAGGACGACCTCGCGTTCGAGCGTATTATCAACAAACCAAAGCGCGGCCTTGGCGATACCACCATTCAGAAAATCCACATCCTGGCGCGAGCCCAAGCTGTTTCGATGATGGAAGCCAGCCTGCGCATGACTGAAACCGACGAGCTGCGGCCCCAAGCCCGCACCGCGCTCGCGTCCTTCTCTCGCGATATGGAGCGTTGGCGTTCGCTGCGCGAGACCGTGGCTCCGGCCGAAATCGCGGCGCAAGTCCTCGAAGAGTCCGGCTACATCGAGATGTGGCAGAAAGATAAGTCGCCCGAAGGCCCCGGCCGTCTGGACAACCTCAAGGAATTTGTTTCAGGCCTCGACGAGTGGGAAAACCTCGGCGGCTTCCTCGATCACGTCAGTCTCGTCATGGAGAACGATGCGAACGCGGGCGAGGCAGGCGTGACGTTGATGACTTTGCACAGCGCTAAGGGCCTTGAGTTCGACACCGT
>CAISTS010000006.1 GCA_903888485.1 uncultured bacterium | reverse complement strand
TGGGGCGGCAACGCCACCAACAACAATGTCACCTGGCGCGATCTCATCAACGAGACCTGGGTCGCCCAGCCGCTCGCCAAGAACAAAGAGCTGCCCTCCGACGAAGAGCTCTTCGGCGATGCCATCAAGCGCGTGCGCACCTGAATTCCGTAGCCCCGATTCGACGCCGCGCCACCCTCGTCCACGTTGTCACAAGGCGCGTCCGATCGATTTATTAGAGCGAATGCACGCGCAGGTGCCGCGGCGACGTCCAAGGTCTATGCTCGGGCGTTACTTCCGAGGTAGGGGGTCGGGTCTGTAGCACACGAAGTTCCACTATAAACCATTGTTATTAAATGGAAAAAATGGCTTCGCGCGATGCGCGCAGTCCACGTTATGGGAGCCATACGAGAATGCTATTGCATCCCCTTCGGATTGCTCACTTGTTATCCCGGTGGCCCCGTGAAAAATGGTAAAGTGAATGCGGTTTAGCGGCCGACGTCACGCGGGAGAGTGGGCACGTTGCTCTGAGGCGGGCCCTGGGATCTGAAGCGTCTTCTCGTTCGCGCACGGTGGGTGCGGCGCTAGGAACGCGTCTCGGGTGCATCGTCTATTTGCGAAAAGGCACGACGTCGAAGGCCGCCATTTTTGAGGGAGGTTGCTGATATGCGTATTGAAGCTTTGAGGAATATGGTCCGCCGCGCACCGCTGGCGCGCGCCCTTGCGCTAGGCGCGATCGCTGCGCTGCCCATCAGTGTGATCGGCGCACCGGCCAAGGCCGAGACCCGCGGCTACATGATTAGCTGGTTCGCCACCGCGACCAAGATCGACGACTTCAAAGCCAACTGCCCCGAAGACCGCAACGGCGGCGGCCTCAAGGTCGATATCCGCGACCTGATGGAAATCGGCCTGACCGAAGAACAGGCGATCGCGCACATCAACAATACCGCGCGCGATGCCGACGGCACCAATTACGGCAAGCAGATTCGCACCCGAGCCCGCGTCAAAGGCGAGCCGGCCAGCATCTATAACTATCCGGACGCGACCAAGGATCCGAACATCGAAACGTCGGCGGGCAAGTATGCCTACGGCTTCAACCTCGACGGCAAGTCCAAGGACAGCGATTTCATCGATCCGGACACCGGCGAGCGCGTTGACAATCAGATGTGGCGCGCCGTGGGCTGCTCGGAGTCCTACCGCGCGGTGCCGCCCGCGATGCCTTATCCCGAAGAGCTGTCCTGGAATCTGATGATCGACACCATGCCGGCTTGGGCGGTCTCGCTCACCGCGGACGACTTTTCCAAGGACGGCCCGGTGAAGATCGTTCTCGATCGCGCGCTGCAGCATCTGGAGCGTGACGCCACCGGTGGCGTGATGTGGAACGGCACCTTTGTGATCGATCCGAGCCCGCGTTCGCACAACGAGCTCGAGGGCTACATGAAGGACGGCGTGATCACCATCAAGCCGAAGGACATCTCGCTCGAAGCCGAACATCCCTTCTATGCCGAGATGGACATCAAGAACGCGCACATGCGTTTCAAACTCCAGCCCGACGGCAAGCTCGTCGCCTATTGGGGCGGTTACTTCGATTGGCTGAAGTACGCCTACATGTACACCTCGCGTCCGGCCAACGGCGCCGACACCATTGGTCTCTATCACGCCATGAAGAAGATGGCGGATGCGGCGCCGGATCCGAAGACCGGCCAGAACACGATGATCTCGATCACCTTCCGCATGGAAGCCGTGCCGGCGTTCCACGCCAACATGGATGGCAAGGTCGTCGCCAAAGCGGTTGACCCCGGTCAGAACGGTCCCGTTTCGTTCACCAAGTAACTCGTTCACGAAGCAATTCGCGTAACTCGAAGCAAGGTCAGTAGTAGATGAAAAACGTGCGTGTAAGCCTCCGTCGCGGCCTGATTGCCGCGGTGAGCTTGGTGTCTCTCGCGGCGGCGACGCCCGCGATCGTCGTGTGGGCCGCCGATACGGCGCCCGCAGCCGACGAGCCGACGTCGGTCCGCCTGTCTCCGAGCCAGTTCCGGCAGACCATTGCCGACGTATTCGGTACGGGCATTGTCATCAGTGGCAGGTTCGAACCTGAAGTGCGCGAACAGGGCCTCCTGGCGGTGGGCGCACGCAAGGCCAGCATTACCGACATGGGCCTGGAGCGTTACGACGAACTCGCCCGCAACATCGCGGCGCAAGTAGTGGACGAGCGCAATCGCGTGACTTTGATCCCCTGCAAGCCAAAGTCGGCCACGGCGGCCGACGACGCATGCGCGCGCACGTTCCTCGCTTCGGCCGGTAAGCTGCTCTATCGCCGTTCGCTGAATGACGGCGAACTCGCTGCGCTGGTTAAGGTTGCCGGCGACTCCGCCAACGGGTTGAAGGACTTCTACGCCGGAGTGGGCACCAGCGTCGCCAACATGCTGGTCTCGCCAAACTTCCTGTTCCGATACAAATTCGTCGAAGCTGATGCGGACAACGCCGGAAAATTCCGGCTCGATTCCTTCTCCAAGGCGCAGGCGCTCAGCTACCTGCTCTGGAACTCGACGCCCGATGCGATGCTGATCGATGCGGCCGAGAGCGGCAAGCTGCACACTAAGGCCGGCCTGCAGTTCCAGGTTGACCGCATGCTCTCCAGTCCGCGTGTCGAAGGCGGTATCCGCGCCTTCTTCTCCGATATGCTGGGTTTCTCCGACTTCGAGGTGCTGTCCAAGGATCCGATGTTCTTCCCGCGCTACACCATCCGCGTGAAGGAAGAATCCCAGGAACAGACTCTGCGCACCATCGTCGATCACATCGTCAAACGTCAGGGCGACTATCGCGACCTGTTCACGACGCCCAACACCTTCCTGACCCGCGCGCTGGCGTCGCTCTACGCCGTGCCGCTGGTCGAGACCACCGACAACGGTCAGCCCATGCGCTGGATCCCCTACACCTATCCCGAAGGCGATCCGCGTGCGGGCATTCTGGCGCATGCCAGCTTCGTTGCGCTGCATTCACCGGCGGGCCGCACTTCGCCGACGGGGCGCGGCAAGGCGCTGCGAGAGAACATACTGTGTCAGGCCGTTCCGGCCCCGCCGGGCAACGTCGATTTCTCCGCGGTCGAACAGGCGTCGCGCGAACTGAGCACCGCCCGCGAGCGATTGGCGGCACACGCGACGCAGCCTATGTGCGCGGGCTGCCACAAGATCACCGACCCGATGGGCCTTGCCCTCGAAAACTTTGATTCCTCCGGCGGCTACCGCACCACCGAGAACGGCGCGCAGATCGACACGAATGTTGAAGTCAGCGGCGTGAAGATCAGCGGCGCGGCTGGACTCGCCAAGGCCATCCACGGCGACCCGGCGGCGGTGTCTTGCGTGGCTAAACGCATCTTTGCGTTCGGCGCGGGCCGTCTGCCGTTGGCGACCGATGTCGAGTGGAATCGCATCGAGAAGGCGTTCGCGTCCAGCAAGTACAACGTACTGTCGCTGATGCGCGAAATCGCCCTCAGCGACCTGTTCTATCGCCCGCAAAATATTCAACTCGCTTCCGCATCTGGCAAGTAAGGCTTGGGAGAGCAACAATGGATTTGAAGATCGATCGTCGGCAGGTTTTACGCGGGATGATGGCCGGCTCTGCCGTGACGGTGGGCTTGCCCATCCTCGATTGCCAGCTCAACGCCAATGGCGACGCCTTCGCCGCTACCGGTGCTCGCATCCCGCCGCGCTTCGGCACTTGGTTCTGGGGTCTCGGCCTCAACGAAGGCGAATGGCAACCCAAGCAAACCGGCACGAACTATGAGCTGTCGCGTCAGCTGGTCGCGCTGAAGCGGCACCAGAAGAAGATGGTGTTGTTCAGCGGTGGCCAGGTGTTTCTGGATGGCGCGGCCAACAACACGCACTTCACCGGCGTGCAGGGCCTCATGACCGGCAAAGTCACCGGTTCAGCCGAATACTTCGGCAGCATCGATACCCTGGTGGCCGATGTCGTTGGCAACGGTACGCGTTTCCGCTCGATCGACGTCTCCTGCGACGGCGATCCGAAAGCCTGCTGGAGCGCGCGCAAGGACAGCGGCAAGCAGCCGGCGGAAGTCTCGCCGATCGCGCTTTACACCCGCATCTTCGGGCCGGAGTACCAGGATCCGAACGCCGCTGACTTCAAGCCTGATCCGGGCGTGATGGTCCGCCGCAGTGCGCTCTCGGCAGTCTCGGAAGAGCGGGCCAGCCTCATGGGCAAACTGGGCGCGGCCGACAAGGCCAAGCTCGATAGCTACTTCACGTCGCTGCGCGCGCTCGAACAGAAGCTCGAAATCCAGCTGCAAAAGCCCGAACCGCTGCAGGCCTGCACCAAGCCGAGCAAGCCGAAGGAAGACGAGCAGCTGTCGACCCTCGCTACGGTCGCCATGGAGCGTCACGACGTGTTCGCGGGCCTGATCGCGCACGCGCTCGCTTGCGGTCAGACGCGCGTCTTCAACCTCTCGATCACGCAAGGCATGTCGGGCCTGCGCAAGGAGGGCGAGCCGTCCAGCCACCACACCTACACGCACGAAGAACCCATCGACTCGACGGCCGGCTATCAGATCAAGTGCGACTGGTTCAGCATGCTGTACATGCAGGGCCTGGCCAACTTCGTCACCATCCTCGACAGCATCCAGGAAGGCGACCGCACCATGCTCGATCGCATGATGATGTTCGCGTTCACCGACCACGGCGCGCCGCGCCTGCACAGCTTGCGCAACTACCCGATCATGCTGTTCGGCTCCGTCGACGGCCGTATGAAGACCGGCATGCACATCGCCTCGCCGGGCGATGCGGTAACCCGCGTCGGTCTCACCGTGCAGCAGGTCATGGGCGTTTCAGTCAGCGCCTGGGGCGTCGGCTCCAACCGCGTGACCAACCCCTACAGCGAAGTCTTCGCCTAACCCCCGAGCGGCGAAAGCCAATAGGAGAGCGATATGTTGTTGAAACAGAAACTGGCGCTGGCGGCAGCCCCCACGGTGTTCGTGCTGGGCATCGCGCTATCATCGGGCGGGTTCGCCGCGCAGAAAGCGGAAGATGCCCCACCCTCGACCCCACCCGGGCTGATGCTGGTGGACGTGACCAAGTTCCTCGGCAACGCCTCAAATCAATACCTGTGGCGCCACCTCGCCACCGACGAGGGCAAGCCGCTCTATACCTTCAACGACGACGCCAACGCTGGCGGCAAGCCGACCTGCGTAGCCGAATGCGCGAAGGAATTCATCCCTTACACCGCGCCTGCGGGCGCGGCCGCTTTCGGCGAATGGAGCGTGGTCGCGCGTCCCGACGGCACCAAGCAGTGGGCTTATCAAAACCTGCCTCTCTACAAGTATTCGGGTAAGGATCCGCGCGGCGAGCCTTCGCAGGGCGGTCTATCGACCACCGGCGCAGAGAACCCCGACAACTTCAATCCGGGCAGCAAGCTCTATTCGCCCAAGCAGGGTTGGAAGCGCGCCGCTTACGATCCGACTAAGTCAATCCCTATACCCGCCGGTATCGAGCTGCAGAGCATCGCCGCCGCCAACGGTTATGCGCTCGTTAACGCCAGCACCAAGATGGTGAGCTATACCCTCAAGACCGCGCCGAAAACCGACGCCTGGACGCCGGTATACGCACCGAGCCTCGCGCTGCCCGTTGGCGATTTCACCGTCGTGCACCGCGAAGACGGCACGTCGCAGTGGGCTTTCAAGGGCAAGGCTCTCTACAACTATACGGGCGACTACGCTCCCGACGACATCACCGGCATTGCCGAGAAGGGCGCCGACGTCGCGCTCGCGCTCAAGCATTTCACGCCGAAGGAAGTCGCCGTGCAGATCATTCCCGGTCGGGGTCCGCTGCTCGTGACCGCCAAGGGCAACCTGTCGGTCTACACCATCTCCCGCCAGCACCTGCAGTACGGCGGCCGCCAAGTGCGCGGCGGGTATCGCTATTCCTACATGGATGCCAAGGCCGTAGGCACCAAGGGCTGCGATGCGGGCACGGAGTGCTCGGAATCGTATCGACCTGTGCTCGCGTCGGCCGATGCCAAGTCGTGGGGTTTCTGGGAAGTCATGACCCGCGCTGACGGTAAGAAGCAGTGGGCCTATCGCGGCAGCGCGCTTTACACCTATGCCGACGACAAGAAGCCCGGCGACATTCTTGGCAACAACCGCCACGTCATCATGTTCGGCGACCCCGAGGGCAAGATCAACCTTGCGGTCACCGGCGGTGACGACGTCAACGGCAAGTACGACGCCGGCTCGGGCCTCTACTGGCACCTTGTCGGCCTGCACTACTAAGCCTTAGCCGGCGGGAGTGGCTGGCACGCAAGGGGAGGAGTTTTGTATGGTGGTTCGCAAACGGGTGAATCGCAGCGTCGCGCCGCTTGCGGCTGCTGTTGCGTTGTTTCTGGCCGCAAACCCGGCCAAAGCCGAGACGCAAGGCTACGTGATCAGCTGGTTCGCCACCGCCACCTATAATCTCGACTTCAAAGGCAATTGCCCGGAAGACCGCAACGGCGGACAGATCGCCTACCGCCTGCGCACGCTCAAGCAATTGGGTTACGCCGACGATGTCGCCAAAGCCATTGTGCAGGATGAAGAGCATCCCTTGGCGAAGGAAGCGAACCTGAAAGCCGAGACGCGCGCGGTGGTCAATGGCAAGCCGGCCAGCATCTACAACTATCCAGAAGCGGTGCCCGATCCGAACCTCGAGCTGTCCTCCGGCAAATACGCATACGGCTTCGATCTCGACGGCAAGACCAATCCCAATGACTTCGAAGACCCCGACACCGGCCTGAAGGTTGATAACCAGCTCTGGCGTGCTGTCGGCTGCACGGAATCCTTCACGGCGACGCCGCCGGATAAGCCGTATTACGAAGACCTGACCTGGAATCTGATGGTCGATTCCGCCCCGGGTTGGTCGCTGCGCATCAGCGGTGAAGATCTTAGCAAGGACGGTCCAGTGAAGATCGTTCTCGACCGCATCACGCAACACCTCGACCGCAACGCAGCTGGCGGCATCCTGCACAACATGACTTACGTCATCGATCCCAGCCCGCGCTCGCACAACGAGTTTAACGGCGAGATCAAGGACGGCGTCCTGTGGGTGAAAAAGGGCGGCAATCTCTACCTCGAAGGCGAGATGCCCTATCACCACGAGATCGCGCTCGAAAACACGCACATGCGCATCACGCGCCAGGAGAACCAGGAGATCGCTGGCTATTGGAGCGGTTATCTCAACTGGAAGAACTGGGTCTACATGTACACGGCGCGCCCCGTGAACGGCGAAGACACTATCGGCATCTACTACGCGCTCAAGAAGTCCGCTGACGCCGATCCGGATCCGAAGACCGGGCAGAACCGCATGATCTCGGCCACCTGGCGCATGGAAGCGGTGCCGGCCTATCTCGCCGACATCAGCGGCAAGATCGTCGCAACGCCCGCGTCGGCTTCCCAGCCCCTGCAGAAGCTCGCCGACAGTTCCGGCGAATAAGGGAGATGCATAAGTTGAGTTCGGCGATGTTGAAGCGTGTTCTGGTACTCGCGGCTAGTGTTCTGCCGCTCATGGGCTCTCCTGCATCCTTATCGTCGGCGACCGATCCGGTGCCTGCCGTGGTAGCGCCGTCGCCCTTACGCATCAGCCCCGCGTTCTACAAGCAGTCGATCATCGACATCTTCGGCCCGTCGATCGATGTCGAAGGCCGCTTCGAACCCGAAGAGCGTGAAGAGGGCTTGATGGCCGTCGGCGCGCGCAAGGTCAGCGTCACGGATGCCGGTCTCGAACTCTACGACGACATCGCGCGCGGCATCGCCGCGCAGGTGGTGGACGAAAAGCGCCGCACGGCACTGATCCCCTGTAAACCACAGTCGGCCACCGCCGCGGACGACGCCTGCGCCCGTACCTTCGTCACCCAGACGGGACGCCTGGTGTTCCGCCGTCCGCTCACCGAGCAGGAAATCGCCACTAAGGTGAAACTCGCCGGGGAAGCGGCCACGACCCTCAAGGACTTCTATGCTGGCCTCGGCGCCATTCTGGGCGACATGCTCATTGCGCCCGATTTCTTGTTCCGGCACCGCGCCATCGAACCCGACCCGGCGAAGCCGGGTGAATATCGCCTCGATGGGTATTCGAAAGCGGCGCAGCTCGCGGCCTTCCTGTGGAACTCCGCCCCCGACGACATGCTGCTGACGGCCGCGGCGACGGGAGAACTGCATACGGCTGATGGCCTGCGCCGGCAGGTAGACCGCATGGCCTCTTCGCCCGCGCTCGAGAGCGGAGTGCGCTCGTTCTTCGCCGACATGTTGGGCTTTGCCGATTTCGAGACGCTGGCTAAAGACCCGATGTTCTTCCCGGCCTACACCATCAAGGCCAAGGGGCAGACGCAGGAACAGACCCTGCGCACCATCGTCGACCACCTGATCATTCGCCAGGGCGATTACCGCGACCTGTTCACCACGCCGCGCACGTTCCTGACGCGCTCGCTCGCCGCACTCTATAACGTGCCGCTGGTGGAGTTGGCCGACAACGGCCAGCCGGACCGCTGGATTCCATTCACATACCCTGAGGACGATCCGCGCGCCGGCATTCTCTCGCAGGCCAGTTTCGTAGCGCTTCACTCGCCGTCGGGCCGCAGCTCGCCGACCCTGCGCGGCAAGGCGCTGCGCGAGAACATCCTCTGCCAGCGCGTTCCGCCGCCGCCTGGTGACGTGCAATTCAACATCGTTCAGGACACCAGCAATCCATTGTACAAGACGGCGCGCCAGCGTCTGACGGCCCATTCCACGAGTCCTGCCTGCGCCGGCTGCCACAAGATCACCGACCCAATAGGTCTTTCGCTGGAGAATTTCGACTCGAGTGGCGCCTGGCGCATCAACGAGAACGGTGCGGAGATCGATACCAATGCCGAACTCAACGGCGTGAAGTTCAACGGCGCCGCCGGACTTGCCAAGGTGATCCGGAACGATGCGGCGCTGACGGGCTGCGTGACCCGGCGCGTCTACGCCTTTGGCGTCGGCGCCCAGCCGCCGCGCAATGATGAATGGAAGGCCATCGAGAAGAAATTCGCCGATAGCAAATATAATTTCCCGGGCCTGATGCGCCAAGTCGCGCTCAGCAGCATGTTCTTTGCCCTGCCATCCACGCAAGAGACGGCGAAGTAGACTTAAGCGACGAGGGGCCAGACGAAGGTCCTTAGGGAGAAGTGAGATGAAAAACGTATCTATGCTCGCACGCCGGCGTGTTCTGCGCGGAATACTGGGAGGCGGAGCGGTCTCGTTCGGCTTGCCGCTGCTCGATTGCCTGCTGAACTCGAACGGCACGGCTCTCGCCAACAACGCGCCAATTCCTTTGCGCCTGGCGACGTGGATGTGGCCCTTCGGTCTCGGTGATTCCGACTACCGTCCGAAGACTGCCGGCAAGGACTACGAGTTGCCGGTGCAGTTGGCCTCGCTGAAACCCTTCAAGGAACGCGTCAACCTGTTCAGCGGCGGCGAGGTCTTCCTCGATGGCATGAGCAACAACACCCACTTCACCGGTGTGCAGGGTCTGTTCACGGGCAAGATCTCCAATGGCGCGGAGTACTCCGGCAGCCTCGACACCCTCATCGGCGACGTCATCGGCAAGGGCACGCGCTTCCGTTCCATCGAAGTCTCGGCGGGCGGCGATCCGCGCGCCACGTGGAGCGCACGCACCGGCAGCGGCAAGTCGCCGGCGGAAGTCTCGCCGCTCAAACTGTACACTCGCATCTTTGGCCCGGAGTTCGTCGATCCGAACGCGGCCAGCTTCACGCCCGACCCGGAAGTCATGGTGCGCAAGAGCGTGCTGTCGGCAGTCACGGAAGACCGACAAGACCTAATGAAATCTCTGGGCGCCGCCGACCGTGCGCGCATGGATACCTACTTCACTTCGCTGCGCATGCTTGAGCAGAAGCTTGCCATTCAGCTCGAGAAGCCCGCGCCGCTCGAGGCCTGCAAAAAGCCCGACACGCCGCCGCAGGAAAAAAGCACGGCCATCAGCCTGCTCTCCGAAGGTATGGAGCGCCACGATCTGTTTGCCAAGCTGCTGGCCCATGCCTTGGCGTGTGGTCAGACCCGCGTCGTCAACAGCGCCATCACGACTGGCACCGACGGCCTGCGCATGGAAGGCGAGACCTCCAACCACCATACGTATACCCACGAAGAGCCGGTCGATCCAAAGCTTGGCTATCAGGTGGAAAGCGCCCGTTTCCAGGACCGCTACATGCGCGCCCTCCACGATTTCATCGCGACAATGGACAGCATCCAGGAAGGCGATCGATCGATGCTCGACCGCATGGTGATCTACGCCTTCACCGATCACAGCGCGCCGCGCCTGCATAGCTTGCGCAACTATCCGCAGCTGATCATCGGTAGCGGCGGCGGACGCTTCAAGACCGGTCAGCACATCCCGCGTCAGGGTGATGCCGCGACGCGTGTCGGCCTTACCCTCCAGGTCGGCATGGGCGTGCCCGTGAGCGCCTGGGGCTCGGGCTCGAACCGCGTCACCAGCCCGATCTCGGAAGTGTTGGCTTAAAGCCTCACGAAGGAACCAGACCATGCTGAGAACAAAACTCTCGCTCGGCTTCGCTGCAATGGCGCTGTTCGCTGGAGCGGTCCAAGGCGCCGACAAAGCGCCCGTCGCTCCTTACTCGACGCCTCCGGAATTCACGTTGGTCGATGTGACCCGCTTCATCTCCAACATGGCGGACCGCTATCTGTGGCGCCGCATCGGTGACGCCACCGGCAAGCCGCTCTACACCTTCGACCAGGACAGCGGCGGCTCGACCTGTGTCGATGAATGCGCCAAGGAATTCCCACCCTATCTCGCCGGACCCAAGTCCGCCCCGACGGGCGACTGGTCGATCATCGCTCGCCCCGACGGCGCCAAGCAGTGGGCCTACCAGGGCAAGCCGCTTTACCGCTATTCCGGAAAAGATCCGGTCGGCATGCCGCTCAGCAGCAACCAGAGCACCAACGATCCGGATTCCGTGAACCCCGGCAGCAAGGTCTACTCGCCCAAAGCTGGCTGGAAGCGCGCGGCCTTTACGCCTGAGACTAGCGTGCAGGTGCCTGCGGGAATCGAGATGGAGAGTCTCGCGGTTGCCAACGGCTACGGCTTCGTGACCGCCGATGCCAAGATGCCCATCTATATGCTGACCTCTCCGCCGAAGGACGCGGCGCAGTGGACACCGGTCTATGCGCCTGGCACCGCGTTGCCCGTGGGCGATTTTGCGATCTCGACACGCGAGGACGGGAAGCGCCAGTGGATGTACAAGTCCACGCCGCTTTACACCTTCAAAGGCGACTACGCGACCAGCGATCTCAACGGCGCGGCCGCCAACAAGAGTGCGCAGCCGGCACTGGCCTATCGTCACTTCATGCCTGAGGGCATCACGATCAACATCTTCCCGATCCGCGGGCCGGTGATGACCACGACCAAGGGACTCTCGATCTACACCCAGACGCGTTACCACCTGCAATATGGCGGACGGCGCACGCGCGACGGCTTCCGCTATCCTTACGTTGACGCCAAGGCCGTCGGCACCAAGGGCTGCGTAGGAGAATGTCTTAAGTACTGGCGCCCCGTGGAAGCGCCAGCCAATGCCCATGCCTGGGGCTTCTGGGAAGTCGAGGTGCGCGACGACGGCACGCGCCAATGGGCCTATAAAGGCGCATCGCTCTACACCTACATCGGCGATAAGAAGCCCGGGGACATCGAAGGCAATAACATCCACGACATCCGTTACGGCGATCCGGAGGGCTCCATCGATCTTTCCATCACCGGCGGTACCGACGCGAAGGGCCGCAATTCGACCGGCTCTGGCCTCTACTGGCATTTGGCGGGTTTGTACTTCTAGCGCCGGGAGGGGCGCGGGTCGTTCGGGGGGGGGGCGAAATGCCGGACTCCCGACGTGAAACCGCGCCTTTCAGGTCGCTATTGTAGGGGCTTTTGCGCGGCGGCATACAACCGCGCGTGGCCCAGAATTGGATTCCGCGCGCTCCGCGTGGGAGCGGCCGGAATGCCGATGTCGTCTACTAATATCGCGATTTGGCATAGCATAAGAAGTGCCCGGATTTTGCGGCTTTCTTGACCGTGTTGCCCAGAGCACACATGCCGACTTCTGCACGGAAATTGGCATTTTTTCCATGATGTTGTGACAGCATTGTTGTAGGTTGCTGCACGGTCCGCGCGCATCTGGGCAGGGAACCAGCAATTGCTGGCAGCGGCGCGACCGGACTCTAGGGGAAATACCCTCAACGACCAAACTCACACTCCAGCCTGAAGGGGGAGACCATGCTTTATTATCGCTCGGCGCGTTGCCGTTTCATTCCCGCAACCGCAGCCAGCATTGTTGCGCTTATGACCGCTATGCCGACGGTGGCCAGCGCCGCCGACGCACAGGAAGCGCAAAGCGGCCTCGAGGAAATCGTCATCACCGGTTCGCGCATTGTTCGCGACGGCTACGAAGCACCCACGCCGGTGACTGTGGTTGGCGCCGAAGTGCTGCAGGATGCCTCCAAGACCAACATCGCGGACGTGCTTAACAACCTGCCGGCGTTCCAGGGTTCGACGCGTCTGGCCAATGGTTCGACCAGCCTCTCGGGCGCCAACGCCGGTTCGAGCTCGTTCAATCTGCGCGGCATGGGGCCGGAACGCACCCTGGTGCTGTTCGACGGCCGCCGCATGCCGCCCGCCTTCATCAACGGCGTGGTCGACACC
The DNA here is from genome assembly GCA_903888485.1 of uncultured bacterium. Classification (GTDB taxonomy): domain Bacteria; phylum Pseudomonadota; class Alphaproteobacteria; order Rhodospirillales; family Rhodospirillaceae; genus SHVO01. The sequence continues at coordinate 2,238 of CAISTS010000006.1, read as the reverse complement.
GGCCAGCTGCCCGACGCGCTCGTCAGCCGCGTCGACGTGGTCACCGGCGGTGCCTCGGCTGCGTATGGTTCAGACGCCGTCGCCGGTGTCGTGAACTACATCCTCGACAAGGAATTCACCGGTGTGAAGGGCCAAGGATCGGCCGGCATCACCAGCCGCCGCGATCGTGGCGAGTACAAGATTGCGCTGGCAGCGGGCTTCCGCTTCGCCAACGACAAGGGCCACGTGCTCCTGAGCGGCGACATCTCGCGCTCCGCGCAGCTCCGCGGTTACGAGCGCGACTGGAACACGATCGGTTACATCCAGTTCGCAAGCCCCTACTACGGCTCCAACGCAGCTAACGGTCAAGCGCTCACCAACCCGCAGCTGATCACGCGCTACAACACCGGCATGACCGACATGTATCCGGGCGGCATTATCACCGCCGGCCCGCTCAAGGGCACGGCGTTCGGCGCGGATGGTACGCCGTTCAACTTCAATTACGGCGAGCTTGCTTTCGGCACCTACCATGTGGGGGGGCAGTGGAAAGAGAGCAACATGATGGCGATCGCCAGCCTTTCGCCGGTCAATCCCGTCAAGCACATGTACAACCGTGTGAGCTATGAGATTAACGACAACGTGAAGGTCTTTGCCGACTTCATCTTCGGCCAGTCGTACACGTTCTCGTTCTGCTGCTACCAGTACTACCACGGCAACATCACGGTGAAGGCAGACAACGCCTTTATCCCGGCGTCGGTCGCGGCTCAGCTTACGACCCGCGGCATTACCCAGTTCAACCTCGGCAAGACCGTGCGTGATCTGCCGGCCTTCGGCGCCGGCTTCGACCGCCAGAGCCACATCTATACCGTGGGTGCGGAAGGCGCGCTCAATGCCTTCGACAACGACTGGTCGTGGAACTTCTACGCCCAGCGCGGTATCGCGCACATCTCGGCCGCCGCGCCGCAGTCGAACGTCGACCGCTTCGCCGCTGCCATCGACGCGGTGCGGACGTCGACGGGCTCCATCGCCTGCCGCGTCAACACCGACGCCAGCGCCGCGAACGACATGCCGGGTTGTATCCCGTACAACCTGTTCGGCTTGCCGGCCAACGACCGCCCGCTTGCGGCCCCGGCCGTCAACTCGCAGGGTGCGCTCGACTACATCACCGGCGGCATCCAGCCGTACCTCGGCCAGCGCCTGCTGCGTGATTCACTCAGCTTCGACTTCTCCGGAGAGCCCTTCTCCACCTGGGCCGGCTCGGTGTCGGTCGCGGCGGGCGCCGAATGGCGGACGGACAAGGTGATCTCGGTCAACGACCCGGATTCGACGCTGCGTAAGCACTACTCGACCAACTTCGCCCAGCCTTTCACGGCCAAAAACAGCGTGACCGAAGGCTTTATCGAAACGGTCGTGCCGCTGGCGCGCGAAGAGTCCTGGGCGAAGAGCCTGGACCTGAACGCCGCGGCGCGTTTCACCAGCTATTCGACCTCGGGCTTCGTGACCACGTGGAAAGCAGGCGCGACCTATAACCCGATCGATGAAGTGCGTCTGCGTGTCACGCAATCACGTGACATCCGCGCACCGAACCTGGTCGAGCTGTTCACAACGCCATCGACGGGTCGCACGACTAGCCGCGATCCTTTCCGCGGCAACGCGAGCTTCCCGCGCTTCACGGTGTCAATCGGCAACCCGTCACTCGTGCCTGAGAAGGCCGACACCACTGGTCTCGGTATCGTCTACCAGCCCGAGTGGTTCCCCGGCTTCAGCGCCTCGGTCGACTACTTCCGCATCGACGTCAAGGGCGTGATTGCCACCATCGACGCGCAGTTGATCATCGACCAGTGCTTCGCCGGCGATCAGGCGATGTGCGCCTTCGTTACGCGCTTGCCGCGCACACCGGAACAGATCGCGGCCGGCATCCAGTACGGCGACCTCGACAGCGTCATCCAAAAGCCCGTCAACCAGAACAAACGTCTGGTGAAGGGCATGGACTTCGAAGCCAGCTACCGTACGGCGATGTCGGATTTTGTCGACAGCTGGTCTGGTGATCTGTCCTTGCGGGTCGTCGCCACGCACACCATTACCAACGCCACAGATACCGGCGTTCTGGTCACCGACACGGCCGGCTCCAACGGCGATTCCGTGCCGAAGTGGAGCATGACGCTCAACGCCGGCTACAGCCTTGAGCCGTTCCGCATCTCCTGGACGGGCCGCTATATCTCGTCCGGCGTGATCTCGAACAACTTCATCGAGTGCGCC
>CAISTS010000005.1 GCA_903888485.1 uncultured bacterium | reverse complement strand
TGACCCGGGACGCAGAACTTGACCCGGGCCGGGGGTACCTAACCGCCGCTGCGCTTAAAAAATCACGGTTTTATAAGGGCTTACCGCAAAAAGCTAATGCCGCACGGCGGAGAAAAAATAATCCGCCGGTTTCCCCGACGGATTGCACGCAATGTATCACAAAAAGGCTGTGCATAACAGGCGAAAGCACCTGTAAAGGCTTTAACCTGCGCTCTTAAAGTAACGCCTGAGGTTCAGGCGTTACTGCCGGGATTGGAGCTAAGGAGTTGTTTTTTATCGGGTTTTCCCTTCCACTCATCGGCATCGGGAGGGGTTTCGCCCTTGGCCGTGATGTTCGGCCACTTATCCGCGTATTCCTTGTTAATGTCCTGCCACGCCGCCGCCTGTTCGTCCGAATCGGGGACGATAGCCTCGGCCGGGCATTCCGGTTCGCAGACGCCGCAATCGATGCATTCATCCGGGTGGATGACCAGCATGTTCTCGCCCTCGTAGAAGCAATCCACGGGGCACACCTCGACGCAGTCCATGTACTTGCACTTAATGCATTGTTCGGTGACGACGTATGTCATGCCAGAAGCTCCCACACGTAGCCTGCATGGTGCAGGCTACCCCAGACGAGATTTCATTGCGTATTCGATTTAACGGGTTTGCGTCAAGCGGCCCAAACCGAATGTTCTCCGGTACATGACCCCTGCAAAGCCACCGCCACCTCATCCGGCCTCGGCGCGAAATGCCGAACCCATCCTGGCTGTACTGCGGCGCGTCCTCTCGCCGCCGCGTTTCATGGGGAACCGGGTTTTAGAGATCGCTTCGGGTTCGGGCTATCACGCCGCCACTTTTGCCGCGGCCTTGCCACATCTGACGTGGCAACCCAGCGACGCCGACCCGTCGGCGCACGAGTCCATCGCCGCCTATGTAAGTCATCGGGGTCTGCCAAATCTGTTGCCGCCGCTGGCGTTGGACGTCTCTGGCCCGTGGCTTGCGACCGAAGCTGATGCGATCGTTTGCATCAACATGATCCATATCTCACCGTGGGCAGCGAGCGAGGCCTTGTTCGCTGGAGCCGCGCGCCTCCAATCGGACGTCGTGGTGACTTACGGCCCCTATTCCATCGCCGGCGACTTCCGCGCCGCCAGCAATGTGGAATTCGATGCGTCGCTGAAAGCACGCAATCCGGCCTGGGGCATCCGCGATGTGAACGACGTTGCGCGTCTCGCCGGGCGCAACGGTTATCGCCTCGACGAGACCGAGCCCATGCCGGCCAACAATCTAACGCTGATCTTTCGGCGCTGAGATGTAGAGCGGCAGCGCAGCGTCCTCAGGTGCAAGACGCGTGGCCCCTTCGGGTTCGTCGTAGAGCATGTGCGCTTCCTCAGGGGGCCCGCGCCGCTCAGCCACGCCGCGCACCACCAAGCGGCGCTGCACGGGCCCGAACGTGACCGCGAGGGTATCGCCGGCGCGCACAGTGGCACTGGTCTTGGTGACCGGCACGCCGTTCAGCAGCACCTGGCCACGCGCGATGAGCTTCTGCGCCAGTCCGCGCGTTTTGACAAAGCGCGCATACCACAGCCACTTGTCGATACGATCCGAGGCCGTCACGAAGGCATCAATTCCTTGAGCTTGGCGAAGGGCGAGTCCGAGGTGGCCTTTGACACCTCGCGCGCGGCAAGACGCTTGGCCTTTATATGCGCCGGTGTGCGGCGACGCAGACTAAAGACGATGTTGCCGTCGGCGAGCTTGGCTTTGAAGCTGAGAGACTTGAGAACCTTGAGCGCGGTCTCGCTGTTGATGCCGAGCAACGACAGCGTTGCCGGCGGCAGGACGGGAGCCTTCTCGCGCGCCAGCCGCCGTGCCTCGGCGGCAAAGCGCTCCAGCATATCAATGCGGTAACCGGTGTTCTCGATGGGACGATAACCGCAGGCCACATAGAAGGTGTCCGCCACGCCCGGCGCGAGAGGGATGGAAACGCGGCCGCTCGCGGGTAACGCGGGAATTTGCTGGAGCGCGTCGCGATGGGCCGCGATCCAGAGCAGCGCGCGCAGGCGCAGAGGCGCGGCCTTCAGCAACGCCGGGAAAAAGACGTGATCGACACCGAAGCGGATCCCGAGGCGCGCGAGGGTCGTGCGTTCATCGTCCTTGAGCAACGCAAGGTGACTATCCACCTCGGCGCGGCGCACGGTGCCAAGATGCTCGGCAAGCTGAAAGACAATGCCGCGTACCGGCGCGGTCACTTGCGCTTCACGCGCTTTCACCAGCGGCGTCAGTACGGCGGCGATGTGTGTCGTAAGCCAAAGGCGCAAGCGCGCCTCAACGCGGGCGCGGGCGTGGGATTCCAGGCGTTCGTCGGCCGGCAGAGAGATCTGCGGCTTGAGGCGCTCGGATCCCGCGATCAACGTAGCCAGCGGCTCCTCTTGCCAGACGATACGCGCGGCATCGTCGAGGCTGAAGGCATTGTCGGGCGCGGCGGCAATAGCGTCGACGCGCGCGGCGATCACGGGGCGCAGCGCGGCATTGGCGGCGCCCAGCACGGCGCGGTCGGCGGTGCGCAGGCCCGTGCGCTCGGCGCGGAACCGCAAGCCTTCAAGATGGCCGAGATGATGGCCTTCGACTTCCACGGCCCCGTCCTCGGCGACGTCGGCGGCGATGAGATCGGTGCCGCGTAGGCGTTTGACCAAATGCGAGGTGCGGCTATCGACAAACTGCTTGGTGAGTTTGTCGTGCAGCGCGTCGGACAGCCGGTCCTCCACTTCCCGCGTGCGTTCCTGCCAGCCGCTGTTGTCTTCCATCCAGTCGCCGCGGTGGGCCATATAAGTCCAGGAGCGGATGGCGGCGATGCGGTCCATGACGGCGTGGATATCGCCGTCGGTGCGGTTGATGCGCTCCACCTGGCCGGCGATCCAATCCTGCGGCAGCACACGGTCGCCTTCGGTGAGATAGGTGTAGACCTGGGTCATAAAGCGCGCGTGCATCTCGGGTTTGACCTTGCGGAAGTCAGGCACCTGCGCAACGTCCCAGAGCAAACGCAGCCGGTCCGGACCGACCGCGCGGGCGCGTATGTCGGCATCTTTGGTCATGGCTTCAAGCACGAGCTGGTCTTCCGCCGGCGGCGGGCGCACCAACAGCGGCGATGGCGGAAACGTGCGCAACGAACCCAGCAGCGCTTCCAGCGACGTGAACCGCAGTTCGGTGTTGCGCCAGAACATGGTCTGCAGCGGCGGGAACTCGTGCGCCTCGACCCGAGCAATAACATCGGGATCGAGCTCGGGCGCTTCGGCGGTGACGCCGAAAGTGCCTTCGTTCATGTGCCGGCCAGCGCGGCCGGCGATTTGCGCGACTTCGGCGGCCGACAGTGCACGGGGGGCGCGGCCGTCAAACTTGGAGAGCGAAGCGAACGCCACGTGGTCGACGTCCATGTTGAGGCCCATGCCGATAGCGTCCGTCGCCACCATGTAGTCAACATCGCCGCTCTGGTAGAGCGCGACCTGGGCGTTGCGGGTGCGTGGGCTGAGCGCACCCATCACGACGGCAGCCCCGCCGCGATGGCGGCGAATCAATTCGGCGATGCCGTAGACCTCGGACACGGAGAAGGCCACCACCGCCGAGCGGCGCGGCAAGCGTGTCAGTTTCTTCGCGCCCGTATAGAGCAGCTTGGAGAAGCGCGGGCGGCTCACAAACTCCACGCCCGGCACAAGTTTACGGATCAGCGGCTTTGCCGTCTCGGCGCCGAGGAACATGGTCTCGACGTCACCGCGTGCGTGCAGCAGACGCTGGGTGAAGACGTGACCGCGATCGGCATCGGCGGCGAGCTGGATTTCGTCGACGGCCAGAAAGGCCACGCGCCGGTCGAGCGGCATGCTCTCGACGGTGCAGATGAAGTAGCGCGGATGGGGCGGAATGATCTTTTCTTCGCCGGTGATCAGCGCCGCCGCGCCATAGCCGCGCAGTTTCACCACCTTGTCGTAATTCTCGCGCGCGAGTAGGCGCAACGGAAAGCCGATCATGCCCGAGGCGTGCCCGAGCATGCGGTCCATGGCGAGATAGGTCTTGCCGGTGTTTGTGGGACCCAACACGGCCATCACCACAGGGCCGGAGCCCCGTGATGCGCCTGTGAGGTATGAGTCAGCGGCCATGACCGCCGGCTTTCCTGTGGTTAGGGTGGGTGTGGTCTAGATGATCGGCTCGTTGTTGCGCACGCGCTCGGCTTCCTGGCGGCCGGACCGGCGTATTTCCTTATGCTCCTTCAACTGCCGCTGCATGGCGGCAAAGGCGTCACGCAGAGCGATATTGATGTCCTGGTGGTCCTTCAGCGCTTCATCGCTCTTGGGGTCGCGCTTGTAAACCAGCTCCTCGCCCGGAACCTCAAGGATGATCGAGATGTGGAAGGGCTGGTCCTTGGTGGTCGCGTTGGCACCTGAACTGTGGTGGCGTTCGACCACGACGCGGCAGGCGGTGATGCGGTCGTAGAACTGCTCGAGCTTGGCGACCTTCTCCAGGATGCGCGCTTGGACCGCATCGGATTTGTCGAGACCGTGAAAGCTGATTTGGACTGGGGTCTGCATGGACAGGCTCCGTAAGTTGAAACGGGGCGCCCGGCGAGGAATGACGGCGCTTCTGCATCCGAAACACCTCGGCCGTCGGGTACCGATTTTCACCCTAAGTGGGTCGGTATGGCAACTCTCGGCAAGGGCACCACGCCGTACAAAGGTGAGATTCTTTTTTGGGGGTTTTGGAACAAATACGGACCGTTATGGCCGTGACGTCCCCTCTTGCAAGGGCGTGCCGCTCGCCTCATATCTGCCTCCGCCGGGGCCGACGCAAGGTCCTTTGCCACAAATCAAGACGCGAGCCCGCCGTACATGACCGAGAAAAACACTGAGACCCGCGAATTCCAGGCCGAAGTCGCCAAGCTTTTGGACCTGGTGGTCCACTCGCTTTACTCGAACCGCGAGATCTTCCTGCGCGAATTGATCTCCAACGCCTCGGACGCCTGCGACAAGCTGCGCTATGCCGCGCTGACGAATTCCAAGCTGCTCGAGGATGGTGGCGATTTCACCATTCACCTCGCCGTGGATAAGGATGCCAAGACGCTGACCGTCAGCGACAACGGCATCGGCATGAACCGGGATGAGCTGATCGCCAACCTGGGCACCATTGCCAAGTCGGGCACGGCCGAGTTCCTGAAATCCGTCGGCGAGGCGAAGAAGGACGTAAACCTGATCGGCCAGTTCGGCGTCGGTTTCTATTCGGCCTTCATGGTGGCCGACAAGGTTGACGTGATCTCGCGCCAAGCCGGCGAGTCGAAGGGCTGGCACTGGTCCAGCGACGGCAAAGGCGGGTTCACGGTCGGGGAACAGGAAGAAGCGCCGCGCGGCACGCGCATCACGCTTCACCTGAAGACGGACGCCGAAGAGTTCCTCGAACCGATGCGCCTGCGGCAAATCGTCACAACTTACTCGGATCACATCGCCCTCCCGGTGATCCTGGATGCCGTCGCCGGCGAGAAAGACGCCAAGGAAGAGACGCTGAATAGCGCCTCCGCTCTGTGGATGCGCCCCAAGAGCGAGATCGGCGCCGAGCAGTACAAGGAGTTCTATCACCACGCCGCTCACGCCTTCGACGCGCCGTGGCACACGCTGCATTACCGCGCCGAGGGCGCCATAGAATATACCGCGCTCCTGTTCATTCCGACGCAGAAGCCCTTCGATCTCTTCCATCCCGAGCGCAAGAGCCACGTGAAGCTCTATGTAAATCGCGTGTTCATCTCCGACCAACTCGATGGCCTGATGCCGCGCTACCTTCGTTTTATTCGGGGTGTAGTGGATTCCTCAGATCTGCCGCTGAACGTCAGCCGCGAGATGCTGCAGAACAACCCGATGCTGAAGAAGATCCAGACCGGCATCGCCAAGCGTCTGCTGAAAGACCTGAAGGACCGCAGCGAAAAGCCCGAGGATTACGCCGTGTTCTGGGAGGCTTTCGGCGCGGTCTTCAAGGAAGGACTCTACGAGGACTTCGAACGCCGCGAGGAACTGCTGGAGCTGGCGCGCTTCAAGTCCACGACGGCCGACGGCTGGACCAGCCTTAAGGACTACGTTGGCCGGATGAAGGAAGGCCAAGAAGCCATCTACTATATCGTCGGCGAGAATGCGGCGGCGCTGAAGAACAGCCCGCAGGTCGAGGGGTTCCTCGCCAAGGGCATCGAGGTGTTGCTGCTGTCCGACACCATCGACGAGTTCTGGGTGCCTACCGTTGGCACCTACGACAAAAAGCCGTTCAAGTCCGTGGCCGAAGCCGGCAACGATCTCTCGAAGATCGCCGGCAACAAAAAGGACGACACCCAGGAAGAAACCCCGGCCGAAGTGGAGGGACTGGTCGAAAAGCTGAAAGCAAGCCTTGGTGACGCCGTCGCCGATGTGCGCGTGTCCGATCGCCTCACCGGCAGCCCGGTGTGTCTCGTCGCCGACACCGGCGGCATGAGCCTGCACCTCGCGCGTATGCTCAAGCAGCACGGCGAGAACCCGGGCATGGCGCTGCGCAAGGTGCTTGAGATCAATCCTAAACACACGCTGATCCTGCGCCTCAACGAGGTGGACGGCCCCGCCTTGAACGACGCCGCCCACTTGCTGCTCGACCAGGCGCGCATCCTTGAAGGCGAGACCGTGCCCGATCCCACTGCTTTCGCCAGGCGCCTCTCGGCGTTCCTCGAGAAGGGCCTTACTTAAGGGCCTGGGGCGTCAGCAGAGCGGTGGCTTCGGCCAGCGGCAAGGTGCGCTGTTCGCCGTCCCGCCAACGCAAGGCTACGGAACCGCGGGCCGCTTCCTTCGCGCCAACCACCGCCAGCACAGGAATCGCGGCTTCGCGCGCGTCCAGGATCTTGCGCGGCAGGCGTTCGGCGCGGGTGTCGAGCGCAACGCGAAAGCCAGCCACCACAAAAGCTTTGGCGATCTCGATAGCGTAATCGTTCTGCGCCGGCGTGATGCTGGCGACGACGATCTGCTCGGGTGCCAGCCACAGCGGCAGCACGCCTTGATAGTGCTCCAGCAGCATGGCGATAAAGCGCTCCAGGCTGCCGAGCACGGCGTGATGGATCATGGCCGGCCTGAGGCGCGCGCCCGATGCATCGACGTAAAGCGCATCCAACCGTTCGGGCAAGACAAAGTCGAGCTGGATGGTGCCGCACTGCCAGGCGCGGCCGCGCGCATCTTCCAGGATGAACTCCAACTTCGGCCCATAGAACGCGCCCTCGCCCGGCTGAACGCGGTAGTCGAGGCCGGCGGCTTTGGCGGCAGCCTCCAACGACGCTTCGGCGCGGTCCCAGGTAGGATCGTCACCGGCGCGCACCAGAGGCCGCGTTGAAAAGCCGACGCGCACCTTGTCGAAGCCGAAGTCCGCGTAAACCGCCCGCAACAAATCGCAGAAACGCGCCACCTCGGGAACGATTTGCTCTTCCGTGCAGAAGATGTGCGCGTCGTCCTGCACGAAAGCGCGCGTGCGCATGAGCCCCTGCAGCGCGCCCGAGGGCTCGTTGCGGTGGCATGCGCCGAATTCTGCGTAACGCAGCGGCAGCTCGCGGTAGGAGCGAATGTCGGCGTTGAAGATCTGGATGTGGCCTGGGCAGCTCATGGGCTTCAGCGCCATCATACGGTGGCCGCAGCCTTCTTCTTCCTTCGCCGAGTCCTGAGTGAAGGCGAACATGTGGTCCGCGAACTTCTCCCAGTGACCGCTCTTCTCCCACAGTGCGCGGGCGAGAATCTGCGGCGTGCGGATTTCGGCGAAGCCCGCACCGCGCATGCGTTTTCGGATGTAGTCCTCGATCACGCGCCAGAGCGCAAAGCCGCGCGGGTGCCAGAAGACCATACCCGGGCCCTCTTCCTGCTGGTGGAAGAGCGCGAGCTGACGGCCGAGTTGGCGATGATCGATATGCGATGAGACGTTTTCCATGGTTCAGTTCCTGCTGTTATGCCGGAGTCGGAACCTGGGTTTGCGAGCATGTCTAATCGCTTCACAAATCAAAAGGCCCCGACCGGATCCGGCGGGGCCTTTGTGAAAGCGCGCGATGTAGACGTTAGATTAACGCGCACGCCACCAAGGCCCGCCGAAGCGGTCCGTGGTGGTGGTGGTGCTGCTGATCATCATCTTGCGCATGGCCGGAATACAGCGAGAGTCGGCCTCTCTTGCGAGCGGGTGGCGATCCTTTCAATAAAGCAACTTCGCCGCGCAAGGCCCGTGCCCCATACTTCATGGCAATGGATTCGATTCCCGAAAGCAAACCACCCGCGCCCCCGCCGCCGCCGTTCTGGCGCGACGCTGGTTCAATCGTCGTCGCCATTCTGGTGGCCATGGTTTTCCGCACCGTCGGCGCTGAGCCCTTCAACGTGCCAAGCGCTTCGATGGTGCCGACGCTCCAGGTGGGTGACACGCTGATCGCCGGCAAAGCCGCCTACGGCTTTAGCCGATATTCCGCGCCGATGGATTTCATGGCCCATGCCCTGGACGGCTTTCACGGCCGCGTGCTCGACAACCCGCCCGAGCGCGGCGACGTCATCGTTTTCAAGCTACCGCGCGACACCTCGATCAACTACGTCAAACGCCTCGTGGGCATGCCGGGCGACCGCATCCAGATGCGCGAAGGCCGGCTGGTCATCAACGGTGAAGAACTGCCGCGGCGCGACGACGGCGCAGTGGTGATTGACCGGGGCGGCCGTACGCGTGAGGTGCGCCGCTATATCGAGACGCTACCGGGCGGGCGCGAACACCAGATCCTCGAGCAGTCTGACCGGGCCTATCTGGACGACACCATGGAGTTCAAGGTGCCCGAAGAACACTACTTCTTCGTCGGCGACAACCGCGACGATTCGCTGGACAGCCGCGTACCAGCTTCAGGCGGCGGTGTCGGCTTCGTGCCGGCAGATAATCTGGTGGGCCGCGTCGACCGCGTGATGTTCAGCCGCGATCCCGACACGAACTGGTGGGACGTCGGCGCCTTCTTCAAAGGTTTCCGCAGCGACCGCTGGTTCGCGGCGGTCCGATAGCACGCCTTTCCTGATTACGCGGCCGCCGGCATGGGTTTGCTGGGCAGGAACGCATCCGCAAAGATGTGTCTCGACGCCAATCCCGCCAGGAACGCCTTGCGCTTGAGGGCATTCACGAATTCGGGCGCGCCGCACAAGAAAAGCCTGGCCGGGGCCTTGTCGGACGGCAATGCGGATAGGACTACGTCTTCGATATTGCCTTGCACGTAGAACGGCCCCGGCAATGATCCCGGCGCGTCGTGCAAAACGCAGGGTGTGTAGCGCAATGGGGCGTGACCCGCGGCGAGTGCCAGCAGTTCCTCGACCAGGTAAAGATCGTTGGAGTGCAGCGCGCCGTGAAATAATTGGATGGCGCCGTTGTGGCCCATGGCGAGCGCCTGCTTGACGATGCCATAGAGCGGCGCGAGGCCCGTGCCAGTGCCGGCCAGGACGATGGGATAGTCACGGCCATCGTCGGACACATAAAAGCAATTCCCCGCCGGGCCGCGCACGGTGACGGTCTCTCCGGGCGCGGCCTCCTCTCGGAGGAAGTCGCTCATCATGCCGCCTTTGAGTAGCCGTATGTGGAGCTCGATCACGCCGTCGCGGACCGGATTGTTGGCTACTGAATAGCTGCGCGCGAGCCCGTCACCGTTGATGAGCGAAATGAATTGACCCGGCTCACAGGCGAAGCCGCTCTCGGGCCGCAGCAAGAGCCGCATGACGTTGTGATTGAGCATCTCGCGCGATGCAATGACCGCACGCGTATCCAGACCCTGAGCATCCGGCAGGCTGACGGTCATGTCGTGCTCCGGCAGGCACTGACAGGACAGGAACAGGTTTTGTTTTCTGAGAGTCGTTTTCAATCCCTTCTGCGCGGCCTCGGGCACTTCACCTTGCGACGCGTGCATAAGACACGATTGGCATACGCCCGATCGGCAGGCATGCGGTACGGAAATCCCGTGCCGTGAGAGGCAATCAAGAACCGATTCATTGTCACCGACAGTGAATCGGCTTCCCTCGAACGTGACGCTTGTCATGGAGAAAATATGCCCGAGGGGTTAGCGATTCAGCACATCGTTGCGCACGCTCTCGGCGATAGCCGCGACCTGGGCAATGTCGGCCGGCGCCGCGCCGAGCTCTTTCAACGTGCTTCCCAGGAGTTCGATAATGGCGTCGACGTGCGAATCGTTCAGTCCGCGCGCGACGAGGTGCTTATGGCCCGTGCGCATGTCTTTGCCGGTATATTTGTTGGGCCCCCCGAAAGCCATGGTGAGGAACGCCTTCTGCTTGGCGATTTGACGATCCATGTCGGTGTTATCGAAAAAGCCGTTGACGCGGTCGTCGGCGAGGACCTTGCGGTAGAAAATATCGACGGCCGCATTCACAGCTTCCGCGCCGCCGAGCCGATCGTAGAGCGTAGTCATTTTGTCTTCCTATCCTTTGGGGTTGATATTTATGGGGTGGAGATGGTTGCCAGCGTGTGCCGCTCCAGCGCCGCCAGAAAGCCGCGCGTGGCGTCATGCAGGACGTGCTTGAGCCTGCAGCTGCGAACGATGCGGCAGGTATTGTGCGCCGTGTCGAAACACTCGACGGTGTGGAAATCGGGCTCCGTGCGCTTGATCAGCGCCGCGATGTTGATTTCCGCGGGCGGCAGCGCGAGACGCAGGCCTCCGCCTTTGCCCCGCGCCGATTTGACGTATCCGAGTGTCACGAGATTGTGCGCGACCTTCACCAGGTGCGGCTTCGAAATGCCGTACCACGCGGCGATGTCCCCAATCGTGCAGCATTCGTCCGGGCGCTCGGCGAGGTACACCAAGAGGCGCAGGGAGTAGTCGGAGAATTGCGTTAGACGCATGAGGATGTGGACGCACTAAACATATATTTGAAATATATGTTTGGGCGCCGGACCGTCATTGATCGAGATCAATGACCATCAACTCTGAATCTGCTCGCGAAAAAGAAACGGCCCCTGCCGCGGCTGGGGCCGTTAACGTTGTGGCTTTGGCTTGAGCGGAACTAGGCCGCGAGACTGCGCAGCACGTAGTGCAGCACGCCGCCGTTCTTGTAGTAGTCGAGCTCGCCCGAGTTATCGATGCGGCACATAACTGTAATCGTCTCGGACTTGCCGTTGGCCCGGTGGATGGTGACATCCACGTCGCCCAGCGGCTTCAGGCCCACGATATTCTTGATGTCGAAGGTCTCAGTGCCGTCGAGGTTGAGGGTCTTCCGCGTCATGTCGCCCTTGAACTGCAGCGGCAGGACGCCCATGCCGACGAGGTTGGAGCGGTGGATGCGTTCGAAGCTTTCCACCAGCACCGCCTTCACGCCGAGAAGGTTTGTGCCCTTGGCAGCCCAGTCGCGCGACGAGCCGGTGCCGTATTCTTTACCCGCAACCACGACCAGCGGCGTGCCCTCCTTCTGGTACTTCATGGCGGCGTCATAGATCGGCATGACTTCGCCCGAGGGGTAGTGCTTGGTGATGCCGCCTTCGACGCCCGGCACCATCTCGTTCTTGATGCGGATGTTGGCAAACGTGCCCCGCATCATGACTTCATGGTGGCCGCGGCGCGCGCCATAGGAGTTGAAGTCCTTCTGCGCAACGCCGTGTTCGATGAGGTACTTGCCGGCCGGGCTGTCCTTCTTGATGGAGCCCGCGGGCGAAATGTGGTCGGTGGTGACCGAGTCACCCAGGATCGCCATGGGACGCGCACCGACGATGTCGGTCACACCCTTCGGCTTCGCAGTCATGCCGACGAAGTACGGCGGGTTGGCGACGTAGGTCGACTTGCCTTCCCACGCATAGGTCTCGCTCTTGTCGGCTTTCACGGCCTGCCAGGGCGCCGGGCCCTTGAAGACGTCCGAGTAGCGCGCGCTGAACATTTCCTTGGTCAGGTACTTCTCGACGAATTCGGCGACTTCCTTGGTGGTCGGCCAGATGTCCTTCAAATAGACGGGCTTGCCATCCTTGCCGGTGCCGATGGGATCCTTGGTGATGTCTTTCTTCATGGTGCCGAGCAACGCGTAGGCAACCACCAGCGGCGGCGAGGCCAGGTAGTTGGCCTTGATGTGCGGGCTGATACGGCCTTCGAAGTTGCGGTTGCCGGACAGCACGGCGGTGACGACCAGGTCACCGCTCTCGACCGCTTTGATGACGTTGTCATCGAGGGGCCCCGAGTTACCGATGCAGGTCGTGCAGCCGTAACCCACCGTATTAAACCCGAGCGCGTTGAGGTCGGCGGTAAGGCCGGCCTTGTCGAGATAGTCGGTGACCACTTGGCTGCCGGGCGCGAGGGAGGTCTTCACCCACGGCATGCGCGTGAGGCCCTTCTCGCGCGCTTTGCGGGCGAGAAGGCCGGCCGCGAACAGCACGGACGGATTCGAGGTGTTGGTGCACGATGTGATGGCGGCGATGGCAACGTCGCCGTCTTCCAACGTCGTCTTCGCACCGGGGCCGGAAAGGCCTTCGATCGGCGCGGTCGCAAACGCCGGGTGATTGAAACCTTCCTTCAGCGCTTTATCGAACTCTTTGCTGGCCGCCGACAGCGCAACGCGGTCTTGCGGACGCTTGGGGCCAGCGAGCGAGGGCTCGACGTTGGAGAGGTCGAGTTCGAGTGTGTCGGTGAACACGGGATCGGGCGTCGAGTCTTCACGCCACATGCCTTGCGCCTTGGCATAGGCTTCCACCAGGGCAACACGCTGCGGATCGCGGCCGGTGAAGGTGAGATAGCGGATGACTTCCTTATCGATCGGGAAGAAGCCGCAGGTGGCGCCGTATTCCGGCGCCATGTTGGCGATGGTGGCGCGGTCGGTGAGCGACAGATCGCTGACGCCGGTGCCGTAGAATTCGACGAACTTGTTGACCACACCCTTCTTGCGTAGCATCTGCGTGACGGTGAGCACGAGATCGGTGGCGGTCATGCCTTCCTTCAGCTTGCCGGTCAGCTTGAAGCCGACCACTTCGGGAATCAGCATGGGCGTCGGCTGGCCGAGCATGGCCGCCTCGGCTTCGATGCCGCCCACGCCCCAACCCAGCACCGCGAGGCCGTTGACCATGGTGGTGTGCGAATCCGTGCCGACGAGGGTGTCGGGATAGGCCAGCGTCTTGCCGTTCTCTTCGCCCGTCCAAACCACTTGGGCCAGATATTCGACGTTCACCTGGTGACAGATGCCCGTACCCGGCGGCACGACGCGGAAATTATTGAAGCCCATTTGGCCCCAGCGCAGGAACTTGTAGCGCTCGCCGTTGCGCTCGAACTCGAGATCGATGTTTTTCTGCAAGCTTGTCGAGCTCGCGTAAGCATCGACCATGACCGAGTGATCGATGACGAGATCGACCGGCGAGAGCGGATTGATCTTCTGCGGATCGCCGCCGAGGGCCTTGATGGCTTCGCGCATGGCCGCGAGATCGACGACGGCCGGAACGCCGGTGAAATCCTGCATCAGCACGCGCGCGGGGCGATAAGCAATTTCATCATCGGACTTCTTGTTCTTGAGCCAGCCGGCCAGCGCCTTGACGTGATCGACGGTGACGATGCGTCCGTCTTCGAAGCGCAGCAGATTCTCGAGCAGCACCTTCATGGAGAACGGCAGCCTCGAGATGTCGCCGATCTTTTCCGCCGCCGCGGGCAGGCTGAAGTAGTCGTAACTCTTGCCGCCGACGGTGAGCGTCTTGCGGACCTTGAGGGTGTCATGACCACTGAGCATTGGGGTTCCTTCGCGAGCTGGCGTTAAAAACAGACGGCCGACCGAAGGGGACAGAGTGATACGCCAAGGCGAATAGCCCCATGGGCTATCCTTGGACGTGTGCCGTAAAACCCCATACCCCCGACCGGTATGTTCCGGATGCCGGGAATCAGCCACATCCGGGGCGCAAAGTCCAGGGTCCGTTACCGACCCCGTCTCTCAACCCCTTGTCGATATTCAGATTTTAGCATTGTGCAGAGCACAATGGCGGGGACGGTATTAGCGATGCCGAACCATCCGCCGCGGGGCGGAATTTCCCTTGGGAATCAATAGTACGCCCCCTGGTGGCGGTCCTGTCGTCTGGTATGGTCCGCCGCATGGATGGGGATTTCACGCCGCGCTCTTTTTCGGGATCGGGCCTCGCCTGCCGCCGGGGCGGGCGGCTGGTGTTCACCGGTTTGGCTTTCGGCGTCGCACCCGGCGGGGCGCTGGTGCTGCGCGGCCCCAACGGCAGCGGCAAGACGACCCTGCTCCGGCTCATGGCCGGGCTGACCCCGTCGACCGCCGGCGCGCTCGCCTGGGACAACGTGCCCATCGACGACCCCGAGGCGCACGCGGCGCACTTGCGTTTTATCACCCACCTCGACGCCATCAAGCCGGCGTTCACGGTGACCGAGAATCTCGGCTTCTGGATGTCGCTGTGGAGAGGACGCGTTGATGACGCCAACCTCGCACGCGCCGTCGCTGCCTTCGACCTTACGCGCCTGGCCGCATTCCCCGCGCGGCTGCTGTCGGCCGGACAACGCCATCGCCTCGCGCTCGCACGCCTGCTGGTCGCGCCCGCGCCGCTGTGGCTGCTCGACGAACCCGGCAACGCGCTCGATGCGCCATCCCGAGAATCACTTGCACGCGCCATTGCCGCGCACCGTGCCCAGGGCGGCATGGTGATCGTCGCCAGTCACGAGGCGACATTCGTCGATGGCGGCGAGACGCTCGACCTCGGCGTCTTCACGCCGAAGACCGCCGTACACTGGAGCGAAGAGTCCGAGGAGGCTCAGATATGAGCGTTTTCTCGGCACTTCTTGCACGTGACCTCAAGCTCGCGCTGCGCCAGAGCGCCGACAGCATGACCGTCGTCGCCTTCTTCGCCATTGCCACGGTGCTGTTCCCCTTCGGCATCGGACCTGAAGCCAACGTGCTCGCGCGTATCGCCGGCGGCGTCTTGTGGGTGACCGCATTGCTCGCGGCTCTTCTTTCGCTCGATCGCCTTTTCACCGTCGACTACGAAGACGGCACGCTCGATCAGTTGGTGCTTTCCGGCGCGCCCCTGCCGATGGTGGTGCTAGCGAAAGTGACGGCCCATTGGCTGACGACGGGCGTGCCGCTGATCATCATGTCGCCGGTGCTGGCGCTGACCTTGCACCTGCCGGCGCAAGGTTATGCGCCGATGATGCTGGCGCTGCTGCTGGGCACACCGACAGTCAGTTTGGTGGGCGCGGTGGGCGCGGCCCTAGTGCTCGGCACACGCCGCGGCGGCGTGCTGCTCTCGCTCTTGGTGCTGCCGCTCTACATCCCGGTTCTGATCTTCGGAACGGCCAGCGTCGAAGCGGTCATTACGGGGGTTGAGACCAACGGGCCGTTGCTCATCCTCGCCGGTTTTGCCGTACTCGCGCTCACGCTGTGCCCCTGGGCGACCGCTGCTGCACTGCGGCAAGCGGTCGAGTAAGCGAATCCAACGCCTTAGGGAGTGACGTAAACAAGAGATTTCACGTGAAGGCGGCACTCCAAGCCAGGTGCGCAAAATGTTACAAATTCGTACAAGACGGTGACCATAAACCGCCTCGGATTCAGCCCCAGCGGGCCTATATTTACATGTGGACGCTTGGGGAGGCGCGGGTTAGCTGTGGAAGCCGCCTGTCCCTTGCGATAAACCATCGTCCTCATTGAGGAAAACGCCGTGCACAAGTTCGCTAATCCGACCCAGTTCATGCGCATCGCCAACGCCATCTATCCGTGGGCGGCGGGCCTCAGCATGATCCTGTTTCTGATCGGCGTCCCCATCGCGCTGGTGAGTTCGCCGGCCGACTACCAGCAGGGCGAGACCGTCCGCATCCTCTATCTGCATGTACCCGCCGCGGTGATGATGCAGATGATTTATTACGGCATGGCGGCCGGCAGCGCGGCTTATTTGATCTGGCGCCATCCGATGGCGAACCTCGTGGCCAAGGCCTCGGCGCCCATGGGCGCGATCTTCACGGCGCTCTGCCTCATCTGCGGCATGCTTTGGGGCCAGCCGATGTGGGGCACCTTCTGGGTGTGGGATGCGCGCCTGACGTCCACGCTGATCCAGTTTTTTATCTACCTCGGCTACATCGCGCTGGCCGATGCCTTCGAGGATCCCGAGCGCGGCGACCGCGCCGCCGCCATCCTCGCGCTCGTCGGCGTCGTCAACGTGCCGATCATCAAATTCTCCGTCAATTGGTGGAACACGCTCCACCAGCCGGCGAGCCTTTCGCTCACCAAGAGCAGCATGACCGGCGATATGCTGTTGCCGCTCTTCCTGATGATGGGCGCCTTCGGAACGTTCTACATCGCCGTCCTCGTGCTGCGCCTGCGCGCCGAGCTGTTGTCGGCGAAGATCCGCAATGCGCGCCTTAGCCAAGTGGCGGTGAGCGAAGCCACCGCAGCGGCGGAATGACGTGATGAACAAGCTGCTCACGTTCCTCGACATGGGCGGCTATGCCCTTTGGGTGTGGCCGGCCTACGGCATCACCGCGGTCGCGCTGATTGGGATGGTGATCTTCGCGCGCCGCGATCTGAAGGCGCGCGAGCGCGAATTCGAGACACTGCGCGCGGCACGCCGCGGTGAATAGGGAGTTCGGTCAATGACACGCAAGAGCCGCCGCCTCTATTTCGTTCTTCTGGGATTGCTCGGCCTTGGCGCGGGCACGGCGCTCGTGCTGACGGCCTTCCAGGACAATATCGTCTTCTTCCGCAGCCCGACGGAGATCGCCGAAGGCAAAGTGCAGCCCACGCAGCGTTTCCGCATCGGCGGCTTGGTGGAAGAAGGCAGCGTCGTGAAGCAAGGCGAGAACGTCAGCTTCGCCGTCACAGACATGAAGCACACGGTCAAGGTAACCTACACCGGCATCCTTCCGGACCTGTTCCGCGAGGGCCAAGGCATCGTCGCCGAAGGCCAGATCAACACCGCCGGCGTGTTCGTCGCCAATGAAGTGCTCGCCAAGCACGACGAGAACTACATGCCGCGCGAAGTGGCCGATGCTCTGAAGAAGAGCGGCCACTGGCAGGAAGGCGAGCCGCTGCCGAAAGGCATCACAGGCGGCATCGCACCTGTCTCGACGGCCCCGGCAGATCAGTAAGGCTCTCCCCAGAGCCCACCAAAAGGCCCCCGAAAGGCAATGTTAGATGTTCATTGAAGTCGGTCACTTTGCCCTCATCCTCGCCCTGATGGTGGCGCTGGTTCAGTCGATCGTGCCGCTGGTGGGTGCGCAGCGCGGCAGTGCGGCGATGATGGCGGTGGCCAAGCCGGCAGCGCTTGTGCAGCTCGGCCTGATCGCGACCGCCTTCGCGGCGCTGCTGCACGCCTTCATCACCTCCGATTTCTCGGTGGTGGGCGTTTACCAGAACTCACACACCACCAAACCGCTCATCTACAAGATCAGCGGGCTGTGGGGGAATCATGAGGGCTCGCTGGTCTTGTGGGTCAGCATCCTCGCCATCTTCGGCGCGAGTGTCGCGGCCTTCGGCGGCAATCTGCCGCCGGCGCTGAAAGCCCGCGCGCTCGCCGTGCAGGGCATGATCGCCGTCGGCTTCATTGCCTTTATCCTGTTCACCTCGAACCCGTTCCTGCGGGTCCTGCCCACGCCTGAAGACGGCATGGGGCTCAATCCGCAGCTTCAGGATCCCGGCCTCGCGATCCACCCGCCGATGCTCTACATCGGCTACGTCGGCTTCTCGATGGCCTTCTCCTTCGCCGTGGCTGCGTTGATCGAGGGCCGCGTCGATGCCGCCTGGGCGCGCTGGGTGCGCCCGTGGACGCTGGCCGCCTGGACCTTCCTGACCATGGGCATCGGACTTGGCAGCTGGTGGGCCTATTACACCGTCGGCTGGGGCGGCTACTGGTTCTGGGACCCCGTCGAGAACGCCTCGTTCATCCCCTGGCTGACGGGCACAGCGCTCCTGCACTCGGCCATCGTCGTCGAGAAGCGCGAGGCTTTGAAGAGCTGGACCATCCTGCTCTCCATCGTCACCTTCTCGCTGTCGCTGCTGGGTACGTTCCTGGTGCGCTCGGGCGTGCTGACCTCGGTGCATGCCTTCGCTTCGGATCCGACGCGCGGCGTCTTCATCCTCGCGTTGCTCGGCCTTGCCATTGGCGGCTCGTTCACGCTCTACGCCATCCGCGCGCCGCGCATGCAGGGCGGCGGTTTGTTCGCGCCCATCAGCCGCGAAGGCGGTTTGCTCATCAACAATTTATTGCTGTCCACTGCGGCGGCAACAGTTCTGCTCGGCACGCTGTACCCGTTGATCACCGAAGTGCTGTCGGCCAACAAGATCTCGGTGGGCGCGCCTTACTTCAACAGCGTGTTTCTGCCGCTGTTCATTCCGCTCATCATCCTGCTCGGCATCGGACCGCGTCTGGCGTGGAAGCGCGGCGACCTCAAGGGCGCGCTCGACCGCCTGAAGATCGCCGCCGGCGCCGCCGTAGCGGTGTTCGCCGTCGTGCTGTTGATCCAGGGCGTACGCTTGGCCGACCTCGGCGGCGCCGCCGGCATCGCCATGGCCGCCTGGCTTGCGACCGCGACCATCAGCGAGTGGTTCGAGCGCGTGCGTCTGAACCGTCCAGGCGCCTGGGCGCGCATCGGCAACCTGCCGCGCGCCGCCCATGGCATGACCGTCGCCCACCTCGGCATGGCGGTGCTGATTGCCGGCGTTTCCGCCTCGCAGGCGTGGAAACAGGAATCCATCCAGACCATGACCCCGGGCCAGTCGGTGAATATCGCCGGCTACACCATGACTTTCGAAGGCGTGAAGGACGTGCAAGGCCCCAACTACTTCGCTGCGCAAGCGACCTTCATTGCCGCTAAAGACGGCGAGACCATCGCCACCATGCAGCCCGAGCTGCGCATGTACGACCAGCCGAAGCAGCAGATCACGTTCACCAACGTGCGCACGACGTTCACCTCGGACCTGATCGCCATCTTGGGCGAACCTCAGGGCGAGACCGCTTGGGTGACGCGTTTTTATTACGAGCCCCTGGTGCCCTTCATCTGGTACGGCGTGCTGCTGATGGCCGTGGGTGGCTTTGTCTCGCTGAGCGATCGCCGGCACCGCGTCGGTGCGCCGAAGCGCGCGACGGCCGCCACCGCCATGCCGCTCCCCGAAGCCGCAGCTGCGGAGTAGATCATGGCCGACAGCACCGCATCCGTCCCTGCACCCCGCGCCAGGCGCTGGCCCTATCTGATCCCCCTGGTCGCGGTGCTGGCGCTGGGCGGCGTCTTCACCAAGCGCCTGCTTGACGTCGAGAACGGCCTTGAAGTCACGGCTCTGCCGACGGTGCTCCTCAACACGCCCGTCCCCGACTTCGATATGCCGCCGCTGCCGGGACATGCAGAAGGCCTCAAGAGCGCCGACCTCAAGGGTCAGGTTTACATGATCAACTTTTGGGGTTCGTGGTGTGTGACGTGCCTTTACGAACACCCGATTCTCATCGACATCGCCAAGTCGCGGGATGTGCCGCTGTACGGCGTTGCATGGCGCGACACACCGGAGAAGAGCATCGCCTGGCTTGCCGAGCGCGGCGATCCCTATGACAAGATCGGCCAGGATCCCAACAGCAAGGCCGCGATTGCTTTCGGCGTGGCGCAAGCCCCCGAAACCTTCTTGGTCGATAAGAAAGGCGTCATCCGCTACAAGCAGCCGGGCCCGATCACGCCCGACGCGTGGCGGAACGATATCCTTCCCAAGATCCTCGAGCTGAAGGCCGAGCCATGAGGCGCCTTGTCTTCGCGCTGGCCCTCCTTCTGGCCGCGCCGGCCTTCGCCGTCCAGCCCTACGAGATGCTGAAGGACCCGGTCCTCGAGGCGCGCGCACGCGACGTCAGCAAAGGGTTGCGCTGCGTCGTCTGCCAGAACGAAAGTATCGATGACTCCGACGCCGAGATCGCTCACGACATGCGTCTGCTCGTACGCGAACGCCTGGTGGCGGGCGACACCAATCAGCAGATCGTTGACTACATGGTCAGCCGCTACGGCGACTATGTGCGTCTCAAGCCGCGATTGATGGGCAGCACGCTGATCCTTTGGCTGGGCCCGTTCCTTATTCTTTTGTTGGGCAGCTTTGTCGTCTTCCGGCGTATGAAGGAAGCCCTCGAGAGCCCCGACCTCACAACAGCGGCCGACATCACCGTCGCCAGCACCGACAGCGGAGAGAAAACACCATGACCGCCATGACCTGGGTCCTAATTGGCATCCTCGCCGTAATAGCCATTGGCGCACTGCTCTATCCGTTGCTGAAGAAGCCGGCAGCCAGCGCGACCCGCGCCGATTACGACCTCACCATCTTCCAGGACCAGCTGAAGGAGGTGGACCGTGACATCGAGCGCGGCGTGATGACACTCGCCGACGCCGACGCGGCGCGCGCCGAGATCCAGCGTCGCATTGCCGCCGCCGAGCGCGCCCCGCAGGAAGCACTGGCGGCCGACACAAAAGTGCGCAAACGCCTGACCATCGCCGCCGTAGCCGTCGCGGTGCCGGTGATCGCGGCGCTGATCTACATGCAGGTGGGTATGCCGAACTCGGCGCAGGTCGCCGGCGGCGAGATCGACAAAATGGTCCAACAGCTCGCCGACAAGGTGAAGCAGAACCCGACGGATATCGAAGGCGTCGAACTCCTGGCGCGCACGTACAACCGCCTCGGCAAGTTCCCGGAAGCCGTGCAGGCCTACAGGCAGCTCCTGGCCATGGAGCCCAGCGCCAACAACTTCTCGAGCTATGCCGAAGCCGTGTTCTTTGGCGCGCAGGGCGTGATGAACAAAGAGGCCCATGACGGCTTTGTGCGCGCGCTGGCGCTCGACCGCAGCGAGCCGCGCGCACGCTTTTATCTCGGCCTTGAGCAGGCCGACAAGAAACAAGCCAACAATGCCATCGCCATCTGGCGCGACCTTGAGGCGACCGCGCCGCCCGACGCGCCGTGGCTGCAGATGGTCAAGGACCAGATGGCGGGCGTGGCCAAAGACAACAACGTCATGCCGATGACGGTGACGCCCAAGCATGCGATCGACTTCATTCCGCCCGAGGAAGTGGCTCTGGCGCGCGTGCAGGCCTCGGCGCCGCCGACGGTCAAAGCGACGCGCAAGCCCGAGCCCAAGCCGGGTGAAGTCACGCCCGAAGCGCAGGAGAAGATTAAGGAGATGGTTGCGGGCCTGGCCAAGCGCCTCGAGACCAGCCCCGACGACTACAATGGCTGGCTGATGCTCGGCCGCTCCTACACCGTGCTCAAGGACTTCGACGCCGCTAAGGCCGCCTACGACAAGGCCGCGGCCTTGAAGCCGAACGACACCGAGCCGCGTCTGCAGCAGCTGGCTTCGCTGATGACGACGATCAGCCCACAGGACCCCGGCGCGTTGCCCGAAGAGGTCATTACCGCGGCGATCGCAGTTCTCAAGATCGACCCCAAGCAGCCCGATGCCTTGTGGGTGTCCGGTCTGGCCCGCGCTAAAGTCGGCGATACGGCGGCGGCACGCACGCTGTGGACCCAGGCGCGCGATGCCATGCCGAAGGATTCGCCGCTGCGCGCCGATGTCGAGGCCCGCCTTGCGGACCTCGACAAGGAAGCCAGCAGTAAGTAGGGCGTCACCGTCACCATGGGTAAACGTATCGGTACGGCGCTGATGCTGCTGGTGGGCACACTGGTGGTGCTGGTGCTGTATCTGCCGGGGATTCGTCCGCAGCCGCCCGCGACGACCTCGTCCACAAACACCGGCACGGTGAGTATCGGCGGTCCCTTTACGCTGCAGGACACGACGGGCAAGACCGTCACCGAGGCCGACCTCAAGGGCCGCTATAGCCTGGTCTTCTTCGGCTTCACGCACTGCCCGGACATCTGCCCCCTCGTCTTGCAGAACGTAACGCGCGCGCTGGAGGATGCCGGCCCCGCCGCCGATCAGGTGCAGCCGGTGTTCATCACCGTCGATCCCGAGCGCGATACGCCCGAGGAGATGAAAGCCTACGCGGCGAACTTCCATCCGCGGCTTCTGGCGTTCACGGGCACAGTTGAACAAGTGAAGAACGCTCAGCAGGCCTACAAGGTGTTTGCCGCTAAGGTGCCGCTCAAGGACGCGGACGGCAAAGACACCGGCGACTACAGCGTCAGCCACACAGGCTTCGTCTACTTGATGGGACCCGACGGCAAGTACGTCTCGCACTTCGACAAAGACGCCGACGCCGCGGCCATTGCCGCACGCCTGCGCCAACTCCCCCCGGCATGACCCGCGCGCCCGCGGAATTCTGGCGGGATAAATCGCTGGCCGAGATGAGCCAGGAAGAATGGGAGAGTCTCTGCGACGGCTGCGGTAAATGTTGCTTACATAAAATCCGCGAGCCTTCGGGTGTGCTGAAGCTCACCAACGTGGCTTGCCGGTTGCTTGACACCCAAAGCTGCCGCTGCGCCAATTACCGGCGACGCAAAACCCTTGTTCCCGACTGTGTTGTGCTGACGCCCGCGACCCTGCCCGCCATCGATTGGCTGCCCGATACCTGCGCTTATCGTCTGCTCGCGCAGGGCCAGGATCTGCCGGCGTGGCATCCGCTCCGCACCGGCGAGGAAACGAGCGTGCACACCGCCGGCATATCGGTGCGCGGGACATGCATCTCCGAGCGCGACGCGGGCCCGTTGCAGGACTACGTCACGGGCATCGCCAAGTGAGCAGGCCCGCACTGCTTCTGGCCGACACCGCCCTCGCCGATGCTTTGGGCGATCAGGGCCTCGCGGCGCGCATCGTCGTCGAGGTCAGCAGCCGTGCCCGGCGCGTGTCGCTGCGCGTTGATCCGGCAGCCGGATGCATCGTGCTCGTGCGCCCGCCGCGCATGTCGGACCGCGCGGTGATGACATTCCTCGCCAGCCGGCGACAATGGATTGTGCGGCATCTGGGTGCGTTGCCCCCGCGTATTGAATTTGTGAATGGCGCGGTCATTCCCTTCGCGGGAACCGATCACACCGTCCGCCATGAGCCCGATGCGCGCGGCGGCGTGTGGCGCGATGCGGACCGCTCTGAGATCGTGGTCACCGGCCGGTCCGAGCATTTGGCGCGTCGCTTGCGCGACTGGCTGAAGGATCAGGCCCGTACGGAACTCACGGGGCGTTGCCTGACGCTGGCGGGTAATCTGGGCGTGAAGGTTGCGCGCATCGCTGTGCGCGAGACGCGCTCACGTTGGGGCAGCGCCACGCGTGAGGGGAGGCTGTCTTTTTGCTGGCGCCTGATCCTCGCGCCTGAGGCGGTACTGACTTATGTAGCCGCGCACGAGGTCGCGCACTTGCGCCACATGGACCATAGCCCGGCCTTTTGGCGGACCGTCGAAGGATTGCTAGCCCGATTGAACGGGGACGGCGCGGACGCCGCCTCAGCGCGCGCGTGGCTGCGTCGGAGCGGGGCCGCGTTGCACCGCTATGGGTGACGAAACGCTGCTTGAAACGGCCGCAACGGCCGAGTTCTTCTTCTGGTTGTTCTTCGCCGTCACATATTCCGAGAAAGCATTCATGCGGTGGATGAACGGCTTGCGCGCGGCGGCGGCCTTGCTGCGTGACGGCTCGGGGTCGCGATAGAACACGTGGGTGCCGATGATGGTGGTGGTCTCGTATTCGCCGGCCCAGACCGGACGGACGAAATCGGCGTGATACCAGAGCGCGCCGCCGGTGGGGTCGGGGATCGAGCTGTCGATCTGCAGCACAGCGGAGGCGATCTTCAGCGAGGTACGCCAGGCATCGGCCTCGTAGGGCACGTCGTGTTTGGCGTCGCAGTACCAGGAGAATTGGCAAAGGTGGGAGTCGCCGGCGACCTTGGACTGCTTGACCACGTCGCAGATGTTCGACGGGAAACGCGGGTCCATGGCGCGGTTGAGAACGACGCGGGCCACGGCATTGCGGCCGGCCATGGTTTCGCTGCGGGCTTCCCAATAGTCGTTGAGGGCAAGGCAGACCAGTTCGTCCTTGGAGACGACAATGCTGGCGAGATCGATTTGGAGGTCTTCGGGAATATCAACGGCGCGGGCCTGATTGACCTGCGCAAGGATGAGAACGGCGCCCAGGGCAATGGGCGCCATACGTGAGAGCAGCGCGGTAAACGCGCGCACCAGAACGGACGAGTGGTTCAACGTCATACTTTTCGTTTCCCTAGCCAAACCGAACACAGACGCTACCCACCGGGATGCAACGCCCGGCTTATCTCAGTGTTCCCTGTGCTCGATTCCGGAAAGTGTCGCCTTATTCCGTTCCGGATTTATTGATGACCGCCACTTCTCGGAGGTCATGGACGATATCCTTCGTCCCGGGGTGGACCGTGGTCTCCACAAGCGGTCCTTATGGCGGAGCGGATTATTTGAATCGGGGTCCAGGGTGGCAACAAAAATAAAATTGCCCCGCGTGGACCCTAGAGAGGCCGAATCTTGCGAAGATTCGGTCAATTGCATCACGATCGCTCGTGGCCCTGTTCAATCCTTAGGCGGTGGCCTGGCAGCAAGCCCCCATGGGTGGGGATTTCTGAAACAAATTCAGTTTCTTATATAGTCCCATAGAGAGTGGGGTCATTAACTGGCCCCGGCGGGGTATTCTTCCAAAATTAGTAAGAAAGTTTCAAAAAAAGGTATGATTTTACTACCCTCAGTAGATATTCGATCAGCATTGAGTGTACCATTGCGCGTGCAAACGCCGGCCGCAACGGGCTTGCGCGATTCTTAATTGCCGACGAGGGCCTGCCAGAACCGGCCAATGAGATCGGGCGCGGGCTCGGAAATCGTACCCGGAAGCTCGCGCGGCTGATGGCCGGCATGGGCGGAGAGCATCACGTCACGCCAGATCTGCGCCGGCAAGCCGCCACCGGTGACGTTCTTCATCCCAGCGCCGGAATCGTTGCCCACCCACACGCCGGTGACGTAATCGGCGGTGTATCCCATGAACCAGGCATCGCGGAAATCCGACGTGGTGCCGGTTTTGCCCGCGGCGGGATAGCCGAAGTCGGCCGCTTTGCCCGTGCCGACCGCAATCACCTGACCCATCATGCGGTTCATGATAGCGAGGCTGTCCGGACCCAGCACCTGCCCCAGCCCGCCGCTCTCGCGCTTGTAGATCACCTGCCCGGAGCGGTCGGTGATGGTCTCGATGGCGTAGGGCGCTATGGCCTGACCGCCGTTGGCAAAGGGCGCGTAAGCGCCGGCCAGCTCCAACAAGGTCACTTCATTTGAACCGAGCGCCAGAGATAACTCCGGCGTGAGCTTTTCCGTGATCCCCATGCGGTGCGCCACGGACACGACGTTCTTGATGCCGACCTGCTGAGCGATCCGAACAGCCGCCGTATTAATGGATTTGGCGAAGGCGGTTTCATAGGTGACGGGACCTTCGTAGGTCCGGTTGAAATTCTGCGGCCGCCAATTGCCGATCTTCAGCGGCGCGTCGGTGACCATGTCCTCGGGCCGGTAGCCCGCCTCGACACCGGCGAGGTACACGAAGGGTTTGAACGCCGAGCCGGGCTGGCGCAGGGCCTGGGTCGCGCGGTTGAACTGGCTGTCATTGTAATCGCGGGCGCCGACCATGGCGCGCACAGCGCCGTCGGTGCCGAGCACGACGATGGCGCCCTGCTCCACCTTGAGCTTGGCGCCTTGGGCGTCGAGCCGTTTAGCCAGGGCTTCTTCGGCCTGGGCCTGGATGCGCCCGTCGAGGGTGGTGTGGACGATGACGTCGCGGTCGATGCCGCCGACATAGTCATCCACCTGCGTGAGGACCCAATCGGCGAAGTGGCGCGCGTGCAAGGTGGGGTTGGGCACGGCCTTCAGGGCCATGTCGGCGCTCTTCAGCGCCGCGGCGGCTTCGCCGGCCGAGATCGCGCCGGTATCGACCATGGTGGAGAGCACGATTGCGGCGCGTGCCTTGGCGCGGTGGGGCTCACGCATCGGATTGTAATGTGTCGGCGCCTTGAGCTGACCCGCCAGCACGGCGGCCTGAAACACCGTCAGGTCCTTGGCCGGACGGTCGAAGTAGCGCTCCGCCGCGGCTTCGAAGCCGTAGATGCCGCTGCCGAAGTAGGTGCGGTCCATATAGAGCGTGAGGATCTCGTCCTTGGTGAACATCTGCTCGAGCTTGATGGCGAGCAGCGCTTCGCGGATTTTGCGCGCGAGCGTGCGGTCCGGCGTCAGGAACAGGTTTTTGGCCACCTGCTGGGTGATGGTCGAGCCGCCCTGAACCCGGGCCCCCACGCTGATGTCCGTCACAACCGCGCGCAAAATGCCGCGCGGATCGATGCCGGGATGGCTGTAGAAGCGCCGGTCTTCCACCGAGATGACAGCGGCCGGGACGTGGGGCGGCAGGGCCTTGAGATCGATGGACTGGCCATAGATGTCGCCGAAGTTGGCGATTTCCCAGCCGCCGGAATCCATCAGACGAATGTTGGGCCGGCGGGTGAGGGCGGCTTCGTCGATCTCGGGCAGGTCCATGGAGAAGATGGCGACGACAATGCCGGCGACCAGCCCCATCCAAACGATCGTTGACATGATGGTGGAGAAAATCCACGCGGGGTCGATGCGAAAGCGGGGCAAGCGTAGGCGCGGGCGCTTACCGCTGCCCTTCGCTCCTTCGCCTTCGTCCGGCTGGCGCCGCTTCGCTTTAGTCATGGCGGTGATGTAGCATCAAAACTCGAAGCCCCTTATGGTGGCTTATGCAGATTAAATGCGGCGGTTTAAGGGCGTGTAAATACATCCCGCCCGTCCATTAACGAGTGAGGGAGCACGATGGCTAAGAAGAAGGCGGCGAAGAAGCCAGTAAAGACAGCAAAACGCAAACCGGCGCGCGTCGCGTCGAAGACGCGCGCTACGACAAAGTCGAAGGCGCACGTCACGGGGGCGTCGAAGACGCGTAAGACGGTAAAGAAGCCGGTCCGGAAGTCCGCGAAGCGTGAAAAGCGCCCGCTCGCCGGCCTTCCGGGACAATTGATTCTGCAGGTCGATCCCGGCCTTGTGGAGCGCCTCAAAGCCCTTGGCTCCAGCATGGCCAAATCCTTAGACCAAGTTGTCGGCCAAGCCCTCGGCGAATTCGCCGATACCTGGGAAGACCACGGACGCACGGTCGCGGCGCTGAACACCGAAGATGACCGCACGGTGCTGTCGGTGCGCCCGGACAAGACCGTTCAATCAGACAGTTCGAACGAGTAATCATGTTCGCCGGGTTCGATCGCCGCCAGATTGATGTCGGCGACGGCGTCACCATCAATTGCGTGATCGGCGGCAGCGGCGCGCCGGTGCTGCTGTTGCACGGCTACCCGCAGACCCACGCCATGTGGGCCAAGGTCGCGCCGCAGCTCGCGCGCGACTACACCGTGGTGTGCCCGGACCTGCGCGGTTATGGCGACTCTTCGAAGCCGCATGCGACCGCGGATTCTTCCAACTACAGCTTCCGCGCCTTGGCCGCCGATCAGGTGGCGGTGATGCGTGCGCTCGGTTTTCCCGCGTTCCATCTCGTCGGCCACGATCGCGGGGGGCGCACTGCCCATCGCCTCGCACTCGATCATCCCGGTGCCGTGCGCTCGATGGTGGTGATGGATATCGCGCCGACCTACAACACGCTGACCGATGTCAGCCGCGCGTTGGCGCAACGGTATTGGCATTGGTATTTCCTGTCGCGGCCCGAACCCTTGCCCGAGAAGCTGATCGGCGCCGATCCCGATTTCTTCTATGAAGGCATGCTAGGGAGCCTCGGCACGACCACCGGCCGCGGCATGGCCCTATCGTTGTTTAGTGAAGAGCAGTTGGCCGAGTACCGGCGCTGCTGGCGCGACCCGGCCATGATCCACGCCTCCTGCGCCGATTACCGCGCGACTATCCTGCACGACCTCGGTTTCGATACCGCCGACCGCGGGAAGGTGAAGATCACCTGCCCAGCCCTCGCGGTGTGGGGCACGCAAGGCGCCATGGCGCAGATATTCGACGTCGCCGCGCTGTGGCGCGAGTGGTGCACGGACTTGCGCACGGCAAGCCTGCCGAGCGGACACTTCTTCATCGATCATCTGCCGAACGAGACGACGGCGATGCTCTTGGACTTCTGGAAGTCCTGCCCCTAAGCCATCTTCAAATTGAACTCGCCGCCGCCGCTGACGCGGCCGTTGATGAGCACTTCGATGCGGTGCTTGCCGGGGTAATAGACGCGCGTGGTGATGGGCCGGATGGCGTGACGGCGTTCGAGCCGCAGTTCCTGCTTGGGCTCCAGCACCAGCGTTTTCCACTTGAAGACCTTGGGCGAGGTCTCGCCGCTCTTCTTGCGGTGATGCACGACATAGTCGAGCACGATGTTCTGCGGCAGGGCGCTGGTGCTTCTCAATTCGAGCGCAAAAGCCGCATGCGTGCCGTAATCCACTGCCGGCGTGGTTAGCGCAAAGCGCGTCAGCTTGACCGCTGGTTTTGAGTTATAGCCCAACGACGCCAGCGTCTTTGTGTGTCCTGCTTTGATCAACGACCGGCACGCATGGCGTACAAGCCGCGCGCGGTCCTTCGAGGCACCCTTGAGCCACCGCTTGGCGATATCTGCCACCAGGTCGGGGTGATCCTTGGCGATGTCGTTGAGGGAATTGGCGACGGAGCGGCGCACATATTCCGAGGGATCGTCTTTCAGCGCTTCGAGCAGCGGTAGGATCGGTTTGGGATCGCGGACAAAGTCCTTGAGGCGCAAGCCCCACGGCAGGCGCGGGCGCGAACCTTCCGATACGAGACGCCTTACATGTTCGTTCTGATCCTTCGCCCAAGCCTTCAGTGTCGCCAGTGTCTTCTTGGGATGCTTCACCAGGAAGGGCCGAATGGCGAACTCGCTGGTGCTGCGGATGGTGAAGGCGCGTAATGCTTCAAGGGACTCTTCGGGATGCGCAAGGCCGTTCTGCGCCGCGTATTCGCCCATGGGCCAGATGGCCCAGCCGGCGAGGCCCTTGCTGGCATCCTCGACCGGCTGACCTGCCTTATCCAGCGGACGTAAGGTTGCGGTGAGGATCTTGAGCGCGCGCGGAACGTCCCTGGGCAGCGTTGCACCCAGCGCCCCGGCGATTTGATTGGCGCGGGCCTTAAGTTCGAGGGTCTTGAAGTCCTTCAACGCCGCTGCGGTGAAAGCCGCCGCATCGAAGCCTTTCCAGACATGGCTGATGTGCCGCGCCATGTTTTCGACCAGGGCCCGGCTGAACAGTTCCTTGAAAGGCTCGGTGGTGGAGACCCCCGGCAAATTTAGACGTCGAGATTGCGCACGGCGAGCGCGTTGTCCTGGATGAAGTCGCGGCGGTGTTCGACGATATCGCCCATGAGTGTGGAGAACACTTCATTGGCTTCGTCGCCGTGGTTGACCCTCACCTGCAGGAGCGTGCGCACATTGGGATCGAGCGTCGTTTCCCACAGCTGGCCCGGGTTCATCTCGCCAAGACCTTTATAACGCTGCAGCGACACGCCCTTCTTGCCGCGCGCCATGATCGCGGCCAAGAGGGGCACGGGACCGGAGATTTTTATCTCTTCGTCCTTATAACGCAGGACGGCGTCGCGGGTGTACGTGGCCTGCAGTTCGGGCGCGAGGCTGTCCAGATGGCGCGCCTCGGCTGAATGCACCATGCGGGCGTCGAGAATAAAGGTCTCGGTGACGCCGCGCAGCGTGCGGGCGAACTTGATGCCGCCGCCGGGCGCGGATTCGCCGCTCCACCCTTTCTCGTATTCGGTTTCAAGATGATCAAGGCGTCGCGCGACATAGCCTGCCGCTTCGCGCGCCAGCTGCTCGTCCGACAGTACCTGGGTGTTGAAAGCGCCGGCGATGGCGCACTGCTCGACGATGCGCGAAGGCAGCGTGCGCGAAAGCAGCGTGAGACTGTTCTTGGTGTCGCGCGCCTTGTAGACGAGCCGCTTCAGATCTTCGCCGGCAACCTGGCCGCCGCCGTGCACGACGAGTGTTGCGTTCTGCAAGCCGGCGCCGATGAGGTAGTCCTCCATCGCGGCGTCGTTCTTGAGATAGACCTCGGAGTTGCCTTTCTTCGCCTTGTAGAGCGGTGGCTGGGCAATAAGCAGGTGGCCGTTCTCGATGATCTGCGGCATCTGACGATAGAAGAACGTCAGGAGCAGGGTGCGGATATGGCTGCCGTCGACGTCGGCGTCCGTCATGATGATGATCTTGTGGTAGCGCAGCTTGGCGATACTGAACTCCTCTGCGCCGATGCCGGTGCCGAGCGCGGTCACCAGCGTGCCGATTTCGGCCGAGGACAGCATCTTGTCGAAGCGCGCGCGCTCGACGTTGAGGATCTTGCCGCGCAAGGGAAGGATGGCCTGGAACGCGCGGTCGCGGCCCTGTTTGGCCGAGCCGCCGGCCGAATCACCCTCGACGATGAAGAGCTCGGACGAGGCGGGATCGCGGTTCTGGCAATCGGCGAGCTTGCCCGGCAACGAGGCGAAATCGAGGGCGCCCTTGCGGCGCGTCAGCTCGCGCGCCTTGCGCGCCGCTTCGCGTGCGAGCGCGGCCTCGACAACTTTGCCGACGATCTTCCTGGCCTCGGACGGGTGTTCCTCGAACCACTCGCCAAGCTTCTCGGAGACGATGTTCTCGACGACCGGACGCACTTCGGATGAAACCAGCTTGTCCTTGGTCTGCGAGGAGAACTTGGGATCAGGCACTTTGACCGACAGCACGCAGGTCAAGCCCTCGCGCATGTCATCGCCGGTAAGCGCGACCTTGTCCTTCTTCCCCATGCCGCTTTCGTTGGCATAGTGATTGATGGTGCGTGTCAGCGCCGCGCGAAAGCCGGCGAGGTGCGTGCCGCCGTCGCGCTGTGGGATGTTGTTCGTGAAGCACAGCGTATTCTCGTGATAGCTGTCGTTCCACTCCATCGCCAGCTCGACGGTGATGTTGTCCTTCTCGGCGGTCATGGCGACAGGCGGCTCGTGCAGCGCCTGTTTGGTGCGGTCGAGATATTTCACGAAGGCCTCGATGCCGCCTTCGTAGTGCAGATCGATGGACTTGTTCTCGGAATGGCGCGCGTCGGTGAGATTGAGGAACACGCCTGAGTTCAAGAACGCGAGCTCGCGCAAGCGGTGCTCGAGCGTGCCGTAATCGAATTCGGTCTTGGTGAAGGTCTGCCTCGACGGCAGAAAGCGCACTTCGGTGCCGGTCTTGAACTGGCCGGCCCGCTTGCCTTCTGCGACCCTGGGCGCATCGCCGGCCACTTTCAGAGGCGCTTCGGCTTCGCCGTGCCGGAAGCGCATGTAGTATTCCTTGCCGTTGCGCCAAATGCGCAGGTCCAACCATTCGGACAGCGCATTGACGACCGACACGCCGACGCCGTGCAGACCGCCGGAGACCTTGTAGGAGTTCTGGTCGAACTTTCCGCCGGCGTGCAGCTGGGTCATGATGACCTCGGCCGCCGAGACGCCTTCTTCCTTGTGGATGTCGACGGGAATGCCGCGGCCGTTGTCGTACACGGTGCAACTGCCATCGCCGTGCAAGCAAACTTCGATGCGATCGCAGTGTCCGGCGAGGGATTCGTCGATGGCGTTATCGACCACCTCGTAGACCATGTGGTGCAGGCCCGAGCCGTCGTCGGTGTCGCCGATGTACATGCCCGGACGCTTGCGGACCGCATCGAGGCCCTTCAGGACCTTGATGGATTCGGCGTCGTAGGCCTTGTCTTCGGCCTTTACGGCCGGCTCGGCGGGAGGTGCATTCATACGGGGACTCTGGGGCTGACTCAGCGACTGGGTTTAACGTGAATATTATATAGGATTTCCGGGGCTTAAGTGCACACTTATCGACGCAAAATCTGCCCATTTTCAACGTTGAAAAACTCGGCGGATTCCCCGAGCCCCTCGAACAGGGCGGCGTCGGTTCCGGTCATCCAGGCCTGGGCGCCCAAGCGCAGGATTTCGGCGAACAAAGCAGCCCTGCGCGCCGGGTCCAGATGGGCCGCAACCTCGTCCAGAAGCAGGATCGGCGCATGACCGCGGCGGGCACGCTGCAGGCGGGCCTGGGCCAGCAGGATGGAGATTAGCAGCGCCTTCTGCTCGCCGGTGGAGCATAGCGCCGCGGGCTGGCCGTGGGAGGGATGGCCTGGTGCGCTCATGGCAACACCGAGGTCGGAACGGTGCGGCCCCGCACCAGCGCCAACCACGCCGCGGCGCTCGTCCCAGAGGCTGCGGCGCATGGCGTCCTCGGTGTCCACCGCCGGCATCTGGGCAAGCCAGGTATCCACACTGCCGACAAGGGCAAGGGAGGCCGCGGGGAATGGGCCCTTCGCCGCGGCCAGATCGCGGTTGAGGCGCGCCACGACGTCATGCCGCCCCGCGGCCAGGGCAATGCCGTGCCGCGCCATGGTGTCTTCGAGGGCCGCAAACCAAGGTGCGTCGCCGCCACCGTCCCGCATGAGCCGAAGGCGCTGGCGATAGGCGTGCTCGTAAGCGGCGATGCGGCCCGCATGATCGGCGTCGAATGCCGTGACCAGGCGATCGAGGAATTTGCGGCGCGCGGCGGGACCATCGACAAACAGCCGGTCCATTGCCGGTGTGAGCCAGAGCACGCCTACATGGCGCGCCATGGCCGCGCCGCCTTTGGCCGGCTGGCCATTGATGTGGATGGTGCGTCTTTCGGATGTCCCTGCGGCGAGCCCGGTGCCCATTTCGACGGGACCGTCGGGTGTCGACAAGGTCACGGCGACCGCCCACGGTATGGTGGCCGGCACGACCGCGACAACACCTGCGGCGCGCTGGCGTCCCACCTGAGCCAAGCGTACACCGCGCAGGCCGCGGCCGGGGGCCAGGAACGACAGGGCTTCGAGAAGGTTGGTTTTGCCGGCGCCGTTGGCACCGGTGAGCACGACGGGGCCCGGACCCGTCTCGAGGCGCAGGTGCGCATAGGAGCGCACGTCGGTCAGCGTGACTTTGGTGATCGCGACACGGGCCGAAGCGCCGAGACCGGCGGCGGCTTCGGCGCTTGCTGCAAAGACTTGGGGATTGAAGCTGCCGCTCACACCCGCATCGGCATCAGGACGTACATCGCCGAACCGTCGGCCACGTCGCGGATGACGGTGGGTGAGGCCGCGTCGGCCATGGTGAAGCGCGCCGCGTCGCCTTCGATCTGGCCCAGGATCTCGAGCAGATACCGGGAATTGAATCCGATCTCGAGATGACCCGCGCCATAGCGCGCCTCGACCTCTTCAACCGCGCTGCCCGCTTCGGGGCTCGAGGCCGAAAGCGTGATCAGGCCCTTTTCGCAGTTCATCTTGATGGACCGCGACTTCTCCGAGCTGATGGCCGAGACGCGGTCGACCGCGTCGAACAGGGGCTTGCGCTCGGCTTCGAGCACCTTGTCGTTGCCCGTCGGGATAACGCGTTCGTAATCGGGGAAGGTGCCGTCGATAAGCTTGGACGTCAGCGCGACATTGTCAAAACCAAAGCGAATCTTCGAATCCGAGAGCGAGATCGTGATGTCGCCTTCGGTCTCTTCGATTAGCTTGCGCACTTCGATCACGGCTTTGCGCGGCACGATCACGCCCGGCATTCCGGCAGCGCCGTCCGGCAGCGGCAGCTCGACACGCGCCAGGCGATGGCCGTCGGTGGCAACAGCGCGCAAGACCGCGACCTTCTCGCTCTTGGCGGCGTGCAGGTAGATGCCGTTCAGGTAATAGCGGGTTTCCTCGGTGGAGATGGCAAAACGCGTGCGGTCGATAAGCCCGCGCAGATCGCCCGCAGCAAGCTTGAAGGTATGTGTGAGGTCGCCGTCGGTCATGGCCGGGAAGTCTTCGACCGGCAGTGAGGCGAGGTTGAAGCGCGAACGCCCCGCAGCCAGTGCGATCTGGCCGCCGTCAGCCGAGGAGCTGACTTCGACTTGGGCGCCGTCAGGCAACTTGCGCACGATGTCGTAGAGCGTGTGCGCCGGCACGGTGGTCGCGCCACTCTTGGCGACTTCAGCCGAGGTGCTTTCGGCGATTTCGATGTCCATGTCGGTGGCATGAAGCGACAGCTGGCCCTTGGCCGCGTCGAGACGCACGTTGGACAGGATTGGAATGGTATTGCGGCGCTCCACCACGCTTTGCACGTGACCCAGCGATTTGAGGAGAGCAGCCCGCTCGATGATGAGTTTCATGTGTCTTGTGATCTTATTTGGTTCGCGACAAGCCGGCCCCGAGTCCCTGCCGTGAAGATGCGGAAATTCCCCCTCCGCCCACGATTTTCGCGGGGGCCGACCCCACGAAAAGGGCTCTGAGTATAACCAGACCCGCGCGCGCGTATACAGGGGAAAACGTGCGGACGGGGCCCCAGAAGGCCCCGGAAAGCACGTGGAATCCGCAGCTTAAGTCTTAGCTTTCGAGCATGCGGGTGAGCAGCTCGACGTCCTCGGCAAAGGCGGTGTCGAGCCTGACCAGCTC
The DNA here is from genome assembly GCA_903888485.1 of uncultured bacterium. Taxonomy (GTDB): domain Bacteria; phylum Pseudomonadota; class Alphaproteobacteria; order Rhodospirillales; family Rhodospirillaceae; genus SHVO01. The sequence continues at coordinate 82,500 of CAISTS010000005.1, read as the reverse complement.
TTCGACTTTACGCACGGCATGCATCACCGTGGTGTGGTCGCGCCCGCCAAAGGCGCGGCCGATCTCGGGCAGAGAACGCGAAGTCAGCTGCTTGGAGAGATACATGGCCACCTGGCGCGGCCGGGCGACGGCGCGGCTGCGGCGCGCCGAGCTCATGTCCGAGATGCGGATTTTGAAATGTTCGGCCACGCGCTTCTGGATCTCTTCCATGGTCAGGCGCCGGTCGTGGGCGCGCAGCAGATCCTGCAGGAGTTCCTGGGCAGCTTCGAGGGTGAGCGATCCGCCGACCAGCTGGACGTGGGCAACGAGGCGCGTCAAGGCGCCTTCTAGTTCGCGCACGTTCGAGGTGATCTTGTGGGCGAGGAATTCCTTGACCTTCTGCGGCACGAGCACACCGAGCTGCTCGGCCTTGGCGTCGAGGATGCCGAGGCGCAGCTCGAAAGTGGTTGGATGCAGGTCGGCGACAAGGCCCGACGACAGGCGCGAGCGCAGGCGGTCGCCGATTTCCTCGAGGTTCGAAGGCGACTTGTCGGCCGAAAGCACGATCTGGCGGCCCTGGTCGACGAGCGCGTTGAAGGTGTGGAAAAACTCTTCCTGGGTCGCGTCCTTGCCGGCGATGAACTGCACATCGTCGATCATCAGCACGTCGACGGTGCGGAACTGCTCCTTGAAGGAGACCATGTCCTGGTTCCGAAGCGCGCGCACGAACGAGTACATGAACTTTTCGGCCGAGAGATAGACGACTTTTCTCTGGGGCGTGCGGTTGCGGATCTCCCAGGCGATCGCGTGCATCAGGTGGGTCTTGCCAAGACCGACGCCGCCATAAAGGAACAGCGGATTGAAGCTGACCTGGTCAGATTCGGCGACGCGCTTGGCGGCCGCATAGGCGAATTCGTTGGGCTTGCCGACGACGAAGTTCTCGAAGACGTAGCGCACATCAAGCGGCGCTGAAAAATCCGCGCCCGTTTGCGCGGCGAAACCTTGCGCCTGGGCCGGTGTGCCCAAGGGACGCGCAGGCGCGCGCACAGCGCCGACCGGTTTCGCAACGACGCCGGATGCAGCTTTCTCGCGCGCAGCTTCCGCCTGGCGCGCAGCTTCGACCTTCAAAGTAATCTTACGGACGGAAGGGTTTTCGCCGTTCCAAAGCGTGCGGATGCGTTCGGCGTAATGCGTGGTGATCCAGTCGCGCATGAATCGGGTCGGCACGGCGAGCTCGACTTCGCCATTGCGGAAAGTGGCGACGGTGATGGGGGTCACCCAGCTCTTGAACGCTGACTCGCCGAATTCTTGTTTGAGGCGCGTTTTAACGCGATCCCATTCAGCCTGATCGACGGCCGATTCTTCCAGACTTTTCACGCGACGTTATCCCCCTGGACAACACACCAGCGCTGCGTAGCAGCGACGGACTCACCAACGTTTCCCCAGAACTTTGCTTATCAACGTCTAAAGAGCAGCGCGGTTGCGGTCTTCAAACGTCATCAAGTCCTCTACCCTCGTCAGCAACACATCTCTTGCACGCATTGGAGCCGTAGGGCTGAAAGTATCTCCACCTCAGCCCGCCGCGTGTTTCTTTTGATCCTGATCGTGTTGAAGTCCGAAACCGATCTCGAGCAGATGCCGTCAGAGCGAATGTCTTTAGGCATGTCGACGATGCTTTGAACGAGGGTCAATGTAGCGAGCGGGCATCGACAGACAAGTGCAAAGATGTGTTGACAGATTTTTTCAAAAACGCGCCGAGAAGTTCGGACCAGAAATGATTACTGGGGTCAGTCCGTTGATTCCCAAAGGCTTGAAAGCTGAATCGCAAAGCTGTGCGAGAGACTCGGCTTTGCGGTGTCGTACGCGCGCAGAAACTCCGCGCGGAAATCAATCCACGCAATGTCGAGCGTGAGTGTAGGGAAATTTAAGCGGCGATCTTCTTGATGCGCGCGGAGAGGCGCGACAGCTTGCGCGCGACGGTCTTCTTATGCACGACGCCTTTGCTGGCACCGCGCATCAATTCCGGCATGACTTTCTTCAGGGCAGCCAAGGCGCCGGTCTTATCGTTCGCCGTGATGGCGGTCTCGACAGCTTTGACGTAGCTGCGGATGCGGCCCATGCGCGCGTGATTGGTGACCTCGGCGCGGGCGTTGCGGCGAATGCGTTTCTTGGCTGATTTGTGCTGGGCCATGAGTGATCTGTCCGAAGAGAGCGGTAATCCGCTGACAAAGTTGCCGAAATGAAGCGCGGCTTATAGGAGATGCGCCAAGTGTAGTCAACCGGCGGCGTTTCTGGCCCCCGGCCTTATGAATCCCCGGTTTCGTGGCCGAGCTTTACACCCATAGCGACAGTTCCCGCCGACTCGCAGGGGGGTGTGTCAGCTCTGGCAGCGCGCGCAATAAAAGGTCGAGCGCCCACCCTGCACGATGCGTTTGACCACGGCGCTGTTGGAACCGCACGGACACGACTCGCCTTCGCGTCCATAGACGCGCCAAGAGTCTTGGAAATAGCCGAGCTCACCGGAAGGTTGAACGTGGTCGCGCAGCGACGAACCGCCGGCGGCGATCGCTTGCGTGAGCACGCCCTTAATGGCCGGCACAAGGGCGCGCGCGCGCGCGCCGGTCACGGTGCCAGCCTTGCGCTTGGGCGAGATGCCGGCGCGGTTGAGCGCCTCGCAGGCGTAGATGTTGCCGACTCCAACGACGATGCGCTGGTCCAGAAGCGCGACCTTGATCGACGTCTTTCGGCCCTTGAGAACCGCCGCGAGATAATCCGGCGTCAGTGTTTCGCTGAGCGCATCGGGGCCCAAATGGCGGAACAACTTGTGTTCATCCAGTTCGGATTCGCGCGCGAGGGTCATGAGCCCGAAGCGGCGCGGGTCATTGAAGCGCACGGTCACGCCTTTATCGGTCGTGAAGATGACGTGGTCATGCTTCTCGAGCGGCGCGCCCGCGGGCGTGATGGTCATGCGGCCGGCCATGCCCAGATGCACGATGACGACCTGGCCATCGTCCAGGGACATCAGCACGTATTTCGCGCGGCGGTGGATACGGGTGACGCGCCGGCCCTCAACGCCTGCGGCAAAGCCCTTGGGAAAGGGGATGCGCAGGTCCTTGCGGCGCAGTTCCACCCGGGCCAAGCGGCGGCCCTCCAGCACACCGGCCAGGCCTCGGCACACGGTTTCGACCTCTGGCAGCTCAGGCATTGCAGCTCCTTGGACCGGCGACGGGGGAGACTTTAGGGGGGCCTTGGCTTATGGTCCGCAAAATATGGAACCGCGCTTGCAAGATAACAACGCCTCCCCTGAGGCCCACGGCGAGACGCATTTCGGCTTCCGCACTGTTGCCGAAGCCGAAAAGGCCGGACTGGTGCGCGAGGTGTTCGACGCCGTCGCGCCCAAATACGACCTGATGAACGATCTGATGAGCGCCGGGGTCCACCGTTTGTGGAAGAGCGCCCTGATCGACGTGCTGGCGCCGCGGGCGGGACAGCGGATCGTCGACGTGGCCGGCGGCACGGGCGACATCGCCTTTCGCATTCTGGACCGCATGGGCGAGGGCGCATCGCCGGTGACCATCTGTGACATCAATGCCGAGATGCTGGCCGTCGGGCGAAACCGCGCCCTCGACCACGGCCGGCTGGAGGGCGTCCATTGGGTCTGCGGCAACGCCGAATCGCTGCCGCTGCCGTCCATGAGCTTCGACGCCTACACGATCGCGTTTGGTCTGCGCAATGTCACCCACATCGACAAGGCCCTCGCCGAGGCGCGGCGTGTGCTGAAGCCCGGCGGGCGTTTCCTCTGCCTGGAATTCAGCAAGGTGCTGGTGCCCGTGCTGGACAAGCTTTACGACGCCTATTCCTTCACGGTGTTGCCGTGGCTGGGCGGCATGATCGCCGGCGACCGCGAGGCTTATCGCTACCTCGCCGAGAGCATCCGCCGCTTCCCCGCCCAGGAGGAGCTTGCCGCGCGTATGGGCGCCGCTGGATTCGCCCAGGTGAAGGTGCGCAATCTTTCAGGCGGTATCGCCGCGCTGCACTCCGGCTGGCGAATCTGAACGGCGGCGCATGCTCGCACCCTTCCGCAATTTCGCACGTCTCTGGTCGATCGCGCGCACCTTCGCGCAATACGACGCCCTGTTCCTGCTAGAAGCGCATCCCGCCGGACGCAGCGCCGCACGCGCCGCGCGCATTATCTGGCGCCGGCGCAAGGATGTGCGCGGGTTGCGGGACGGGCAGCGCCTGGCGCTGGCCCTGACGGCGCTGGGGCCTACCTTCATCAAGTTCGGCCAGGCGCTGTCGACTCGCGCCGATATTCTGGGCGAGCAAGCCGCCGCCGATTTGACGGGCCTGCAGGATCGGCTGCCGCCGTTTCCTTTTGCCGCCGCCAAAGCGGTGATCGAGGCCGATTTCGGCGCGCGGCTCGAAACCCGCTACACCAGCTTTGACGAGCAACCGGTCGCGGCCGCTTCCATCGCGCAAGTGCACTTCGCCGTCGACAGCGAGGGGCGCGAAGTCGCGGTCAAGGTCTTGCGGCCCGGGATCGCCGCCGCCTTTGGCCGCGATATCGACGCGCTGATGTGGCTGGCTGAACTGGCCGAACGCCATGCGCCGCAGTTAGTGCGCCTAAAGCCCGTGGAGGTGGTGCGCACCTTTGCGCAGTCGGTGCGCATCGAGATGGATTTGCGCCTGGAAGCCGCCGCGGCACAGGAACTCGCTGAGAATTTCGCCGGCGATCCGGCGTTCCGCGTGCCTGCTGTCGACTGGCAGCGCACCGCCGAGCACGTGCTGACGCTTGAACGCGTCTCGGGCGCACGCGTCGATGACCGTGCCGCCGTTGCCGCCCTCGGCGATCCTGTGGCCGTGGTGAAATGCGCCGCCGAAGTATTTTTCAAGATGGTTTTCCGTCACGGCTTCTTCCACGCCGATATGCATCCGGGAAATCTGTTCCTCGCGCCCAACGGCACACTCATCGGCATGGACTTCGGCATCATGGGCCGCGTCGATGCCGAGACCCAGAAGACCTTGGGCGAGATGCTGCTGGGGTTCCTGACGCGCGACTATCGCCGCGTCGCCGAGGTACATGTCCGTGCGGGTTTCGTGCCCGCGCATCAGTCGGTCGATGCTTTCGCCCAGGCCTGCCGCTCCATCGCCGAGCCCATCCTCGGCAAGCCCATCGCCGAGATCTCCATCGCCAAGCTTTTGGGGCAGCTGTTCCAGATCACCGAGACCTTCGAGATGCAGACCCAGCCGCAATTGCTTTTGCTGCAGAAGAGCATGCTGCTGGCCGAAGGCGTGGGGCGGACGTTGGCGCCCCAGGTCAATATGTGGGAACTGGCGCGGCCCCTGATCGAGGACTGGATGCGCACGCGCCTGGGTCCTGAAGGACGCATAGCTGATGTGGTGGGCAGCACCATTGCCACCCTGGAGAAGCTGCCCCATATCATCGAGCGCGTGGACATCGTGACCACCGATATGGCGCGGGGCGGGCTTAGATTGCACCCCGACACCGCCCGGGCCATCCGCGGCGAGACCGCAGGCAAACCGCGGACGGCGCGATGGTTCCTCTGGGCCCCGTGGATATTGGCCGCGCTGCTGCTGGCGACGTTGCTCTTGCGATGAAAGACTGAGGGCTATGCTGACGGTCTACGGCGATTCCGGTTCTGGCAACTGCCTGAAGGTGAAATTCATCGCCGACAGATTCGGCATTCCGTTGAAGTGGATCGAAGTAGGCGTCGTTAACGGCGAGACGCGCACGCCGCAGTTCCTCGCGATGAACCCTGCCGGGCAAGTGCCGACCGTGGTGTTTGACGACGGGCGCATTCTCGCGCAATCCAACGCCATCATGCTGCACTTGGCGGAGGGCAGTGACCTCATCCCGGGGGAGGCATTTGATCGCGCCCTGATGTTCCAGTGGTTGTTCTGGGAGCAGTACAGCCACGAGACCGCCATTGCCGTGCGCCGGTATCACAAGATGTTCCTGAAAAAATCCGACGCCGAAATCGATCCGGCCCTTATGCCTAAATGCGAGCGGGCGCTGGACGTCATGGAGGGCCATCTGTCCAACCGTAGCTATTTCGTGGCCGAGCGGCTGAGCCTCGCTGATATCGCCCTGGTGGCCTATACGCGCTTCGCTCACGAGGCCGGTTTGGATTTGGTAAAGTGGCCGCAGGTGCGCGCCTGGGTCATTCGCATTGAGTGCGACTTAGGGCTCAAAACGGCCCTGCCTTAGGCGCAGAGCCGTTAGGCTCGCGCTCATGTTTCGTTAAAGTCCCGCCGGATATAGTTAAGGCTGGCGAATTCTTGGGTTTCAGCCGTGCTTGAAAACAGACGCATCCTTTTAATCGTCGCCGGCGGCATCGCCGCCGTGAAGGCGCCTGATCTGATCCGCCGCCTGCGGGAACGCGGCGCGTCGGTGCGCTGCATCCTCACCAAGGCCGGCGCGCATTTTGTCACGCCGCTGACCTTGGCCGCGCTGTCGGGCGACAAATGTTATCAGGATCTCTTCGACCTCAAGGACGAGGCCGAGATGGGCCACATCCGTCTGAGCCGCGAGGCCGACATCATCCTCGTGGCACCGGCCACCGCCGACATCATGGCCAAGATGGTCGCGGGCCAGGCCGACGATCTCGCGACCACCGCGTTACTGGCCACCGACAAGCCGGTGATGATCGCGCCCTCCATGAACGTGATGATGTGGACGCATCCGGCAACGCAAGCCAACCTCGCGACGCTGAAATCGCGCGACGTGCGTGTCGTCGGCCCCAGCGCCGGCGATCTTGCGTGCGGTGAAGTCGGCAACGGCCGCATGGCCGAGGTGCCCGAGATCATCGCGGCGCTGACGCGCTTTTTCCAAAAGACCGAAGGCGAAGGTCCGCTGAAGGGCTTGCGCGCGCTGGTCACCAGCGGCCCCACACATGAGCCCATCGATCCCGTGCGCTACATCGCCAACCGGTCTTCGGGCAAGCAAGGCCATGCCGTAGCCGTAGCCCTCGCCGAGCTTGGCGCCAGCGTGACCTTGGTCGCAGGCCCCACCCAGGAAGCCGACCCGGACGGCGTGAACGTCATCCACGTCGAGACCGCCAAGCAGATGATGAAGGCTTGCAGCGAAGCCTTGCCCTGCGACATCGCCGTCTGCGCCGCTGCTGTGGCCGACTGGTCGCCGGAGAAGGCGCTGCAGAAAATGAAAAAGGAACCCGGCAAGACGCCGTCCCTGACGCTCTCCGAAAACCCCGACATTTTGGCGACCCTGTCCCAGCCCGGGCCGACGCGGCCCCAGCTCGTCGTGGGCTTCGCCGCCGAGACCGAGAACCTGATCGAGAACGCCAAGGCCAAGCGCGCCAAGAAAAAATGCGACTGGGTGGTGGCGAACGATGTCTCCCCCGGCTCCGGCGCCTTTGGGGGCGACAGCAACACCGTGCACCTGGTCACGGGCACGGGCGTGGAAAGCTGGCCCACCTTGCGCAAACGCGCGGTAGCTGAAAGATTGGCCGAACGCATTGCGACCTCGTTCCAACGCCAGTAAATAGAGGCCTTCCGTGCCCGTCGTCAGCTCCGTTTCCATCAAGCGCCTGCCGAACGGCCATGACATGCCGCTGCCGGCGTATCAGACCGAACATTCCGCTGGCCTCGATCTTTCTGCGGCCGTCGAGACGGAGGTGATTCTTGCCCCCGGCGCGCACGCCATCATCCCGACGGGCTTTGCCATTGCTCTGCCGCCCGGCTTCGAAGGCCAGGTGCGGCCGCGTTCGGGCCTTGCCGCCAAGAACGGAGTCACTGTGCTGAACGCGCCCGGCACCATCGACGCGGATTACCGCGGCGAGGTCGGCGTGATCCTGATCAACCACGGCAAACAGCCGTTCACGATCACGCGCGGCCTTCGCATCGCGCAGCTGGTCGTCGCGCCGGTGCGCACGATTATGTGGGAAGAAAAAGACAACCTGGAAGACACGGCGCGCGGCGCCGGCGGCTTCGGATCGACGGGCGTCACTCACAAGAACTAATGGACTTCACCGAAGACCAGATCCATCGCTATGCGCGGCACATCCTGCTGCAGGATGTGGGCGGCATTGGCCAGGAGAAGCTTCTCAAATCAAAGGTGCTGGTGATCGGCGCGGGCGGGCTCGGCTCGCCGCTGATTCTTTATCTTGCCGCGGCCGGCGTCGGCACCATCGGCGTGGTCGATGACGACGAGGTCGATTTGTCGAATCTCCAGCGCCAGATCGCGCACACCACCGATCGTATCGGCATGGCCAAGACCGCAAGCGCGCGCCAGGCCGTAGCCGCGATCAATCCCGACGTGACGGTAGTTGAGCACCGGATGAGGCTGGGGGTTGATAACGCGAACGCCCTCGTCCGCAGCTATGACGTCATCGCCGACGGCAGCGACAATTTCGCGACACGCTTTCTAGTGAACGATGTTTGCTTCTTCGCCAAGAAGACGCTCGTGTCCGCCGCGGTCCTGCGCTTCGATGGACAACTCGCGACCTTCAAGCCGCATGGCGGTGGACCCTGCTACCGCTGCATCTATCCCGCGCCGCCGCCGCCGGGACAGATCCCCTCTTGCGACGAGGCCGGCGTCCTCGGCGCGGTGTCGGGCGTGCTTGGCACCTTGCAAGCCACCGAAGTTCTGAAAGAGCTGCTCGGCATTGGCGACAGCATGGCCGGACGCATGCTGATCTATGACGCGCTCAGCGCCGCCATGCGCCAGGTGCGCGTGAACCCCGACCCCGAATGCCCGCTGTGCAGCCCGAAAGCGGTCATCAAGGACCTCTCCGTCCACCGCGCTAAGTAGTTGATTTTCATAATATAAAATCAACGCTCTTGCCGCGCGGCGGCGGAGAGCTTAGCTCCCTTCCCATGCCGCCTGATTCCGCCCGACCCGACGCTTCCACCGACACCCGCATCAATCTGGTGGGGCTGTCGCGTGAGCAATTGGCACAGACGTTTTTGGAACTGGGCCAGAAGCCCTTCCGCGCCAAGCAGGTCTGGCATTGGATCTATCACCGCGGCGCCACCGACTTCGCGGCCATGACCGAGCTGTCCAAGGACCTGCGCGCCACGCTCGAGAAACATTGCACCGTCTGGCGCCCGACCATCGCGCGCGAGCAGACCTCCACCGACGGCACGCGCAAATGGCTGATGGCCTTCGACGACGGGCAGAAAGCCGAGACGGTTTTCATTCCCGACGATGACCGCGGCGCGGTGTGCATCTCCTCGCAAGTGGGCTGTACTCTGACCTGCCGCTTCTGCCACACCGGCACGCAACGTCTTGTCCGCAATCTGACGCCGGCCGAGATCATCGGCCAGTTCATGGTGGCGCGCGACAGCTACGGCGAATGGCCGACGCCCACCGATGAGCGCCGCCTGTTGTCCAACATCGTTCTGATGGGCATGGGCGAACCCCTCTACAATTTCGACAACGTTGCGACCGCCATGAGGATCGTCATGGCCGACGACGGCATCGCGCTGGGCAAGCGGCGTATTACGTTATCCACTTCGGGTGTCGTGCCCGAAATTCACCGCTGCGGCGCCGAGCTTGGCGTCAACCTCGCCATCTCGCTGCACGCGCCCGATGACGACACGCGCTCGCTCATCATGCCAATCAACAAGAAGTATCCGCTGAAGGAACTGATGCAGGCCTGCCGCGACTATCCCGGCGCCAGCAACGCGCGGCGTATCACGTTCGAATACGTCATGCTGAAGGGCATCAACGATACGGCTGCCCACGCCCGCGCCTTGATCAAGCTGGTCAAGGACATCCCCTGCAAGTTCAACCTCATCCCCTTCAATCCGTGGCCCGGCACGCCTTACGAATGTTCGGACCCGGCGACGGTCGAAGCCTTCGGTCAGATCCTCTGGGACGCGGGCTTCAGCGCGCCGGTGCGCACGCCGCGCGGCCGCGACATCCTGGCCGCCTGCGGCCAGCTCAAGACCGACAGCGAGCGCCTCTCGGCTAAAGAACAACGCCTGAAGGACGCCGCCGAAGCCGAGGCCGCCAAGGCAGCCTGGGCGGAGAAGGAAGCGGCGATTTAAGGCCCAAACCGTCACTTGCTACCGCCCTCTCGCTGCCTATACTGCGCGCCGAATTTCAGCTCCTTCCAGGGGACTTCAGACACATGGCGAAAGCAAAGAAGGTCGTGCTGGCCTACTCCGGCGGTCTCGACACCTCGATCATCCTGCGGTGGCTGCAGGTCGAGAAGAACTGCGAGGTCGTGACCTTCACAGCCGATATCGGCCAGGGCGAGGAGCTGGAGCCCGCGCGCAAGAAGGCCGAGTTGATGGGGATCAAAGAGATCTACATCGACGACCTGAAGGAAGAGTTCGTGCGCGACTTCGTCTTCCCGATGTTCCGCGCCAATGCGCTGTATGAAGGCGTGTATCTACTCGGCACCTCCATCGCGCGCCCGCTGATCGCCAAGCGTTTGATCGAGATCGCCAACGAGACCGGCGCCGATGCGATTTCCCACGGCGCCACCGGCAAGGGCAACGACCAGGTGCGCTTTGAGTTGACGGCCTATGCGCTGAAGCCCGACGTGAAGGTCATCGCGCCGTGGCGCGAATGGGACCTGACCTCGCGCACCATGATGATCGACTACGCCGAGAAACATCAGATCCCGATTCCGAAGGACAAGCGCGGCGCCGCGCCCTACTCCATGGACGCGAACCTGTTGCACATCTCCTACGAGGGCAAGGCGCTGGAAGACCCGTGGCAGGAAGCCGACGACGACATGTTCCGCCTGACCGTGTCACCTGAAAAAGCGCCGGATCAGCCCGAATATGTCGAGATCGAATTCGCCAAGGGCGACGCCATTGCCGTGAACGGCAAGAAGCTGTCGCCGGCCAATCTGCTAGCCGAGCTGAACAAGCTGGGCGGCAAGCATGGGGTGGGGCGTCTTGATCTGGTCGAGAACCGCTACGTGGGCATGAAAAGCCGTGGCGTCTATGAATGTCCGGGCGGCACGCTGCTGCATGTGGCGCACCGCGCCATGGAGTCGATCACCCTCGACCGCGAGGCCATGCACCTGAAGGACGAGTTGATGCCGCGCTACGCCAAGATGATCTACACCGGCTATTGGTTCGCGCCGGAGCGCGAGATGCTGCAGGCCGCCATCGACAAGACCCAGGAGTGGGTGAACGGCGTCGTGCGCCTGAAACTGTTCAAGGGCATGGCGTCGGTGGTGGGCCGCAAGTCGCCCAATTCGCTGTACCGCATGGACTACGTCACCTTCGAAGAGGACTCGGTCTACAACCAGTTCGACGCCGAAGGCTTCATCAAGTTGAATGCCCTGCGCCTGCGTTTGGGTGCGATGGCGCGGCAGAAAAAGTAGGGCCGCCATGGACGCTGTCATTTTCGATTGTGACGGCGTCCTGATCGACAGCGAGACCATCGGCCAGCACGTCGAACTAGAATGCCTGGCCGAGATCGGTCTGATCTACGACCGCGCGGAATACGCCGACCGTTACATGGGGACCGTCAGCGGTGACTTCTTCGGCGGACTCGACCGCGATCACCGCGCGCGCTTCGGCACGCCTTTGCCGTACGATTTTGCCGATCTCCTTCACGCCCGCACTTGGGCTGCCCTCGATGCGGATCTCGTCGCCATCGCTGGCGTAGAGCGCGCGCTGGCAGGTATGACCGCCGCCAAAGCGATTGCGTCGGGTTCAACCATCGCCGGCTTGGATAAAAAGCTGCGCAAGGTGGGGCTATTCGACACCTTTGCGCCGCACATCTACTCCTCGGAACTCGTAGCGCGCGGCAAGCCCGCGCCCGATGTATTCCTGCACGCCGCTAAGCAGCTGGGCGTGCCGGGCGACCGCTGCATCGCTGTCGAGGACAGCGTCAACGGCACGCTCGCGGCGCGCGCGGCTGGCATGCGCGTCATCGGCTTTGTCGGCGGCGGGCATTGCACGCCGGGACACGGGGCACGTTTGTCCGCCGCCGGCGCAGAGGTCGTGATAGAACATATGAACGCACTTCTGGCAGCCCTGGGGAGGATGTCGTGACCGGACATGTGATCAGCGAAATCGCCAACGGCGTGCTCACGCTGCGCTTCAACCGCCCGGACAAGAAGAACGCCATTCTGGCGTCGATGTACGCCGACGCCGCACAGGCGTTGAAAACAGCCGATGCCGACGCGAGCGTGCGCGTGGTAGTGATCACCGGCAGCGGTGATAGTTTTTCGGCCGGCAACGACCTGAAGGATTTCATCGAAAATCCGCCCATGGGCGCCGATGCGCCGGTGTTCCGTTTCATGCACGGTTTGGCGGCGTTTTCCAAACCTGTTGTCGCGGCGGTGAATGGGGTGGCCGTCGGCATCGGCACCACGGTGCTTCTGCACTGTGACTTTGCCTATGCGGTGCCGAATGCGAAGTTCCAACTGCCCTTCGTGAACCTGGCCCTCGTGCCCGAGTTTGCTTCGAGTCTGCTGCTCGCGCGCTTCTTGGGCCCGCGCCGCGCCGCCGAGCTTCTGATGCTGGGCGAGCCCTTCGGAGCCGAAACGGCGCTGGAATTCGGTTTGCTCAACGCCATCGTACCCGCCGATCAACTTGAGGCTGCGGTGCGCGCCAAGGCTGCGGCGCTCGCGGCAAAGCCGCCGGCGGCCTTGCGCGCAACCAAGGCGCTGCTCAATGCCGACCGTGACGAGATCGCAAAGCGGATCATGCTGGAAGCGAAGGTCTTCGGCGAGCGGCTGCAATCGGCCGAACTCAAAGAAGCCGTCACGGCCTTCTTCGAAAAGCGTGCGCCGGATTTCTCTAAGTTCTAATTCTCTAGATTTTAGGCGGCAGCTTTGTCGGCACGGCGACGTCCGTGATGCCGCGCTGGGCGCAGGCGGCCTTCAGCGTGTTCACCATCAGGCAGGCAATCGTCATGGGTCCAACGCCACCCGGCACGGGCGTGATGGCGCCGGCCACCTGTGAGGCTTCGGCATAGTTCACGTCACCACGCAGGCGGCGTTTGCCATCGGGGCTCGGGATCGGATTGATGCCGACGTCGATGACGGTCGCACCCGGCTTGATCCAATCGCCGCGCACCATCTCGAGCTTGCCCACCGCGGCGACAAGAATGTCAGCCGTGCGGCAGATGCCGGCAAGATCCTTGGTGCGTGAATGCGCGATGGTGACCGTGCAATTCTCGTTCAGAAGCAGCAGCGCGACGGGCTTGCCGACGAGAATGGAACGGCCGATGACCACGGCGTTCTTGCCGGTGAGGTCACCCAGCACATCCTTCAGCAGCATCAAGCAGCCGAGCGGCGTGCAAGAGACCAAAGAATCGGCGCCGGCCACGAGCCGTCCAGCGCTCTCCGGGTGCAAGCCGTCTACGTCCTTCGCCGGATCGATGGCGGTGATGACCTTTATGGCATCAAGGTGCTTGGGCAGGGGCATCTGCACAAGGATGCCGTTCACCTTGGGATCGGCATTGAGTTTACGCACCAGCGCCAGCAGTTCCTCCTGCGAGGTCTCGGCTTTCAGATCGTGCTGGAACGAAGCCATGCCGAGTTCGACGGCGGTCTTTTGCTTGCTGGCGACGTAGACGTGGCTGGCCGGATCGTCGCCGACCAGCACGGTGGCAAGGCCCGGCGTGATGCCGTGTTTGCTCTTGAGATCGGCCACGGCCTTGGCGATGCCATTCTTGAGGCGGGCCGATGCTTCCTTGCCGTCGATCACCGATGCGGTCATGCCTTAGAGCCCCTCTGCGATGGCGCTGAGTGTTGCGGGGTCACCCGCGATACGCACGATTTTGCGCCGATCAGTCTCGCCGCTCACCACGGCGACGCTGCTTTTAGCAACCCCGAATGCTTTCGCCAACAGCGCGGCGACGGCGGCGTTGGCTTTGCCCTTGTCGGGCGGCGCGGTGACGGAAATCTTGAGGGCGTGTCCATCCTGCGTCGGCATGACACCGACGATGGCCTCGCGCGACGCCTTGGGCGAGACGCGCAGCGTCAGCAGCAATCCGTCGGCATCAGCCCGGTAGAACACTAGCTCGCGAGGTTGATGATGACGCGGCCGATGACCAGCTGGATCAGGAGGATGAGCAGGAAGGCGACCACCGCCGAGATGTCGACGTTGCCGAAACTCGGCACATAGCGGCGGATGCGGCGCAAGACCGGCTCGGTCAAGGCCTCGAGGGCGCGGCCAATGGTGCTGATGATCTGGTTGCGGGTGTTGACCACGCCGAAGGCCACCAGCCAGGACAGGACCACCCAGATGATGAGGACCCACTTGTAGAGGTCCAGCGCAACGTTCACGACCTGCAGCAGGGGAATGAGAATGGTGTTCATGGAGCTGGGCGCGCGTCCTCTGCAGGCTGATCGGGACCTTACCCTACTGACAGCGCCCAACCCGCGCAAGTCGCTGGCAAAGGGCAAAAACAACCATGAAAACAGGCGGTTCGGAGCCACGCCGGGCGTAACGCTGCGCCTTGACTTCGCGCCCCTTTGGACCCATTCTCCCGCCGCTTTTCGAGGGGGACTTTCCGTGTGTCCTCCCTCGTGTCGGTGGTGCGGGGCTGTAGCTCAGTTGGGAGAGCGCGTCGTTCGCAATGACGAGGTCAGCGGTTCGATCCCGCTCAGCTCCACCATCCGGCCAAATTCGGCGAACCGCTGATTCTTTGTCTGCCCGCTCACGGTGTTCGCGGGCCTGGGGTTCGATCCCGCTCAGCTCCACCATCCGGCCCAGCGGTGAGCGAATTTGCGCTCTCCCCATTCTGCCCTGTCGGGTAACGCCTCCTCCGGCCCTGACTATTTGGATGATGTGCGGCCCATAGCAGCGCGCTTGGGACCTTCGGGCTGACGTTTCTCTTCCATCGCAATGGACGCGGCATTGCGTTTGTTGAACTCGTCCGAAGGCACCTGCGACCTTGCGCGGACAGGTGCTCAATGTCACCAATGCCTTCCAGTGGTAGGTGGGCCCGGGCCGCGCCTTGCAGCCTAACGAGCCACGGCGGTTCCAACTTCAGTTCTCCATAGACCTATGACCCCAGCCGATGCAGGTGAAGCCTCGTTCCCCGACGCGGTGCGCCTGTATCAGGAAGGCCGGTCAGCTGAGGCCGAAGCGACCTGCGCTGCGGTGCTGCGCCGCGAGCCGCGTCATTCCGGTGCGCTCCTTCTTGCCGGACTCCTCGCTCTTCAGGGCGGCGACGCCGCACGCGCGGCGGAACTCACAATCCAAGCTGCGGCGCTGAATCCAAACGATGCCCAGGCGTTCAATGTGCTTGCTGCGGCGCAGATCAAACTGCGCAAGTATGACAAGGCCGAAGCTAACGCCGCGCGCGCCGCGGCCTTGAAGCCGGCTCTGGTCGACGCCCATTGCAACCGCGCGACCGCGCTCGACCAGCTCAAGCGCTTCGCCGAAGCACTGAAGAGTTGGGATCGGGCCCTGGCGCTCAAACCCGACCTCGCAGCGGCACATAGCGCCCGCGCCGATGTACTCGAAGCTCTCGGCCGCCACGAGGAGGCCCTGCCCAGCTTCGGCCGTGCGATCGCGCTCGCACCCAGCGCGCTGCACTACAACGCCCGTGCCGTCGCACAGGCCAGCGCCGGCGCGTTGGATGCCGCGCTCAAGGACTACGATGCCGCCATCGCCGGTGAGCCGCACTTCGCGCCCGCGCATATGAACCGCGGGGTCGCGCTGCTGCAGCTCGGACGGCTCGAAGAGGGCTGGCGGGGCTATGAGTGGCGCTGGCGCAACCCGCATTTGACGCTGCCGGCGCGCGGGTTCACGCAGCCGCAGTGGACTGGTGAAGACATCGCCGGCAAGACGATCCTCTTGCACAACGAGCAAGGCTTCGGCGACGCGTTGCAGTTCTGCCGCTACATCCCTTTGGTCGCGGCGCGGGGGGCGCGGGTTGTTCTGGAAGTGCAGAAGTCACTCGTCAGCCTGCTCACGCCTTTTGAAGGCGTGGCCGAGATCGTCACACGCGGTGCGGCGTTGCCTGCTTTTGATGTGCATTGCCCACTGCTCAGCCTGCCGCATGCGTTCGGAACAACGCTTGGAAGCATCCCGGCGAAGCCGCGCTACCTGTCACCGGATCCTGCGAAGGTCGCGAAATGGCGCGAAGTGCTGGGCGCATCGACGCGCCCGCGCGTCGGGCTCACATGGAGCGGCAATCCGGCCCAGAGCAACGACGCCAACCGCAGCCTTCCGCTCGCCGATTTCCTCACGGCGCTGCCGGGGGGCTTCGACTATATCTCGCTGCAAAAGGATGTGAGCGCGGCGGACATGGGCGTGCTTCTCAGCCGCCCGGATATTCGTCACTTCGGTGCGGAGCTCGCGGACTTCTCGGAAACCGCGGCGCTCACTGAATTGATGGACGAGGTGGTCACGGTCTGCACCAGCGCGGCGCATCTGGCCGGCGCCCTGGGCAAATCGACGCGCGTGCTGCTGTGCTTCAATCCCTGCTGGCGCTGGCTGTTGGGGCGCGACGACAGCCCCTGGTATCCAAGCCTGCGGCTCTATCGTCAGGAACGTCCGCGCGACTGGGCGCCTGTGCTGGAACGCGTGCGGCGCGACTTACGCCAGCGCCTCACGCCGTAGCGCCGGTTCACGGATCGGCAGATTGACGAGCGCCGCGAGGGCCGCGAGCGTGGCGTCGGCGTACCACATCCAGTCGTAACTCCCCAATCGCTCCGCGGCGACACCGCCAAGGTAGGCGCCCAAGAAACCGCCGACCTGGTGCGACAAGAGTGTGAGGCCAAAGAGCGTCGAGAGGTAGCGCGGCCCAAACAGCTTTCCGACCACGGACGCCGTCGCCGGCACCGTCGCGAGCCAGGTCACACCGAGGCCAGCGGCGAAGATGTAGAAGGTAAGCGCGGTCTTGGGCGCGGCAAGATACAGGAGCACCATGACGGCGCGCGACGCATACATGCCGAAGAGGAGGTGCTTGCTGAGCACGCGCGAGAGGCTCCAACCGGTGGCGAGGCTGCCGACGATGTTGGCGAGGCCAATGATGGCGAGCGACCAGCTGGCCACGGACCCCGGCAGGCCGCAAAGCGCGATCTCGCCCGGCAGGTGTGTGCTGAGGAAAGCGATGTGGAAGCCGCACGTAAAGAAGCCCGCGTGCAGTAGGAGGTAGCTGCGGTCGCCAAGCGAGTCCTTAAGTGCGGCGGCAAGACCCTGGTCTGGTATCTGGGCCGCAGCAGCGTTCTCCACGGGCCGGCGCAAAACATAGGCCAGCGGCGCTGCCATAAAGATCACCGCCGCCATGGCCCACATGGCGGTCATCCACGAGGCGGAAACGATGATCATCTGAACGACCGGTGCAAAGACGAACTGGCCGAAGGAGCCGCCTGCGTTCATCACGCCGGAGGCAAAGGCGCGCTTCTCCGGTGGCAGGAGCTTGCCGGCCGCGCCCATGACGACGGAGAAGCTGGCCGCACCGGCGCCGGCGGCCGAGAGGATGCCGATAGTGACAACGAGGCCAGCGGTGCTGGTGGCCAGCGGCGTCAGCGTGCTGCCAAGCGCAAGTAGCAGGAGGCCGCCAAGAATGACGCGGCCCGCGCCGTAGCGATCGGCGGCGGCGCCGGCGATGGGTTGAATCGCGCCCCAGCTGAACTGCGCGATGGCCAGGGCGAAGCTGACCGCGGCAATGCCAAGGCCGGTAGATGCATCAATAGGGGCGACAAACAAGCCCAGCGACAGGCGCACACCCTGCGTGATCAGCAACGTGCCGGCGGCGGCAAGAACGATCCATTCCCAATGTACGGCGGTGCGTTGCATACGAAGTCATCCGGCGCGAAGGAGGCGCGAACATAGTGGGGCGCAGCATGCTTGAGGCCAGCCATTCGCGCAACGGAGCTATGCGAATGCTTTATCTCAGCTTGGGATTGAGGGCATCGCGCAGCCAATCCCCGAGCAGGTTCACGGCCAGGGCCAGGACCACCAGCGTGAGGGCGGGAAACAACGTGATCCACCACTCGCCGGAGAACAGGAAGTTGTTGCCGATGCGGATCAGGGTCCCGAGCGACGGGGAGGTCGGCGGCATACCAACACCAAGGAAACTCAGCGTCGCTTCGGCGATGACGGCGAGCGCGAGCCCAAGCGTGGCGAGTACCATGACCGAGGTCAGGACGTTGGGCAGGATGTGGCGCAGCACGATCACCGGCGCGGGCACGCCCATCACGCGCGCGGCGGAGACATAGCCGAGCGTTTTCTGTACTGCCGTGGCGGCGCGCACGATGCGGGCGTACTGAGGCCAGTCGGCGATACCAATGGAGAAGATCAGCACATAAATCGCCGCCGCGTCATGGACAGTGGGCGGCAGCGCGGCGCGGGCGAGGCCATCGACCATGAGGGCGATGAGGATCGCCGGAATGGTGAGCTGGACATCGGCGATGCGCATGGCGGCGGTGTCGGTCCACCCGCCGGCATAGCCCGCCACAAGACCGACTGTTACGCCGAGGATAGCGGCAAACAGAACCGCCGCGACGCCTACCAAGAGCGAAATGCGGCTGCCATAGAGCAGCGCCGCGAGCACATCGCGGCCCTGGTCGTCGGTACCGAGCAGGAAACGCGGGTCGCCCGAAATCCACGTGGGTGGGATCAAACTATTGATGAGCTCAAGCGCGCTGGGATCGAAGGGGTTCTGCGTCGCCAGGAGCGGCGCGAGGAGCGCGCTCAGAATCATGAGCATCAGCACGGCCGTGGAGACCATGGCGATCTTGGAGCGCCGGAAGCGCGGCCAAAGCGTGCCGGGCGCAGTGATCGGAATATCGCTCATGCGGCGCGGCCCCGAAGACGCGGATCGAGCGCGGCGTAGAGAAGATCGACCGCGAGATTGATCGCGACAAAGACAAAAGCCACCATGAAGAGGTAGGCCGCCATGATGGGGATGTCGGCGAAGGACACCGCCTGAATAAACAAGAGGCCCATGCCCGGCCATTGAAAGACAGTTTCGGTGACGATGGAGAAGGCAATGAGCTCGCCGAGCTTGAGGCCGATGATGGTAATCACCGGCAGTCCGGCGTTGCGCAGCGCGTATTTGGTGTTGATGGTGGTCTCGGACAGACCCATGGCGCGCGCCGTGCGGATGAAGTCCGCGCCCAGTACTTCGAGCATCTCGGCCCGTACCAGGCGCAGGATGAATGTCATCTGAAATAGTCCGAGTGTCACCGCCGGAAGGATGAGCGCCTTGAGCCCTGATGCTGTGAGCAGCCCGGTCGTCCAGAAGCCTAGGTCGACCACATCGCCGCGCCCAAACGACGGTAGCCAGCCGAGGATGACAGCGAAGATGTAGATCAAGCCGATACCAATGACGAAGGTCGGCAGCGAGACCCCGATGAGCGAGACCGCGAGGATGACGCGGCTGATCCAACTTTCACGGCGGATAGCGGTAAAGATGCCCAAGCCGACGCCGAGCACGACGGCAAACAGCGCGGACGCGAGCACCAGCTCGACGGTCGCCGGCAAACGTTCGGCGATCAAGTCGGCGACGGGGCGCTGCAGGCGGTAGGAGATGCCGAAGTCGCCTTGCACGGCGTTGCCTGCAAAACGCGTGAACTGCACAAGAAAGGGATCGTTAAGGCCGAGGCGTTCGCGCAGCTCCTCGCGGCTTTCGCGGCTGGCCTCCTGGCCCAGCATGTTGCTGACCGGATCGCCGACGTAGTTGAACAGCATAAATGAGACCAGCGCCGCCAGCAGCATGACGGCTGCAGCTTGGATCAATCGGCGGAGGAGACGGTGGACCATGGGCCCAGTGTAAGCCGGGGCCTAGCCCAAAGACTACTTGGCAAACCGCGCGTATGCGAAGTGCGGCAGATTGTCGAGCGTGATGGGAATGTTCACGCCCTTCTTCGTCGCCCAGGCGATTTCCGGATGATAGAGCGGCACATAGCTGTAGGCGTCGCGCAGACGCTGGGAGGCCTCTTTGATCATGGCATCGCGCTTGGTGGTGTCGATCTCGACAGCCATGGCAATGATCAGCTTGAACAACTCCGCATCGGCGTATTCGGTGGCGTTGGAAACCGACGCGGGCGCGGCGAGGAAATAGAGATGATTGTGGGCGTCGGTGGTGTCGGTGCCCCAGCCGTACATATAGAAGTCGGTCTGCTTGGTCTGCACCTTGGGGAAATGCAGCGTACGCGGCTTGAGGTCGAGCGTCACCTTCACGCCAATGCGCGCGAGCATGCCGACGATGGCCTGACAGATGGGTTCGTCATTGAGATAGCGGTCGTTGGGACAATCGAGGCGCACGTCGAAACCGTTCGGATAACCCGCTTCGGCCAGCAATTTCTTCGCGCCCTCGGCATCGGCGGCGGGACGCGCGTCGATGGCCTTGTCATAGCCATGCACACCGGGCGGTACGAGATTGCCCGCGGGCTGCGCGAGGCCGCGCATGATGCGCTGGGTGATGGCGTTCACGTCGACGGCCATATTCATGGCGCGGCGCACACGGATGTCGGCGAAGGGGTTCTTGCCCTTCACACTCGACGATGTGAGTTCCTTGCGGCCGCTGTTCATGCCGAGAAAGATCGTCCAGGGCGAAACCGCGCGCTGAATTTGGAACATGCCCGAGGACTCAATCCGCGCAAGATCCTGCAGCGGCGGATCAAGCAGGAAGTCGAGCTCGCCCGATAGCAACGCCGCGACGCGCGTCGCCGGATTGCGGATCGGCGTGTAAATGATGCGGTCGATATTGTGCGGTTCGTCCTTCATTCCCCACCAATCGGGATTCTTCACCATCACCGTACGCACGTCGGGCTCGCGCAGTTCGAGCTTGAAAGGACCCGTGCCGTTCTTGTGGCGCACGGCGTAGGTCTCCTCGCCGGCATTGTAATTCTGGGGCGCGGTGACCTTGTGCTCTTCGGCCCAACCGCGCGACATGATGAAGATGTTGGTGATCTCATCGAGAAGGATCGGATCGGGCGCTTTGGTGAGGATACGCACGGTCAAGGGATCGACGGCGACGACATCGGCGACTGAAGCAATCAGGTCCTTGAGGTCCGACGTCGGCATCAGCGCGCGCTTGAAGGAGAACACCACGTCATCGGCGGTGAAGGCCCGGCCGTCATGGAATTTCACGCCGGCGCGCAATTTGAACTCCCAGGTCCTGGGATCGGTTTGCTTCCACGACACCGCCAGGCCCGGCACTTTGGACAAGTCGGGCTTCCGATTAATGAGCGCGTCCTCGACCTGCTGCGCGAAGGTGCGGGTCTGACCTTCGTTCTGCGCGTGGGAGTCCATCGTCATGGCGTCGCCCTGACTGGCCCAGCGCAACACATTTTCCGCGTAAGCCGGCGTGACAAACAACGCAGCAGCCAAAATCAGCGAGACACGTTTGATCAGCATGGGAGCAAATCCGTTGTTACATTCACCGCTATTATGACGCTTCAAGCGTCATGGCGTCGATGGTGAAGGAGCCGTCGGCTTCCACGGCGAAGTGCTCGGCGGCGTGGCGCGGCATGCTGCTTTGTAACGCGCGGATGGCGCGCACGTTGGTCTCGGGCGTCGCCATGCGCGCAACCCACGAAGCAAATTCGAGACGCACGCGCCGTACGGTTGGTTTGCCAGGCTTGAACCCCGCGGCAGCGAGCAGAGCCTCCCATTCGGCAACGGCGTAGTCGCGCACGTGAGAGGAATCGCGCAGGAGTTCGATGGCCTGCAGGTGGGTGTCCAGAAGATATTCGCCCGGCGAGACCGAGTCGGCGAACACCGCGACGCCGCCGGGTTTGAGGACGCGCCGCGCCTCTTTCAGTCCGGCGGCGATGTTGTGCCAGTGGTGCGCGCTGTAGCGGCTGGCGACAAAATCAAACGTGCCATCGGCGAAGGGAAGGCGTTCGACACTGCCTTGATGGGTCTTGATATTGCTAAGGCCACGTCCGGCGGCTTCGTTCTCCACGGCCGTGAGCATGTCGTGTGAGAGGTCAAAAGCGATCACTTCGCCAGCATAAGGCGCCACACTGAAGCTGACATGACCGCCGCCACACCCCAGATCGAGTGCCTTGGCCGGGGGGCGCGCTTGGGCCAGAGCCGCGATTTGCGTAAGATCCTCGCCGGAGGCATGCACAGCGCTCGCGACATAGGCAGCGGCGCGTGGTCCGAACTGGGTCGTGACGTTGGCTTCGTGGGTCTTACTCATGGCGGCGTAAGGATTCCTCAATGGTTTAGGCCAGAGTATCCGCTGTTCGAGGCTGTGGGGCTACTCTTCAGATGTCGCGCCGGATTTTGCTGATCAGTCACGAGTACGCGCCGGTCGGCGGCAGCGGCGGCAACGCCGCGCGCCACATCGCCCGCGGCTTGGCGAAGTTGGGTCACAAACCCTATGTCCTCACGACGGCGGCGCGCGGACAGCCGCGCACCGAGGAAAGCGACGGGGTGTTCATCCATCGCGTCGGCCCCGAGCGCGCGGATATGCGCCACCTTGGCCAAAACGAGGCCGTGCGCTTTGCGCTGGCGGCCATGCGCGCGGGCCCGCGGCTCGCCCTCGAGCACCGCATTGAAGCGGCGCTGACATTCTTTTCCTTGCCAGACGGTGCGGTCGGATGGTGGCTGAAGCGGAGCTGCGGCGTGCCCTTCGCTATTGCTCTGCAGAGCGGGGACGTCCCGCGCCAGCCGAAGAAACCGACGTGGCGCACGCGGCTGCGTGATCGGACGATCAAGCGTCTGTGGCGCAGGTCCGTGGCCGTGATCGCCAACTCGGAGAATCTCGCCGAGCAGGCGCGGCACTTCGATGCCGGCCGCACTGTGACGGTGATCCCGGCGGGCGCCGATGTCGACGGCATCACGCCCAAAGACGATTACAGCCCGCACGAGGACGTGAAGCTCTTGTACGTCGGCCGGCTCGATAGCCACAAAGGCCTCGACGTGCTTTTGCCCGCGCTCGCCAAGCTCAGCTCCGCCCTCAAGTGGCGGCTTGAGTTGATCGGCGACGGCCCGGACTGGACGGTGGTGGCCGCGCTCGCCGGGCGCTTTGCGCTGATCGACCGCGTCGCCATTCGCGGCTGGCAGGGGTGGAACGCATTGCCCGCGATCTATCGGAGCGCCGATATTTTTGTACTGCCCTCGCGCGAGGAAGGCATGCCGGCGGCGCTGCTGGAAGCCATGGCCTCGGGCTTGCCGGTGATCGCCACGCGCGTTCCGGGTGCCGGCGAAGCGGTGCGCCACGGCAAGACTGGCCTTCTCGTGAAGGTGGACGACAGCGAAGGCCTTGCCGATGCCTTGACCCAACTCATCATCGATCCCACGCGCTGGGAGGCCATGGGCCGCGCGGGCCGCGAGCGCATCGAGAATTATTACAGTTGGACCAACGTCGCCGAGAAATGGCTGGCCGTGATCGAGAACGCCATAGCGCCGCGCGCTGAACGCTAAGAGTCCCGCACGCGTGACATGCGAATGCAAACGCCTCGCGGCAACATGCTGATTTTTCTGTGCTTTTCTTACAAAATATTTGACCCAATGCGCGCGAAGTATCACCATCCGCACGAACACAAAGTCACGCGAGGGTGCACATGAAGGGCGATAAACAGGTCATCAAGTTCTTGAACCAAGTCCTCAAGAACGAGCTGACCGCCATCAATCAATATTTCCTGCACTCGCGCATGCTGCGCCAATGGGGCCTCTCGCGTCTGGCCGCCTACGAGTACAAAGAATCCATCGACGAGATGAAGCATGCCGACAACCTAATCGAGCGCGTGCTGTGTTTGGACGGCCTGCCGAATCTGCAGGACCTTGGTAAGCTGATGATCGGCGAGGGCGTCGAAGAACTGCTGAGATGCGATCTCAAGCTGGAGATGGATGCCGTGCCGGTGCTGAAGGAAGGCATCGCGCATTGCGAAAAGGTCGGCGATTACATCACGCGCGAGCTGTTCGAGGACATCCTCGAGTCAGAGGAAGAGCACATCGACTTCCTCGAAACGCAGATCGATTTGATTGGGCGTATGGGCTTGCAGAATTACGTGCAGCTTCAGACGAAGCCGGCCGAAGAGTAACGCTACTCGGCCGCCTGCAGGGCGTAGGCGGGTTCCGCCTGATTGATGATGTCCTGCGCCATGCACTGGCACTGACCGCAATTGATCTCAACGCCAAGGGCCGCATACGCCTCGCGCACGGTGCGCGCGCCGCGCTTGGAAGCTTCGCTGATTTCGGAATCGGTCAGTGCGTTACAGATGCAGACGTACATGGACTCTAAGCCGCTCCCTGGCCGCATCTCGTTCCCAGTGGAGATGCGAATAATTCGCAATGATAGTCATCTGCGAATGATTTGCAAGAGCACTCTAACGCATTGAAATATTTTAACTAAATATTGCGCTGCAGCAGGGCGGCATAGAATCCATCGAGGCCGGCGAGCTCCGGCCATTGGCTGGGTAGGGTACGCAGGTCGCCCTTGTGGTCGATGAATTGGGATTCTCCGCCGACGGCCACGGGCGCGATCTTGACGCGCGCGAGGGACGGGTCCGCGGCCAGCGCGGCCTCGACCACCGGCCGGCGCTCCTCGGGCTGGAGCGAACATACGCTGTAGACCAGCACACCGCCCGGCTTCAGCATGCGTGCCGCGGCAGCAAGCATACGGCCCTGCAGCGCGACCAAGCCCGCGATGTCCTCGGCCCGCTTGAGATAAGGCAGATCCGGATGGCGCCGGATGGTGCCGGTCGCCGAACAGGGCGCATCGAGCAAGACGGCGTCGGCGAGCGCCTTCGGCTGCCACGTGGTGGCATCGGCTTCAACGACCGAGGCCTCCAACGCGAGGCGCTTGAGATTCGCATGCAGCAGCGAAAGGCGCGCCGCGGAGACGTCGACGGCGGTGACTTTGCACCCTGCGGCGGCGAGCTGCGCCGTCTTGCCGCCCGGCGCGGCGCATAGATCAATGACATCCTTGCTTGCGGCGTCTCCTAGTGCGCGCAGGAGGATTTTTGCCGGCAGCGCTGCTGCCGCGTCCTGCACCCACCATGCGCCCTCGTCGAAACCCGGCAGCTCTTGAACGCGCCCACCGGCTGTGCGCCGCAGGCTGCCCGTTGGCAGAATCTGGGCGTCCAACCGTTTGGCCCAGGTCTCGCGCGCGCCCGGATCCTTCACGGTGACGTCGAGGAGCGCCTCGCCCAGATGCGCTTCGCCCGTGGAGCGCGCGGCTGGTTCGCCATAGGCCGCGATCCACGACTTCCACAGCCAAAGCGGCGTGTTTATGGCGGCCGCATCCTGCACCGCGATGAGGGCTGGGCCCTTTTCGGAGACGCGCCGCAGTACGGCGTTGACCAATCCAGCGTGGCGCGCGTGCTGCTCCTTGACCAGGGCCACGGCCGTGGCAACTGCGGCGTGAGGCGGCACGGCGATGAATAGAAGCTGAGCGGCGCCAAGGCGCAGCACGTTCGTCACCGCATCGGGCGGACGGCGCTCGACAAAGTTGCCGAGTACAAGATCGATCTGCCCGAGACGCCGAAGCGTCGTCGCCACCACGAGGCGCACAAACGCGCGGTCGCGCGCCTCCAACCCCCTGGTAGCCGCTTCGAATTGCTCATCGACCGATTTACGCCGTGAAAAAACGCCATCGACAATCGCGAGCGCGGCGCGGCGCGAATCAATGTCGGAAAGCGGCGAAGTTTGTGGTGGTGGGGTCTGGCTCATGGCGTCAAATGCCGCCAGCGCCCCTGCAAAGTCAATTCCTCGGTTGGAAGGCCCGTGGCCTTCCACTAGTGTGCGCCCGTCACGAAGAGGCTTCTCATGAACGCCGATCTGCGGGCCCAGGTGGCCGCGATTCCTTACTGGTATCACCGTATCGAACTGCCGGGCGGGGTTGTCACACCAGGCTGGGCCCCCAAAGTTCCCGCGCATTACCGTATCCCGAAAGACTTCGCCGGCATGCGCGTGCTGGATGTTGGCGCATGGGATGGCTACTGGACCTTCGAAGCGCTGAAGCGCGGCGCGCGGGAAGTTCTTGCCATCGACGATTTCTCCGACGATCTCGGCGCGCTTCTCCAGGTGCCGCGTCCCAAATGGGAAACATTCGATCTCTGTCGCGCGGCCTTCGGCTATGGCGCCGATCGTGTGCAGCGCGTGGAGGTCAGCGTCTACAACGTTACGCCCGAGCGTTTCGGGACTTTTGATGTCGTGTTTTTCTTTGGCACACTCTACCACTTGCGCCATCCGCTGCTCGCCCTCGATGCGTTGTCAGCGGTCTGCCGGGGCAGTATTCACATCGAGACGGCCATCGCCGACGATTACAGTCCCTATCGCGGCGGATTGGGGCAGGGCCACGGCGCGGAGATGGTGATGGAGTTCTATCCTGACGCCCAACTCGGCGAGAACGCCACCAACTGGTGGGCGCCGACGCTACGCGCGCTCGGCAACATGGTGCGCTGCGCCGGGTTCAAGAATGTGCAGGGCTGGAAGCTGACCGAGACGCCCAAGGATGTCTCGGAGTGCCGCGGCTTCGCGACCGGCACCAAAAATCTGGAGCGTTAGCCCCAAGGCCCGCGAGCGCGTGGCTTTGGGCCAGAGGGCCGCGACGGTTTGATTTCCGTCGCGGGTCCCCAGGGACCTTCGTCCGCGGCATGGGAGTGCGCGTGTGCCTGCACTCCGCCCATGACCCCACCCATCATCGCGCGCAACTTTGCGATGCGGTTGGCCGTGGACGGATGGGTCGAGAAAAGGCTATCGGCGCCGCGGCCACTGAGCGGATTGATGATGAACATATGCGCCGTCGCCGGATTGGCTTCGGCATCCTCGTTGGGCACGCCGCGCGCGCCTTGCTCGATCTTGGCCAAGGCGGACGCTAGCGCTTCCGGATCGCCGCTGATGGCCGCGCCCGTTTGGTCGGCGCCGTATTCACGCGTGCGGCTGATGGCCATCTGCACCACCATGGCGGCGAGCGGCGCAAGAATCATCACGACAACGCCGCCGAGCGCACCCATAGGTCCGCGGTTATTACCGCGGCCCATGAACATGGCAAAGTTGGCGAGCATGCCGATGGCGCCTGCCAGCGTGGCGGTGATCGTCATGATAAGGGTGTCGCGGTTCTTCACATGGGCGAGCTCGTGCGCCATGACTCCGGCCAGCTCACGCTCGTTCAGCATGCGCAAAAGCCCCGTGGTCGCGGCGACCGCGGCGTGTTCGGGATTGCGACCTGTCGCAAAGGCGTTGGGCTGCGGGTTGTCCATGATGTAGACCTTGGGCATCGGCAATTGCGCCCGCGCGGCCAACCTCTCGATGAGCGCGTAGAACTGCGGCGCGCTGGCCCGGTCGACGGGCTTGGCGCCGTACATGGCCAGCACCATCTTGTCCGAGTTCCAGTAGGCGAACGCATTCATGGCCAGGGCCGCGAAAAACGCGATGACCATACCCTGCTCGGCGCCGATCAGATAACCGACACCCAGGAACAGCGCCGTCATGGCCGAGAGCAGCATCGCTGCCCGCATCGTGCTCATATGTGAGGGGACTCCATTGTCACAACTTGTGCTGGTTAGATATGGTTTTGGCCGGTGATCTCAAGAGGTGTAACCTGCAGCTATGACGGAAAAATCACCCGCGCCGCTGGCGCTCTCGGCGGAAGCCGCCGCGCTCAAACCGCCGGCGACGGGTGACGCGCCGCGCCGAACCGCCCCATCCCCGCCGGTTACAGAAGTCGGGGGGCCCAAGGGGCCGGAGCCCACGCGGTTTGGGGACTGGGAACGCAAAGGCCGCTGCTCGGACTTCTAACGCGTGCAAAGACCGAGTCCTTCAAGAATTTTTAAGCGCAGTCCTCTAAGCACTTGATTCCGGCTGGGCCGCAACCCGCGGCTTATGATCCGGATACAAAGTTTCTTTGGGGCTGCCGCGTTATGGTTTTCCGTCCGATCCTGGACCTCTTCCGCGGGCGCAGCGCAGAGTTCGCGCCGGACGACGCGCCTGTTGGGGGCGATTCGCCGGAAGACACCCTCTACGGCATCGAGCCCCTGCGCATCCTCATCAGCCCGCTCGCGGGCGACATGCAGGGTCTGGCGGCGCGCCACATTCACGACCGCCTCTCGGGCCGCACGGGCGTGCGCCTCATCATGGCCGACCGGCCGCTGACCGCGCCGGGCGCCGATTACAATCAACCGCTGTTCGTCTCCATGGCCGTCGATCTCGGCCGCCGCTGGCTGAAGCGCGAGAACGCCGATCTCTTGGTCTGGGGCGAAAGCATCGCCTCGCCGCACGGCACCTCGTGGCGCCTGCGGTTCCTCGGACACGCCACGCCTTTGCATCCGCACAGCGCATCGTTCTCGGCGCTCGAGCGCCTGGAAGTGCCGGCCCTGTTCGACGACGCCACCGGCGATCTTGCTTTCGGCGCTGCCCTGGCCGCCGTGAATGTCGAGTCCGCCGACGGCATCCGTGCCCGCGCAGCGCTGTTCCGGCCGGTCTTACGCGCCGCGACACGTTTCGCCGAAGGCGATTCCGTCGGCACCGTGGCAGAGTGCGCGACGGCGCAAGCCACCTATGCCGGCCTCCTCCTGCTCGAAGGCGCGCGCACGGGCGATGCAAAACTCCTGAAACGCGCGGTTTCGGTTTATCAGGGCGCGCTCATCCTCGGCGATGACGCTTTCCCAACCCACGAGCGCGCCATGATCGGCACGCATATCGCCGACGCCTTGTCGCTGATCGGCGCCCATGGCGATGGACCCCAGTTTGCCGATAAGACCATCGAATACTATCGGGCGGCGCTCACCATGGTGCGCAAGGAAGTCTTCGCCGACGACTACGCCGCGCTGAAGACGCGCCTCGGCCTTGCGCTGCACCACCTCGCGCAAGCAACCGGCGAACCGACGCACCTGAAAGAAGCCGCCGACGCCTTCTCTGCCGCGACCGGCATCTGGACCATCACGGAATCGCCCGAGCGCTGGGCCGACATTCAAAATTCACTCGGCAGCCTGCTCATCACCATGGGTCGTTTGACCGAACAACACTCGCTGTTCGACAAGGCCGTGGCGGTGTTCCTGAAGATCGCCGAAGCGCGCAGCCGCGCGACCGCGCCCATGGTGTGGGCCACTGCCCTGGCCAATATCGGCGCGGCGCTCAAGGAAAAGGGCGTGGCCGCGCGCAACATCGAATGCCTGCGCCAATCCGTGGCCGCCTTTGAACAGGCCGGCACAGTCTTTTCAGAGCTCAACCTCGAGAGCAACGTGCGCCTGATGGAAAACCAGCGCGACCACGTCAAACTGATGCTGGCCGCGCACGGCGCGGGCTGACAAATCCCACTTGGACTATTGAGCCGCCCTGACGTGGCTACCACAAACCGCCCGCGCGCCAAATGCGCGAAGCGTTCATTGGCGGTGACAAGCTCGTCGAACGTTCCCAATTATGTCTGGGCCTCAAGAGGGACCGTCTATCGTTGCGCGCGGTTCGTTACCAAGTCATCCACCACCGCCGGATCGGCGAGTGTGGTGGTATCGCCGAGATTCGAGACGTCGTTCTCGGCGATCTTGCGCAAGATCCGCCGCATGATCTTGCCTGAACGCGTCTTGGGTAGCCCGGGCGCCCATTGCAGCACGTCGGGCTTGGCGATGGGGCCGATGTCGCTGCCCACCCAGGCGACGAGCTCCTTGCGCAGCTCCTCGCTGGGCGCGATGCCGGCCTTCAGGGTTACGTAGGCATAGATCCCCTGGCCCTTGATGTCGTGCGGATAGCCCACCACGGCGGCTTCGGCGACGTTCTTATTTCCCACCAGCGAGCTTTCGACTTCGGCAGTGCCGAGGCGGTGGCCTGAAACATTGATCACGTCATCGACCCGCCCGGTGATCCAGTAGTAGCCGTCTTCGTCGCGCCGGCAGCCGTCGCCGGTGAAGTATTTGCCAGGATAGGTCGAGAAGTAGGTATCGATGAAACGCTGATGATCGCCGTAGATAGTCCGCGCCTGGCCGGGCCAGGAGTTTTTGATGCAGAGGTTGCCGGCAGCTGCGCCTTCGAGTTCCTTGCCTTCGGAATTCACGAGGCATGGTTCGATGCCGAAGAACGGCTTGGTCGCCGAACCGGGCTTGGTCTTCACGGCGCCGGGGATCGGCGAAATCATGATGCCGCCAGTCTCGGTCTGCCACCAGGTGTCGACGATCGGACAGCGCCCGTCGCCGACCACGCGGTGATACCACAGCCATGCCTCGGGATTGATCGGCTCGCCGACACTGCCCAGCACACGCAAGGTCGCGCGCGACGTGCGCTTCACGGGCGCATCGCCGTCACGCATCAGCGCGCGGATGGCGGTGGGCGCGGTGTAGAAGATGTTGACGCCGTGTTTGTCGATCACCTGCCAGAAACGCGAGGTGTCAGGATAGTTGGGGATGCCCTCGAACATCAGCGTGGTGGCGCCGTTGGCGAGCGGGCCGTAGACGATGTAGCTGTGGCCGGTGACCCAGCCCACATCGGCGGTGCACCAGTAAACGTCGCCGTCGTGATAGTCGAAGACGTATTCGTGCGTCATGGAGACGAAGACAAGGTAGCCGCCCGTTGTGTGCAGCACGCCCTTGGGCTTTCCGGTGGAACCGGATGTGTAAAGGATGAACAGCGGGTCCTCGGCGCTGAGTTCGACCGGATCGCAGACCTTGTGTGCGCGTTCGGTGGCGTGGTGGTACCAAACATCTCGCGGCGAACTCATGGTCACTTGGCCACCGGTGTGCTTGACGACGATCACGTGGCGCACACCGGGCGCTTTCTTCAGCGCCTCGTCGACATTGGCCTTGAGCGGGATGGCCTTGCCGCCGCGCCGGCCTTCATCTGCGGTGATGACCACCTTGGCGCCGCAGTCATTGATGCGGTCGGCAACGGAGTGCGGCGAGAAGCCGCCGAAGACTACCGAATGCACGGCACCGATGCGCGCGCAGGCGAGCATGGCCGCCGCGGCTTCGATGATCATGGGTAGGTAAATGCAGACACGGTCGCCCTTGGTGACGCCGAGAGCCTTCAGCGCATTGGCGAGCCGGCAGGTAATCTCATACAGCTCGGCGTAGGTAACGTGTTTTGATTGCTTCGGATCGTCGCCTTCCCAGATGATCGCGGTCTGCGTGCCGCGGGTCTTCAGGTGCCGGTCGAGGCAGTTGAAGCTGGCATTCAGCGTGCCGTCGAAATACCAGCGGATGTGCAGATCCTTGGCATCGAAGGAAACATCGCGCACGCGGCTGTAGGGGGTGATCCATTCGAGGCGTTTGCCGTTCATGCGCCAGAACGTCAGCGGGTCCTTGGTCGATTCCTCGACCATTTCCTTATAACGATTCGCATTGATCAGGGCGTTTTTGGCAAAAGCCGGCGGAACATCGATCACGGGTTCATCGGACATGGCACTTCTCCCTTGTGGGGATGATAGCCACGGCCCGTGCCGCGAGTCATTCCTTTTTGGCTTCGCTGAAGATCAGCCGGTTACCGAACGGATCGGTGACGCGTACCACGCGCGCGCCCCAAGGCGTGTCCTCGATTCCCGGCTTGGCGAATTTGTACTGCTTGGCGGTCATGGCGGCATGCAGTGCGTCGACGCCTTCCATTTCGATCAGCACGGCCGCGCCCGGCACGCTGTCGCCGTGATGCTCGGACAGATGCAGGAGTACGGTGCCGTGCGAAACTTGCAGATATTCCGGAAAGTTCTGATCGTAACTGTGTATCCAGTCGAGCTTGAAGCCGAGGAACTCGACGTAGAACTCCTTGGCCTTTTCGACCGAGAAGATGCGCAAAATGGGAATTATGCGTGTGAGCGTGGAGGTCATGCGGCGTCCGAGATGATCTTGTCGCCTTCGACGCGGACTGGATAGGGCGTGAGGCTCTGGCCCTTGCAGGGTCCGCGCAAACAATGGCCGGTCAGCGGATCGAAGTGGGCTCCGTGACTGGTGCAGATGAGAAGCGTGTTGCTGATGTCAAAAAACGCATCCTCGCGCCAGTTCAGCGGCAGGCGCGCGTGCGGGCACGAATTGACGTAACCGACGACGCGATCCGCAAAACGCACCACGAAGACCGGAGACCGGCCGCCGTCCTTGTCGAGCACAATCTCCTTCGCGCCGGTGGCGTCGAGATCCGAGAGCGTGCACAAGACCAGTGTCATGCAGCGGGGAACACCTTGCGGGTCGGGTAAAGGACGACACTTTCGAACAGGCCGGCCTGCGCATAAGGGTCGGCTTTGTTGAAGGCGCGGGCGGCCTCCAGGCTCTCGAATTCGCCAACGATGAGCGAGCCGCGCGGGGTTTCACCATCATCGGCGAGCATGGGTCCGGCGTAGTGAAACTTAACGCCGCACCCCTCCATGTAAGCCAAGTGGGCGGGGCGCGTTTTCATACGCACGTCCAAAGCGCCCGGTTTGTCGGTGCAGATCAGAGCGATAATCATGTGTCCCCCAATGTGGTTTAGCGCCGCTTGCGCGGCTTTAGCTTAGCGCCGCTTGCGCGGCGGGGCTTTCGGCGGTGTTTTCTTGGGCGGGCGCTTGGTCTTGACCTGCGTCGGTGGGCGCACCACACGACGCGCCACGCGGCGGCGCAGCGCCGCGGCCGGGTTGGCCTTGCGCCGTACGCGCTTGCGAGTCGACTTCTTCAGCGCGCCTTTCTTCTTAGCCGGCTTCGCCCGCGGCTTTTCGCGCGCGGGCTTGTCGTCGCCTTGGCGGCCGTAATCGTCGGCGATGCGCACGATGTCGTCCTCGCCGACGTATTCGCCCGACTGCACCTCGACCATGTGGAGTTCCACGTGGCCGGGATTGGCCAGACGATGCACCGTGCCGGCGGCGATGTACGTAGATTCGTTCTCGCGCAGCGTGAATTCCTTTTCGCCGCAGGTGACCAGGGCCGTGCCGGTGACCACGACCCAGTGTTCGCTGCGGTGCCAGTGCTTTTGCAGCGACAGCTTCGCACCGGGCTTCACGCACAGGCGCTTGACCTTGAAGCGGTGCCCTTCGTCCATGGTCTGGAACCAGCCCCAGGGGCGATGGGTGCGCGCTTGCGCCGTGGCTTCGCTCCGGCCGGCGGCTTTCAGGCGCTCGACCACCTGTTTGACCTGCTGATCGTGCGCTTTGTCGGCCACGAGCACGGCATCGGGCGTGACCACGATAATGGCATCCTTGATGCCGATGACGGCGGTGAGCTGCTTTTCCGTGCGGATGTAGGTGTTGCGCGTATCGACCGCGACCACGTCGCCGAGGGTGGTGTTGCCGGCGGCATCGTGCTCCGCCTCTTCATGCAGCGCGCTCCAGGAGCCCACGTCGGACCAGCCCATGTCCACGGGCACGACGGCGGCTTTGTCGGTGCGTTCCATGACGCCGTAGTCGATGGATT
Source organism: uncultured bacterium (assembly GCA_903888485.1). Classification (GTDB taxonomy): domain Bacteria; phylum Pseudomonadota; class Alphaproteobacteria; order Rhodospirillales; family Rhodospirillaceae; genus SHVO01. Next base: position 49,345 of record CAISTS010000005.1, on the reverse strand, counting down.
GCGCCGGCACCTTGGCGAAGGCGGTCGCATCGAGACGGAAGAAGAACAGATCGTTCTGGCCTTCGGCCAGGGCCGTGCGGCAGCCGGGTCCGATCATTGGCTCGTTGGCATCCAGCTCACTGAGGTAGAGTCCGACGGGCCAAAGGAAGATGCCGCCGTTCCAGTAGTAACCACCGCTCCTGAGAAAGTTGGCGGCCGTGACGGCGTCGGGCTTCTCGACAAATTTTTCCACGGCGTTGGCGGCGTCGGTGAGCGCAGCGCCTTCTTTGATATAGCCGTAAGCGGTGGCGGGACCGGTGGGCTTGATACCGAAGGTCACGAGATGGCCGCTCCGCGCCACCGGCACTGCGGCGGCGACGGCGGCGCGGAAGGCTTCGGGACTGCGCACCAGGTGATCGGACGGCATCACGAGCATTAGCGCATCGGGCTCCTTCTCGAGCAGCAGGGCCGCAACGCAGGCGGCCGGCGCAGTGTTGCGTCCCTGCGGCTCGATGATGATGGCCTTGGGCTCGATGCCGACGGCGCGCAGTTGCTCGGCAACGACAAAGCGGTGCGCGTCGTTGCAAACGATGATCGGCGGCTGAACCTGGTAGGTGGTTCCCGCCGCCTCGCCAAGACGCAGCGCGGTCTCCTGGAGGAGGCTGCGTTCCGAGGTCAGCGGCTGAAGCTGCTTGGGAAACTCTTCACGCGACAAGGGCCACAGACGCGAGCCGCTGCCGCCGGACAGGATCACCGGATAAAGGCGCACGGGCTTGCTCACGGCATATTCCTCATGACGGGCGCTTGGTGGGTGCGTCAACTTCATCACGCAGGGGACGCTCGAGCAACCCCTTCAGCATAGCGTCGATGGACGCTCCGTGATTAAGCACGCGATCGATGGCAGCACAGATGGGCATGTCGACTTTGAGTTTTGCCGCGAGGGTGACGACCGCTTCGGCCGTGGTGACGCCTTCGGTGACGGAACGGCGCGCGCCCAGGACCTCGTCGAGCGTCTGGCCTTTTCCCAACGCAACACCGAGGGAATAGTTCCGCGACTGCAGCGATGTGGCGGTGAGCACGAGGTCGCCGAGGCCGGACAGCCCCATCAGCGTCTCGGGCCGGCCGCCGCGTGCCACAGCCAGACGCACGATTTCGGCGAGCCCGCGCGCGAGCAGAGCCGCCCGGGCGTTGGCACCCAGGCCTTTACCGTCGGCCATGCCGCAGCCGATGGCCAAGACGTTCTTGACCGCGCCGCCGACTTCGGCGCCCACCACATCGTCCGAGAGGTAGGGCCGGAATGTCGGCGAACTAATCGCTTCCGCGACCTTGCGGGCCTGGATGGGATCGGTAGCACCGAGGGTGATGGCCGTGGGCAGCCCGCGCGCGACTTCGGCGGCGAAGGTCGGACCCGACAGCACCATCATTGCCGCCTGAGGCAAAGCTTCAGTGACGACGTCGGTCATCAGCGCCGAGGTGCCGCGTTCGATGCCCTTGGCGCAGATCACCATAGGCGTGCCGGATTTGAGTTGAGGCGCAAGCGTTTTGCAGACGCTGCGCACGTGCTGCGCGGGGGCAACGAGGAGAATGATGTCGGCGCCCGCGATTTTGGTCATGTCGCTGACCGCCGCGATGCCTGGGTCCAATGGCACGTCGGGCAGGTACAAGGGATTGCGGTGCTGGGCGTTGATGGCCGCAACGACCTCGGGTTCCAACGCCCAAAGTGTCACATCGCGGCCGGCACGGCGCGCAACTACGGCCAAGGCCGTGCCCCAGGCGCCGCCGCCGATGATCCCTACGCGCTGCATCTACGCTCCCTTTCGTACGCCAACTGGCATAGCCTCGGAACAGTATCGGGGCAAGACCGTTGCACTGCCGAGCAAAATCAGCCTAGACCAATATCCATGACCATTCTTGTGACGGGAGCCGCCGGGTTTGTCGGATCGCACGTCGCCGCGCGCGTCCTTCGGGAAGGCCGGCGCGTCCACGGCGTCGACAGCTTCACTCCTTATTACGACGTAACGCTCAAGGAAGCCCGCTGGGCGAGGCTGGAGTCCCGCGGCGGTTTTACGGCGCACCGGCTCGATCTTGCCGACAAGACCGCGCTTCTCGAACTTTGCGCCAAGACCAAGCCCACCCGCATTGTGCACCTGGCCGCCCAGCCGGGCGTACGTTACGGCATCGATAATCCGCAGGCTTATCTCGATTCCAACCTCACCGGATTCATGAACGTGCTGGAAGCGGCACGCGCGCTGGAGATCCCGCACCTGGTTTACGCTTCGACCAGCTCAGTCTATGGCGCCAATAAAAAGATGCCCTTTGCCGAGCATCACAGCGCCTCGCATCCGATGAGCCTCTATGCCGCCACCAAACGCGCCAACGAGCTGCTGGCGCATTCCTATGCGAACATTTTCAGAATTCCCATGACAGGCCTGCGCTTCTTCACGGTCTACGGTCCCTGGGGACGGCCCGACATGGCGCCGCAAAAGTTCACCGCGCGGATTTTCAAGGGCGAGCCCATAGACGTCTATAACCAGGGCCAAATGAAGCGCGACTTCACCTTTATCGATGACATCGTCGAAGGCGTGGTGCGCGTCACCGACCACATCGCGACGGTCGATGAAGAATGGGATGCGAACGCGCCGACACCGGACACCAGCGGTGTGGCACCCTTCCGCGTCTACAACATCGGGCGCGGCGCACCGGTGGATCTGATGGATTTTATCACCACGCTCGAAAAGCACATCGGCAAAAAAGCGCAACTCAACTTCATGCCGATCCAGGCCGGTGACGTCGAAGGTACCTGGTGCGACGTCAGTGCGCTCGAACGCGCGGTCGGCTACAAGCCGACGATCGGCCTGGATGATGGTCTGCGCGAAACCGTCGCCTGGTTCCGCGACTTTTATAAAGTTTAGGCTTTCACTCCCGCGCCGCCGGCCTTGGGCGCGGTCGGATCGAGCGGCCAACGGGGCCGCGCTTTTACATCAAGCGAGTCCGTCAGTCCGAGCTTCAAACGCTCGACACCGACCCACGCAATCATCACGGCGTTGTCGGTGCACAGCGCCACAGGCGGCGCGACCAACGTCAGTCCCGCGCGCTTCGCCGTATTCGCCAGTGTACTCCGCAGGGCGCTGTTGGCGGCAACCCCGCCCGAGACCACCAGAGTTGTGCCATTCGGATGGATGTTCTTGAACATCTCGGCGGCGCGCGCCACACGATCCGCGATGGAATCAACCAACGCCGCCTGAAACGAGGCCGCGAGATCGTTCACGTCCTTCTCCGCGAGCGGTCCTGGCGGCAGCGCTTCAGCAGCGAGACGCACCGCGGTCTTCAAACCCGAAAAGGAGAAATCGCAGCCGGCCTTGCCCTTCATCGGGCGCGGAAACGCAAAGCGCTGGGCATCGCCCTCGCGCGCGGCGCGCTCGATGGCCGGGCCGCCCGGATATCCAAGGCCGAGCATCTTGGCGACTTTGTCGAAGGCTTCACCTGCCGCATCGTCGACGGTGGTGCCGAGACGGCGATAACGCCCTACGCCTTCGACGGCGAGAAGCTGGCAATGTCCGCCCGAGACCAGGAGAAGCAGATAGGGAAAGGCGACCTTATCAGTGAACCGCGGCGTCAGCGCATGACCTTCGAGGTGATTGACCGCAATCAGCGGAATGTCGTGCACCGCGGCGATGGCCTTGCCCGTCATCAAACCGACCAATACACCGCCGATAAGGCCGGGACCCGCCGTGGCCGCGACACCATCGAGATCGGCGTAGTCCACGCCCGCATCCGCCATGGCTTTTTCAACCAGCCGATCGAGATGGGCGAGATGCGCCCGTGCGGCGATCTCGGGCACGATGCCTCCGTAGGGCACATGCTCGGCGATTTGGCTCAAAACCGCATGCGACAGCATGCGGCCCTCGCCATCCATGACGGCGGCGGCGGTTTCGTCACAGCTCGTCTCGATTCCCAGGATGATCATGGGCTTAGAGCCCTTTTCTCTTCACAAGCCAGCCTCTACAACACTTAAACCATGCGGGTTCTGATTGCACAATCGGCCGGCGACGCAAAGGCCTCGGTGGCGGCGCTGCAAGCGCGCGGCCACAGCGTGCTGGCGGCGCCGTTGGTCATCGCCGAACGTACGGCCAATCCCAAGATCAATCTGACCGCCGCGCAAGGCTTCATGGTGACCAGCGCGGAAGGCGCGCGCGCCTTGGCCGACAATGTCGGCGTGCGCACGTTCCCGGTGTTCGCCGACAGCGAAGTGACGGCTGCCGAACTGCGGCGACTCGGCTTCAAAAATGTCAGCGCAGCCAAGGACGACTCCGCGGACCTCGCGCGCTTGGTCGAGCGCAGCCTGAAGCCCGCGAACGGCGCGTTGATCTATGCCTGCAGCACCGCCGCGCCCATCAATCTGTCTGCCATGCTTGGCAACATGGGCTTCGCCGTGCGGCCACTGCCGCTGTACGCCCTTAAACGCGCCGATGATGTGCCCGCGCTCTTACGCAGCGGGCTCGAAAACAAAACGATCGATGCCGCGCTGTTTCTATCGGCGGACGAGGCGCGCGCCTTCGTTCAACTGATTCAGCGCTCCGAATTGGAACCTTTGGTCAAGACGCTTCCCGTGGTGGCGGCAACGCCGGTGGTCGCCGCGCCGCTCCGCGCGCTCAAGCTCGGCGGCGTCAGTGTGCCGGCCGCCGCCGATTTGGACACGGTGTTCGGCGCACTCGACGGCAAGCTGGTCGACAAAGTCGAGGACGAACGCCTCGCCCGTGAAGCACGCATCAAGGAAGAGGCTGAACGTCAGCGCACCGAACAAGAACGCCTCGCCCGTGAGAAGACGGAGCGTGAACGCGCCCAACGTGAGGAGGCTGAACGCCAGGCCGCCGAGCGCGCGGCGCGCGCCAAAGAAGAAGCCGAACGCCGGCGCGCCGAGGAAGAACGCCTCGCCGGTCAAAGGGCGGAGCTTGAACGCGTTCAACGCGAAGAGGCGGAGAAGGCACGCATCGACGCTGAGCGCCTCGCCGCGGAACGCGCGGAGCGCACCGCAGCCGAGCGCGAGCGGGCCGAGCAAGAACGCATTGCCCGCGAGGCCGCGCGCGTGAAGTCCGAAAGCGAAGCTGCTGAACGCAAGCGGCGCGCGGAAGAACAGGCGATCAGGGATCGCGAGGCGCGGCGGCTGGCAGATATTGAACGCGCAGCGCAGGATAAGGCGGCGCGTGAACGGGCCGCCTTCGCTCAGGCGGAACGGGAACGCCTAGCAAAGGAACAAGCCGCGGCGGACAAGGCCGAACGCGAACGCATCGTCAAGGAACGCGCCGATGCCGACCGCGCCGCCATGGAGCAGTTTGCCGCCGCGCGCGCAGCACGCGACCGCATTGCCGCCGAGAAAGCAGCCGCCGAACAGGCCGAACGTGATCGGATCGCCAAGGAGCGCATAGAAGCGGATCGCATAGCCCGCGAGAAATTCCTGGCTGAACGGGCGGAGAAGGATCGGATCGAACGGGAACGCGAAGCGAAGGAACGCAACGAGCGCGCCCGCATCGCCGCGGAGAAGGCCGCCGCCGAGAAGGCCGCGCGTGAGCGAGCTGCGGCCGAGCAAGCGGAGCGCGACCGCATCGATGCGGAACGCCTCGCCGCTGAGGAAGCGGAGAACTTGCGCCTCGCCCAGGAGCGCATCGCGCTCGCCAAGTCGGAAGAGGAGCGGCTGGCTCTGGCGTTCGCCGAGCAACGGCGGCAGGAAGCCGAACGCCTGGCCCGCGAAAGCGCCGAGCGTGAACGCTTGGCCCGACAAAAAGCAGAAGCCGACCGTATCGAGCGGGAACGGCTGGCCGCGGACCGCGCGGAACGAGAGCGCGTCCTGGCCGAGCAGCGCGCCGCTGAACAGGCCGAACGCGAAAGAGTAGCGCGCGCTCAAGCTGAAGCTGATCGCATCGAACAGGAGCGCCTGGCCGTCGAACGCGCTGAACGCGACCGCGCCCTCGCCGAACAGCACGCAGCCGAAAAGGCCGAGCGTGAACGGCTTGCGCAGGTACAGGCCGAAGCCGATCGCATCGAACACGAGCGTCTTGCCGCCGAACGGACGGAGCGGGAACGCGCCCTGGCCGCGCAACGCGCCGCCGTCCAAGCCGAGCGCGAGCGCATCGCACAACAGCGCGCCGAAGCCGAGCGTGCCGAAGCCGAGCGTGTCGCCGAACGCAACGCCGAACAAGCCGAGCTCGACCGTCTAGAACTTGAACGCATCGCTGCCGAGCGCCTTCAGAACGAGCAGCGTGAACGCGAACGCGCCGAATCCAAGCGCGCGGAACAGCAGCGTAAGGACGAGGAACGCGCCCTGCGCGCGCGCGCCGAGCGCGAGCACGCCGAAGCGGCTAAAGCCGAAAAGGCCCGCCGCGCCCAGGAACGCGCCGAGCAGGCCGCCGCCGAAAAAGCCGAGAAAACCGCACGCCGGCGCGCCGAGGAAGAAGAGCGGGCCCGCATCCAAGCCAACGCGCCGCCCCGGCCCGGTTTGGCCAGTCGGCTGCGCTCCTGGGTCGGCCGCACCCGCGCCCCATCGGAGCCGGCACCGGAAAACATCGGCGGCCCGCCTTGGGACATGCCGCTGGGCGTCACCTTAGAGCGTTCGGGGGAACGTACGGACGCCCAGAACTTTGAAATACAAACCGAAACCGTTACCGAGATGGTGCACAGCACCATGGCGAGCGCGCCCGCATCGGCTACAATGCCCGCGCCTGCGCCGGTCCTAGAACCAGAGCCCGCGGCCCCGCCGCCGCCCGATCCGCCGCAAGCAAAGGAAGATATGTCCGTGGCAGAACAGCTGAGACAGACAACCCCGCGCAGCGATGCACCCGAGGAAGACCGGGCGGCGGAAGGCCATGCGAGCCCGCCCGCGGCAACGCCCGTGCTGACCCCGCTCGACGGGAGCCATGCGGACAGCGCGGTCGAATCCAAAGCCACCGCGCGCAGCGGCGGGCGCGCGGCGCGCTTGCTGGCCGAAGACGCCGCCGACATGCGCGCGCAACAAGGCGGACGCCACAAGTACTTTGGCCAGAACGAAACACCCGCGCCCGAATCCGACCCGGCGGCCGAGCGTGCGACCGCGACACCGCCGCCACCGGAATTGCGCCGTAGCGGCGGAAGCCGCGCCGTCGGCGTATTTGTCATTCTTGTGCTCATCGCCGCGGTCGCCGTGGTGGCCGCATCGCGCTACCTGCCGCAGATCACCAGCCGCATCGCCGAGGAGGCCGCGCCGGCAGCGCCCGCACCGGCATCCACTCCCACCGTCAGCGGATCCGTCCCGGGTGTGCAGGCCGACATCGGCGCGCTCAACGCGCGCCTCAATGCGGTCGAACAAGGCGGCATCAAGGGCGACGCGCTCACCGCGCTGACGCAGCGGCTGACCGCGCTCGAAAGCCGCGCCGGCATCGCCCAAGATGAAGGCGCGGTGAGTTCATTAGGTGACAGCCTGTCGAGCCAAGCGAAGCAGCTCGCTGCCGTCACCGCGCGTATCGCCACGCTGGAAGCGGCCATCGGCAACACGGCGCGGCTTGAAGACTTGAGCAAGCGTCTGAACGCGCTTGAAGGCAAGAGCGCCGACGCCAACAGCGTGCTGGCGCTGGCCGACCGCGTCACCGCCGTCGAGACCACGGCCCGGCGCACCATGAACGAGCAGAGCGCGAACATCGCGCTGTTGATGTCGCTGTCGCAGCTGCGCGAGGCGCTCATCACGGGACGCGGCTTTGCCCTCGAGCTGGAAACCGCTAAGGCGCTTTCCGCGCGGTCGGGCCTCGCGCTCGACGACAGCACTTTCGCCGGCGCCGCCGCCCGCGGCATTCCGGCATTGCCCGAACTGCAGCGCCGCTTCCGCCCGGCTGCCGCCGCGGCGATGCGCGCCAGCGTCATGCCCGACGGCACCAGCGCGTGGTATCGGCGCATCTTCGACCGCGCCATGTCGATCGTTACGGTACGCCGCCTGGACGGCGATGCCGCCGGCACCGGGACTTCGGCGGTGCTCGCGCGCGCTGAACAGCGTCTGAACGAAGGCGATCTCGCGGCCGCGGTGAGCGAAATGGAGGGCTTGCGCGGCGGGGCCGCCACAGCTGCTGCGACGTGGCTCGCGGACGCCCGCATGCGTGTGGCCGCCGAGCGCGCCAGCGCTGAGCTGACGACCAAAGCCATCGCCGCACTCAACGCCGCGGCGAAAGACACGCCATCGGCAAGCGGGCCCTAGTTCAATGACGCGCCTGATCCTCTTTATCGCCGCCGTCGCGGCGCTCGTCGCCGCCGCAGTGTGGCTCGCCAACAATCCCGGCACCGTCAGCATGACCTGGCGCGGCTGGCAGATCGACACTTCGGTCGGCGTCCTGATCGCCGCGATCATCGTTGCGGTGATCGTCATTCTGCTGCTCGCGAAGCTCTGGTCTTACCTCAGCGGCCGCGTCGAGGCCTTCACCCTCGCGCGCCGCGAGCGGCGCTTGAAGCGCGGCCTCGTCAGCCTGGGCGACGGCTTTGCCGCGGTGCAGGCCGGCCAAGGCCAGGCCGCGCGCAAGCTCGCCAAAGAAGCCGGCACGCTGCTGAACGACAACCCGGCCGTGCTGGTGCTGCGCAAGGACGCGGCGGTTCTCGCCGGCGACGCGCGCGAGATGCAAGTAGCCGCCGAAGCGCTGCTGGCGCGGCCCGAGACCGAACTCGCCGGCTTGCGTTCGCTCGCCGAGAAGGCCATGCGCGACGGCGATATCGTCGGCGCGCTTGGCCATGCCCGGCGCGCCATGGGCCGCAAGGATGCGCCGGCCTGGGCGCTGCAGATCGTGCTCGACATGGAAGTCAGCGCGGAGCGTTGGAACGAGGCGCTGTCGGTGCTGGATGAAAAGCTCGCGCGCGATGCGTTTTCGCCCACCGAACTCAAGCGCCTGCGGTCGCGTCTTTACACGCTGCAAGCCCAGGCCATGCTCGGCCACGGCGATGCGTCCAGCGCCGCCAATGCCGCGAAGAAGGCCATGGATATCGACGACACCAACCCCGCGGCTGTCGCGGCTTTTGCCAAAGCGATGACGGCGCAAGGCAAGGGCCGCAAGGCGGCGGGCGCGGTTGAACGCGCCTGGGCGGTTAAACCCAACGCGGAGTTACTGTCGGCCTATCGCGCGTTAGTGCCAGGCGAGTCGGCGCTCGATTGGGCGCGGCGCATCGATGCGCTCGCCAAGGCCGCGCCCGATCATCCCGAAAGTCGCCTCGCCGTGGCGGAAGCTTCGCTGGAGGCCGAGTTGTGGGGACAAACGCGTAACCGGCTCGCCGGCCTGACAGGCTCGGACGCGCCGCCCGATGTGCGCGCCCGCGCCGCGCACTTGCTGGCCGACGTCGAACGGCGCGAACGCGGCGACGCCAACAAGGCCGCCGAATGGCTCGATCTTGCACTGAAGATCCAACGCGCACCGGCGCGCGCCGGACGTAAGCCGAAAACCGCCGCCGAGATTCTGGCGCAAGCCTAGCCAGATGGCATCATCGATTGCGCGAGCGCCTTGTCGCTCAGTACCGGATAGCGGTCGCGCGGCTTGAAAAGTTGATAGTGCCACCATTCATTGCGGTAGAAGTCCCAGCCCGCCGCCGTCATGAGACCCAGCAGGAGCGCGCGGTTGCGCTGGGCTTCGGGCGAAATGTCATGCACGCCGTGGTGCGAGCGCGGTGTGAAGGCGTCGAAGGCGGTGCCCATATCGAGTTCCGCGCCCGATCCATCCACGAGCGTAAGATCCACCGCGACGCCCATGGAGTGCGGCGAGCCGCGGCGCGGATCGGCGAGGAACTCAGGGTCCGGCGTATGACTCCACAGCACCCATTGTGCTTCGGAAGGACGGAAGGCGTCGAATACCTTGAAGCGCAGGCCAAGGGGGCGGGCGAGTTCGATGGCATGCGTGAGGCACGCGGCCGCATCGGGATGAAGGTAGCAGGCCGGGCGCGCGTAGACCGGCTTGCCGGTGAAATTCTCTGCCGTGGCGTAGGCGATGAAGAGATCGACGTCATAGGCAGGCGGCGCGATCTCGACTAGGACTTGTGGTGAGGTCATAAGCGAATATCCTGCCAAGCCGTTCCGAAGTCCAAAACAATCCTGCCTCCTGTCCGCATGTTGATTCTCGCCTTCGATACAACCGCCGCCGCCGTGTCCGTTGCCCTCTGGCGCGATGGCGCGGTGCTCGCGCACGCGCAGGAGGTCATGGCCCAAGGCCAAGCCGAAGCCCTGATGCCGGCGATTGTGCGCATCATGGTTGGTGCGGGAGTGACCTATGCTGTGCTCGACCGCATCGCAGTGACCGTGGGGCCGGGCTCGTTCACGGGCGTGCGCGTCGGCCTCGCGGCGGCGCGCGGGCTCGGCCTTGCCGCCCGTAAGCCCGTGATCGGCGTGATGAGCACCGAAGTGCTAGCTGCGGCGGTACCGGCTGCCGAGCGCAGCGATCCGGGCGCACGCGTGCTGGCCGCCATCGATACCAAGCGCGGCGACCTCTACGTGCAGCTGTTCGATCATACGCTGCGCTCCGCCGCCGAGGTGTGCGCCATCGCGCCCGATGCGCTGGCGGCATGGCTTGGGACCGGGCCCGTCGTGGTGGTCGGCGACGCCGCAACCACCGCGGCCGCCGCGCTCGGCCCGCGCGCGCGGCTCTCGACCGCGCCGGCGTTGCCCGATACGGGCGTCCTCGCCCAGCTAGCCGCCGCACGCGCGCCCGCCGGCGGCGGTCCGCTGCCGGTGTATGTGCGGCCGCCCGACGCCGTCATACCCGCGCACGGTGGACGCCTGCGGCCATGACCATCGCGCGCGCCTCGTCCGCGCACGCGGATGTACTTGCCGCATTGCATGCCGCGGGATTCGATGCACCGTGGAGCGTCGCGGAATTTGGCGCGCTCTTGAATCAACCCGGTGTCGGTGCGTGGATTGCGAGCGAAGGCGCGGAGCCGGCGGGGTTCATCCTCGTGCGCGCCGCGGCAGACGAGGCCGAGATCCTGACCCTCGCTGTTGAACCGGCGTTTCGGCGGCGGGGCTTTGCTGCGCGCCTTGTGCACGAAGCCTGCGGCATTTTGCGTGACGCGGGCGCGGTCCGCTTGTTCCTGGAAGTGGCGGCCGACAACACCGGCGCACACGCGCTTTACCAAGGTTGCGGTTTTGCCGAACACGGGCGGCGTAAGGATTATTATCGCGAGGGCCGCGACCGACCTGTCGATGCCGTGCTTATGGCGCGCGCGCTCTAAGTACGTCTCACGACCAGGATATGCGGCAGGCGTGGATCGCCCAACCCAGCGCCGGCGCTGCCCCCCTCCGGCGCAAGCGAGATGACATCGTGGCCATGGGCTCTCACCGACCGCGGCACGTTGTCGAGCGGTTGCGCGCCCTTGAGGCGCACGGTCGCGAGCGCACCAGGCGGCATCTTCTCGAGCAGCAGCTTCGTCTTGACGAAGGTCAGCGGGCAGGTGTCGCCGGTGATGTCGATGTAATAGTCGGGCCGATCCATAACGGTGAGTGTTGTGCACCAAGCGCGCGGAGGCTGCCACTCGATTTTTGCCACCGGGGTCCCCACATAGCAGGTGTCGCATCGCTGCGTTTTCGCGCTACAATTGTTAGTAATATCATCGCCTCAGCCTGCTTCCCTTCCCAAGCGCGCGGGCGAAAGTTTATGATCAACACGGAGCGCCCCGCGGCCGCTCTATCGCAGAGGTGCCCAAGACATGACCCAACCGATTTCGCATATTGAGCAGGTTTGCGCCGAGAAGGGCATGAAGATGACCGACCAGCGCCGGATCATCGCGCGCGTCCTGTCAGACGCGCATGACCATCCCGATGTCGAGGAAGTGCATCGCCGTTCGGCGGCGGAGGATTCGCGCATCTCGATCGCCACGGTCTATCGCACCATGCGCCTGTTCGAGGATGCCGGCATCGTCAAGCGCCACGAGTTCGGCGACGGGCGCGCGCGTTACGAGGAAACACCATCGACACATCATGATCACCTCATCGATATGCGCTCGGGCAAGGTGACGGAATTCCGTAACGACGACATCGAGCGCCTACAGCATGAGATTGCTCAGGCGCACGGTTACAAGCTTGTCGGGCACCGCTTGGAACTCTTTGTCGTACCGATCGGCTCAGAAAAAGAAACAGAACGATAACACGACATATTGTGTCCTCGCCGATACAGTCTTGCGATAGATAGGACGTAAGCCCTAGCCGGGCCGTCATAAATACGCAACAATACTGTGGTGGAAGGAACGGAGCGGCATGGGTGCGCCTTTGATCCCCTTGGCGGTCCGCGGCCTGACGCGTTCGACACTGCAGTCGACAGCATCGCTGAGCCGTAAGACGACCTCGACGTTGAAGTCGACGCTGCGCCGGACCTTGCAATTTCTTGGACAGCGCAAGAGCCAATCCCGCAATAGCCATGGACGCGGTTTCGACATGACTGTGCTTTTTCCGCAGACGAGCAATCCGAACCTGCACGCCGGCGCTTCGGTGGCATCCGACCTGACCACCGCCGGCACCCTGTTCCTCCGCGACACGCACAATGGATTTCAGCCGGTGGTCGCCGGCAATCAAATCATCCGGCTCGCCAGTTCGGCGGACGAGCTCGACGCGGCGCAGGCCTTACGCTACCGCGTGTTCTACAACGAGATGGGCGCGCATCCCCTGCCCGAGATGGCGGCCTTCCAGCGCGACTTCGACCGCTATGACGGCGCTTGCGATCATCTGATTGTCGTCGATCAGCAACGCCCCTACGAGACCCAGGTGGTCGGCACCTACCGCGTCATGCGCCGCGAGCATGCGCGTGTTGCCGGCGGGTTCTACTCCGCCTCCGAATACGACATCAGCAAGTTGCAGAATTTTCCCGGCGTGGTTCTTGAGCTTGGCCGGTCCTGCGTCGACGCCGGCTATCGCGACCGTGCGACCTTGAACCTGTTGTGGCGCGGCATCGCCGAGTACACCAACGCTCACGGTATCGATCTCATGTTCGGCTGCGCGAGCTTGCCGGGGACGGACCCTGAGAAACTCGCCGTGCAGCTGTCTTACCTTTATCACTATCACCTGGCGCCGGAAGGAATTCGCACACGTGCGCTGCCCGAGCGCTTCGTGGACATGAACCTGGTGCCCAAGGACGCGATCGACGCGAAGCGCACGTTCGCCAGCCTGCCGCCGCTTTTAAAGGGATACTTGCGTATCGGCGGCTTCGTCGGCGACGGCGCGGTGATCGATCATCAGTTCAACACCACCGATGTTTGCATCATCGTCAGGACCGACCTGATCGCGGACCGCTATACGCGCCACTATGACCTGGCCGAGCGTCATTCCGGCAACAACGGAGTGGCGTCATTCAAACGCGCGTCTTAGAGGCTTTTCCCGAACCCGCACTGCCCACAGCGCCGATCGGGACGCTCGTCGCCTTCTTTCGGCTCAGCGGTTTTTTGATCGCGTCGCTCATCGCCACGCTGGTGTCCGCCAGCCTCAACGGCCTCAACATCAATTCCGCACCCTTCCGCCGCTGGTACTACCGCGTGCTCGCCGGCATCATCGGTTTGCGCGTCGTGGTATGCGGACAACAGATCAACGAGAATCCGCACCTGGTGGTGTCCAACCACGTCTCCTATTACGACATCGTCGCGCTGGGCTCGCTCATCGCCGGCGATTTTGTCGCCAAGGCCGATATCGCAAAATGGCCGATCTTCGGCATCATGGCCAAAGCCGGGCGCAGCGTCTTCATCGACCGGCGCCGTAGCGCCACCGACAGCGCGCGCGACCAGATTCAGGACCGCCTCGACGACGGCGACACACTCATCATGTTCCCCGAATCCACCTCGGGCGACGGCAACCGCATGAAGCCCTTCAAGAGCGCGCTGTTCACCGTCGCCGAGCGGCGCATCACCGACAAGAAGGGACAGTTGCGCCACATCGCCGTGCAGCCGGTCTCCATTGCCTATACGCGCCTCAACGGCTTACCGCTGGGCGTGGGTTGGCGGCCGTTCGTCGCCTGGTACGGCGACATGGAGATGATCCCGCACCTTTGGTACCTCTCGAAGCTCGGGCGGCTGACGGTGGAAGTCGCCTTCCATCCGCCGGTGACCCTGGCCGAATTCGGCAGCCGCAAGGCGCTTGCCGCCCACTGCGACCAAGTGGTGCGCACCGGCATGGCCCGCCTGCTGGCCGGGCGGCCCCAAGCCTGGGCCTAGGCCCGCCGCCCCCAAATGGAGTATGACAGGCCTCCCTCAGGGACCGGGCGGGACCTCCCGGCCCCGGCAAGCGTTAGTGCTTGCAGAATATCAAGGATATTCAGTCGCTTAGATGGCTAACCCGACGCGCAAGAAGCTGTTTATCAAGACCTACGGCTGCCAGATGAACGTCTACGATTCGGCGCGCATGGCCGACGTGTTGGCGCCCCTGGGCTATACCGCGACCGAGACAGCCGAGGAGGCCGACATGGTCATCCTCAACACCTGCCACATCCGCGAGAAAGCCGCCGAGAAGGTGTTCTCGGATTTAGGCCGCATCCGCCCGCTGAAGAATGCCAAGGACAACATGATCGTTGCGGTCGCCGGCTGTGTCGCCCAGGCCGAGGGCAGCGAGATCCTTGCCCGCGCGCCCCATGTGGATATCGTTGTGGGTCCGCAGGCCTACCACCGCCTGCCCGAAATGGTGGCGCGCGCAACGCGTGCCCGCGAGCAGGTGTTGGATACCGACTTTCCGGCCGAGCCCAAGTTCGATCACCTGCCGGCGCCGCGCGCCGATGGGCCCACCGCCTTTCTGTCGGTGCAGGAAGGCTGCGACAAATTCTGCACGTTCTGTGTCGTACCTTACACACGCGGCGCGGAATACTCGCGGCCCGCCGCAGACGTTCTGCGCGAGGCGCGCATTCTCGTCGGCGGCGGCGCACGCGAGATCACGCTGCTCGGTCAGAACGTCAATGCATTCCACGGCGAAGGCCCCGACGGCTCCACGTGGACGCTGGGGCGCTTGATCCGCGCGCTCGCCGAGGTCGATGGCCTCGCGCGCATCCGCTACACCACCTCGCACCCGCGCGACATGGACGACGACCTCATCGCCGCTCACGGCGAAGTGCCGCAGCTCATGCCGTTCCTGCACCTGCCGGTGCAATCGGGCTCCGACAAAATTCTCGCCGCCATGAACCGCGGCCATACGGCGGATGATTTCCGCCGCATCGTGGACAAGCTGCGCGGCGCGCGCGCCGACATCGCGCTGTCGTCGGATTTCATCACCGGCTATCCCGGCGAGACCGACAAGGACTTCGACGAGACCATGGAGCTGGTGGGCGACGTCGGTTTCGTGCAGTCGTTCTCGTTCAAGTACAGCCCGCGCCCTGGCACCCCAGCGGCGCTCCTGAAGCCTCAGGTGCCCGACGACGTGAAGACCGAACGCCTTCACCTCCTGCAGCAGGTCCTGGACGCGCAGCTGCGCGCGTTCAATACCAGCTGCGTCGGCAGCACCTTCGACATCCTGCTCACCAACCCCGGCCGTTATCCGGGCCAGATCGTAGGCCGCAGCCCTTATCTGCAGGCGGTGCATGTCATGGCAGACCCAAAGCACATCGGCAGCATCGTGCCGGTGAAAGTGGTGTCGGTGGAAGCCTACAGTTTGGGCGCTGTCTGGGCCGACAACGAAACAAAAGCCGCGAGCGCATGAGCGACGACACGCATTTAACCTGCGAATTCTCTGACAACGCGCTGGTGCAAGAGCTCGTCGGTCCGCACAACGACAATCTCCACCGCCTCGAGCAACGCATGGGTGTCGTGCTGCACAGCCGCGGCAACACCGTGACCATCGAAGGGTCGCCGGAGAAGGCCGCGCGCGCCCAAGCCGCGCTCAAGCAGCTCTACAAGCGTTTGACGTCCGGCTTGCCTGTCGAGGTCGGTGACGTGGACGGCGTCGCGCGCCTGCTGCAGGACAATGTCAGCGAAGGCAGCGATCTTTCGATCCGCACGCGCAAGCGCCACATCACGGCGCGCTCGCCGGGCCAAGCGGCGTACCTGCAGGCCCTGCAGGATTACGAGCTCGTGTTCGCGCTCGGCCCGGCCGGCACCGGCAAAACCTACATGGCGGTCGCAAAAGCTGTTGCGCTCAAACTCTCTGGCGCGGTCGACCGCATCATTCTCTCGCGCCCCGCCGTTGAAGCCGGCGAGCGTCTCGGCTTCTTGCCCGGCGACATGCGCGAGAAAGTCGACCCCTATCTGCGTCCGCTCTACGACGCGCTCTACGACATGCTGCCTGGCGACTATGTCGCCAAGCTGCTGCTGTCCGGCGAGATCGAAGTCGCGCCCCTGGCCTTCATGCGGGGCCGCACGCTGTCGAGCGCGTTCATCATCCTCGATGAAGCGCAGAACACAACAACGGTGCAGATGAAAATGGCGCTGACACGCATGGGCGAGCATTCGCGCATGGTGGTCACCGGCGATCTCAGCCAGGTGGACTTGCCGCGCGGCGTGAAGTCCGGCTTGGAAGACGCACTGGAAACGCTGGACGGCGTCAAAGGCGTCGCGCGCGTTTCTTTCACCGCGCGCGATGTCGTGCGCCACGATCTGGTGACGCGCATCGTCTCCGCCTACGACAAGCGCGATGCGCAACGCAAGAAGTCGCAAACCGAATGACCGCGCGCACCGCGCAAAGTGCACACACCATTGATGTCATTGTCGCCGCTTCGGCGTGGACACGCGCGCTGCCCGGGGCGCGCGCTGTCGCCAAGCGCGCCGCCGAGGCGGCGCTTGTTGCAGCAAGGCAAAAACGCGCCGCCGAAGTCAGCGTTCTGCTGACCGGCGATGCCGCGGTGCACAAACTGAACGCCACCTACCGCGGCAAGGATAAACCCACGAACGTGCTGTCCTTTCCGACCGGCGGCTCCGGCGCCCCGCCCGGCGGCATGCCGCTCCCCTTGGGCGACGTGGCCCTGGCTTATGGTGTGGCGGCGCGCGAGGCCAAGGCCGAGGCCAAAACGTTAAAGGCGCATCTTTCGCATCTGGTGGTGCATGGCGTTCTGCACCTTTTGGGCTATGATCACGAGATGAGCGCCGATGCTAGCGCTATGGAACGATTGGAGAAAAGGATACTGGCCGGGCTGGGGATCGCCGATCCCTACAGCGCGCCGCAGCTTGCGCGCGCCAAGTCGCGCCCTGGCCGAAAGCGCGCGCGCCGATGAGTGAGCTCAATCGCCAGATCACCGTTGAAGCGCCCCAGGAGCAAAGCGCCGGGCTGCTCAAGACGATTCGCCGCTGGTTCAATCCGGAAACGCCGGAAGCTGAAACCGTGCGCGAGGTGATCGAGGAGCTGATCGAGGAGCGCAACGAGGAAAGTCCGCTCGACGGCGGACCGGCCATCGACCCCAACGAACGCCTGCTGCTGGGGAACGTGCTCAAAATGCGCACCGTGACGGCGGCCGACATCATGGTGCCGCGCGCGGACATCGTTGCCGTCGAGGTGGATACACCGATGCCCGAAGTGCTCGCCCTTCTGATGAAAGAGCGCCACTCGCGCCTGCCGGTCTTCCGCGAGAATCTCGATGACGTCGTCGGCATGGTGCACATCAAGGATGTGGCCGTGATGGTCGCGGAACGCAGCGCCGATATCGACGCGCGCCAGCCGTCCTTGTCGGAGATCGTGCGCACCCTTCTATTCGTCTCGCCCGCAGTGCGCGTGCTCGACCTTCTGCTCGAGATGCGCCTGAAGCGCACGCACATGGCGCTGGTGGTGGACGAGTACGGCGGCATCGACGGCCTCCTGACCATCGAAGACGTGGTCGAGCAGATTGTCGGCGAGATCGACGACGAGCACGATACTGATCAGGTTCCTTCCATCGTCGAGAAGAGCGACGGCACGTTCGTCGCCGATGCGCGCGTGACGCGTGAGGAATTCGAGAAGCGGTTCGGTCCCGTGTTCACCGAGGAGGAACGCGAGAATAACGATACGCTCGGGGGCTTGGTCATTTTCCTTGCCGGCCACGTACCCGCGCGCGGCGAGCTCATCAAGCATACCTCCGGCGTCGAGTTCGAGGTGCTGGAGGGCGATCCGCGGCGCGTGCGGTCGCTGCGGCTGCGCGGCCTGCCGCTGCCCGCACCCACGGGGAAATAGCCGCTCGTGCTGGCGCGCGCTGCAGATTGGCTCAGCCGGCTGCGCGGATGGCAGCGATTGAGTATCGCCTTTCTCGCCGGCGTGGCGATGATCCTGGCCTTCGCGCCCTTCTCCTTCGTGCCGGTCCTCATCGTTTCATTCCCCCTGCTGCTGCTGCTGCTCGATGGCTGCAGAACCTGGCGCAGCGCGGCGGCCGTCGGGTGGGCCTTTGGTTTTGGGCATTACCTCACCAGTTTCTATTGGATCAGCGAGGCTTTCTTCGTCGATGAAGAGCAGTTCGGCGCCATCGCCTATCCCGCCGTGACGGCGCTCGCCGCCGGCGTCGGCGTTTTCATCGCCGTGGTGACAGGAGTCACGCATCTCATCGCGCCCGCGGGCGAAGACGATATGCCCGACGACCGCACCGCGACCACCATGTGCCGTGTGCTCATTTTCGCGTCCGCTTGGGTGCTGATCGAGTGGATCAAGAGCTGGATCTTCACCGGGTTCCCCTGGAACCCGGTGGGCGCCGTGTGGTCCGAGGAGACGACGCCCTTCGGTCTGCCTATGATTCAAGTCTCGACGCTGATCGGAACCTACGGCCTTTCGCTGATCACCGTGATCGCGGCTGCGATGCCCGTGGTGCTCGCCCACGCGCCGCGCTTCCGCCGCGCCTGGATCACGGCAGCGCTGCCGCTGCTCGCGCTGCTTGTCATCGGCGCCGCGGGAGCGGCGCGGCTTGCGAACGCCGAAACAACTTTCGTTGACGGCGTGAAGCTGCGTCTCGTGCAGGCCGGCATCTCGCAGCGCGACCGCGCACGTCCGAGTCTTTGGGAGAGTCAGCTTCAAGACTACGTGAACCTCAGCACACAAAACCGACCAGCGGATATCACGCACGTGATCTGGGGCGAGGCCGCCGTGCCGCCAACCTTCTTCCTCAATCTCAATGAAGGTCACCGCACTGTCGCGGCAAGGGCGGCGCCGCCCGGCGGCGCGCTGATCACGGGTGCCGACCGCGCGCTGCGCAATGAGACGCAATACACCGCGATCTACAATTCGATGTTCGTGATTCCTCCGGACGGCAACATCACCGCCTCATACGACAAGACCCACCTGGTGCCCTTCGGTGAGTACATGCCGCTGCGCTGGCTGATCCCCTACGAGAAGATCACCGGTGGTGTGGGCGACTACGGCGTTGGCACTGGCCTTGCCACTTTGAACGCGCCCGGCTTGCCGCCCTTCACGCCGCTGATTTGCTACGAGGCCATTTTTTCAGGGGAGGTGACGCCGGGCGGAGCGGAGCGCCCGCGCTGGTTGCTTAACCTGACCAACGACGCCTGGTTCGGCATGAGCACCGGGCCCTACCAACATTATGCGACCGCCCGCTTGCGCGCAGTGGAAGAGGGACTATCTCTAGTACGCGTAGCCAATACCGGCATTTCGGCGGTGATCGACGGCACCGGCCGTACAATCGCCGCGCTGGGATTGGGAGAGCGTGGTGTGTTGGATGCACGCTTGCCGGAGGCCGTCGGCGACAATACGCCCTTCGGTTTGTTGGGAAATGTAATCCCCCTGTTTCTAGCAACCGTAGCCGGCGCTCTGGCGTTAACAATTCATCGGCGCCGAAATCGGGTGGGTTCCAAGCCATGACCTAGGGTTAAAACCCTTCGAGAAATTGGGTCTGTTGGTTTGATTTCACGCGGGTTTTGGTGTCAAATAGTGGTGCTGACGCCCCCTTCTTGCAACGGTCGGTAGAGTCGTTGTCGGCATTTCGCGACAGGCATATGTTTTTTGTACGCCTATAACATTTAGGGTTTGCCATGGGTTTACCGAAGGAAGATGACGCTCTCGACGACACCGCTACGGCGCGTTCGACACGCGGGCGTATGCCATCGGGCAAACCGAACCCGGTCGATGTCCACGTGGGCAGCCGCGTGCGCTTGCGCCGGACCTTGCTCGGCATGAGCCAGGAGAAGCTGGGCGAAGCCATCGGCCTCACCTTCCAGCAGGTGCAGAAGTACGAGCGCGGCGCCAACCGGATCGGCGCGAGCCGCCTGTGGGATCTCAGCCGCGTCTTGGATTGCCCGATGTCCTTCTTCTTCAAAGAAATGGACGATGCGACCGCCAGCGCCAGTCCGCGTAATCTTTCGGTCGAAACCCCGGACGTCGAGCCGCGCGAGAACGATCCCATGACCAGGCGCGAGACGCTTGAACTTGTGCGCGCTTACTACCGCATCAAGGACTATCACGTGCGGCGCCGTATTTACGAACTGGCCAAGTCACTGGCTTCGCCGGAAGAGCCGACCGAGGATTAGGTCCACGCCGCTTTAACACCCACACGCCGCCGCAAGACCACTTGCGGCGGCGTTTTGATTCGCGCCCTGCGGTTTGTCGGCCCCGCGCCCCAGACTCTTGCAAAAACCGGGGCTTTCCTTTACGTCGGGCGGGCCTTTGGGGGGACCTTAGGCACCCGATTTTCCCAAAGTTCAGGAGAGCGCCTTGGCCAAGACCGATTATGTGTTCACAAGTGAATCCGTCTCGGAAGGCCATCCCGATAAGGTCAGCGACCGCATCTCGGACTCCATCGTCGATCTGTGCCTCACGGCCGACCCGCAAGCGCGCGTGGCTTTGGAAACGTTGTGCACGACGAACCTCATCGTCCTTGCTGGCGAAGTGCGCGTCCCCGCTTCGGTGACGCACGAGAAGATGATCCAGGCCGCGCGCGATGCGGTGAAGGACATCGGCTACGAGCAGGAGGGCTTCCACTGGAAGAGCGCGAAGGTCGAGTGCTATGTGCACGCGCAATCCGCCGACATCGCCGTCGGTGTTGATTCCGCCGGCAACAAGGATGAAGGCGCCGGCGACCAGGGCATCATGTTCGGCTTTGCCGTCAATGAAACCCACAACCTCATGCCCGCGCCCATCCAGTACTCGCACGCCATTCTCGAGGCGCTGGCCGAAGCGCGGCACAACAAGGATGTGGATTTCCTTGGCCCCGATGCCAAGAGCCAGCTTTCGGTGCAGTACGTCGGCGGCAAGCCGGTGGGCACCACCTCGGTTGTCGTCTCGACGCAGCACAGCGAGAAGGCCAGCCAGGAAGAGATCCGCGAGTATGTGCGCAAGCACGTACTCGGCGTCCTGCCCAAGGGCTGGATGTGCCCGGAAGACAGCTTTTACGTCAATCCGACGGGCCGTTTCGTCATCGGCGGACCCGACGGCGATACCGGCCTCACCGGCCGCAAGATCATCGTCGATACTTACGGCGGCGCGGCCCCGCACGGCGGCGGCGCGTTCTCGGGTAAGGACCCCACAAAGGTCGACCGTTCGGCCGCTTATGCTGCGCGCTATCTTGCGAAGAACGTCGTCGCGGCCGGTCTCGCGCACAAATGCCTGATCCAGCTGTCCTACGCGATCGGCGTCGCCAAGCCGCTGTCGGTCTATGTCGACACGCAAGGAACCGGCAATGTGGACGAAGACAAGCTGTCCAAGGTTCTGCAGGAGCTGATGGACCTCAGCCCGCGCGGTATCCGCACACACCTCAAGCTCAACCGCCCCATCTACGCCCGCACCGCCGCTTACGGCCACTTCGGCCGCGAGCCCGACGGCGCCGGCGGCTTTAGCTGGGAGCGCCTCGACCTGGTGGAGCAGCTTGAGTCCGCCTTCGGGGTCTAAGCTCCTTCCCACCTGATTGCGGAGCGATCAGGCTCGGTCTTTAGGTTTGGCGCATTTTCGGACGGTGAACCGGTGACCACTTCACCTGAAAACGCGCCACGGATTCAGTTCTACGGCCGTCGTAAGGGCAAGCCGCTCAAGGCGGGACGGCTCTCGCTTCTGGACAGCTTGCTTCCCGAGCTGCGCATAGCGCCCGGGGATCAAGATATTGATTTTAAATCACTATTCCCCGGAAAATCCGCCGTTCGGCTGGAGATCGGTTTTGGTAGCGGCGAGCATTTGGCCGCCCAGGCCGAGGCCAACCCCGAGATCGGTTTCGTGGGCTGCGAGGTCTTCGTCAATGGCGTCGCCTCGCTGCTGCGCTATGTCGCGGAACGCCAACTCGGCAACGTGCGCATCTACGACAATGACGTGCGCCACCTGTTGCCACGGCTGAAGCCGGCCAGTCTGGCGCGCGTTTCGCTGCTGTTTCCGGACCCGTGGCCTAAGAGCCGCCACGCCAAGCGCCGATTCATCAGCACATCCATGTTGGACCGGCTGGCGGAGGTCTTGATCGACGGCGGCGAATTCCGCGTCGCCAGCGATCATCCCACCTATATCGAGTGGACATTGGTGCACGCGCCCCGCCATCCAGCCTTCCTTTGGGAGGCGCAAAACCCAGGAGATTGGCGGCTTAGGCCCGCCGACTCGACCGCGACCCGCTACGAGGAAAAGGCCATTGCCGCGGGCCGCACCCCGGTTTTTTTGAATTTCTCGCGCCGACCGCGCGGCGGTTGAACCGCGGCGCGCATTGCCGGAAACACCTTGTATTCCGCCAAAAATCGCATTATATCAGCGACCATCTTCACCATTAGGATACCTTGGGAAGTGGGCCGATTGCCCACTTTTTTTATTGCCCGCTTCCCGCACGTTTGGAACGGGACGCTTGGAACGATTGCCACATCTTGAAGCCCGCGTTGAGCCGACCCTTGAAGCCATGGGCTTCGAGGTGGTGCGCATCGCGATTACTGGCAGCGACGGCCGGCGCACGCTGCAGGTGATGGCGGACCGGCGCGACGGTAGCCAGATCTCGGTCGCCGATTGCGAGGAGATCAGCAACGCGCTCTCGGCGATCTTCGACGTCGAGGACCCGTTGCCCGGCACCTACGATTTGGAAGTGAGTTCCGCGGGCATCGACCGGCCACTGACGCGGCCGAAGGATTTTGCGACCTACGCCGGTTTCTTGATCAAGCTTGAGACCCGGGTGCCGGTGAATACGCGCAAACGTTTCCGCGGCCGCCTCGAAGGACTGGTCGATGGCAAAGTGACGATACGCATGGACGGCGTCGACCACGTCGTCGCCCTTGAGAACATCAGCACCGCCAAACTGGTGCTGACCGACGAACTGATTGCCGCAACGGCCAGCCGCAGCGGCAAACCGGACAACGATAACGCTTAACGGAGTAAAGACGATGGCTCAGAGCATTGGCATGGCGCGCCCCGAACTGGTGCAGGTCGCCGACACAGTCGCCCGCGATAAGGGCATCGACCGCGAAGAGGTCTTTCAAGCCATGGAGCAAGCCATCCAAAAGGCCGGGCGCTCCAAGTACGGTCACGAGAACGACATCCGCGCGGCCATCGACAGGAAGACCGGCGAGATTCGCCTCGCGCGCTACATGACAGTGGTCGAAACCGTCGAGGACGAGCACACCCAACTGCCGCTCGCCAAAGCCAAGCGTAAGGATCCGACCATCGATATCGGTGGCGTGCTGATCGATCCTTTGCCGCCGATCGATTTCGGCCGCATCGCCGCGCAGACCGCCAAGCAGGTGATCGTGCAGAAGGTGCGCGACGCCGAGCGTGCGCGCCAGTTCACCGAGTACAAGGACCGCGTCGGCGAGATCGTCAACGGCCTGGTCAAGCGCGTCGAGTTCGGCAACGTCATCGTCGATCTGGGCCGCGCCGAAGGCTTGCTCCGCCGCGACGAACTGATCCCGCGCGAGCATTTCAAGAACGGCGACCGCGTGCGCGCTTTCATCATGGATGTGCGTGAAGAGCCGCGGGGCCCGCAGATTTTCCTGTCGCGCACGGCCGGCGAGTTCATGGGCGCTCTGTTCGCCCAGGAAGTCCCGGAAATTTATGACGGCATCATCGAGATCAAGGCCGTGGCGCGCGATCCCGGCAGCCGCGCTAAGATTGCCGTGATTTCCAACGACAACTCGATCGATCCCGTCGGCGCTTGCGTCGGTATGCGCGGCAGCCGTGTGCAGGCCGTCGTCGCCGAGCTCCAGGGCGAGAAGATCGACATCATCCAGTGGAACCAGGATCCGGCGACCTTCGTGGTCAACGCACTGGCGCCCGCCGAAGTGACCAAGGTGGTGCTGGATGAAGATTCCGGCCGTATCGAAGTGGTCGTCCCCGACGAGCAGCTGTCACTGGCCATCGGCCGGCGCGGCCAGAACGTGCGCCTCGCGTCTCAACTGACCAGCTGGACCATCGACATCCTGACTGAAGGCGAAGAATCCGAGCGCCGCCAGGAAGAGTTCCGCTCGCGCTCGAAGATGTTCATCGATGCCCTTGATGTGGACGACGTGCTCGCCCATCTGCTGGTGACCGAAGGCTTCTCCACCGTCGATGAATTGGCCTTCGTGCCGCTCGAAGAACTGACCGACATTGAGGGTTTCGACGAAGACATCGCCGGCGAGCTCAAGGCCCGCGCGACCGCCTACATCGAGGAAGAGAACAAGAAGGTCATGGCGCGCCTGGAGGAACTGGGCGTGTCCGAGGACCTGGCCAACGCCGAAATCGACGGCTTGGACGCCAAAAAGATCATCGTTCTGGGCGAAAAGGGCATCAAAACCCTCGACGACCTGGCCGATCTGGCTGGCGACGAGCTGGTCGAGATCCTGGGCGCCGACGCGATCAAGGAAGATGCGGCCAATGCCATCATCATGGCGGCGCGCAAGCATTGGTTCCCGGAAGGCACTGAGGCGGGCGCCGGCGAGGGCCAATCGGCCTAGACGGCGCGCACGCATTAGTGGCGGAGCGGGCTTTGGATGTGGTGCTGGACGTGAGCATGGAGCCGCAAGACACCGGCCCGGACGCGGCCGAGGCGCCGGAGACCGAGATCGAGGCAGAGACTGGGCCCAACCGGCGCTGCATCGCCACGGGCGAGTCGCTGCCGACGGCGCGACTGATCCGATTTGTCGTGGGGCCGGGAGACATACTGGTTCCCGACGTAGAGGCCCGCCTGCCGGGGCGGGGTTTGTGGTTGAGGGCCGAGCGCGCTATGATAGAAACAGCGGCGTCCAAGCGGATGTTCGCCAAGGCCGCACGTAAGAGCGTGATTGTTGCGGCGGACTTGGCCGATACCGTTGCCGAGCAATTGAAACGCCGCTGTCTCAATCATCTTGGTTTGGCGCGTCGCGCCGGACTGGTGGCCGCCGGAGCAGAGAAGGTACGCGCTCAGATTTCGGGCGGACGCACTGCGGCTTTGTTCGAAGCGGCGGACGGTTCGTCCCAGGAGCGTCGCAAGTTTGCGGCACTCGCACCGCAGGTGCCGATGGTGGATGTCTTTACCGGCGCTGAATTGGGAACGGCTCTCGGGCGCAATGCCGTTGTGCACGTTGCGTTGCTGCCGGGCCGGTTGACGGTGACGTTGCTTGAGGATGCCGGCCGTTATGCCGGCGTGCGCAAAGAGTAAAGAAGAGCGCTGAAGCGTTTTTAGAAGGTACGGTTAGGAAAGCATGCCGAGCGACACCAAGACGACCAAGAGACCTCTCTCGCTGAGCGGGGGCAAGCTGGAGCTGAAGAAGACGGTCGAGACCGGACAGGTCCGCCAGAGCTTCTCGCACGGCCGTTCGAAAGTCGTTCAGGTCGAACGCAAGCGCAAGCGTCAGTTCGAGATGGGCGCCGACGGCAAGGTGCAGGAAGTCAAATCCGCGCCGGTCTCGCTGAAGGATAAAGCCACCGCCGAGCTGTTCTCCAAGGAAGCGATCTCGCACGGCACGCTAACCAACGACGAGAAGGCGCACCGCCTCAAGGCGCTGCAAGAAGCCATCAAGGCCGACGAAGAGACGCGCGTTAAGGCCGAGGAAGACGCCAAGCGCCAAGCCGAGATCGATGCCCTGCGCGCCGAAGAGGAAAAGCTGCGCGCTTCCCTCGCGCCCGCTCCGGCGCCGGAAGCGCCCGCGCCTGCAGCGCGCGCCGCCGCCGAGGCGACACCTGCTGCGACGACGACGACCGAAGCGCGCACCGATGCCGTACCGGTCCGCCGCGAACTGATCGAAGAAGAAGAAGACGAAGACGCGCGCCGCAAGAAAAACAAGGCCGGCCACAAGCCGCCGATGGTCAAGCGCACCGAGCCGCGCCGCCGCGCCGGCAAGCTGTCGATCGGCGCCGCGCTGGAAGGCGACGATGCCGTCGAGCGCAGCCGCTCGATCGCCTCGATGCGCCGCGCCGTCGAGAAGGAACGCCGCAAGGCCCAGCTCAAGCAACCGATGAACACGGACAAGGTCGTCCGCGAAGTCATCATCCCCGAAACCATCACAGTGCAGGAACTCTCGAGCCGCATGGCCGAGCGCTCCGTAAACGTCATCAAAGCACTGATGAAATTAGGCATCATGGCAACCATCAACGAAGTCATCGATGCCGATACCGCCGAATTGGTGGTCCAGGAATTCGGTCACCGCTTCAAACGCGTCAACGAATCTTCGGTGGAAGAGAATCTCAAGACCGCCCCGGACGAAGCCGAAGTGATGAAGCCGCGCCCGCCGGTGGTCACCGTCATGGGTCACGTCGATCACGGCAAGACCTCGCTGCTCGATGCCCTGCGCTCGGCCAACGTCGCGGCCGGTGAAGCCGGCGGCATCACCCAGCACATCGGCGCCTATCAGGTGCGCACCAGCAACGGGCACAAGATCACCTTCATCGATACACCCGGCCACGAGGCGTTCACCGCCATGCGTGCGCGCGGCGCCAAGGTCACCGACATCGTCATCCTGGTGGTGGCCGCCGACGACGGCATCATGCCGCAGACCATCGAAGCCATTAAGCACGCCAAGGCCGCGGGCGTTCCGATCATCGTCGCCGTCAACAAGATGGACAAGCCGGGCGCAAACCCGCAGCGCGTCAAGACCGACCTCCTCAGCCACGAAGTGGTGGTGGAAGATATGGGCGGCGAGACCCTGTGCATCGAAGTCTCGGCGACCAAGAAAACCAACCTCGATAAGCTCGAAGAAGCCATTCTGTTGCAGGCCGAAGTGCTCGACCTGAAAGCCAATCCCGACCGCACCGCCGAAGGCGCCATCATCGAAGCCAAGATGGAAAAGGGCGTCGGTTCCGTGGGTACGGTGCTTGTCCAGCGCGGCACGCTGCATGTCGGCGACATTTTCGTCGCCGGCGCCGAGTGGGGCCGCGTGCGCGTGCTGATCAACGAGCACGGCAAGCAGGTCAAGTCGGCCATGCCGAGCGCACCCGTGGAAGTCGTCGGCTTTGCCGGCACGCCCGCCGCGGGTGACGACTTCGTCGTCGTGACCGACGAAGCGCGCGCGCGCGAAGTCGCCGAGTTCCGCCGCCGCAAGATCCGCGATAAGGAACACGTGGCCTCGGCCGCCGGTTCGACCATGGAGCAGATGTTCGCCAAGATCAAAGCCGGCACCGCGAAGGAATTGGCCGTGGTTGTGAAGGCTGACGTGCAGGGCTCGGTGGAAGCCCTCTCCGGCACACTCAGCAAGCTCGGCACCGCCGAGGTGAAGATGAACGTCATTCACGGCGCCGTTGGCCCGATCAGCGAAGCCGATGTGACGCTGGCCAAGGCGTCCGGCGCGGTGATCATCGGCTTCAACGTCCGCGCCAATGCGCAGGCCCGCGAAATCGCCAAGCGCGACGGCATCGACATCCGCTATTACTCGATCATCTACGAAGTGTCGGACGACATGAAGCTCCTGCTCACCGGCATGCTCGCGCCGACGTTCAAGGAGAACTTCATCGGTTACGCCGCCATCCGCGAAGTCTTCAACGTCACCAAGGTCGGCAAGGTCGCCGGCTGTATGGTCACCGAAGGCGTCATCAAGCGCGGCTGCAAGGTCCGCCTCCTGCGCGACAACGTGGTCATCCACGAGGGCGACCTGTCGCAGCTCAAGCGGTTCAAGGATGATGCGCGCGAAGTACGCGAAGGTTATGAGTGCGGCATCGCGCTCGCCAACTATCAGGACATCCAGAAGGGCGATGTCATCGAGTGCTTCGAAATGGAGCGCCTGGTAGCCACGCTGTAAGACCAGCGAAGGAAGGCAACGCCCATGGCGAGACAGCGGCCTAAAGCGCCGGGCCAGCGGCAATTGCGCATAGGCGAAGAGCTTCGCCATGTGCTGGCCGGCATCTTCGAACGCGAAGCCTTCCGCGATCCGGCGCTGTACGATGTGCGTCTGACCGTCACGGAAGTGCGTCCCAGCCCGGACCTGCGCCATGCGCGGGTATATGTGGTGCCGCTCGGCGGCGGCGACATGCCCAAAATTCTGGAGGGCCTCAAGCGTGTGAA
The DNA here is from genome assembly GCA_903888485.1 of uncultured bacterium. GTDB lineage: Bacteria > Pseudomonadota > Alphaproteobacteria > Rhodospirillales > Rhodospirillaceae > SHVO01. Next base: position 21,116 of record CAISTS010000005.1, on the reverse strand, counting down.
GCCGTTCCTTCGCCGCGAAGTGGCGAGCCGGGTAACGTTCAAGTTCATCCCGGACCTGATATTCGCCGCCGACACCACCTTTGATGAGGCCGAGCACATCTCGCGCCTGTTGCACAAACCGGAAGTCGCGCGCGACATCTGGGGCGACGAAACGGCCGACGCGCTGCCCCGTCGTTCCGACGAGGAAGAATAGTGGCCCGCAAGCAGAAGGGCCGCCCCATTTCCGGCTGGATCGCCGTCGATAAACCCGCAGGCTTGACCGCGGCAGCGGTCGTGGCGCGCGTCAAACGCGCGCTCGATGCAGCCAAGGTCGGCCACGGCGGCACGCTCGATCCCCTGGCGACCGGCGTCTTGCCCATCGCCTTGGGTGAGGCCACCAAGACCGTCAACTACGCCATGGACGGCATCAAGACCTATACCTTCGAAGTGAAGTGGGGCGAGGGGCGCGACACCGATGACTGCGAAGGTGCGGTCACCGGCGCGTCGGACGTGCGGCCCGATGCTGCCGCAATCGATGCAGCATTGCCCGCCTTCACCGGCGTGATCTCGCAGGTCCCCCCCGACTATTCCGCGATCAAAGTGAACGGCCAGCGCGCCTATGACTTGGCCCGGCGCAAGGAAGAGGTCGTCCTGGCCCCCCGGCCCGTGCACGTACACAGATTTACCCTGGTGGAGATGCTCGACTCGGACCGGGCTCGCTTTGCCGTCGATTGCGGTAAGGGCACCTATATCCGCGCCCTGGTCCGGGACCTGTCCCACCACCTGGGCACGCTGGGGCACATCACCGCCCTCAGGCGTACCCGTTGCGGCATTTTCACCGAAAAAACCGCGATTTCCCTGGCAAACCTGGAGGCTTTGGGCGATAAAGCCGCCGATTCTGAGGTTCTTCTTCCGGTTAAGACCGTCCTGGACGACATCCCGGCTCTGGCCCTGACCGAAGAAGAGGCTCGCCGCATGACCTCTGGCCAAGCCATTGCACTTTGGCCGGTGGTAAAGCGAAACCCTCTCACGGGTCCCACTGGGGCCGGACTGGCCGACGGCTCTGCCGTCCAAGCCTTGTGGGGGGAAAAGCTGATTGCGGTGGCCGAGGTCGGGAACGGCATGGTCCGTCCCGTCCGTGTTTTGAACCACTGACCCTAAAGGAGTACCCGATGTCGATTAGTGCGGAGCGCAAGCAGGCGCTCATCCAAGAGTATGCCAACAAGCAGGGCGACACCGGTTCGCCTGAAGTCCAGGTGGCGGTTCTTTCCGAACGCATCAAGAATCTCACCGAGCACCTCAAGGGCCACACCAAGGACAACCATTCCCGCCGTGGCCTGCTCGTCATGGTCGGCACGCGTCGCCGTCTGCTCGATTACTTGAAGAGCACGGACACGGGCCGCTACGACAATCTGATTAACCGTCTCGGCCTGCGGCGTTAAGGCGCTGCGTACTGCTCCAGACGTCGTTGGAAACCGTCGCGCGTCCCTCGTTTTGAACGAGCGGACGCCTTCGGCATTTCCCATACAGCGGCGGCGTTTGGCGAACTGATTTCCGCTGTACACGCTGGCGGCGCGAGGTCGCGCCCAAGCGTGAGTTTCGAAGGAGCTGCATGTGCGGCTCGTTTGAGTGACGTGCGCGGATTCACTTTCGTGATTCCGCGCGGGATCGAAATCTCGGCTCGCTAGCCTCTGACCGTATGTATGCGCCACCAAGGGGTGGCATCCAAACGGTGAGCCGAGCGCACAATCCGGTGCCGGTCCATGGGGTAAGAAGGAAGTATTCAAATGTCCATGTTCAAAGTCACGCGTAAGGAAATCGACTGGGGCGGCCGCAAGCTGGTCCTCGAAACCGGCAAGATCGCGCGCCAGGCCGACGGCGCAGTATTGGCCACGTACGGCGAGACCACGGTGCTCTGCACCGCCGTCGGCGCCAAAGCGCCGAAGCCCGGCGTCGACTTTTTCCCGCTGACCGTCAATTACCAGGAGAAGACCTTCGCCGCGGGCAAGATCCCCGGCGGCTTCTTCAAGCGCGAAGGCCGGCCGACCGAGAAGGAAGTTCTCACGTCGCGCCTCATCGACCGTCCGATCCGTCCGTTGTTCCACGACGGCTATCGCAACGAGACCCAGGTCGTTTGCACCGTGCTGTCGCACGACCTCAAGAACGATCCCGACGTCGTCGCCATGATCGGCGCTTCGGCGGCGCTGACCATTTCGGGTATCCCGTTCCTGGGTCCCATTGGTGCTGCGCGCGTCGGCTACGTCGACGGCCAGTACGTGCTCAACCCGAAGATGGATGAAACCGACAAGACCAGCCTCGACCTCGTTCTCGCCGCCACGCGCGAAGGCGTGCTGATGGTCGAATCCGAAGCCAAGGAATTGTCGGAAGAGATCATGCTGGGCGCGGTCAAATACGGCCACGAACAGATGATGCCGGTGATCGACATGATCATCGCTCTGGCCGAAGCCTGCGCCAAAGAACCGCGCGATATCCCGGCCGAAGCGCCGGAAGTGGCCGCCGTGAAGGCCAAGCTCGCGGCTTTCGCCGGCCCCTTGGGAGAAGCTTACAAGAACCAGGTCAAGCAGGACCGCTACACGGCGGTCGGCGACGTGAAGAAGAAAGCCGTCGCCAGCCTGGGCGACAACCCCGCGGAACTGGCGGTGGCCGGCGGGATTCTGAAGCACATGGAAGCCGACGTCGTGCGCGGCAACATCCTGAAGACCGGCAAGCGTATCGACGGCCGCGACACCAAGACCGTGCGCCAGATCGAGATCGAAGTCGGCATTCTGCCGCGCACCCACGGCTCGGCGCTGTTCACGCGCGGCGAGACCCAGGCGTTGGTCACCACCACGCTCGGCACCGGTCAGGACGAGCAGATCATCGACGCGCTGGAAGGCGAGTATCGCCAGCGCTTCATGCTGCACTACAACTTCCCGCCCTATTCGGTCGGTGAAGCCGGCCGCATGGGCAGCCCCGGACGCCGCGAAATCGGCCACGGCAAGCTTGCCTGGCGCGCGCTGCATCCCTTGATCCCCGGTCAGGATGCGTTCCCCTACACCTTGCGTCTGGTTTCCGAGATCACCGAGTCCAACGGCTCGTCGTCCATGGCGACGGTCTGCGGCTCGTCGCTCGCGCTGATGGACGCCGGCGTACCTTTGGTACGTCCGGTGGCCGGCATCGCCATGGGCCTGATCAAGGAAGGCAAGGATTTTGCCGTGCTGTCCGACATCCTGGGCGATGAAGATCACCTGGGCGATATGGACTTCAAGGTGGCGGGCACTGAAGCCGGTGTCACCTCGCTGCAGATGGACATCAAGATCACGTCCATCACGCCGGAGATCATGGAAATCGCCTTGCGTCAGGCGAAGGATGGGCGTCTGCACATCCTCGGCGAAATGGCCAAGGCCATGACCGGCGCGCGCGATCACGTGGCCGAGCATGCGCCGCGCATCACCACGCTGACCGTGCCGAAGGACAAGATCCGCGAGATCATCGGCACCGGCGGCAAAATCATTCGCGAGCTGCAGGAATCCACGGGCACCAAGATCGATATCGAGGACGACGGCACCGTCCGCGTCGCTTCGGCCGATCAGGCCATGATGGAAGAAGCCGTCCGTCGCATCAAAGACATCGTCGCCGAACCGGAACTGGGCGTCATCTACAAAGGCACCGTCGTCAAGATCATGGACTTCGGCGCCTTCGTGAACTTCCTCGGCAAGCGCGATGGCCTCGTGCACATCTCCGAGCTGGCCCCCAAGCGCGTCGCGCAAGTGAGCGACGTCGTGAAGGAAGGCGACACGGTGTATGTGAAGTGCCTGGGCGTCGACGACCGCGGCAAGGTGAAGCTGTCGATGAAGCGCGTCGACCAGACCACCGGCAAGGAGACCGAGCAGGCGGCCGGCGGCGAAGGCGCCGGCGGCTAAGACGGCGCGGCGGATTTACTTGGCGAAATTCCCACGCATCATCGCCCATCGCGGCAGCCCGCGGGCGGCGCCAGAGAATACTCTGGCGTCGTTCCGCCAAGCTGCTGGCGATGGCGCGACGTGGGTGGAGTTCGACGCGGCGCTCACCGCCGATAGCCGCGTCGTTATCTTTCACGACGACGAGCTGGATCGCACCAGCGATGGCGCAGGCCTCATGGCCGACGCGACGTTCGAGCAGGTCACCGCGCTCGACGCCGGAAGCTGGTTCTCACCGGCTTTCAAAGGCGAGATGATCCCGACCCTCGAAGAAGCGCTCGAGCTGTTCGCTAGTCTAGGTCTTGGCTTCAATATGGAGCTCAAGACCGACCGCGGCCGTGAAGTCGAGCTGGCCCAGGTCGCGCTGCCCATCGCCTTGGATATGTGGCCAGGGACGAATCCGACACCGCTGATTTCCAGTTTTTCGCGTGAGGCCCTGGCCGCGGCCAAGGACATCGCGCCGCAATGGCCGCGCGCCCATCTCTTCGACCGGCTGCCCGAGGACTGGCGTCAGGCCGCCGCGGCGCTCGATGTCGTCAGCCTCAACGCCAACCAGAAACACCTCACCCGCGAACAAGTGATGGAGCTGCGCGGCGCCGGCTATGCGGTTATGGCCTACACGGTGAACGACCTCGCCCGGGCCGAGATCCTCTTCGGCTGGGGGGTCGATGCGATCTTTACCGATATTGCCGGCGAAATGCTCGCCGCGTCCGCTAAATTATGATTAATTGTCAAATACTTGTGGGAATTATCCCAAGGTTGCTTGGTTCACGGGGCCGAGCCCCCTATATTGCGGGCGCGATTCGCCCCGCCTGTGGAGGGCCCTCCTTTGAGGGCTGAGTGGCGGGAATGGCATCAGAAAAAAGCAGGGTAAGGCACGCGTGAAAGCGCTGAATCCGATTCTCATTGGCGGTCAGGAAGTATTGCCCATCGTTGAAGGCGGCAAGGGCGTCGCCGTTTCCAACGGCTTGTCGTCGGGCTCCTGGGCTGCGGCAGGCGGTATCGGCACGTTCTCGGGCGTCAATGCCGATTCTTACGACCTTGCCGGGCGTCCCATTCCGCAAATCTATCGCGGGCGCACGCGCCACGATCGCCACGAAGAATTGGTGAAGTACGCCATCGAGGGCGGCATCACCCAGGCGCGCATCGCGCACGAGACGCGCGGCAACAACGGGCGCCTGCACATCAACATCCTTTGGGAGATGGGCGGCGCCGAGCGCGTGCTCGAGGGCGTGCTCGACAAGTGCAAAGGCATCATTCAGGGCGTCACCTGCGGCGCCGGTATGCCCTATCGCCTGGCCGAGATCGCCGCGCACTACCGCATTCACTACTACCCGATCATCTCTTCGGGCCGTGCCTTCCGCGCGTTGTGGAAGCGCGCCTATCACAAGTTCGCCGAGTTCTTGGGCGGCGTGGTCTATGAAGACCCGTGGCTCGCCGGCGGACACAATGGCCTCTCCAACTCCGAAGACCCGCGCAAGCCAGAAGATCCGTACCCGCGCGTCGCGGCGCTACGCGCCGTGATGAACGAGGCGGGCCTGCAACAGACCCCGATCATCATGGCCGGCGGTGTGTGGTGGCTGTCGGAATGGGAACACTGGCTCGACAATCCCGAGATCGGCCCGGTCGCGTTCCAGTTCGGCACGCGTCCGCTGCTGACCAAGGAAAGCCCGATCTCCGAGGCATGGAAGCGCAAGCTCGTCGACTTGCAGCCGGGCGACGTCAATCTTCAGCGCTTCAGCCCGACGGGCTTCTACTCGTCCGCCGTGCACAACAAGTTCCTCGAGAACCTCGAGAACCGCAGCGAACGTCAGATCCCCTTCTCGCCAGACCCGGTCGGCGCACATGAAACCGCCCTCAGCATCGGTCCGCGCAAGAAGGACGTCTACGTCACCGCCGCCGACAAGTTCCGCGCCCAGACCTGGGTGGAGCATGGCTTTACGGAATGCATGAAGACGTCGGACTCGACGCTGATCTTCGTCACGCCCGACGAAGCCGAGACCATCCGCGCCGACCAGATCGCCTGCATGGGTTGCCTGTCGGCCTGCGCCTTCTCGAACTGGTCGCAGAACGAGGAAGGCACAACGGGCCGGAAAGCCGATCCGCGCAGCTTCTGCATCCAGAAGACCCTGCAGAACATCGCCCACGACGGCAGCATCGACAACGAGCTGATGTTCGCCGGCCACAACGCGTACCGCTTCGCCCAGGACCCCTGGTACAAGAACGGCTTCGTGCCCTCGGTCAAGCAGCTTGTCGAGCGCATCACCACGGGTTGGTAGTTGGCGGCTGGTAGTTTCGCGATGACCTTCGGCCGCACCTTGCGCCCGTTGTGGGGCCTCGCGGACGATGTCGTCTTTCTCAATCACGGCTCCTTCGGCGCCTGTCCGCGCGAGGTGCTCAAAGCACAGGACGTAATTCGCGCGCGCATGGAAGCGCAGCCCGACCTGTTCTTCGGCAACGAGATATCGCCTGGCGAAGGGCCCACCACGTTGCGTGCCGCGGCAAGTGAGATCGCGCATTTCGTGGGCGCGCAAGGCGAAGATATCGCCTTTGTCGAGAATGCCACAGCCGGCATCCAGGCGGTGCTGCGCTCGTTGTCCTTCGCGCCGGGCGATCAGATTCTGCTCACCGACCACACGTATAACGCCATGCGGCTGATGGTGGAGGCACGCTGCGCCGAAACGGGCGCCACACCACTGACGGTGACTTTTGCACTGCCCGCCACGAGCGCGGATATTGCCGCACGCATCGAAGCAGCCCTCAATCCGCGCGTGAAGCTCGCCATCATCGACCACATCACGTCGCCCAGCGCGCTGGTGCTCCCGCTGCCGCGCATCATCGGCGCGCTTCGTAAAAACGGAACGCGCGTGCTGATCGACGGCGCGCACGGTATTGGACAAGTGCCGCTCGATCTCACGGTGCTGGCGCCCGACTGGTACGTCACCAATCTGCACAAATGGCTATTCGCGCCGAAAGGCTGCGCCATTCTGTACGCCTCCAAGGAAGCCGCGGCGCTGACGCAACCCAATGTCGTCAGCCATTTCATCGGCCTCGGTTTTCCTCAGGCCTTCGATTATACCGGCACGCGCGACAACACGGCTTGGCTTGCGGCTCCTGCCGCGCTGGCGTTTTTCAAGAAGCTGGGCGAAGACGCGCTGCGCGCCTACCAGGCCCGGCTTATCGACCTTTGCACGGATATGCTCGCGCCGCTCGGTATCACACCCGTCGCCGAGCGCGGCATGTGCGCCGCCATGCGCACTTTCCTGTTGCCGCAACGCCGTGCCGCCAAGACGGAAGACGCCGCTACTCTTGATCGCGCGCTCTGGGACCAGGAGCGCATCCAGGCGCGCCCGCTCGTGCATGGTGACAAGCTGATGATGCGCGTCTCGACACAGGCCTATGTGGATGAAGATGACCTCAAACGCCTGGCCGATGCGCTCGCGCGGCTCGGTTGGCCGGGGTGGGCCAGGTAGTCACATCGCGCTCACTCAAGTCTTCTTGATGCTTTTGATCTTGGCGTACTCGCCGTCGAGGATGCCGTAGATCAGAGTGCTCCACCATTTACCGCGCGCATAGTGGATGTCACGCAAGAGTCCTTCACGCGCCATGCCGAGCTTTTGCATGATGCGGATCGAACCTTTGTTGTCGGGACTGCACTGGGCGGCGATGCGGTGCAGCCGGAAGTGCCCAAAACCGGCGTCAAGCACGGCGCTCGCAATCTCGGCGCCGTAACCTTGCGTCCAGTACTTGGGCGCCACACCGAAACCAATCTCGCCTTGGCGCTCGCCCGGATTGACAATCCTGAGCACGCCTTCGCCGACGATCTCGCCGGTATCTTTGCGCGCCGCAGCCAGGAAATAGTTGAGACGCGGACTGATAGCCTGTTCGTTCACGGCCCAGGTGAGCAGCGTTTCTATCTGCGCCGGGCTCGGCGCTTCGGCGCTCTGGTATTGCCAATAGGCGGGATCTTTGACGTTGGTGAACACAGCGGGGGCATCGGCGACCGTGTAGTCGCGGATGATCAGCCGCCGCGTGGTGATGGGCAGGGCAAGCGAGGTGAGGACGGGAGCCGCGCACATCCCCGAATCGTACCCTGCCCGGTTCTAGCGGGCGAGGAACTTCTCGACGAAGTTGGCGATGTCGGCGTCGGACATGCCTTTGGACTTGAGTTCGGCCTTGATGGCGCGCACATCGACGTTGGCATAGTTATGCACGCTGGCCGGCGCGCTGGCGTTGGTGTCGACGATGCGGAAGTCGAAGGCGCGCGCTTCGCTTTCAAACACTTCGTAATAGAGCTGCTGGTCGATCTCGTTCTTCGGCGTGAAGGTGAGGATGCGCGGCTTGAGACGATAGAGCTCGGTCGGCTGCACTTCGTCGGCGGCGGCGATGATCAGCTCGTCGCCCACCTGGCAGGTGCGCGCGGCGGCGCCCTTGAGCACGCAGCAGCGCGAGCCCGGCGCGCCATAGATGATGTAGGTCGATAGGCGCGCGCCGGAATTCTTGTTCCAGATGTCCACGAATTCCATGGGGTAAAGTCCGGCGGCGCTGCAGTGCTCGGGATCGAGGGTGATCGAGCCGTGGTAATGCAGGTCCGCGCCGGTGACCCGGATGCCGTGCAGCTTTGCCCGGATGACTTTAACCACGCGCCGCCCCTTTGGAATTGTGCAATGCGGCAGGCACCATACTCATTTCAGAGCCAAAATAAAGCCGGGACAGGCAGTTGCATACCTCCCTTGCGCCAGGCTTGCGGCTGCCGCGCGCCGGCCGTATGGTGACGGAACTGGGGAACATAAGATGAACATATCCAATTCCGGATCGCCGTTTGTCACGCCACGCACCCGCCGCGCCGCCCAGGTGCGCGCCGCGCCGGCCGCGGTCACCGCCGCCGTCACCCGCGGCGTCGCGCGCTGGTTCGACGACATGGGATTCGCGAGCCTCACGGAGTTCAAGCTGGGCAACGGCCGGCGCGCCGATGTGGTCGGCCTCAATGCGGATGGCACCATCTTGATGGTCGAAGTCAAAAGCACGCCCGAGGATTTCCGCGGCGACGCCAAATGGCTGGAGTACGTGCCTTACTGCGACGGATTCTCTTTCGCCGTACCGCCGCACTTCCCCTGGCAGATTCTTCCAGCGAGCTGCGGCGTGGTCATCGCCGACGCCCATTCAGCGGCCGTGGTGCGCGAGGCCCCGCGCCATGCGCTGCATCCGGCGCGGCGCAAGGCGCTGACCTTGCGGTTTGCTTTGTCGGCCGGTCAGCGGCTGTCGTCGATCGTCGATCCGAGAGTCTAGGAGCATTTTCCGGAAAAGTGGTTCCCGGTTTTCGGATAGAAAATGCTACCGAAAAAAGCCTTAGCCGCAGTAGAGGCCGATGATGCGCTCGTGCTCGTCGAGCTCGACGTTGAGGCGCGTCTCGCTGCGCTCCATGCTGATGCGCGCGCCCGCAGGGATCACGCGGTACGGCGCCGTTAGGCGTTCCTCGCGCAGGAACTGGCCGTTCGCCGGCTCTTCTTTGCCGCGCGCGACGAACGTCATGCCCAGGGCCGGAACGAACACATGGCCCCGGCACGCCACCAGCATCTCCGGCAGCACAGGCTGGCGGATCACCGGCGGACCGGGCGCCATGATACGGCCCGTGAACTGAAAGTTCGGGAATCGCGCTTGATTGGTTTCGCATCCCGCCAGTCCCAGCAGGAACAAGGCTCCGAGACAGAGCCGCAGAACGTGCGTCATCGCCATCGCCCCCAAGCTTATTTGCGCGCCGTCTTCATGGCCGCGATTGTCGCCGTGGTTGAATGCGACGGCACCAGTTCCGCAAGCAGCACCTTGCCGCCGTAGCTTTCAACCAGATCGCCCCCAACAACTTGCGCCTTGCTGTAGTCGGCGCCTTTGACCAACACGTCCGGCCGCAAGGCCTCGATCAACTCCAGCGGCGTATCTTCGCCGAAAACCACCACGAGGTCGACGGGCGCCAGCGAAGCCATGACGGCGGCGCGCGCGTCTTCGTTTTGCACCGGGCGGGTCTCGCCCTTCAGGCGCTTCACCGAAGCATCGCTATTCAGCCCGACCACCAGCCGGTCGCAGGCGCCGCGCGCCTGGCGCAGCAGCGAGACGTGGCCGGGGTGCAAGAGATCGAAGCAGCCGTTGGTGAAGCCGACTTTGAGCCCCTGACGGCGCCAGTCCATGACACGCATGATGGCTTCGGGGCGTGCCGCGATCTTCTGGTCCGCGGATGCCTGGCCGCTTTGGCGCATGGTGGCGGCGATCTCTTGCGGCGTGGCGACGGCGGTGCCGTGGCGGCCGACCACGATGCCGGCGGCGACGTTGGCGAGCTGTGCCGCGGAGGTCAGCGCGGCCCCGCAGGCCAAGACCAGCGTCAGTGTGGCAACCACTGTATCGCCCGCGCCGGTGACGTCGGCGACTTCGCGTGTTTCGGCGGCCAGGTGATGAGCGCCGCTTTCGGACACAAGGGTCATACCCTCGCCCGAGCGTGTCACGAGCACAGCGCCGACGCCGATCTCCGCGCGCAGCTTTTGCGCGGCGGCGACGATGGCCGCATCGCCGTCGACGGGCATCCCCGTTGCTTCCGCAAGTTCGCTGCGGTTGGGTGTGATGATGGTGGCGCCGCGATAGCGGCTGTAATCGGTGCCCTTGGGATCGACGATCACCGGCTTGCCGGCTTTGCGCGCGGCCGCGATGGTCACCGCCGCCAGCGTGCCCGTCAGCATACCCTTGCCGTAATCCGACAGGATCACCGCTTCGGCATCGGCGGTTTGCGCCGCAACGGCGCGCGCGAGATCGTCCATGTCGCTTTCGGACAACGTTGCAACGGTCTCGCGGTCGGCGCGCAGCAGATGGTGCCCATCGATACTGAAGAACCTGGTCTTGACCGTAGTCTCGCGCTGGCGCGATACGCGCACATAGGGTTCGACGTCGGTCAGGCGCGCCAAGAGATTGCTGATCTCGCGCCCGGCGCGATCATCGCCGATGGTGGTGACAAACGCGCAGCGGGCGCCGAGCGCGGCGAGGTTGCGCACAACGTTGCCCGCGCCGCCCAGTTCGTTGCTTTCGCGCACGATGCGCACGACCGGCACCGGCGCCTCGGGCGAGATGCGCTTCACTTCGCCGTAGATCGAGCGGTCGATCATGACGTCGCCGACGCATAGCACGCGCCGTCCGGCAAAACCGGCGAGCAGCGCAGCCAAACCTGAGATTTCGTCGGTGTCCGGGCGGGTCATGGGAGCATCTTATCGCGTCACTGCTTGTCGCGTCACTGCACGGCGCAGGACCGCCGTTCTTATGCGGCGAGGAGCGTGCGGAAGTAGTGCACGGTGCGCGCGAGGCCGTCGTCGAGCGGAGTCTTCGGCTCCCACTTCAGCGTTTCACGGGCCTGGCTGATATCCGGCCGGCGGCGGGTGGGGTCATCCTGCGGCAGCGGCTTGTAGACGACTTTCGACTTCGATTTTGCCAGGGCGATGACTTTTTCCGCGAGCTCGAGGATCGTGCTTTCCACGGGGTTGCCGAGGTTTACGGGGCCGGTGACGGCATCGGGCGCTTCCATCAGGCGGATCAGGCCTTCGACCAGGTCATCGACGTAACAGAAGGAGCGCGTCTGGTCGCCCTTGCCATAGACGGTGATGTCGTGGCCTTGCAGCGCCTGGACGATGAAGTTCGACACCACTCGGCCATCGTTGGGCAGCATGCGCGGTCCATAGGTGTTGAAGATGCGCGCCACGCGAATCCGGGTTCGGTGCTGGCGGAAGTAGTCGAAGAACAGGGTTTCGGCGCAGCGCTTGCCTTCGTCGTAACAGGCGCGGGGGCCAATGGGGTTGACGTTGCCCCAGTAGCTCTCGACCTGGGGATGGACAGCCGGGTCACCGTAGACTTCGCTGGTGGAGGCCTGAAGGATCTTGGCACGCGTGCGCTTGGCCAGGCCGAGCATGTTGATCGCGCCGTGCACGCTGGTCTTGGTGGTCTGCACGGGGTCGAACTGGTAGTGCACCGGCGAGGCCGGGCAAGCCAGGTTGTAGATTTCGTCCGTCTCCACATATAAGGGAAACGTGACGTCATGGCGCATCAGCTCGAAGCCGGTATTGCCGAGCAGCGGGGCGACATTCTGGCGCCGACCCGTGAAGAAGTTATCCACACACAGGATTTCATTGCGGTCCGCCAGGAGCCGGGCGCACAGATGCGAGCCAATGAAGCCGGCGCCTCCGGTCACGATAATGCGTTTCAAATCTTTCCCCTGCACTGAGCGTTGAGCGCCGAAAGGACCCCGCCGAGCCACCCGCGACGATTTATTGGGTCTTTCCCTGGACCGTAGGAATTAGAATATTTATTAATCTTTTCCAAATGGTTACCGTGCACCATGGCAGTCCATCGAATATATTGCCGGCAGCGGTTTAGGTTGGGAAACACCCGGCTTTGTGAAAATGGTAAGACCGTGGTTAACGGCGGTCGCGGGAAAACGCGTATTAGTTGAATTTGGGCATGCAGCAATCAGGTGCCAAAGGCTATCAGGAGACCCTTCTGGTCGACACGCTCGACCGGATGCGCCGCAATCCTGAAGGACGCAAGGTCGTACACCTGCGTTTGTCGCAGCTCATGCCGCCCAACCGCACGTCGGTGCGCATCAAGATCGTCACGCGCATGTTCCGCACCCTGGAAAGCGGCCGTCGGGCACAGATCTTCAGCCTGTCCAACGACGACCTGGTGATGATCATCAACGGCGGCGCCCAGCGCGACGTCAACAATATCCTGCACCGCATCCGCAAGCTTTACGAAGGTGACCCGATCACGGTCGAAGACGAGGGCGGCGACAAGTTTGTCTCCTGGTACGACCTGCAGCTCGACGCCGCCATGGCGATCCATGCGGCGCAACTGCTGCGCCAGGAAGCGCAACAAGGTCTTCCGCGCGCGGCGCAAGCGTCCTTGCCGGCGTTAACGCCGCAAATGCTGGATGACGTCCAAAAGAAGCTGGCCTTCGTCAACATTGCGCCGTTCATCCGCGATCAGGTGGCCTTGCGCGTCAACGCGCTGAGCAAAGAAGCATCGATCGAATTCTACGAGTTTTTCCTGTCGGTCGGTGATTTACAGCGCGCCACCGCGCCGAACCTTAATCTCCTCGGCGACCGCTGGCTGTTCCAAGATCTCAGCCGCACCATGGACCTGCGCATGCTCGAGACCGTCGTGCGCGCCCCGCAGGCGCGCGGGACGCCGTGCATCAGCCTCAATCTCAATCTCGAGACGATCCTCACGCAGACCTTCGGTACCTTTCTCGAGCGCATCGAGAAGGGCCAGAAAGTCATCGTCGAGATCACGCCGGTCGATCTCTTGACCAACATCAACATGTACCTCGACGTGCGCAATGTGCTCGCGGCCATGGGACACGCCATCCTGATCGACGGCCTTTCCACCACGGCCTTGCAGATGCTGGACGTCGCCGGCCTCAAACCCGACTACGCCAAACTGGTGTGGGCCCCGGAGCTGGCCGAAATGATGGACCCGACCGGCAACCGCACCGCGACGCACATGGTGCAAGAAATCGGCGCGGATAAGGTCATTCTGTCGCGTTGCGATTCACCCAAGGCGCTTCAGTGGGGCCTGAAATCAGGCATCAGCCTGTTCCAGGGCCACTTTCTCGACTCCCTTAACAAGGCGCGTAAGCGTCCGCCGATGCCAGGCCAGGCGCCGGCACGCACGATGTAAGGGGAGAGATCATGTCCGAAGAACGCAGCACCCCCATAGGATCGACCGCCAACCCGCTCGGTGAAAGCCACGAAGCGCGGTTCCTCGACGACGTAAAATCGCTCGATCCGGCGTCGCGCGAGAAGGGTGTCATCCGCCTGCATCTGTCGCGCCTCGCGCCCGAGAACCGCGACAAGCAGAACCTGCGCAACGCCGAAACGGTGTTCGATGATTTGACGCGCACGCGCTCGGCGTGGCTGTACCGCCTGCGCAACTCCGATCTCATGGTGGTCTTCGAACGCCACGAGAATGATTCCGCGGAACGCGCCGTCCTCAAGCTGCTCAAGCTGTGGGAACGCGATCCCTTGATGCAGAAGTCCAAGAGCGATGCGCGCAAGAACCGGCTGTCGAGCTGGTTCGACATGGCGAGCGACTACGACAAGCTGCTGACCTTCGCCATGCGTCAGTCGGCGACGACGGAAAAGTCCGCGCGCAAGACACTGCCCGAACTGATCGCCGAACGCGAACTCCAGCGCAACAACCCGGAGCGTGGCACGCCGCTGGCGCCGCTGGAGTTGGGGCGTGCCGAAGAAGCGCTCGCGCGTGTCGATCTGTCGAGCTTCACGCGCCGCCAACCGGTGTGCGCCTTTGTCGAGGACGGCAAGCCGGAGGTCGTTTTCACCGAAGTATTCGTCTCGATCTCCGATTTGCGCGAGACCTTGATGCCGCGCACCGATCTCACCTTCAATCCGTGGCTGTTCCAGCACTTCACGCAGACACTGGACCGGCGCGTGATGGCGCAGATCGCGCGGCGTGAGGACCGTTCGTTGATGCGCGACGGCTTCTCGATCAACGTCAATGTCTCGACCGTACTGTCCGAAGAGTTCCTCGCTTTCGACGACGACTTCGCGCCGTCCAGCCAGGATGTCGTGCTCGAGATCCGCATCGAGGACATCTTCGCCGATCCGGCGAGTTTTGCTTTCGCGAGCGATTTCGTCATGGAGCGCGGCTATCGCATCTGCATCGACGGCCTCAGCCTCAATACTTTCCCTTATGCCGACACCAACCGCCTGGGCGTCGCCTACGCCAAGCTGGCCTGGACGCCGGACCTCGCCGCCTTCGTCGGCACGACGCAGGGCCAGGAGTTGAAGCAGATGATTCGCGACCGCAAGAAGGGCCGCACCATTCTCGCGCGTTGCGACTCCGATGCCGCCGTGAAAGTCGGCCAGCAGCTCGGCATCACCCTGTTTCAGGGCCGTTACATCGACGGCGTCTCGCGCGGTCGATAATCCCTTAACGCTTTCGTGCAGTCGGGCGCGCATTCCCCTATGATCGCCTTACTTCAGACGCAGTTCCCGGCCAGCCTGAGTCGCAGTCCGGCATACGGACGGAGGATTTGATGAAACAGATCATTTCGCGACGCGGCCTCGTCAGGAGCGCGCTGCTCGCGTCAGCCGCACTCACCTTCGCAGCGCCGGCCCGCGCTGATGATGTCGTCGATGCCCGCCAGGTGCTCGATGAAGCCGCCATCACGGTGGAGCGCGTGCGCACGCAGCTCAAGCCCGATATGGACGACGCCCTCGCGCGCGCCAAAGCCGTACTGGTCATTCCGTCCTTCTATAAGGCGGGGTTCATCGTTGGCGCGGCCTATGGCGACGGCGTTCTCGTGACGCGCCAGCCTGACGGTACGTTCGGCGATCCCGCCTTCTACCGCATGACCGCCGGCTCCATCGGGCTGCAGATCGGTATGAATTCGTCGGAAGTGATTTTCGCGATCCTTACCGAAAAGGGCCTGTCGGCGGTGTTGAATGACGAATTCAAACTGGGCGCCAATGTCGGCATGTCGATTGGTACGATTGGTGTCGGCGCCGAAGCGGCGACCACAACCAATGTCGGCAACGACATCCTCGCCTATTCGAAGGCTTCGGGCCTGTTCGCCGGCGGCGCATTGGAAGGCGCGGTGATCAAACCGCGCAAGGACTGGAACGCGGCGGTCTATGGCGTAGGGAACGACAATCCCGCGGCCATCGTCCAGCGCAACCAGTTGCGCACGGCCGCGCACCTGCGCGACGTGCTCTCCAGCGCGAATTAGATTTTAAAACTGCACTGATTCGAACGTTGTCGGCGCGGCCTGCACTTGGGCCGCGCCGTCGCGCGTCACTTGCATGATGGCAAATCCGCGCTGTGAGAGTCCGGTGGGCAGGAAGCGGAAGATGCCATCGACGCCGGCGAAGCCTGTGGATGCCGTTATCGCACCGGCAGTAAAGGCGCCAATCTCATTGGTGCGCGAGAGCACCGCGGCGAGCGCAACGGCGTCATATCCGTGCGTCGCGATGGCCGGCGCAGCCTGGCCGTAGAAATCGCGGTAACGCTGGAAGAACTGGCGCGTGGTCTCGGGCGGGGGGGCGGGGAAGACACCGCCCACCATCACCGGTTCGCGGCCGAGGCCCGGCGCATTCCACAGCAACGTGCCCAGAAGCTGCACGCGGCCAGGATCGACATCGAAGAACGGCAGCAGCGTCGCCGCCTGGGTGAGGCGCGTGCCCTGATCAGGCAGCAGAATTGTGTCGAAGTTCACTTCACCGACGGTGTCCAGACGTTCCAGGCGCTTCAAGGCGAGTTGCGAAATCTCGTCTTCCTTGCCGGCCAGCTCGGCGCGCTGCGCTTCCAGCGATTGCTTGCGGGAGTCGTAAGCCGCCAGACGGCGCACCACATCGCTCAGATCGCTGCCATCGGCCTGATAGAAGGCGACCTCCGCCAGCTCGGCTCCGCTTGCGGGCACAAATTGCTTGAGGGCTTCGACCACCGACTGGCCGTAGGCCGAGTTCGGCGCAAGCACCGCGAAACGCTTGAGACCCTTGCTCTCGGCATAGGCAACGATCTGACGGACCTGTTCCTGCACCAGAAACCCCAGCACAAAAACATTGGCGCCGGCGATGGTCGGATCGGTCGAGAACGAGATGACGTTGACGCCCGCGCTGGCCGCGAGCGGCGCGACCGCCTTGGCTTCGCCGGAGAATAACGGCCCCAACAAGAGCTGCGCGCCGTGGGAGAGTGCCGTCGTGGCCGCCTCGATCGCGCCTTCGGGCGTGCCCTGGCTGTCATAGGCCTGCAGCACAAAACGCTCGTCGGCGATGTCGTACAGCGCCATTTGCGCGGCGTTCAGCAGCGCCTGGCCCACGGGGGCCGACGGACCGCTGAGAGGCAGGAGCATACCGACGCGCACGAGGCCGCTGGCGTCGGGCGAGGGACGCTGGCCCAGCGGACCCGCCGCCGGGGGCGGTAGGGTCATCTGCGGCGAGGCGCCGCCGGCCAGACCCGGAATGAGCTGACCCGGCGCGAGCACCGCGCCGCGGCCCGCGGGCGCGGCTTGCAGGGTAGAAGTCGGGGCCGTGGAGGTGGGCTTGGCGGCTTGTGCCTGTTGAACCGGCCGCTTGGATGCTAAGTCTGGCTGGGAGGCGCAGCCGGCTAGCATCAGCCCGGCGCAAGCGGCCAGGGCCAGGGATTTCAAGCGTGCAGAAATCAAGGAACGCAACGGCGTCCTCCAGGAAGCAGTCCAAATCGGGCGGTCAACCTAACGTCGCACCGGTAGCAAGTAAATCGGGCGCAAATAAGTCCGCGAAGGGCTTGCTCGTGCCTGGCCTTTACATCGTTGCCACGCCTATCGGCAACCTCGGTGATATGACCGAGCGCGCCATCGCCACATTAAACGGCGCCGACATAATCGCTTGTGAAGATACGCGGGTGACGGCGGTTTTGTTGCGCCGCTATGGCATCGCCACGCCCATGCTGGCGTACCACGATCACAATGCCGACCGGGTGCGCCCGCAGCTCATGGACCGCCTGGCGGCAGGCGCCGTGGTGGCTCTGGTCAGCGACGCCGGCACGCCGCTGATCTCCGACCCCGGCTATAAATTGGTGCGGGACTGCGCCGATGCCGGGATTGCCACGATACCGATCCCCGGCGCTTCGGCGCTGCTGGCGGCCCTGGTGGTGGCGGCGCTGCCCACGGATCAGGTGCTGTTCGCCGGTTTTCTGCCCGCCAAAAGCACGGCGCGGCGCGAGACGCTGACCACGATGAAAGCGCTGCAAGCGACCCTGGTGTTCTATGAATCGCCGCAGCGTTTGGCGGAGAGCCTTGCTGATCTGGCCACCGTGTTCGGCGACCGGCCCGTGTCGGTATGCCGCGAGCTCACCAAGCTGCATGAAGAAGTGCGCCGTGGCAGCCTTGCCGAACTCGCCGCCGCTTATGGCGCAGCAGACACACCCAAAGGCGAGGTTGTTGTTGTCGTCGGCGGCGCGGCTGCAAATCAAACCGAAGTCGACGACGATGCCATCGATGCCGCGCTCAAAAGCGCCATGGCCAGCATGAGCGTGCGCGACGCCGCCGCTTCGGTCGCGACGGCGCTGGGCCAGCCGCGTCGTCTGGTCTATGCCCGGGCCCTGGCCATGGCCAAGACATGACGGCGACGCCGGCACGCCTCGCCGCCGAGCGGCGCGGCCGGTTTGCCGAAGCGCTGTGTGTGGCGGCGCTGCGTCTCACCGGTTGGCGCGTGCTTGCGCGGCGTATGGCCGGCGGGCGTGGCACGGGCCTCGGTGAGATCGATATCGTCGCGCGGCGCGGCGCGACTGTCGCTTTCATCGAGGTGAAAGCGCGGGGCGATCTTGCCGCCGCCGCCGAATCCGTCACAGCCCAACAGCGCGCACGCATTGCCCGCAGCGCCGACGTCTATGTGCAACGCCATAGCGACCTCGGCGGCTGCAATGTGCGCTTTGATGTCATGCTGCTGGCCGGCGGCCTGTGGCCGCGCCGAATCACTGACGCTTGGCGGCCCTGAGCGGATGGCGTACATAAAGATACGTTAAGAACAGAGGCACGAAGCGTGGCATCGGTCGAGACCATCAAGGCGGCTTTGACACGGATCGCCGAACAGGCGGACGAAGCCATCGACGTCGCCGAAGCGGCGCTGCTGCTGGCGTCTTTCGATCATCCGGCCTCGGACCTGCAAATCTATCGCGAGCATCTGAAAGCCATCGCCGAGGCCGTGCACGATGAAGCGGCGGCCGCGGACGTCGATGCCGACAATCCAGCGCCCGAGGACATGGCGCGCGCGCTCGCCAAGGTCATGGCCGAGGACTTCCGCTATGCCGGCGATGAAGACACCTATGACGATTTGGAGAACGCCAATCTGATGCGCGTGATCGAGCGCCGCCGCGGCCTGCCGGTGACGCTGGGCATTCTTTATATCTATGCGGCGCGCGCGCAAGGGTGGGCCGCTGCGGGCCTCAACTTCCCCGGCCATTTTCTCATCCGCATCGAAAGCCGCGACGGCCGACGCGTCATTATTGACCCGTTTCACGGCGGCAGGCTCATGGAGACGCAGGCCCTGCGCGAGCTGTTGAAGCTCGTGCGTCAGGACGCCGGCGCGGAACTTGAGTCCGCGCATTATAAAGCGGTGTCGAACCGCGAAGTGCTGATCCGCCTGCAGAACAACGTCAAGACCCGCCGCATGGAGCTGAACGAAGTGCCGGGCGCGCTCGAAGCCTTGGTCAGCATGCAGATGCTCGATCCCGCCAACGCCGGGCTATGGCGCGAGGCGGGTGTGATGCACGTGCGCCTCGGCCATCTCAAACACGCGGTCGAGGCCTTTGAAACTTTTGTGGCGCGCGCGCCCGATGGACCGGACCGGCGCAAGATCGGACAAGTGGTGCAGGAGCTGCGCGAGCGGCTGCACTAGGGGGAGATACATGTCGCTCAAGGTCGCTATCCAGATGGACCCGATCGAGTCCGTCAACATCAATGCCGACTCTACTTTTGTGCTCGCGCTCGAAGCGCAGAAGCGCGGCTATGCGCTATATCACTATGGTCCACGCAAGCTGTCGTTCCGCGAAGGGCGCGTGATCGCGCGCGCGCGCGCGCTCAAGGTCAAGCGCGAGATCGGCAAGCACTACGAACTGGGCCCGGAAGAGGAGCTCGACCTTTCGAAGATGGACGTGGTGCTGATGCGCCAGGATCCGCCCTTCGACATGGCCTATATCACCGCGACCCACGTGCTTGAGCACATTCATCCCAAGACGCTGGTGGTCAACGACCCGGTGAGCGTACGCAACGCACCGGAGAAATTGTTCGTTACCCACTTTGAGGGCGTGATGCCGCCGACGCTGATCTCCGCCGATGTCGACGAGATCAGAGCCTTTCGCCGCGATCACAAGGACATCATCGTCAAGCCCCTGTACGGCAATGGCGGCGCAGGCGTGTTCCACATCCGCCCCGACGATACGAACCTGGGATCACTGTTGGAAATGTTCACCACCACCTGGCGCGAGCCGGTGATCGTGCAGCGCTACGTGCCCGAGGTGAGACAGGGCGACAAACGCATCATCCTCGTGGACGGCAAGGCGGTCGGCGCCATCAACCGCGTGCCCGCCGCCGGTGAGGCGCGCTCCAATATGCACGTCGGCGGCCGACCTGAAAAAACAACGCTCACCAAACGCGAAAAAGAAATCTGCGACACCATAGGCCCGGCGCTGAAAGAGCGCGGGCTGATCTTCACCGGCATCGACGTCATCGGCGACTATCTCACCGAGATCAACGTCACCTCGCCGACGGGTATCCAAGAGATCAACCGCTTCGACGGCACACAACTGGAAGCCCTAGTGTGGGACGCCATCGAAGCGAGACTGCCAGGGAAATAATCGCCGCGCTTCGGAGAAAGCATGGTCGCGCAGATTAATACCGTCGCTTTTTCGGGCATCGACGTTCTGCCGATCGAAGTGCAGGTCGCCGTCACCAGCGGTCTGCCCACCTTCACCATCGTTGGCTTGCCCGACAAAGCCGTCGGTGAGTCACGGGAGCGCGTGCGCGCTGCTTTGCAGGCCATCGGCCTTGCGCTGCCGGCCCGCCGCATCACGGTCAATCTTGCGCCGGCCGACGTGCAGAAGGAGGGCAGTCACTTCGATCTGCCCATCGCGCTTGGCCTCTTGGTCGCCATGGGGGTGGTGCCCATGGAAGAGATGGCGCAGTACAGTGCGCTGGGTGAACTCGGTCTCGACGGCAGTATCGCGGCTGTCGCTGGCGTGTTGCCTGCTGCCGTGGGCGCCAATGCGGCGGGGCGCGGGCTTGTGTGTCCCGGCGCGCAAGGCGGCGAGGCGGCCTGGGCCGGCGGCGCGGACATCCTCGCGCCGCGCTCGCTCTTGGAGCTGATCAACCACTTCAAGGGCACGAGCGTTCTGACGCCGCCGCAGCCGGCGGCTCCTAAAGCCGGAAGCGCGTATCTCGATCTTGCCGACATCAAAGGCCAGGAGACAGCCAAGCGCGCGGTGGAGATCGCGGCGGCTGGATCGCACAATCTTCTGATGGTCGGCCCGCCCGGCTCGGGCAAGTCGATGCTGGCGAGCCGCATGCCGGGCCTTTTGCCACCACTCACCGCGTGCGCTTGCTACCTAATGCCGGAGATGCTCGAGGTCAGCATGATCCACTCGGTGGCCGGCCAG
>CAISTS010000004.1 GCA_903888485.1 uncultured bacterium | reverse complement strand
GACGATCTCGGCCACGTCCGGATCGGATTCGCGCTTCAGGCCGAGAAGCGCCTCGAACGCCCGCTCGAAATTCAGGTCGCTGGCGTCAAGCCGCTTTGGCATTGACCACCTCGCGGAACCGTTCGATGCGGGCGGCGATCTCTCCGGGGCGTGTCTTGAAAGCGGCGCGGTTGACGATCAGGCGCGAGCTGATCTCGGCGATGCGCTCGATCTCGACCAGGCCGTTGGCCTTCAGGGTGACGCCGGTCGACACCAGGTCGACGATGCGGCGGCACAGGCCCAGCGCCGGCGCCAGTTCCATGGCGCCATTGAGCTTGATGCATTCCGCCTGGACGCCGCGGGCAGCGAAGTGGGCACGGGTGATGTTCGGATATTTGGTGGCGACGCGGACGTGGCTCCAGGTGCGCGGGTCGTCGCTCTGGCTCAACTCGACCGGCTCGGCGACCGACAGGCGGCAGTGGCCGATGTTGAGGTCGAGCGGGGCGTAGATGCCGTCATAGTCGAACTCCATCAGCACGTCGTTGCCGCAGACGCCGAGCTGGGCGCCGCCGAAGGCCACGAACGTCGCCACGTCGAAGCTGCGCACCCGGATGATTTCCAGGCCGGGATCGTTGGTGGCGAAACGCAGTTTGCGCGAGTTCTCGTCGTCGAAGTCCGGCTCGGGCACGATGCCGGCCGCATGCAACAGGGGCCGCACCTCCTTGAGGATGCGGCCTTTCGGCAGGGCCATGACGATCGGGTCCGTCGCGCTCATGGTGGTTTCCGTTGTTTCTCGTGTGTCGTTGGGTGCCCTAACTGGGCCGTGTTCCGCGCGCGGCAAGGTTTAGTGGCGAAAGCCGCGGAAATCAACGGGTCGTTGAACGCGACGTGGACACGGCTCCTATGGACAATAAGACATAAATGTCGTATTTAACGGTCATTGCCGGGGATGAATTTGTGCCGATCAAGCCGCGAAAACTTGAGAGCCTGCTGACGAGCGCGGGCGTGGAGGTGGCCACCAAGCGCGCCGGATCGGGCCACAAAGTCGCAAAGCACGGCAACCGCAAGGCGGATATTTCCTTTCATGGCGGCGGTTACGAGATATCCGATCGCCTGCTCGACAAGATACTCGCGCAACTGGGCATGACCCGCGCGAACATTGGGCTGTGAGCAGTCCGGCGATGGAGTTCAGCATGTTTCAGCCGCATCTTTATCCGGCAACGGTCGAACGAGACGGCGACGGATGGCTCGCCGAGGCGCCGGACTTGCCCATGGCGAACGGCGTTGGTTCCAGCCGCGAGACGGCGCTCGCCGATCTGATGGCCAGCCTGGAAAGCTGCATCGTGTCGATGATCGAGGACCGTGAAGTGGTTCCGCTGCCGTCGCCGCCGAAGGCCGGGCAGGCCACGGTCGCGCTTCCCGCTCTCGCAAGCGCCAAGATCGCCCTCTACCGGGCGATGCTCGAAAAGGGCTGGCGCAAGGCCGATCTGGCGAGAGCGCTAGGCGTCACCCAGAATGTGGCGGACCGGCTTGTCGACCTCAATCACGCGTCCAAGCTGGATCACATAGAGCGGGCGCTGTTGTTGCTGGGCAAGCGGCTCGTGATAGCCGTGGATACGGCGGCATGACGAATGACGCGCACAGGCTGAACCGCGCCTTCTGGGACGAGCGCGTGCCGATCTATGTCGGCTCCGGGTTCTATGACGTGGAAGGCTTCAAGGCCGGCAGAATCTCGCTCGGCCCCGACGAGGTTCGCGACCTGGGCGACGTTCGCGGCAAGCGGCTGGTGCATCTGCAATGCCACTTCGGGCTGGATACGCTGTTGTGGGCGCGGCTTGGCGCCGAGGTCAGCGGGCTGGACTTCTCCGAACCCGCGATAGACGCGGCGCGGATGCTGGCGCGGCAGGCGGACATTGACGCCCTGTTCGTGCAGGGTGATGTCTACGACGCGCCAGCCCTGTTGGGCCGGGACTTCGACATCGTCTATACGGGCGTCGGCGCGCTGTGCTGGTTGCCGGACATCGACCGCTGGGCGAAGGTGGTGGCCGACCTGCTGCTGCCCGGCGGCGAACTTTATCTGGTCGAGTTCCATCCGGCGATCTGGGGCATGGAGCCGAACGCGGTGACCGGCGTGCCGGAGGTGCGGTACGACTACTTCACCCGACCCGGCGGCGAGCGCGTGGCGGTCGAAGGGTCCTATGCCCAGACCGACGCCGCGACGGCCCATAACGAGACCGTCGAATGGAATCACGATCTGGGCTCGGCGGTGACGGCGCTGATCCGCGCAGGGATGGAGATCCGCGAATTGCGGGAGGCGGACGCCAGCTACACGCAGCGCTTTCCTTTCATGGTGCAGGGCGACGATGGCCACTGGCGCGCGCCGCCAGACAGGCCAAACTTGCCGATGATGTACACGCTGCGGGCAGTGAAGCAGATCACATCCCTCAATTATCGCGAGCTGCTTTATGACGAACGGGGCCTGCCCTTAGGGGGTGGAGACTTTTCGCTGACGGATGTGAAGCCTGCGCTCAAGCGCTGAATCCAACCGTTCCCTCTTGATGAATCTCTGATATCCTCGCACCCGAAACGGGTGAGCTTCATGGCTTGCCGCTCCGCGCCTTCCTCTCTAGGATCGCGCGTGACTTTTATCGTGCTTCAAGGGGAGAGCCGTTCAATGGCCAAGCAGCAAGTTCCGGTCCAGGAAGGCCTGT
>CAISTS010000003.1 GCA_903888485.1 uncultured bacterium | reverse complement strand
GTCGCGCCCATTTCCATGAACATCTGGGCTAGGCCACGGCGCAGCGTGTGGACCGCTTCGCGCGCCGCCGTGTCGGCCGGATAGGTCTTCAGCTTGCTGATGTAATCCGCACCCAGATAACGCTCATGATAATAGTGCCGCGCGTCGAGCCAGAAGAAAACCGGCTCCATCAGGAAGACCTGCGCGCCGCAGGTCGACAGCAAGTATCCCCATTCGATCCTGTTCTTCTCGAGCAGGTCGTTGTGGCTGTCGAAATAGTCGTGCACCGCACCCAGCAGCTTGTTGGCCCGGCTATGCGGTACCATCGCGTGGATCGGCACCCAGCGCTGGCCGTCGGGGCCCAGCATGCTCTGCGGTTCGACAAAGGGCGTGCCGCGCATGATCTTGGGCAAGCTGTTCTCGATCTCCTTGCCGCTCGCGTCGGTGGCAATCTGGCGCGCCGCCGCAAGCTGGCTGTCTACCACGGCTTCATCCCGGCCTTCGATGACGAGGTGCATCGAATAGTTGACGCCTTCGAACATGCGGCGGCCGGCAAGTGCGACCTTCGCCGCCTGCTTGACGCCGTCGAGCAGGCCACGGCCCGAGCGGGCGACGCCGGCGAGCGACTTGATGTCCTTGATGAGCCCGGCGCGCTTCAGCCGCTGCGCTTGCAGGAAGGGGTCGAAGCCAAAGCATTCGACAGCAAGCTGCTGGCGCGCGATTTCCGACATCGCGGCGGCAATCTGTTCCGGCTCGTCGAAGGCGAAGGATGCGTATTTGGTGACGGCGGGCGCGCGAATCAGCTTCAGTGTGATCTTCACCTTGAGGCCGAGCGCGCCGGTATCGCCGAGGAACAGGCCGGTAAGGTCGGGACCATAGGTGCGGAAGAATGGCGTGGGATTGAACGGCGTGGCGCCCGAGCCCGTCTTGATCAGGCGGCCGTCTGCCAGCACAACCTCCAGACCGAGGCACTGGTCGGCGGCGCTTCCATAGGTGCCTGAGCCGAAGAACAGGCTGTTCTGCGACATCGCGCCACCCACGGTGGAATAGAGGCCCGAGAGCGCGCCGAAATAGGGCGTGCGCACGCCCTTTGCTTTAAGTGCTTCATAAAGCTCGGCCCAGGACACGCCGGGTTCCACCGTGACAAACATGTCCTCGGTGTTGATCTCTAGAATCTTCTTCAGATGCAGCAGGTCGACCATCACCGCCTTCTGCCGGTCCGGCAGATAGCCGTCGGTGTAGGACAACCCGCCACCGCGCGGGAACACGGCATAGCCGGCCTGCGTTGCCGCCTTGACCGCCCGCTGCAATTCCTCGGTCCCGCCGGGACGAATGACGATTTCCGCCGGTGCCGCCTCGCGATACACGTCGCTGGAATAGAACCGCCGGTTGTCGGCGTCGGTCAGGACGTTGTCATTGCCCAGGATCTGACGCAACGCGTCGGCCAGCGGAGAACGGATCTCGGATTCGGTCACAGCCATCGCAGGCTCCGTGCATTGAGGGCCGCGCGCGGAGCGCAGCCGGAGAAAGGGTCTACGCGGCTTTCTTCGCCGCGGCCTATTTCAGTTCGCCCCGGTTCGCCATGTCGCGCAGCTCGCGCTTCAGGATCTTGCCCGCCACGTTGCGCGGCAGGGCATCCACGAACTTGAAGTCCTTGGGCAGCTTGTAGCGGGCGAGGTTCTGGCGGCAATGCTCGAGCAGCTCCGCCTCGCCCGCGGTCTGGCCGGGGCGGCGGACCACCACGGCGGTGACGGATTCGCCCCATTCGGGATGGGTTACGCCGACGACGCCCACTTCGAGCACGGCGGGATGGTGCTGCAGCACCTCTTCAATCTCGCGCGGGAAGACGTTGACCCCGCCCGAGATGATCATGTCCTTCTTGCGATCGACGAT
>CAISTS010000002.1 GCA_903888485.1 uncultured bacterium | reverse complement strand
GCCCTGCGCCATCAGCACCTCGATCTGCCTTAACTTGGAAACAATCTGCTCCGCGCCTAATCCACGTCTCGCCATGTTCAGCTCCTCCTGTTGGGGTCAATTCTCTCAAATCAACCGGTACAAAAAAAGCCGTCAGGTCAAGCCGCACCGCCGAGCCGCTTTTTAATTCTCTCTCTAATCCGTTCTAGTTTTATCGGATCTCCGTGCTCGACCTTAATCGCGTTTGCAGCGGCCCATTGTGCGAGGTGTCTCGCTTCGGCTTGAACGGTCTCATGTGCCTCACCGGATTGGAATCTGCGATGTAGCTCGTCTTCGAATATCTGCCAGGGGACCTTTGGACGCCCTCTGGGCTTCCCAGTGCTTGGGCGATTGCGAGGGTTTTTTCTCATTCGCCAATCGCCAATGCATCGCTCAGATTTTGTAGCGCCTTCGCCGTATGCTGTGGTGAGAGATGCGCGTACCGCTTCACCATGTCCAACGACTTGTGCCCCAGTACATGTGCTATCTCGAGTAGTCCGGAACCGCTCATCGCCAAGTAGCTTGCGGCGGTATGACGAAGATCATGGATTCTAAAATCTTCAATGGATGCTGCCTTCACCGCGCGTTCCCATGGTTGCCGTATGTCCAATCGTCCGCCGGCTTTGCGACCCGGGAAAATGTATTGGACATCCATCAAGGTGGTTTTAGCCAGATGCAGCTCCGCCTCTTTGCGGAGAATCCCCAGAGTCACGCAAACATTTGGTGGCACAGGCACGCTGCGCCTCTCACCGTTCTTACTATCGTGAAGAACGATGTGGCGTGCCTTCGCGTCGAAGTCTGCCCACTTAAGCCCGAGAACCTCATTTTTTCGCATCCCTGTGGACAACGCGATGAGGACGAACGGGAATAAGAATCTATTCCGCTCTGCCCGACATGCGTCCACGAGCCGTTTCAGTTCTTCGGGAGATAAAAAGCGGACACGACCTCTTGGCTCTTTGAGTTTTTTGACGGAGCGTACTGGATTTTCGTGAAGCCACCCCAGCTCGTGCACGGCCACCGACAGCACGTGGGAAATGGCTGCAAAGTAACGATTGATAGTCCCAGATGAAATTCGTGTTCGGACAACTTCCCCTTCGGGAGTCGTTTTGCGAACCAAACGTCGAGACAGTCGACCCCGGGCTTCAACGAATGTCCCTGAGGTTAAGTCACAGAGCAACATGTGACCGAGTTCCTCGCGCCACCAAATGAGTTGAGGTTTCTGAGTGGCGGCAGAGTCAATCTTCTTTTGCGGGAGCCATTGCTCCATATACTGCTCGATCAGTTCGCCGAGCGTATGCTTCTTTGATGCGGTCGAGCGGAAATGCCTCTTCTCACGGATTGCTGCCTCGGTGCTTGTCACCCAATGTTTTGCGGCTGTCTTGTTTTCAAAGGTGGCGGATTCCGGTGGAGAGCCACGAAGACGGACTTGGGCCCTAAAGGTCACCGAGCCGTTTTTTCCGCGGCGTTTCTGGATTGTGGCCATGCGCACTCCATTGCGTTCGACTGCGAGCCTATCGACGGCGCGAGCGTTTGCAACCCCTAGTGTGCCAAATTTGTGCCAAGAATGGGTTAGAGGCGGGGAAATGCGCTGTTTATGGCGTCCCCGGCGAGATTCGAACTCACGACCCCCAGATTAGGAATCTGGTGCTCTATCCAGCTGAGCTACGGGAACTTGGGCCACCTCTAGCGCACCGGTTTATATCATGCCGCCGCGCAGGGATGCACTCTGACAAAGCGTTCAGCCGAGCGTGTGGACGCCGGGGGAGTTGGAACGATCATGTCTGCCCGCCATTGCACCTTGGACGGCAAATAAGCTCCTTTAAGGAGGCAACATGAACCACAAACTTACGCTTGCAAGTGCTGCGCTGCTCGTCGCCGGCGGTCTGTTCGCCGAACAGGCTCTGGCGGCGGCAACCGGCAGCATTATCGTTACCGCGCCGCGCACGGTGCACCGCGAACACGTCGGCAAGACCAATGCCGGCATTCCGACCGAAAACGTCTCTCTGACGCGCGTGGTGAATACTTCCGACCTCGACCTTGCCAAGGTCGCGGACATGAAGATTCTCGAGGAGCGCGTCGCCTTCACGGCGAAGGAGGCTTGCCAACAGCTCGACACGTTGTATCCGCCGGCGAGCTATCCGATGAAGTCCAACGACCGCCAGTGTTACAAGGAAGCGGTCGATGGCGCCATGAAGCAGATCATGATGCGCTAGACCGCGCCCGTTCGTTTATTAGGTTGGTGGTAAGGCCGCCCACGTTTGGCGGCCTCTCGCTTCGTGGGTTGGCAAAAACGCAGCAAAATAGGCGCGCCTGTTGAGGCGCGCCTATTTATCGGGAGAGAGCCGTGCGTCTTAGTGGACGCGCACCGGCTCCATGTCGTTCTGCTTCACCGCGGCCCAGGCTTGGTCGAAGCTGTGCGCGGCGCCGAGCGGATCGCCCGCGGCGCTATGGATGGTCCACATCGGAACGTCGTTCACCATCGCGCGGCGAATGTAGGCGATTTCGGAAAGCCCGAGGCGTACCAGATCAACGGGCGTGGCGCCGCCGAGCGCGGAGAGCGGTTCGCCCGCTTCCAATTCCACGACTTCATCCTCGTGGGCGTCTTCCGTGAAGTCTTCGTCCCGGTCTAAATCTTTGTCGAGGTCTTTGTCGTACATGGTGATCCTCCTTTCGAGCGATCAACACAGGCAACCCTGTCAATTATAAAATGGCGCTGCCGGTGGTTTGGGTCCCACTAACTTATTTCAAGTGGTGGGGAACGTTTTCTACCCGTTTGGGTCGAGATCGATGGTCTTTTGCGTGCCTTTCCTTTTGCCCGCGCTGTTCTTGATTTCGATCTGAGTCACTTTGGGTTGCGGCACAGGCCGTTCAAGGTCCACATGCAAAAGTCCGTTCACAACTTCGGCACCGCGCACTTCAATCCCTTCGGCGAGAACAAAGCTGCGCGTGAACTGGCGCGCGGCGATGCCCCTATGGAGATAGACGCGCTCGCGGCAATCTTCCTGCTGTTTGCCGCGAATTACCAATTGGTTATCCTCGACGCTCACGGCGAGGTCTTCCTCGGCGAAGCCGGCGACGGCCAGCGTAATGCGTAGGCGGTGTTCGCCGGTCTGCTCGATGTTGTAAGGCGGATAGCCTTCCGCGGCGGTTTTGTTGACGCGGTCGAGCACACGCTCGATGTGATCAAAGCCCAGCAGCAGCGGGCTCGAAAAAACGGATACGCGGGTCATCGTGTCGTCCCCTCCAAGAGAGCGAGATCTGTGCGCCGCCCAAAAGAGGCGCGGACGCACTAGATATGTTGTGTCTGCCGACCCCCACGTCAAGACCTAGGGATCAGCCGCTAATTATATGAAATCGCCAGCTTTTTGGCTACGGCTTGCGGCTGAGAAACAGCAACGCCAGCGCCGGGGTTGTGAGCAGCGCGGCCAGCACGTAGGGCGCGGGTTCTCCCAGCCGGGCGAAAATCAACCCCGCAAAGGCCGGTCCGACGATACGGCCCAGCGCTGTTGCGCCCTGATAAATCCCCAGCACCGCGCCGCGTTCGTGCTCCGCGGCTTCGAAGGAAACGAGGCTGGAGGCCGAGGGATTGAACAGCGCCGAGCCCAGCGCCAGCACCGCGCAGGCCACCAGCATCGGCGTCTGTGCATCTGACATCGCGAGCCCGATGTACCCCAACGTCAGCAGCACAAGCGCGCTCAGGGCCAGAGTGCGTTCGCCAAAGCGGCGTGTGAGCGCGCCCATGCCCGCGCCCTGCACGATGACGCTGATGACGCCCATCAGCGTCAGCACGTAACCGATCTGCGCTGGGCCGTAGTCCATGACCGCGTTGGCCCAGAGCGCGAATACGGTCTCGAACAAAGCCCAGGCCGTGATGGTCAAAAAGCTCGCGCCGACAACAAGAAGCAATGTGCGCCGCGTGAAAGCCACACGCAGCTTTTCGCCGAGTGTAAGTCTGGGTTGACGCGCGATGGCTTCGCGCTGCCCGTCCTGCAAGCTCTCCTTGAGAAAGACAACGACCCCAATGGCGGCAAGCACCGTTACGCCTGCGGCGGCCAGCGCCGGCGTGGTGAAATCCGCATTCGCTAAATCGGACCCACCCAAAATACCGCCGATCGCCGGACCAAATATAAACCCGAGACCGAATGCCGCGCCAAGAACGCCCATGCCGCGCGCGCGGGTCGCGGGCGTGGTAATGTCGCTGATGTAGGCTTGGGCCGCCGCGATGTTGCCTGCCATCACGCCGCCGAAAAGCCGCGCCACCACCAGCGATGTCAGCGTGTCGGCGTACGCCAGCAACACGTAAGATGCCGCGAGGCCGAAGCTGGTGAGCGCCAAGACGGGCTTGCGCCCGATGCGGTCGGAGATGCGGCCCCACACCGGCGCGGCGATGAACTGCCCGACCGAGTAAAGGCCCAGCACAACGGTGATAATCTCGGGCCCCGCGCCGACGCGCTGCACATAGAAGGGCAGCAGCGGCAATAAAAGCCCGAAACCGACAAGGTCCATAAATATGATGACGAACAGGATCGGCATATCGCGCGTGGGGCTCACAATCTGCTGAAGGAACGTTGCGCTTAAGGAAGGCGGGCGCACCTTAGTCTGCGCCAAAGCTGGATTCCAGCCCTTGCCCTTCTGTGCGTTGCACTCGAAAATACGGGCTCAAACAGGAGTCGCTACCATCGCCGCCCTCGAGAACATGACCTCAGGCGCCAAGCCCGCCGGCAAGCATGCCGACGAGCGCCCGCTGTTTCCGCCGTTGGATGCTTACGCGACGGGCATGCTCGACGTCGGCCCACCGCACAGGCTGTATTGGGAGCAGTCGGGCAATCCCAAAGGCCTGCCGGTGGTGTTTCTGCATGGTGGACCGGGCGCGGGCACAGCGCCGGCCTATCGGCGCTTCTTCGATCCCGAGCGCTACCGCATCGTTCTTTTCGATCAGCGCGGCGCGGGCCGCTCGACGCCCGAAGCCGATCTCACCGACAACACCACTTCGCACCTTGTCGCCGACATCGAGCGTCTGCGCGAGCATCTCGGCATCGAGCGCTGGATCGTCTTTGGCGGCTCCTGGGGCTCGACGTTGGCGCTCGCTTACGGCGAAGCCTTCCCGCAATGCTGCATCGGTTTCATCCTGCGTGGAATTTTCCTGTTCTCGCAGGACGAGATCGACTGGTTCATCGGTGGCGGCGCCGCGCGCGGTAACGGCATGGGATGGTTCTTTCCCGAAGCGCATCGCTCTTTCGCGGCTCACATCCCGCCCGCCGAGCGCGACGACCTGCTGGTGGCTTATTATAAGCGGCTCACCGATCCCGATCCGACCGTGCACAAACCAGCGGCTGCGGCGTGGTGCGCTTATGAGAATGCGTGTTCGCGCTTGATTCCCGCCGGCAGGGGCGCGCGTGCCGACGCTGCGGATCAGTATTACGTCGGCGCGCTGTCGATGGCGCGCATCGAAGCGCACTACATGATGCACGGCGGATTCTTGGCCCCAGATCAGCTGCTCGACGGGCTTGGCGTACTCGCCGATCATCCTGCCGTCATCGTCCAGGGCCGCTATGACATGGTGTGTCCGATCGCCACGGCCGACCGCCTGGCCCGCGCCTGGTCCGGTGCCCAATACCGAGTGGTGGCCGACGCCGGCCACTCCTCCATGGAGCCCGGAATCCGCGCTGCCTTGGTCAAAGCGACCGAAGACTTCAAGCTGTACCGCTAAAACTGCGCCACGGCCGGCCCAGCCTGTCAGAACAGACAGGTCGTTTCAGCCTCATCCTGTCAATTCTCGCAGGTACGCGGCGAGAGCGTCCATGGCACAAGTTCTCGCGTGTCGCCGGCCGGGCAACGAATAGACGCAAGGCTTTCGACAGGTTCCATTACCCAACCTCACCCCGCCCTCGGGCGGGGTGTTTTTTTGCCTGCGAAGGCTGTTTCCGCCACCGCATTAACTATTATTAATTCGCAGGTTTGTGAACACATTGCCGTCATTTTAAATGACGGACCTGTTCAACCCGGCATGATGTTGTTAAGCCATCGCGAGCAGCCAAACATCGGTCGGGGACGCGAAATTCCCTTGCCGAGGCTGGGCTTTGGCCGGGCGCGCCGTTCGATTGGAATGGTGAACCAAGTATACTTTTTACGTGCTGCACCTGCGAATTGGATAACAAATGTCCTTTGACATTTCGAAGCGCACTATCGCGGTAGGGTTGGTTCTTGTCATCGCGGCGGCCGGTGGCTGGATGTACTTCGGCGGCAAAGAAGTCCCGCAACGTGGACCTGGCGGCCGCGGCCCCGGCATGATGCGTCCGGTCAAGGGTGCGGTCGTACACAAGGAAGTCTTCGGCGACCGTCTCGAGGCCATCGGTACGCTTCAGGCCAATGAGTCAGTGAGCGTTACCGCCAAGACCCAGGGCATTATCCGCTCGATCGATTTCGAAGACGGCCAGACCTTCAAGAAGGGCGACCAAATCGCCGCCATCGACGCCGGCGAGCAAGATGCTGCCCTCAATGTGGAACTCGCCAACCTCGAGCAGCAGCGCAAGGAACTTGCTCGCGCGCAAGAACTCGTTGCCGACAAACACGTCTCGCAGGCGCGCCTCGATGAGCAGACGTCGCTGGTCAAGCGCGCCGAAGCCAATGTCGCCGCTGCGCGCGTGCGTTCCGGCGACCGGCGCATCACCGCGCCCTTTTCAGGTATCGTCGGTACGCGCCGCATCAGCTTAGGCGCGCTGGTTTCGCCAGGTACCGTGATCACGACGCTCGATGACATCTCGGAAGTGAAGCTCGACTTCGCGATCCCCGAAACCTTCATCGCGTCTCTGAAGCCTGGCCTCGATATCGAAGCCACCGCTAGCGCCTATCAGGGTGAAACCTTCAAAGGCCGCGTTGTCGCTGTCGACAGCCGCGTCGATCCGACCACGCGTTCGGTCAGTGTGCGCGCGGTGATCACCAACGAAGATTTGCGCCTGCGCCCGGGCATGCTGATGGTGGTCGACCTGATCAAGGACCAGCGTGAATCGCTGATGATCCCGGAGATCGCGCTTCTGCCCGAGAACGATCAGCAATTCGTCTTCACCGTCGGACCGGACAATGTCGTGACGCGCCTCAAGGTGGTCATCGGCCGCCGCCGCGCCGGCAGCGTCGAGGTGCTCGAAGGCCTGAAGGAAGGCGACGTTGTCGTCACCGAAGGCATTCAGGACCTGCGCAGTGGCTCGAAGGTGAATTTGGTCAACGCCAGCGAGATCAGGGGTGGTGGCGCCGCCCCGCAATCCGAAGCCGAGCGCCACCCGGGTTAATTTCCTTCAGGCCGTGCGCGCTGCCTCGCGCCGGACCAGGTCGTAAGGTTCCAGCGCGATGAAACTGTCAGATTTATCGATCAAACGGCCCGTGGTCGCGATGGTGGCGAGCATGTTGCTCGTCGTCTTCGGCCTCTACTCCTTCTTCCAGCTGCCGGTGCGCGAGACGCCCGACATCGACCGCCCCATCGTCAACGTCGGCGTCAGCTACCCCGGCGCTTCGGCCGAAGTCATCGAATCCAAGGTGGTGAAACTGATCGAAGATCAGATCAGCGGCATCCAGGGAATCATGGCCATCAACTCGTTCTCGCGCGACGGGTTCGGCCGCATCAACCTCGAATTCGTCGAAGGCCGCGACATCGATGCCGCCGCCAACGACATCCGCGACCAGGTTGGCCGCGTCGTCGATCGCTTGCCTGAAGACGCCGAGCCGCCGGAAATTCAGAAAGCCGATTCCGACGCCGACCCGATGATGTTCATCAACGTCAACGGCAACATGGATCCCATGGAGCTGTCGGACTACGCGCTTCTGGTGCTGCAGCCGCGCATTGGCTCGGTGCAGGGCGTAGCCTATTCCTTCGCCATTGGTGCGCGCCGCAAGGCCATGCGCGTCTGGCTTGACCGGCGCGCCATGGCCGCACGCGGCATCACTGTCTCCGACGTGCAGACATCGCTGCGCCGCGAGAACGTCGAACTCGGCGCCGGTCAGCTGGAGTCGACCGATCGCAACTACACCATGCGTACGATCCGCAGCTATCAGAACGCTGAAGATTTCAAGAACCTGGTCATCGCCCGCGGTCCTAACAACTATCTCATTCGCCTCGGCGAAGTCGCCAGAGTCGAAGTCGCCCCGGTGGACGAGCATTCGGTTTACAAGAGCAACAGCGTGCCCGGTGTCGGCCTCGCCATCATCAAACAGCCAGGCGCCTCGACGCTCGACGTCGCCAAGGCTCTGCGCGCCGAAATCGCCGCCATCACGCCGACATTGCCGGCGGGCCTGCGCCTGCAGGTCGGCGGCGATACCTCGTTGTTCATCGAAGCGGCTATTCACGAAGTCAGCATCGCCGTTGGCGTCGCCTCGGTCATGGTGATCCTGGTGATCTACCTGTTCCTTGGCAGCGTGCGTGCGGCGTTGATCCCGGCCGTGGCCGTGCCGATCTCGCTCATCTCCACCGCCGTTGTGCTGTGGCCTTTGGGTTTCTCGATCAACATCCTGACGCTGCTCGCCATGGTGCTCGCCATCGGGCTCGTCGTCGATGACGCCATCATCATGGTCGAGAACATCCACCGCCGCATGCATCTCGGCGAGCCGGCGCTTCTGGCCGCCTTGCGCGGTTCGCGTCAGGTCGGCATGGCGGTGGTATCGACCACCATGGTGCTGGCCGCGGCCTTCGTGCCGGTCATGCTGCTGCAGGGCGCGGTCGGCGGCCTCTTCAAGGAATTCGCCGTCACCATGGCCGTGGCCGTGGTGTTCTCGATGTTCGTCTCGCTGACGCTCACGCCGGTCATGTGCAGCAAGATTCTCACGCCCGCCCTCGACGAGAGCAAGGTCGCGCACTTGGCCGAGAAGGCATTTACGCGCCTGCAGTCGTTCTACGTGCGCTGGCTGAATGCTGCGCTCGATGCTCCCAAACGTGTGCTCATGGGCTTTGGCGCCATCATTGTGCTCACCGGCCTGCTTTTCACGCTGCTGCCGACCGAGTTCACGCCGCGCGAGGACCGTGGCCAAGTGATGATCAACGTGCGTGCTCCCGAAGGCGCCAATGCCGAGTACACCGCACGACAGCTGCGCGCGGCCATAGAGATCATTAAGCCGTATCTTGAAAGTGGTGTAATCGAGCGCGCCACGGAGAACGTCAACAACAACGGCAACATGGCCAATTCCAATGTCTGGTTGGCGCCGTGGGGCAAGCGTGACATCAGCAGCGCTGAACTTGTCGCACAGCTCACACCCAAATTAGCGCAAATCCCGGGCGCCCAAATCGCCGCATCGCTGCCGGCGGGCCTTGGGCGTGGGGGCGGCGGCGGTCCAGGCGGCGGCGGCGGCCTGATGCTGGCCATCAGCGGCCCCAGCTTCGAGGATTTGCGCCAGTGGCGCGACATCATGATGGAGGCGCTGCGCGATCATCCGATGTTCACGCAGGTGCGCAACAATTTCACGGAAGCCAAGCCGCAGATCCGTATCCGCGTCAATCAGGTGCGCGCGGCCGACCTCGGCGTTTCCGTTGGTGACATCGGCGATGCGCTGGCTGCTATGCTGGGCTCGCGCAAGGTGACCACGTATGTCGATAAGGGCGAAGAGTACGACGTCATCCTGCAGGGCCAGGATGCCGACCGGCAGACGCCCAACGATGTCTCCAATATTTATGTAAGGTCTCAGACCACGCGCTCGCTGATTCCGCTCTCGAGCCTGATCACGCTTGAAGAGGGTTCTTATGCCGACAGCCTCAACCGCCTCGATCGTCGTCGGGCCTTCAACCTGATGCTCTATCCGCGCACCGACGTTGTTCTCGGCGACATCATCGCCGAGGTCGATCGTATCGCGAAGGAGAAGCTGCCCGACATTGCAGTGCGAACGTGGCGCGGCGAAGCCGGCGACTTCAAGAACAACAGCGCGGCGATTTACTTCAGCTTCGGTCTGGCGCTGGTCGTCGTGTTCCTGGTGCTCGCGGCGCAGTTCGAAAGTTTCGTGCATCCCATGGTCATCATGATGACCGTGCCGCTCGCGGTGTTCGGCGCGCTATTTGGACTGCTCATATTCGGCCAAAGCATCAACCTGTTCTCCCAGATCGGGATCATTGTGCTCGTGGGCCTGGCGGCTAAAAACGGCATCTTGATCGTCGAATTCACCAACCAGTTGCGCGATTCCGGTCGCGCGTTCCGCGACGCGCTTGTCGAGGCCTCGGCGATACGCTTCCGCCCGATCGTCATGACCGCGCTGGCCACCGTTATGGGCGCACTT
Source organism: uncultured bacterium (assembly GCA_903888485.1). Taxonomy (GTDB): domain Bacteria; phylum Pseudomonadota; class Alphaproteobacteria; order Rhodospirillales; family Rhodospirillaceae; genus SHVO01. Next base: position 31,939 of record CAISTS010000002.1, on the reverse strand, counting down.
CCTCTGGTGATTTCCACCGGCGCCGGCGCCGAGAGCCGCCGGCCCATCGGGGTCGTCATCTTCACGGGCGTTACCTTTGCGGTGGTCGTCACCCTGGTCGTTATCCCGACCTTCTATATGCTGATCGCCCGCCGTACGGGCTCGCCTGGCCGTATCGCCGCCGAGCTCAAGGACTACGAGAAGCAGTTCCCGGCCAGCGCCAGCGGTCACGTCGAGGACGGCCAACAGCCCGCCGAATGAGCATTGGCGGTCCCTGCGGCCCCGGACCTTCTGCAAACTCTCATGATTCCAGGGTTGTTTACCCTGCGCTAAGATTGTAACGCCAAAGTCAGTCTAAGTGGCGTTCCCGGCGCGCATCTGCGCCGGATCGGTGCGCATATGCGCACCTGGGTGGGGAGAGCAGCCGGGTGAAGGAAAAAGAGCTCAGGTTTGCGCTGGTGTGTTACGGCGGCGTGTCGCTGGCCGTTTACATGCATGGCGTGACCAAGGAGATCCTGAAGCTCGTCCGCGCCAGCCGCGATTTCCACGCATTTACCGCCAAGCGCCATAATCACCTGACCTACGCCGATGTCGCCCATGAACGCGACGAGCCGGCAGATACCGAGCAGGCCTATTTTGACCTGATGCGCGAGATCGGCGAGGTCCTCGACCTGCGCATTGTCGTCGATGTTATCGCCGGCGCCTCTGCGGGCGGCATCAACGGTGTCATCCTCGCGCGCGCCCTGGCGCACGATTTGTCCATCGATCCCTTGCGCGACTTCTGGCTCAAGCATTCCGATGTCGCCGAGCTGATGCCGCCGCACATTAAGGCGGGACCTTGGGCGAAATGGTACTTTCGCCCCTTCGTCTGGATGTTCATGTACCGCTTCCGCGAAGACCTCGGCGGCAACCGCGAGCTCAAGCAGAAGCTCTCGATGTTCCTGCGCTCGCGGTGGTTCCGCCCGCCCTTCGACGGCTACAACCTGACCAAGGTGCTGTTCGACGGCTTTTCGGGCATGGGCGATCCAAAGACCGCCGGCAGCTCGCTGGTGCCCGCCGGCCTTCAGCTCGATCTCTTTGTCACCGTCACCGACTTCCACGGCTATGTCACCGATACGCCGATCCACGATCCGCCGGTGATTCAGGATCGCGAGCATCGCCAGATGCTGCGCATGTCCTACCGTCATTGGCCCATGGGCGTCGAGAGCTCCAGTTTCGACCGCGAGAACCTGCCGGCGCTGGTGTTCGCCGCGCGCGCTACATCGTCGTTCCCCGGCGCTTTCCCGCCGATGCGTTTTGCCGAAATCGACAAGTTGATCGCCGAGCGGCGCCTGTCGTGGCGCACCCGTGTCGATTTCCTTTATCGCAACTTCCGGCCCTATCTTCTGGCCAACGTCAACCCCGCCGAGGCCTCGTTCATCGACGGCAGTGTTCTCAATAACAAGCCCTTTGCAAAAGCCATTGAGGCCATTCGCGGCCGGCCGGCCTATCGCCACGTCGACCGGCGTCTTTTGTACATCGATCCTCATCCGCAAGGCGCCGAGCGGCGCGGGGCCATGCGCGTGCCCGGATTCTTCTCGACGCTGAAAGGCGCGCTCTCCGACATTCCGCGCAATGAACCGATTCACGACGACCTCGCCTGGGTGAACACCTACAACGCCGAAGTGCGCCGCCTGCAGATGGTGGTCGACAGCGCGCGCTCGCACATTAGGGCAATGGCTGATGCGGTTGCGGGTTCCGCGCTCGACGGCATGGTCACCGGCGCGCAGATCGGCAAGTTCCGCGAGCATGCCAACAACAGCGCCCGCAACGAGACCGGCTTTGCCTACGAAGGGTACCTCCGACTCAAGCTTACGGCGGTGATCGAGGACGTGGCGGGACTCGTCGGCCAGATTTGCGGCTACGACCGCGATACGGCCGAATCCGGGCGTATCGTTGCGGTGATCCAGAAGTGGGCCGAGCTTTCGGGCGTCTCGCCGAGCGGAGATGACCTGCGCAAATCCATCGATCCTGCCAAGGGCCTGCCGGCGTGGATCAAGTTCCTGCTGCGCTTTGACGTGAAGTATCGTCAGCGCCGCGTGCGCTTCGTCGTGCGCGCGGTTAATCAGCTCTACGTGCGCCTGGCCGAGAAAGAATTCGAGGGCCTGACCTCCGAGCGCCTCGACCGGGTCAAAGCCGGCCTTTACGACGCGCTGGCCCTGCTGCAGCCCATGACCGCGCGGGCCGCTGGCGCCGGCGATGGCGCGAGCACCCTCACGCGCCCGACGCTCGAAGCCGTGAAAGCCGTGGTGCGCGATATCGTGCAGGCGATGGTGACCGAGCCGGCCCTGGCGTCTGACCCGACGGCGGTTGCGCGCCTGTTCACCACGCCGATCTCCCAGACGCTCGATCTATTGGGTAACGACCTCGCGCTCGAATCCGACAATGATCGCACCGACGCCTTGCTCGTGGCCTTGGTCGGCGGCGCGGGCGACGTCGCCGCATTGCCCGCCATGGCGCGGCGCGAGTTGCTCGAGCACTACATCGGCTTTGCGGTCTGGGACGTACTGACGTTTTCGATCACCAACTGGCGCGATCTGGACGAGTTCGACGAGATCCGCGTCGATCGCCTGTCGCCCGACGACGCCCAGACGCTGCGCAAAGGCGGCGCCAGTGCGACGCTGAAGGGCATCCAGTTCCACCATTTCGGAGCGTTCTTCTGTCTCGCCTATCGCCAGAATGATTATCTCTGGGGCCGGCTGCATGCCACCGATCGCCTGATCGACATCGTGCTGGACGCCGCGCGTATCGAAGGCGCGGGCAAAGACATCGACGTGCTTGCGCTCAAGGCCAAAGCATTCAATTCCATTCTCGACGTTGAATCGGTTCACCTCACCGAATGCCACGACTTGATCGCGCAACTCCGAGCCGAGATTGCGGCGCTGCTCAAGCCGAAGCCGCCGATCGTCAAACCGGCGGAAGAGCCATTGGCTGCGGTGGCGGAGTAGCTTTAGGCCACCTGTTTGCTACAATCGCCGCCAATGTTAGGGAAACGCGCCGCACTGATCGCTGGAGCTCTGCTGGTCTGCGGGGGCGGACGCACACAAGCCCAAGATTCATTCGCCGATGCCTTCTGGCAGTACCGCGCCAGCACGGGCTTCGATTTCAGCTCCGGTTCCTACGGCGCGGCCAAAGACACAGAAATCCTCTACGTCCCGTTGACGCTGCAGGCGGCCAAGGGGCCGTGGACTCTGAAGGCCACGGTGCCCTGGATCCGCGTCTCGGGACCGGCGCTGCTCATCGACGGCTCGGCGGAATCCATTCCGGGCCTGCGCACCTCAGGTGCCGCGTCCGGCCTCGGCGACATCAATATTTCGGCGAGCTATGCGCTCGACATTTTCGCCCACGACGGGCTCTTCGTCGATCTCACCGCGCGTGTCAAAGCGCCGACAGCAAGCTTCTCAAAGGGGCTCGGCACTGGCGCGTGGGACGGCGCGGTACAGGTGGACGTCGCCAAGACCCTCGTCGATTTCCTGCCCTTTGTGACGCTGGGATATCGCGTCAGCGGGCAGCCGCAGGGCTTTCGCCTGCGCAACGTGGTCTATGGTTCGATGGGTCTGCAGTACACCTGGAACGAAAACATCGCGACGGGCGTGATCTACGACGTGCGTCAGGCGGCCTTGAGCACGGCCAAGAACCCGCAAGAGGGCACGGCTTACGTCAACTTCAAGCTCAGCGAAGACTGGTCGCTAAACGTCTACGGGGTGGCGGGGTTTTCCGAGAACAGCCCCAACGTTGGCGGCGGCGCTGTCGTCACGTTCAAGTGGCGCTAATTTTCTAGGCTACACACTCTGAACGCCCTGGGGGCGTTCTATACCGGGGCGCGCCGCGGGCGTATCGGGGCGACCTTGCGGGCGTTCGATGTTCGGACGCGGCGCGACGCGCTCGGGCCGGGCGTTGTCGGGGCGTGACGTGGCCGGGCGCAGGGCGCCGCGCGCGGTGTTGATAGTCACCACGGTGCGCACACCGGCGATGCCCGTGGCGGTGATGCTATCGGGGCCGGCAACTTGGCCGGTGACGACAACGCGGTCGTTGACGTTGGTGCCGGGCGGGAGCGCCGCGCCGCCAACGGTCAAGCCTTCGATCACAAGCGGACCGGCGCTACCCGCGGCTTTGGGCGCGTAAGCTTCGAGCGAAACATCACGCACATCTTGGCCGAAAGCGAGCGGGCCCGAGACGGTGATCATCGCCGGCGTGAACACGCCATTGACCATGCGGCCCGCAACAAACACGCGCTCGCCGGTCTTGGGCGCGGGGCTGCCGGCCATAAGCGGGATATCCAGCTCGCCGACACGCACGCTGGTGCCGGTCACGGCGCCGGCGATGCCGCGCACCATGATGCGCTCTTCGCCTTTGGTTTCATCGACGCGCGTGGCGATGATCAAGCCGTCGGCCTGGCGCAGGCCGGAGACGGCGACGTGGTCGCCGACCTCGAGCGTGCGGAAGGCGCCGATGTCTTCCTTGTTGCCGGCAAGATTGAGGCGCACACGCTGGCCCAGCACGGTGACGGTTTCGGCGTTGTGGTCGATGGCGGTGATGGGTCCGGTGACGACGTGCTGGATCTCGAGGGTATCGAGGTCAAGTTTGCCGTTCGCATTGCGGGCGACGCCCTGGACGATCTGACCGACACGGAGCGCCTCGAGTGTCGTCGGCTTGCCGTCGGTGACAACCTTGGTCGTGTGATCGAAGTCGAGCTTGAGGCCGTTCACCAGGATCGAGCCGAAGCCGGTGATGGTGCCGAGTACGCCGGTGTTGGTGATGCCCGTGCCGCCGATGCCGTCGCCCCGCGTATTGCCGTTCTGGGCCACGCTGATGCCCGGATTGATGCCGGTGCCGCCGATGCCGTCGCCGTTCTTGGGATCGGCCGCAGCCATGCGTGTGGACGTATGAGTTGAACAGGCCGTCAAGAGCGCGAGCAAAACCGCGCCCGCACTTACGCGCAGGAACTTGCTCCTCAGCCGCTGCTCAAAGCCCCTCGTCATAGGCCCCTATAATTAGTCCGCAGTCTCGCAACCGCTCTGGCGTCCGCTAGCGACCGGCGGTCTCGTCGGTGTCATCGTTCACACGTAATTGCTTAAAAGTCGTAGCGCCCTTGTAGAAATATAGGCCGAAATTAATGCGGCGCGTGGCGTTTTCCTTGCCTTTATCCTTCGCAGCTAGATCAAGTGCCAACCGGTTGATGTCAAGGAGGGCTTCCATACCGGCGCGCTCGGCCGCTTGCGCGAGTGCTGCGGCGGATTCAGGCGTAAGTTCACTATAGTGAACGCTCCGCTCGAGTTGTGGGTTGCCTTCTCCCAACAGGTTGTAGGACGCAGCCGCAATGTGATCGTGAATATTGCGGCCGAGGAAAAATGCTTTTTCTTCGAGGCTTTTCTGCGGCACGAAGGCGAGCTGGTTGAGGACCACACGGTCCTCCTTGTCCAGGCTGGCGATTCCGAGCCGCAGCCATTCATCCAGCACAGCGCGCGGGCGCACGTCGGTGGAGATTCCCGCAACCAGGGAATCGAAGGACGGCCCCCCGGGCGACTCGGCCTGGCGCGGAAGGGGAAGCGGACGGCCCTTTTTGTCGGTGGTCTGCGGTGAGCCCACCCAACGGGCGATCAGCTGGGCGCCAATGCCGACACTGCGCGGCGCTGTGGGGCCACGGTCCTTCTTGGTGCGCAGGCGTTTGACGTCCTTACGGTGCACGCCCGTCAGGATGCTGATGCTGCTATCGGTCTGTTTTTTGCCGGCCGTCGGGAATTCCGTAATCGCCACATCGACGTAGACCTCCTTGAGCATCTCGGTTAGGGCCGAGAGGCCCATGCCCTTGGTGATCAGCAGGCGCACCAGCGGGCGCAGCAGGCGCTTTACGGCGGCCAGCAGCGCTTTGGGGGTGGGGGATGGGGCGTCCTTCTCCATGGACCTTATATGGCATAGCGTGGGAAATTTTCCCACTTTTTTGTTGACAGGAAAACGGGCCCGTCCTAGCCTAGGATTGTCCGTGGGAATTATTCCCACATAACATCAGGAGCGTAGCAGCCTGGCAGGCACATGCCAACCTCGAGACCGTGTTCAGGAATACCCGTGATCTACGGCCTTAATCGTCACTGCCCACGAGTCAAATCCTACCCCGGTGACGGTCAGGGCTTTCGTCTTCTCCCGCTCTAGCCAGGGCGACTCCGCCGATGGGCGGAACCTCGGAAGGGGGCGGGAGAAGACCTTTCCTGAGAAAGCCTTGCGACTGATCGCAGAGAAACTGAGGTCAGGGTCGATTTCTCGACCCAACGACTATCCCGCCCGTCAAGCGTGTTGGAACCCCGAAACGTCGGTCCTGACCTCAGTTTCTCGACAAGACCCTTTGCCCGCTCACGCCTTCAGGCGTTTCAAATCCCTCACCAAGAACCGCGCCGGATGCAGCGCCGAAAGCAAATCGCGCGGCAGTGGGGCAGGCTCGCCGGCGATCTCGGCGGCCAGCACTTCGGCGGCCAAAGGCGCGGCGACGAAGCCGCGCGATCCCAAACCGGTAAGCGCGTAGAGCCCTGGTGTGTAGGTGGCCGCAGCGTAGCGCGTCCACGGATGGCCGTGACGCAAATCGGCAAAGACTTCCACGAACGCGGCGTGATCGGGCAGTGGTCCTGCGAGCGGCAGATGATCGGGTGAGGTGCAGCGCACGGCGGCGCGGCCGGCGGTAGCGATGATACCGTTTGCAAGTTCAGGCAGCGCGGCCGCCAGGCCGCCGATGTTCCGATCGTGATCGTCATCACGCATCACCGGTGAGTCCCAATGATCGAAAGTCGCCCCGATCGTGTGGAGACCATTCCCGGCTGGTGTGACGAAGCCCCCGAAAGCCAGCGCCGCGCGTAGATTCGAGGTCGCAGGCGTGGGCGCCGCCAGCGTCACGGCGCCGCGGCGCGGCTTCAGCGGCAGCCAAGGTGCAAAAGCGGTGGCACCGATGGCGTTCGCCAGCACGACAATGTCGGCGGTGAGGATCGTCGCGCCCGTAGTGTCGCGCACTCGCCAAAGCCCATCGTGATGCAGCGACTCTACGTTCACGCCCAACATGCAATTGGTGTTTGTCGCAAAGCCCGCGCAGACGGCGGAGGGGCTGAACCAGCCGCCCTGCGGAAAATAAAGCGCACTGTGCGCCACCGCGCAGCCCGCGATGTCGGATGCCGCGCTCGCCGATACCTGTGACAGCATTGATGGCGGCAATGTGCCGAGGATTGCGCCATGACGGCTATGCTCATCGCCGCCGAGCGCCAACTGAAGCAGGCCAGGGTTGATGAGATCGGTCCCCCGCAACTCCTCAAGTGCAAAGCGCCACGCGCTCGCGTAAAAGCGCCCGTCGAAACTGGATGCCGCCGTGAGGCGCGGCGCAAGCACGGCAGCGGGATTTCCGGAACCCTCGGTGGCGAGAGCGGTGTTGCGTTCGACGATCGTCGTGCGCCAGCCGCGCTTTTGCAAAGCGCGCACCATGCTAGCACCAGCAACGCCGCCACCGATGATCGCGGCATGGCCAGGTGCACGCGGCGTTGACGCCGCAAACCAAGGCGCGCGATACGTTTTGCCAGGCGGATCGCGAAAACGCGCCGTCAGCATCTCGCGCTTCGCGCCAAAGCCCGGCGTTTTGGTTATCTCAAAGCCAGCGGCTTCGAGACGGCGGCGCACATCGCTGGCGGCGCTGTAAGTCGCGAGCGATGCGCCGGCGCGGGACAGGCGCGCGAGTTCGGAAAAAACCTGCCCAGACCACATGGCGGGATTACGATCAGGCGCGAATCCGTCGAGGAACCAAGCATCGACATGGGCTTCGAGCTGGCCAAGCACATCGGCAACTTCGCCGCAAAGCAGCATCAACGTCACATCCGCGGCGGGGAATAGGCGGTGAAAGCCAGCTTGTGGCTCGGGATAGACATCAAGAAGTGCGCGCGCATCGAGCTGGGGAAACTGCGCAAGGCACGATGCCACTTCGCTGCGCGACAGCGGAAAGCCCTCCACCGCGACGTAGTGCAGTCGCGCGCCCGGGCGCCGCGTCTTGCGCCATAGGTCGAGGACCGCAAGAAAATTAAGACCGGTGCCGAAACCAAGCTCGCCGATCACGAAGCCCGACTTACCGCTCCAGGCCAGGGGCAACCCGTTGCCGGCCAAAAAGACATGCCCGGTCTCGTCGAGACCGCCGACCTTGCTGAAATAGACATCGTCGAACCTAGTCGAGCGCGGTGTCGGCCCATCCCAGACGAGGCCCGGATTCAGCAGTGCGTTTGTCATTCCCTACACTTGCAAACCGGAACCGCCTGCGGCAAGTCATGTGCATGAGCCAAGCCGCCGAGATCGCCCAACGTCTTGCCGCCGTCGCCCCTGCCTGCGACGCTTGGTCGGTGCGAGTCATGCGCAGCACCTCGGAAAGCCTCGGTGTAACGCGCGGGGTGGTGGACCCCATCGGTCTCGGCGAGGACCTGGGCGCTATGGTGACCGTCGAGGCCAAGGACGGTGTCGGGTACGCCGCCACCTCCGACGTCAGCGTCGCCGGTCTGCAGCGCGCGGGAAGCGAAGCCCTCGCCTGGGCCCAGCGCAGCGCCGGGCGCATGGTCGCCCCGCCGCCGGTACGGCGCGCCGCGGCCATGCACCACGACCACGAGGACAAGCCGCGTCTGGCCTGGAATGCGGTTAGCCGCGCCGACAAGATCGCGCGCCTCAAGGGGCAGGCCGAACAGCTCAAGCGTGACGGGCGTATTGGCGACTGGTCGGCGGAATTGAGCTTCACCGACGAAGAGAGTGTGCTCGCCACGTCGAACGGCGATTTCATCCGCCAGCGCCGCGGCATCGTCGTGCCCGGGCTTGCTGCAAGCGCTTCAGAAGGCGGCGAGACCCAGACGCGCACGCTGGGGCGCGGCGGCGTCATCCGCCAGGGCGGGCTCGACGTGCTCGACGACATTGGCTTCTGGACGGCCGCGCCGCGCATCGCCGAAGAAGCGCTGGAGCTGCTGGCCGCGCCCGACTGCCCGACGGGCGCGATGGATGTCCTGCTTCTGCCCGACCAGATGTACATCCAGATTCATGAGTCCATCGGCCATCCGCTCGAATTGGACCGCATCCTCGGCGACGAACGCAACTACGCCGGCACGAGCTTTGTGACGCTCGACATGTTTGGTACCTACCAGTACGGCTCCAAGTTGCTCAACGTCAGCTTCGACCCGGGCGTGGCGGGAGAAGCCGCATCATATGCCTTCGACGACGACGGCATGCGGGCTGAGAAGCAGTACCTGATCAAGGACGGCATCTTGCAGCGGCCCATGGGTGGCGCTTACAGCCAAGCCCGCGCCAATGCCGCGGGCGTAGCCAACAGCCGCGCCTGCAGTTGGAATCGTCCGGCCATCGACCGCATGGCGAACCTGAACGTCGAAGCGGGCGCATCGAGCTTGGACGACCTCGTCACGCAGATCGAGAACGGTATCGTCATGGAGACCAACGTTTCGTGGTCCATCGACGACAGCCGCAACAAGTTCCAGTTCGGCTGCGAACGCGCGCGCCTGATCAAGAACGGCGTCATCGGCGCTGTGGTCAAGAATCCCAACTACCGCGGCATCTCGGCCACCTTCTGGCGCAGTCTGAAAGGCCTCGGCAACGCGGGCACCGTGCAGGTCCTGGGCACGCCGACCTGCGGCAAAGGCGAGCCCAATCAGGCGATCCCCGTGGGCCACGCTTCGCCGCCGGGACTATTCGCCGACGTCCACGTCTTCGGCGGCGGCTGATCCCGTGCAGGACCAATTTTACGCAGCTGCCGATGCGATCACGCGGGAAATGCAAGGCGGGGAGGGGTTCCTCGCCCGCTTCTCCGGCGAGACCTCGGATTTCGTGCGCTTCAACCGCGCCGCCGTGCGCCAGGCCGGCAAGGTCGAGCAGCGCTATCTCACCCTCGAGTTGTTCAACGGCAAGCGCCATGCATCGCAGACGCTGAGCTTGTCGGGCGATGATGCGGCCGCCGTACGGGCGGCGGTGAAGACCTTGCGCGATGTCCTGGCCGACACGCCCGAAGATCCATTGTTCTTGATCAACACCCATCCGCAGTCGACCGAACGCAAGCTGCCGGCTGATCTCGCGACGTCCGAAGAGGCGACCGACGCGCTGCTCAAGGCCGGCGCGGGGCACGATATGGTGGGCTTCTATGCCGCCGGGCCGATCCATCGCGGTTTTGCCAACAGCTTCGGCCAACGCAATTGGGACACCGCCGAAGCTTTCAACATCGACTTGAGTTTTTATCTGCACGCCGACAAGGCCATAAAAATCAATCACGCCGGCACCCATTGGGACGGCGCGGCGCTCACAACCAAGACGGACAACGCCAAGGTGCGTCTCGAAACGCTGGCGCGCCAACCGAAGACCATCTCGCCCGGCAACTACCGCGTCTACCTCGCGCCCGCTGCTGTCGAGGAGTTGATGGGCATGATGAGCTGGGGCGGGTTTGGTCTCTCCGACCACCGCACGGCGACCACGCCCTTGATCAAGATGGTCGAGCAAGGCGTGAAGCTGAGCTCCATGGTAACGCTCATCGAAAATACCAGGGACGGCTTGTCACCCGGTTTCCAGGGAGAGGGTTTCATCAAGCCGCCGTCCGTCACGCTGATCGACAGAGGCGCATATAAAGATTGCCTCGCCAGCCCGCGTTCGGCAGCTGAGTTCGATGAACCTCAGAACGGCGCGGATGGCTACGAGGCGCCCATTGCGCTCGACATGGCGCCGGGCGCGCTTCAGGCGGACGATGTGCTGAAGACGCTCGGCACGGGCATCTATGTCGGCAATCTTTGGTATCTCAACTATTCGGACCGGAATACGTGCCGCCTCACCGGCATGACGCGTTTCGCTACATTCTGGGTGGAGAACGGCGAGATCGTCGCGCCGCTCAATGTCATGCGCTTTGACGATACGCTTTACAGGATGCTCGGCGGTAATCTCGTCGCTTTGACCGCACCGCGCGACTTGCTCCTCTCTACGGACACGTATGAACAACGCTCCACGCGGTCTATGCGCCTTCCCGGTGCGATCATTGACGACTTCACAATGACACTCTGATGCCCGCGACGCCTGACGACCTCTTCGCGCGGCTCACAGAGCTTGGCATTTCGACCACCACGCTCCACCACAAAGCGGCATTCACCTACGACGAACTCGCAGCCGAGGTCGGGCATCTGCCGGGCGTGAGTGTGAAGAACCTTTTCTTCGCCGACGCCAAGAAGAAGCAGTGGCTGGTGGTCACGCCGGGCGAACGCCGTATCGATCTCAAGAAACTCGCCGGTGTCATCGGCGCGGCGCGCCGTCCTTTGGTTCCGAGGAGCGGCTGATGCGTGCGCTGGGCGCGCCGCCCGGTTCGGTGTCGCCCTTCGCGGTGATCAACGATCGCAAGGCCGAAGTGCAGATCGTCCTAGACAAGGCGGTCATGGACGCCGAGATCGTCAACGCCCATCCGCTCACCAACACAATGACGACGACGATCAAACCAGAGGACTTGCGCAGGTTCATCGAAGCCTGCGGCCACCAGCCGCGCGTGGTCGATTTGAAAGCGGCGGAACCTTCCTAGCAATTCGGCCGGTTGCGCGATGGGCTTTTTCACTGTCCGACGCAAGAGGATCACCAGCGGCGCAAGGATCACCACGGTGATCGCCACGTATATGAATAGGTCGCCAAAGGCCAGATGGCGGCGCGATCTGCACGACATGCGCCTGGACATAGGCATCGTCGGTGGAAGGGTAGCGCTCACTCTCGCGATAGAGGTAATAGCCGACACCCACGCCGGCGAGCAGAAGCAACAGCACGAAGAAGCGCGAGACGCGGCGTACTCCACCGCCAAGCGGCGCGGGTGCCGGCGAAGCGGGGGGCAGATGCGGGAGCGGCGGCCTCGGGCTGTGGGCGGGCGTCGCCCATGGGGCTCCTCATTTATTATACAAACGGCGGTGGCCAACGCCATTTTCGCGCTCACCGGCAAGCCGCCGCTCAAGCTGCCGATCAAATCGCAGATGGTCTCGTCGTAATTACTTGAGGATGTCGTCGTGCTCAGGGTGGCGCTGGAACCACGCCACGGCGTAGCCGCAGATCGGCACGATCTTGAGCCCACGTGCGCGGGCGTGGGCGACCACACCTTCAAGCAGGCGTCCGGCCGTGCCTTTGCCGCGCAAAGCGATCGGCGATTCGACGTAAGGGATGGTGAGCGTACCCTCCGACAGCCGGTAGTTGGCGAAGGCGGTATGGCCGTCCTCGGCCAGCTCGAAGCGCGAATGCGCGGGGTTATCGGCGACGTTGTTTGTGGCTGAGGCCATCTTTGTCCTCGCAAGGTTGTGCGTCTAAGATGTGGTGCACGCGCCAAAGTCGCAACCCCGATCCTGGAACACGTCTCACTCACATGGGCGATATCATTAACTTAAGGCGCGCGCGCAAGACGAAAAAGCGCGAAGAGGCGGGAAAAACCGCCGCGGCCAACCGTTTGCAGTTCGGCCGCAGCAAGGCCGACAAGCAGGCGCAAACCGCCGAAGAAGAGCGCCGCAAAGCCCAGCTCGACGGCCACGCTCTCGGGTCCAAGGACGAAGACTAGTCTCGCATAAACGCATTGAGCTCGCGCCCGGACGCGGCGCGGGTGAGCTCGGCAAAGCTTCCCTTCTCAGCTATCTCCTGCGCGGCACGCATGAAACCGCCCCACGCGGCGCGCGCCAGCGCACCGCCGACACTGATGCGGCGCACGCCCAGTGCGGCAAGACGCTCCACCGTGAACGCCGGTGTCGCCAGCACGTTCACCGGCTTGGGCGCAACCGCGCGCACGACGGCGGAGACCTGATCCTCGGCAGTTAACCCCGGGGCATACAGGACATCGGCGCCGGCATCGGCATAGGCCCTGAGGCGCGTGAGGATGTCGTTCATGTCGGGCTGTCCCGCGAACAGCCCATCGGCGCGGCCCACCAGCAGCACATCGCCGCCCGCGGCATCGATGGCGCTACGCGCCGCGCGAATGCGCTGGGTGGCATCTGCGAGGCTGAACAACGGCTCCGCCGCATGCTTGGTGGTATCCTCAATCGACACGCCGGCGATGCCGGTTTTGCAGGCCCGCGCCACGTTCGCGGCGACCCCGTCCGGCGTATCGGCAAAGCCGTGCTCGAAATCGGCGTTGAGCGGTAGCGCCGTGGCCGCGGCCATGACCTCAAGATGCGCGAGCACGGCGTCCAGGGACATGGCGCCGTCGCATTGCCCCACGGACCACGCAGCGCCGGAACTGGTGCTGGCCAGGGCCTGAAAACCGAGCATCTCCAGGTAGCGCGCGCTGCCGATATCCCAGGGGTTGGGCAGCACAAAGCAGCCCTGCCGGTGAAGCTCTCGAAAAGCGGCCCGCTTGGCCGCGATTGCTGTGTTCATGGCTCTGCTCCTGCGAAGGACTTTCAGTATACTGCAGCAATGACGAATGCGCTTGAGAGTCGCCTGACGGGGGAGGGGAGCCATGAAGAGATGGATGTCGCTGATGGCCGCGGCGGTGGTGCTGACCGCCATGTCTAGTTCCGAGGGTGCTGACAAGGCGGTGCGCTTCCCGCCGCTGACCATGGACACCGTGGCGGCCGATCAGAAGGCGCTGGCCGAGCAGATCATGAAGGTTTCCAGCGTGGGTTTGGGCGGACCTTACAATCCGCTCCTGCGCAGTCCGGTCATGGGCCAGCGCATGTTCGACCTCCTCGCGTATCTACGCTGGAACACCTCGGTGCCGCTGCGGCTCAACGAATTCGCCATCCTGATCGTCGGGCGGCAATGGCGCTCGCAGGTCGAATGGTTCGCTCACGCGCCAATCGCGCTGAAGGCCGGCTTGCCGCAACACATCATCGATGACCTCAAGCAGAACAAACGCCCAGCGAACATGCAGGCCGACGAAGCGCTGGTCTATGATTTCGTCAACGAGCTCACGGCACAAAAGAAGGTTTCGGACGCGACCTTCGCGCGCGGCAAGGACATACTCGGCGAGCAGGGCGTCGTGGACCTCACCGTGGTTGCCGGAACCTACGTCACGGTCGCGATGCTGCTGGCCATGGCTGAGGAGACAGTGCCCGCTGGCAAAGAGCCGCCCTTCAAACCCGGTGAGCCGTGATGCGATGCGTGTTGTTGCTTGCGGTGTTGATGTCGCCAGGCGTCGCCTTCGCGGCGACTCCTAAACCCATGGAACCGCTCTGCTACACCCAGCGCACGCGGCCAGACAACGTTGTGCTGCCCAAAGCGCGCGCCGCTGAAACCATGCAGTTGCCCGAACTGCATCTGCCTGATGCAAGCGTACGTAACGAGCCGGTGACCATTGTGCTCGATCTGCACGTCGGTGCGGCCGGCAAAGTCGACCGCGCGATCCTGCAGCAAGGCAGCAGCGTCGATGCTTGGAACGCGGGCGTAATCAAGAGTGCGTCCGGCTGGGCCTTCGTGCCCGGCACGATCGACGGCGAGCCCAGCGCCATGTGCATCCGGTTTCGAATTACCGCAACGCTTCAAGGCGCCTGATCAAAGCCCAGCGTGCTTAGACGAATCACTTCAAGTCGTTCGTGTTGGGCCGCCGAAGTTTTGGCTGCACACAGGTTCGTCACAACGTGGCGCTGCCCCTCCCTAAAGCAGTCGACATAGGGGTTCTTTAGCGCAATAGTTGTGGGCAGCACGGTGATTCTGCGCTGCTGGGGGACTTAAAATCTATGGCATCCACGACTCTTCGAGCGATCTGCGCATCGCTTGCGGCGGTATTCATCGGCATTGCAGCGGGGGCGCAGTCGGCAGTTGCGGCGGAGCCGTCCGCAGGGGCTTTTGAAAGTGCGCTCGAGACCATACCGACGGCGCCCGGTATTGGACTGTTCTCTCTCCCGGCTACCCAGTCTCCTGCGGCCACTGTCGAAAACGACGCGACTGGCCCCGTCATTCGTCGGCGTCTCTCGGCGGTGGATCCGGCCTATCTCCGCGCCATGGTCGCCGCGTCAGATGTGGCCGTGGGCGCGGGCGGCGCGGTTAGTCTGAATGCCCGGGCCTTCATTCTCAACCTTACGTCCGACACCTCCGTGCGCATCGTCAAGCAACGGGCGACGACCGATGAGCTCGGAAACACCGTGTGGAACGGTGTAACCGTCGGTTCCGAGGGAAGCGTCACGCTCGTGATCAACGGCAATTCCATCACGGGGCAGGTTCGGGTCGGCGCGCGGTCTTTCAGCATTACGCCGGTGGACCGCAGCGCCCACGCCATCGCCGAGTTGCGGAGCATCGGCAAACCGCGGACCGACGATGTCGTGCGGCCCAAACGCGACACTGCGCCGCGCCGGCAAGCGCCCAAAGCTGCGTCTGAACGGCCCCAGGCCGGGACGCCAAGCATCAATATTTTCATCGCTTACACGCCGGCGGCGCTTGCCGTCACGCCCGACATACAGGGCGCCATGGGCCTGGCGTTGGCCGACTTGCGCACGACACTGGCGAACTCGCAAATTGACGCCCAAGTCACGCTCGCAGGTTCGACGCTCGTCAATTACACCGAGGTTGAAAACGCCACGAGCGACAATGTGCTCAACGACGCCACCATTGGCGCCGGAGATTTTGCGCGTGTCCGTGCTCTGCAGAAAAGTTCCGGCTCAGACATACTGTCGGTGTGGAGCGTTTATCGCGACAACTGCGGGCTTGCGAGCGGGCTATATGCCGGCAATGACCCGGAGGAAGTAAGCCTTGAAGAGGTGGCTTACTATCAGGTCAGTACCATCGGTGCGATCGGCGACTGCGGCGCCGATACATTCACGCACGAGATTGGACACCTTCTCGGCGCAAATCACGAGCGCTACATCATCCCGGACACCGTGCCGGGGCCGGCCGGTTACAACTACGGTTATGTGGATTTGGGCCGGTTCCGCGACGTCATGGCCTACGGCAATGAGTGCGACGACAAGAACCAGCCCTGTCCCGTCATCAAATACTTCAGCAATCCAGACATCACTTATCAGGGACGCCCCGTCGGCGTCGCCGCTTCACAAGCCGCTGCTGCAAACAATTCCCGCAAGATCACCGAGATACTGCCCTTCGTCGCGCAGCTGCGGTCGAATTTCACCGTGCCGACGACACCGGTCTTGTCGGTGACGCGCGTGGGCCGTGGTCGCGTAACCAACACCTCGGGCATAGATTGCGGAACGGCATGCAACGCGGCGATCGATCCGGGCACGCACGATACTTTAACGGCCGTGGCGGATGCGGGATGGACGTTCAGCGGTTGGGCCGGGGCGTGCTCCGGCACGTCTTCAACGTGTAGCGTCACCGTCAATGCCAACACGGCCGTCACGGCGACCTTTACCCAATCCACGACTGTCCTGGTGAGTTCTGTGTACTCGACCAGCCAGCCGGCGTCGCAGTCGTTCATACGCCTCTTCAACACGGGCGCAACGGCTGGAACGGCGACGATTTCCTTGGCCGATTCTGTGTCGGGCAATGTCGTAGGAACCTGGACAACGCCGTCCGTCGCGGCCGGCGCCGAACGTCAATTTCCGATCCAGCAGATCGAAGCGGGCGCTACGCCGGCGATTACGACCAAGCCGCAATACTACACGGCCATTATCGATTCTCAATTCTCGGGCTACGTTCAGCACGTGCTTTGGCACGTCTCCGATAACACTCTTACCAACCTGACGACGTGCAGCTCCGGTGCGATGAGCGATCCGGCGCAGCTTCAAGGTGTGCACTCCACATTGCTTGGCACGGGCTATCCCAGTTCGATCGTGGTCTACAATACCGGTGGTCAAGCCACGAAGGCGACGCTCGGATTATACGACGCCACGACGGCCGCGCGCGTCGGATCGTTTCACACCGACACCATGCCCGCGTCCAACGGCGAAAAGATCTATACGATCAGCGCAATAGAAGCCGACGCGCAAGTAACGCCCACCAGCAGCATGTTCCACTATGTGGTTAAACCAGACCCGCCGTTCAGCGGACATATCGCGCACCTCATGGAGAACGTCGGCGTCGGCGTAGTCGCCGATATGTCGGCGGTATGTCCCTTGCGTGGTGCGGCATCGGTCGCCGCGACATCGACCGTGCGTCAAGGCGCGGTTTTTTCGTCGGCCCAGGTAGGATCGCAGTCGTTCCTGCGGTTTCTGAACACGGGGAGTAACTTCGGCACGGTTAGCGTGCGGTTGACGAATCCCGACACGGGAAACACGCTGGCCATCTGGAACAGTGCGAACATACCGGCGGGCGCGGGACTGCAGGTGCCGATTACGACGATCGAGGCGGTGGCGACCTCGGCGTTCACCAAACCGAGTTTTTATACGGTGCAGGTGACGGGAAGCTTGAACGGAGAATTCCAGCACGTTCTTCTTCACAGTGCCGACGGGACATTCACGAATCTAACGACGTGCAACGCCGGCACGCGGAACCATCCGTCCCGCCTCGGCGCGGTGCACGCCTCGGTTATTGGGGCCCTGGGCTATCCAAGCTCGATCATCGTGGCGAACACGGGCACGACCGTGGCAACCGTGACCCTTGAAATCGCCGATGCCAGCAACGGAACGAAACTCGGCACGTACCGGACGTCGCCCATTCCTGCCAAAGGCCAGGCCATTTTGGCGGTGTCCGACATCGAGAACGGCGCCAGTCCTGCGATAGACCCCGCCGGCAGGAGTCACTATGTGGTCACCGCGACCACGGCGTTCTCCGGGTACATCCAGCACCTCGTGGACAATTCTCGGGTCGGCGTTGTGACGGACATGACCACGACCTGCGGCTTGCAGCCCTAGGCCGACGGCACGCCGATCACGATCAGGACCGCGTAGTCCTGCTTGTTGCAGCCTTCGACGGCCGGCATGGCGGCGCCGGGCCAGACCGGGAATTCATGCGGCTTTGCCTTGAGGGGCCCGCACGCGGGCGCACCCTCCGCCGGCGTGTAGCGCGCCGAGCGGCACGCCAGATGCGTGACGTCATGCAGCGTCGCGCCGTCGCTGAGCTCCCACGCTTGCGTGCCCGCGTGATCCTTGGGGTGCACGGTCAGCACGGCCTGAACGTCGCGGTCGCCGGTTACCAGGTATTGGCCGGGGGCAAGCGGGAACTCCGGCGCTTCCATGATGAGCCCGTGTTCCTCCAGCCACCAGTCGGCCTTGTCGAAGGTCCACTTCGCCGGGGCGATATTGAGCGCGGCTTTCAGTCTGCCAGTCTGCCGTACTTGTCGAGCGGAACCCCGCGTGGACCCGGATCGACGCGCCACAGCCCCCACAACTCCGCACCGGTGCCGGATGTGGCGTCGTCCTCGCCGAGGGCGGCAATGTATTGCAGCGGGATGCGTTTGAATTTCATGGGCGCACGGTCCTGGGTATTCCAATATCGGATAGGCGGGCGCATACGTTCGTTTAGAATGCCGAAAATTCGACCTGATCGCATTGCTGATATGTCGTCTTAGATCGCCACGAGTGCGGATATTCGGCTTGGTCCAGGTCGGAACAATTCCCCAAGAGCAAGTTACCAGAAGGATTGGTGACCGCCTTTCTCGTATAAAAATTCCAGTAGTGCACATCGCGTGTTGATGGGGTCTCGCGTTCCCACCTGTCTAGCCGGACTAATCCACATTCGCCTTCGGCCTTGTCGTCGGCAACCCAAACCGGAATCCCTGATGTATTCGGTACGCGCTTAAAAACCTGCGTCCATTTGTCAGAGGCGATGACACATATTCTAGTCTCAATCTCGTGTATGGCGCGCGCGGCCTCCAGCCATCGCGTCTTGCTTACGGAATCGCACAGCGGCGCCATCGCCTGCGCGTTTAAGCGCATGACCGACTTCTCGTGGTCACTCATGGCGGCAAAGGCCCCAGTATCTGGAGCGGAGGTCTTTCCATCGAGTAGATCGAGTAACCGCCTGGAAGCAGAGCACGATGCCTGGGTCATCCTTTCTTGGATTTCGGGGGCTTGGCCATCCCATTCTCTGGCGGCCTTGGCTTCGACCTCCGGCAGGTCCCTCGGGGAAGCCTTCGTGCGCAGAGTGGTTTGCAGAAAGTCGCAGCTTAGCCGGTCTGTCGATTTATTAAGTTTGCAATCATAGACGACGCTGCGTGATTCAAGCTGACCGTAGACGATCCCTCGTGAGGGATAGGCGGCGTCAAATTCGGCACCAAGTGATGCGCCCGATAGCCCGGCGGCGAACAACGCTGCTGCAACTGCTTTCATGATCCCCTCACTTAGTCGTCGCGCCAACATGGGAGCGGAACAAAGTATCAATAATGAAAAAATGGGTGATCACTGAGTGCGCGCGCAAGAGAAAGAATCGGCGGGTCCGGCTTGCAGCCGCCTCTTTCGCTCCGCAGCGCGCTAGCTGGGGTAAGCTCGCTACGCTCGCTAACCAAAGCTGAGCGCGTGGCGGAGGGGGCGGGATTCGAACCCGCGATACGCTTTTGGCGTATACACACTTTCCAGGCGTGCGCCTTCAACCACTCGGCCACCCCTCCGGCGCACGAGTCTCCCGAGTCGCGAACGAATCGGGAGCCAGCGGCCATTTCTGGAAGGCGCAGAACCTAACCGAGGCCCTCGCCCCCCGCAACAAATCCAGGCCCGTGCGAGGACTCGGAATCCGGGAATCTTTCACGTTTTCCACAGGGTTGGGGATAAGTTGAATAACCCCACAACCTACGGGTGATGGTTCGGTATCAAAACCACCGGGGAATCAACTGTAATTTAAGCGTTTTATCGGCTATATCTCAGCCAACGGGGTAAGAAACTGATTCAAGGGCGTGGGGATAACGTGATATTCGGTCGCACCGCAGGGTGGGTGTTGGTCGTTCTCAGCATCATTATGGCGTCTGCCGAGGCCGTTATGGCTTTGGGAACAGGCGCTTACAATGGTTTGGCGACGCTGGACGTCTGGACGCTGCTCGTCGGGCAGACTCCCGATTTCGCCCGTGGCGCGGATGCAACACCCCTGCTCGCGACAGTTGCCGCCGGCATCATGGCAATGCCCGCGTGGGTCGTGTTCGGCGCTACCGGTTTTGTGCTGCTGCACGCCTGCCGCAAGCGCCGCGCACGCCGCCGCGTTTTTCGCACCGCCTAATTCAAATCCCAAATTCTGAAACCGCGGGAGCGATGACTTAGTCGTCGCTCATGCGCAGTGCGTTGATGAAAGCGCTCTGCGGAATTTCGACTTTGCCGAATTGCCGCATGCGCTTCTTGCCCTCCTTCTGCTTTTCGAGAAGTTTCTTTTTGCGGCTGATGTCGCCGCCGTAGCACTTCGCGGTCACGTCCTTGCGCAGCGCGCTGATGGTTTCGCGCGCGATGACCTTGCCGCCGATGGCCGCCTGAATCGGAATTTTGAACAGGTGACGCGGAATCAGGTCCTTCAAGCGTTCGCAGATTTGCCGGCCGCGATTTTCCGCCTGGCTGCGGTGCGCCATGAACGACAGCGCGTCAACGAGGTCGCCGTTGACCAGGATGGTGACTTTCACCAGATCGGACTCGCGATAGTCGCCGACTTCGTAGTCGAAGCTGGCATAGCCGCGCGACAGCGATTTCAAGCGGTCGTAGAAGTCGAAAACAATTTCATTGAGCGGCAAGTGGTAGATCACCATGGCGCGGTTGCCGACATAGGTGAGGTCGATCTGCTCGCCGCGCCGGTCGTTGCAGAGCTTCAGGACCGAGCCGAGGTATTCGTCGGGCACCAGGACCGTCGCCTTCACCCAGGGCTCTTCGATTTTCACGATGCGCGTCACATCGGGCATGTCGGCGGGATTGTGCATTTCCTCGATCGCGCCATCGCTGGTGTGGATGCGATAGACGACGCTCGGCGCCGTGGTGATGAGGTCGAGATCGAACTCGCGCTCAAGACGCTCCTGGATGATCTCCATATGCAGGAGTCCCAAGAACCCGCAACGGAAACCGAATCCGAGTGCGGCGCTGCTCTCCATGGTGAAATGGAACGAAGCGTCATTTAGCCGCAATCTAGCGAGGCTTTCGCGCAGCACTTCAAATTGCGCCGCATCGACCGGGAACAGGCCGCACCAGACCACGGGGATGCTCGGTTTGAAGCCGGGCAAGGGCTCGGGCGCGGGATTGGCTTCGTCGGTGATGGTGTCGCCCACGGAACAATCGGCCACGGCCTTGATTCCGGCCGTGATGAAGCCGAGTTCGCCGGACTTGAGTTCGGGAATCTCTAGGCGCTTGGGTGTGAACACACCGACGCGTTCCACGGGGTAGACGGTGCCCGAGGACATGAACTGAATCTTGGTGCCCTTCCGGATGCTGCCGTTCTTGACGCGCACTAGAATGACCACGCCGAGATAGGCGTCGTACCAGGAGTCCACCAAAAGCGCCGTGAGCGGTTCATCGGCCTCGCCCTTGGGCGGCGGCAGGCGCGTGACGATGGCTTCCAGCACATCCTTGATGCCGATGCCGGTCTTGGCCGAAGCGAGCACGGCATTGGAGGCGTCGAGGCCGATCACATCCTCGATCTGTTGGCGCACGCGATCAGGTTCGGCGGCGGGCAGATCGATCTTATTGAGGACCGGCACGATCTCGTGATTGGCGTTGATGGCCTGGTAAACGTTGGCGAGCGTTTGGGCCTCCACACCTTGCGAAGCATCGACCACCAGGATCGAGCCTTCGCACGCGGCCAGCGAGCGCGACACTTCGTATGCGAAATCGACGTGGCCGGGCGTGTCGACCAGGTTGATCTGGTAGGTCTTGCCGTCGTCGGCCTTGTAGAGCAGGCGCACGGTCTGCGCCTTGATGGTGATGCCGCGCTCCTTCTCGATGTCCATATTATCGAGAACCTGCTCGGTCATCTCGCGCTCGGTCAGACCGCCGCAATATTGAATCAAGCGATCAGCAAGCGTCGACTTGCCGTGGTCGATGTGGGCAATGATCGCGAAATTGCGGATGTGCGAAAGGTCGGTCATGAACTCTTCTAAGCGCGTAACTGGCCGCCGCAGGCCTTCTCGACCGCGGCGACGATTTTCTTGGCGACGCCTTCGATCTGCTCTTCGGTCAAAGTCGCATCCTTCGATTGCAGCGTGACGGAGATCGCCAGGGACTGCTTGCCGGCGCCCACGTGCTCGCCTTCGTAGACGTCGAATAGCCCCACGTCCGTGATGAGTTCGCGTTCCGCGCCGCGCACGGCGCGCAACAGCGCCTCGGCGGCGACGGACGACTCGACCACAAAGGCGAAGTCTCGCTCCACCGGCTGGTAGGGCGAGGCCTTGAGGAGCGTGCGGGCGGTGCCGGCCTTTTTCTTGGGCGCCGGGATGCGCTCGAGGAACACCTCAGCGGCGACCATGGGTCCTTTAACGTCCAGCGCCGTGAGCACGGCCGGGTGCAGCTCGCCGAAGGCCGCCAGCAGCTGGTTGCCGAGCTTGAGCACGCCCGAGCGGCCCGGGTGATACCAGCCAGGCGTGCCCCCGCCGGGACCCGCGTAGGTCTGCAGGCCAGCCACACCCGCGCCGGCGGCTTCCAGAGCGGCAATGGCGTCGGCCTTGGCGTCGAGGGCATCAACGGGGCGGCGTGCACCGGCCCAGTGGCGCGCGGCGGTGTGGCCGGCGCGCAAGGTGGCGGCGATCATGGTCTGCTGGCCGGGCTTGGCGCCTTCGAAGCGTGGACCGACCTCGAACAGCGCCACGTCCGCCAGACCGCGCGCGGCGTTGCGCCCGGCAGCGGCGGCGAGGTTGGGAATCAGCGAGGGGCGCAGCACATCGAGGTCCGACGAGATCGGATTGGCCAGCGAGACCGTCGGCAATTCGCCGCGGAAGAGATCGGCGTGCTTACCGGGAAGGAACGACCACGTCGTGGTTTCGTTCAGGCCACGCGCCGCCAAGCTACGTCGCGTGAAACCGAGCGCGCGCTGCTGCGGTGAGAGTACGACCTTTGGCATCGGCGCACGCGGCATCGGGACTGCGGGAATGTTGTCGTAGCCGTGGATGCGCAGGACCTCTTCGACGAGATCTTGCCAGCCTTCCACATCGGCGCGCCAGGACGGCGGGGTCACCTGCCAATTCTCGGCGTTGCCGGCGATGGCGAATCCGAGGCGCTCAAGGATGCCTTTGATCTCGGCGGCGGGAAGATCGACGCCGCCAAGGGACTTCACGCGCGCGGGGTTGAAGGCGATGCTGCGCTTCCAATCAGGCGCAGCGCCGCCTTCAACGATATGCGAAGCCTCGCCGCCGCAAATCTCCATGATCATCCGCGTGGCGACTTCCGCGCCCGCGATGCCGGACGCTGGATCGACGCCGCGTTCGAAGGCATAGCGCGCATCGGAGTTGATCAGAAGCTTACGCCCCGTGGAGGCGATGTTCATGGGGTCGAACAACGCCGACTCCAGGAACACGGCGGTGGTGCCTTCCGAGACGCTGGTGGGCTCTCCGCCCATGACGCCCGCGATACCGCCGGCGGCAGCATCGTCGGCAATCACCACCATGGTCGGATCGAGCGTGTAGGTCTTGCCGTTGAGCGCCTTGAGCGTTTCGCCGGCGAGCGCAAAACGCGGGCCGACATCGCCCTTGAGCTTGGCGTCGTCGAAAGCGTGCAGCGGGCGGCCGAGATCGGTGGTCAGATACTGCGTGATATCGACCAGCGCCGAGACGGGGCGCAGGCCAACGGCAGCGAGGCGATCTTTGAGCCACTTTGGGCTCTCGCAGTTCCTCACGCCGCGGATGGTGCGCCCAACGAAATGCGGGCAGAGCTTCTGGTCACCACCGGACAGACGCATGGCGACCTTGCGCGGGCTCTCGAATGTGCCCTTCACGGGCGCATCGTTCATAGGCTTCAATTTGCCGAGACCGGCAGCCGCGAGATCGCGCGCGATGCCGCGCACGCCGAGGGCGTCTACGCGGTTAGGCGTGAGGTTAATCTCGATGACGGGATCGATGGAGAGCACGGTTGCGACAGGCGCGCCGACCTTGGCGTCGGCCGGCAGTTCGATGATGCCTTCGCTTTCTTCGCTGAGCTTCAGCTCGGAAGCCGAGCACAGCATGCCCTGGCTTTCGACGCCGCGGATGGAGCCCTTCTTCAGCACATCGCCCGTGGCCGGGATGCGCGCACCCGGGCGCGCAAGCACAACCTTCAGGCCCGTGCGCGCGTTGGGTGCGCCGCAGACGACCTGCAGGGTCTCGGTGCCGGTCTCGACCGTGCACAGGCGCAAGCGATCGGCGTTCGGGTGCTGCTTGGCTTCGGCAATGTGGGCGACGATGAATTCGCCCAGGGCCGCGCCGGGGTTCTCGATGTTTTCGACCTCAAGGCCCGTGGATGTCAGCTTGGCGCTGATTTCATCGAGCGAAGCGGTGGTGTCGAGATGATCCTTCAGCCAGGAAAGGGTGAACTTCATTTCGCCACCCGCTTGAAATCGAGGCGTTCGACAACGCGGAAGCGCTCGCACACCACAAGCATGTCAGGGGCGAAGTAACCCTCGCGTTTGAAGGACGCTTCATGCGTTTTGCGCCAGTGGGCGAGGGATTTGTCGCCCTCGCCTTCTTCGGCGGCGAACTTCGCATCGACTTCATTGAACGGCACGACATCGGCTTCGACGCACTCGATAACGCAGCGTGGACGCCCCGCGCCGTCGAGCAGCACCGTGCAATCGCCCGGCTCGGGGACCGGATCTTCTTCGTAGTGGTAAAGCGCACTTGAGGTGGCGGTCTTCTTTCCATCGAGCACCAGCGCGCACAACGCGTCGGCCATCTCTTTGGTATGGCCGAAGGCATACTGCGGCAAGTGCTGGTACACGGGCGGCACCGGCGCCTTGGGGGGCTGTTTGCTCATCGCGTCAGCCCTCCGGTGACAGTCGGAACGTCGAGCGATGCGAAGCCGTAATGACGCAGCCAACGCAAATCGGATTCGAAGAAGGTGCGCAGATCAGGGATGCCGTACTTCAACATGGCGATGCGCTCGATACCCATGCCAGCGGCGAAGCCCTGATAGACTTCAGGATCGAGGCCGCAGGCCTTCAGTACGTTCGGATGCACCATGCCGCAGCCGAGGATCTCGAGCCAATCGCCGTAGTTGCCGATCTTCAGCTCGCCGCCCTTGCGCGAACAGCCGATATCCATCTCCGCTGAAGGTTCGGTGAAGGGGAAGAAGGACGGGCGGAACCGCGTGGTGAGGTCATCGACGCCGAAATAGGTGCGCACGAATTCCTGCAGGCAGCCGCGCAGGTGGCTCATGTTGGTCTCGGTATCGATGACCAGGAGCTCGACCTGATGGAACATCGGCGTGTGCGTCATATCGTAGTCGCAGCGATAGGTGCGCCCCGGGATGATGACCCGGATCGGCGGCTTCACACTCATCATGGTGCGGATCTGTACCGGCGATGTGTGCGTGCGCAGCAGATAGCGGTTGCCGTCATCGCCGGGCGGCAGGAAGAAGGTGTCGTGCATCTCGCGCGCCGGATGCCCGGGCGGGAAATTGAGCGCTGTGAAATTGTGGAAGTCGTCCTCGACGTCCGGACCATCGGCGATCTCAAAGCCCATCTGGCCGAAGATCGCGGCGACTTCGTCCATGGTCTGGCTGATGGGATGCAGCGTGCCCTTCGCCTCGGGGCGGATCGGAAGGCTGACGTCCATGCTCTCGCTGGCCAGGCGTGCATTCAGCGCGGCGCCGGCGAAGGCGGTCTTGCGCGCGTCGATGGCGGCGGTGACTTCGTCCTTCAGGACATTGACCTGCTGGCCGAAGCCTTTGCGCTCTTCCACCGGCATGGTGCCGAGGTTCTTGAGCAGCGCCGTGATGCGTCCGCTCTTGCCGAGGGCGGACACGCGCAAGGCTTCGAGCGCGCCGGCGTCGGCCGCGCCACTCACGGCGGCAAGCATTTCAGTGCGGATGGAATCGATCGTCTCGGTCATCGTGTTCTCTCGGGCGTGAAGAAAAATAAAGGGGCAGCCTGGTTAGGCGGCCCCTTTATTCGACTCATCAGAAAACGCGCGGGAAGACTAACCGAGAGCCGCCTGGGCCTGCTTCACCAAACTGGCGAAGGTATCGGGCTCCTTCAGGGCGATGTCGGCGAGCACTTTGCGGTCAAGCTCGACGCCGGCCTTCTTGAGCCCGTTGATAAATCGGGAATAGGTAAGGCCGAATTGACGCACACCGGCGTTGATGCGCTGGATCCACAGCGAGCGATAGTCGCGCTTCTTCAGGCGACGGTCGTTGTAGGCGTGCTGCAGGCCGGCTTCGAGGCGCGTGCGCGCCGGCTTGTAAGCCTTCGAATGGCGGCCGCGATAGCCTTTGGCCTGCTTCAGAACTTTCTTGTGGCGGGCGTGCTTGGTTACGCCGCGTTTGACACGTGACATGGATGCGCTCCGTGGTTAGGCGTAAGGGAGGAAGTTGCGCTTGATGATGATGCCGTCGGCCTTCGAGAGCACCGTGGTGCGCCGCGACTGACGTCTCATCTTCTTGGGCTTGGAGATCAGGCGGTGGCGCTTATGCGCGACCCCGGCCTTCACCTTCCCCGTACCGGTCACCTTGAACCGCTTTTTGGCGGAGCTTTTGGTCTTCATCTTGGGCATTTTGGCGTCCTTTCGTAAGCTTGCGACGGTTTATAATCCCGGCCGACAGGCATGCCCTAAAAGTCTGATATTGCTGACTTTTTAGCCCTTTGGCCGGTGGACCCCGGCGTCAGCCGGGCCCCTAACGATCCGGGCCAGACTCGAAAGTCCGGCCACGGGACGGCGGCTTATAGCGGGGGAGGGGCGGTTTTGCAAGGCGAGCCCCGTCTTTAGGCCCGTCCGTGGCCCCGAGTCGCCGCAGAGCAGCCATGCGGGCAGGGGGCCTCCCAACCATATTCCCACCATAAATTGCACCTATGTTGGCGTCATCCGAAGAGCAGCAGCAGAGGTGCAGACATGAAAGCTCTCAAATCATTTGCCGTCCTCGCGTTGTTGGCCGCGCCTTTGGCGCCTGCCGTCGCGGCCACGTCCAACGTCGAGGTCAGTTACGTCAATCCGCAGAAGTTCCAGGACGCCGGTATTCACGGCACGCGCGGTACCAAGGATGTCGGCCGTACGCTCGACGCCCTCACCAAGCATTTCGAGAAACAGGGCGACCGCTACCTGAAGCCCGGCCAATCCTTGAAGATCGAGGTGCTGGACGTCGACCTCGCTGGCCGCGTCGAGTGGTGGCGCACGCAGTTTTACGATGCGCGCATCCTGCGCACGATCGACTCACCGGCGATCAAGCTGCGCTATACGCTGAACGAAAACGGCCAGACGCTGCGCAGCGGCGAGGAATGGGTGCGTGACCTGGACTACCTCTGGGGCATCAACCCGCGCTTCCACCGCTACGACGAGCTGCGCTACGAGAAAGTCATGCTCGACGACTGGATGAAGAAGCGCTTCGCCGGCTAACGCGGCACGCCCAGCAACAAACGCGGAAGGGGAGCGGCAAACCGCTCCCCTTTTATTTATGCCGCAGCCTTCTTACGCATGAGCGCGTCGATACTCCACGCCCCGCCGCCGGCGAAGAAGAAGTAGAGGAAGACAAAGGAATAAACGATCGCGAGTTCGCCCCGGTTGAGGATCGGGAAGAAGCCTTGCGGCGCATGGGCGATGAAGTAGGCCACGGCCATCATGCCCGAAAGGATGAACGCGACTGGCCGCGTGAACAGGCCGGCCGTGAACATGGCGCCACCCACGAACTCAAGAAGACCCGACGCCATCAGCATCGGCGGCATGGGGCTCGGCATCGGCTGCGGCGGCGGTGGAAAACCCACCATCTTCTGCAAGCCGTGTTCGAAGAACAAAAGGCCCGTCATGATGCGCAAGACACTGAGCACGACCGGTGCCCAGGGCAACAATTTAGCTTCCAGGTTCGACATCATCCCCTCCTCGAGATAGGTGTCCCCAAAAACGCGTTCGGAGATCTTGACAATCTCCGAACCATTCTCATTCAGCTTTATTTACTTTGGCGCGACGACCATGACGATTTGCCGCCCTTCGGTGCGCGGCTCTTGTTCGACCTTGGCGTCGTTCTCGAAATCGGCTTTGACGCGTGCGAGCAGGCGGTGGCCGATTTCCATGTGCGCCATTTCGCGGCCACGGAAACGCAAGGTGACTTTCACCTTATCGCCCTCTTCAAGGAAGCGCTTCATGGCCCGCTTCTTCACATCGTAGTCGTGGTCGTCGATGTTGGGGCGCAGCTTGATTTCTTTGACTTCGATGACCTTCTGCTTTTTGCGCGCCTCGTTTTTGCGCTTCTGTTCCTCGTACTTGTACTTACCGATGTCGAGGATTTTGCAAACGGGCGGATCGGCGTTGGGAGAAATCTCGACCAAGTCCAATCCAGCCTCGTCGGCTTTGCGGAGGGCTGTTTCGCGATCTACGATTCCGACATTTGTGCCGTCGGCTTCAATCAGACGCACTGTGCGATTGTCGATCTGATGATTCATGCGCGGTCCATCGTTCTTGGACGCGGGCGCTTGTTGCTCGAACCTAGCTATGTACCAATCTCCTCTTATTGTTTTCCACAAAATCACCGGGCCGAAACCCGCTCGGTCCGGCCCGATCCAGTCCAGGGTGCCGGTGTGTTTTATGCACCCGGAACCGCAGCTTCCTTGGCAAGTCTATCGGTTGCCTCATCCAGCGCAAGGACTTCCTGGTTCGCGCCGCCCAAGCGCCGCAGGGCGACACTCCGCCCTTCGGCTTCCTTTTTGCCGACGACCACCAGCACTGGGACCTTGGCCAAGGAGTGCTCCCGGACCTTGTAGTTGATTTTCTCGTTACGCAGGTCGGTTTCGACCCTGATTCCGTTGGCGCGCAACGTGGCGGCAACTTCCTCAGCATAATCATTGGCTTCCTCCGTGATCGTGCAGACCACGGCCTGCAGCGGAGTCAGCCAGAGCGGGAACTTGCCGGCATAGTTCTCGATCAACATGCCGATGAAGCGCTCCAGGGAGCCGAAGATGGCGCGGTGGAGCATGACCGGGCGGTGCTTGGCGCCGTCCTCGCCGATGTAGTTGGCATCCAAGCGCTCGGGCAGCACGAAGTCGGCCTGCAGCGTGCCGCACTGCCAATCGCGGCCGATGGCGTCGCGCAGCACGAACTCGAGCTTCGGGCCATAGAAGGCGCCTTCGCCCGGATTGAGGGTCCAGGCAAGGCCAGCGGCGTCGGTGGCGTCTTTGAGCGCCGCCTCGGCCCGGTCCCAGGTCTCGTCGGTTCCGGCGCGCTTGGCCGGACGGTCGGAGAATTTGACGCTGACATCGGTGAATCCCAGATCGGCATAGACCGTGCGCAAAAGATCGATGAAGGCCTTGGTCTCGGTTTTGACCTGCGCTTCGGTGCAGAAGATGTGGGCATCGTCCTGCACAAAGGCGCGCACGCGCATCAGCCCATGCAGCGCGCCGGAGGGCTCGTTGCGGTGGCAGGAGCCGAACTCGGCCAGGCGCAAGGGAAGGTCGCGGTAGCTTTTGATGCCTTGGTTGTAGATTTGCACATGGCCAGGGCAGTTCATTGGCTTCACCGCAAGCGTGCGCTCTTCGGACCCAGAGATGAACATGTGCTCGTGGAATTTCTCCCAGTGCCCGGATTTCTCCCAGAGCACGCGGTCCATGAGCATCGGCGTGTTGACCTCGACGTAGCCCGCGGTCTCCAGGCGTCGGCGAATGTAATTCTGCAGCGTGCGGTAGATGGTCCAGCCCTTGGGATGCCAGAAGACCGCGCCTTGCGCTTCTTCCTGCATATGGAACAGGTCCATCTCGCGACCGAGGCGGCGGTGATCGCGTTTTTCGGCCTCGTCGAGCATGGTGAGATAGTCGGCCAGTTGCTTGTCGTCGGCCCAGGCGGTGCCGTAGATGCGCGTCAGCATGGCGTTGTTGGAATCGCCGCGCCAATAGGCGCCCGCAACCTTGGTCAGCTTGAACGCTTTTCCAAGTTTACCGGTGGACGGCAGATGCGGCCCAAGGCAGAGATCCAGCCACTTGTCGCCCTGTTTGTAGACGCTGATCTCCACGTCGGACGGCAGTGTCTCGATATGTTCGGCTTTATACTTTTCGCCTTGCGCCTTGAAGTGGGCGATGGCCTGCGCGCGGTCCCAGACTTCGCGGCGGATCGGCTCGTCGCGGTCGACGATCTCTTTCATCTTAGCTTCGATCTTCGGCAGATCATCGAGCGTGAACGGATGATCGCGCGCGAAGTCGTAGTAGAAGCCGTTCTCGATCGAAGGGCCGAAGGTGATTTGCGTGCCGGGATACAGCTCCTGCACCGCTTCGGCCATGACGTGGGCGGCGTCGTGGCGCAGCAGCTCGAGCGCGTCGGGATCCTTCTTGGTCACGATAGCGAGCCGCACATCCTCGGTGATCGGCAGCAGCAGGTCTTTCATGTCGCCGTTGATCTTCACGGCCAGCGCGGCCTTGGCGAGGCCCGGGCCGATATCGGCAGCCACATCGGCGCCGGTGACGGGCTTGTCGTAACGGCGCACGGAGCCGTCGGGGAGGGTAATGGCGACCATGGAATCACTCTCGTTCTAGGAGGGTCCCTATGTCGATGGTCCGGCTTAGAATGTCAAGGAAAGCAAGGCTTAGAGGCCGATCACTTCCCCGCCGCGAGGGCGATCAGGACTTCCCCTACCGGGATTTCTGCAAGCCGCGGCCGGCGCAGGATGGAGACGCGGTTGCCGCGCTGGCCCACCAGGGCGGGATCGGAAGCGCCGTCATAAAGCACGAGCGTGCGGCAGCCTGCGGCCGCCGTAAGATGCATCACCCCATTGTCGGCCCCCACGGCGGCGTTGGCCGCCCAGGCCAGGAAGACCATCTCGTTCACGGTGGCGCGTCCCGAGAGGTCGATGGCATTCGGGCAGAATTCGCCGATGGTGCGCACGATCTCACCCGGCACGTTCGCGCCGATGACCACCGGGACTTGGCGTCCGGCGTGGAGGTCGGCTGCGAGTTCGCCCCAACGTGAGGCCGGCCACGACTCGCCGGGACCGGGCGCGGGTGCGAGCAGCACAAAAGGATCGGCCATCCGGAAGGGCACCGCGAACGAGGTGACTTGGCGCGCGACCCACGAGAGATCGGGGCGCAGTACCGCTGCGATGCCGGCGACTTTCAACTGCGCCGCCCAGCGGTCGACGGTGTGCATGGCGGCGCGGCGCGGGTCGGTGTAGGCCAGCGCCGTACCGGCGATGTCGCCTGACCAGGGCAAGGTAGGTTTGCTCAGCCCACGCCGGCCATAGAGTAACCAAAAGATGCGCCGGCTCGCGGGCGTGCCATCGAGGTCGTAGACACGGTCGAACGTCTGTGCGCGCAAGCGGCGGCGCAGCGCTAGCAGCGGCTGGATGCTGAGCCGTCCATCGGTTTCGTCGATCCATACGTCATCGAAGTAGGGCGCCGTGGCCGCGAAAGCAGATGCGGCGCGTGCCGCGAGCAAGATTATCTCGGAGCCCTCGTGATGGGCGCGGATGGCGCCCATGGCGCCCAGCGCGGGGACGAATCGCTCAAGGCCGGCGGCGCAAATGACGAGGATACGCGGCCGCGCCGGAGTGATCTCGGGCCCCGTGGTCATGAGGAAATCGGCGCTGGGGACGCGTGCTTAGCGAGCACCTCTTCATAGACCCTCAGCGTACGCGCGCACATTTCGGTCTTGGTGAAGAGCTCTCGGGCGCGCGCGACGGCGGCCTCGGCGATGCGGAAACGCTCGGCTTGCGATAGGCGCAATGCGCGGTCGAGAGCATCGGCCAGCGAGATCGGATCGCTCGGCGTGAACAGCCAGCCGGTGACGCCTGGCACGATGATCTCCGGCGCGCCGCCGTGCGACGGCGCGACGACCGGGCGTCCCATGGCTTGTGCCTCGACGACGACACGGCCGAAGGCTTCGGGGCGCGTCGAGGCGGAGACAACCACATCGGACACCATATAAGCGGCGGGCAAATCGTTGCAGTCGTCGATGATGTGCACATCGGCGCCCCGCGCGGCGGCATAGCGCATGACGGACTTGCGATGATTGGGGCGGCCGTGATCCTGCCCGACCATGATGCAG
>CAISTS010000001.1 GCA_903888485.1 uncultured bacterium | reverse complement strand
TGAAGGAAAAGCCAAGGAGACGGAATCTAGAGGGCGCGCACGGCCGAACTACGGCGAAATCACATCGTAATTATGGGCACGCGTGCGGTGCACCAAAGACGACGTGCACGCGTACGCTGCGCGCACCGCGATGTATGATTGAGATGCGGCGGCCACACTACACCAGGCGGTTGCGGTAAGTCTCTTTCAGGGCCAGTACGCAGGCAATGGTAATCACGCAGGTAAGCGCGAGATAGATGCCGATAGCGAAGGTATCAACGAACTCGGCGAGCAGAGCTGTGGCGATGATCGGCGCAACAGCGCCGCCGATGATGGCGCCGGCTTGATAGCCGAGCGATGCGCCCGAGTAGCGCAGCTTGGTGGGAAACGTCTCGACAATGAACGCGCCTTGCGGTCCGTACATCACGCCGACGCCAATGAAACCTCCGGAAATCGCGATGACGATCCAGTGGAACTCTTTGGTCTCCAGCATCGGAAAGAACAGTAGGGACCAAATGCCGAGGAAGACGGCACCGGCGATGTATACGACGCGCCGGCCAACACGGTCCGACAGCGCGGCGCACAGCACAATGGCGGGCGCCATAAGCGCGGCGCCGATCATGACAGCGATAAGCATGTCGCTGCGCGGCATGCCGAGGCCTGTGGCGCTCGAGCCGTAGGCCACAACGAATGTCAGCAGCAGGTAGAAGGTCACCTGCAGCGCCATGAAGGCGCCGGCGATGAGCGCGATTTCCTTGGGATAGGTCAAGAGCGCTTCAACCACGGGCGAGCGGGGTTTGGGTTCAGCCGGTTTGGCGTCTTTTTGGAGTTGCTGGAACAGCTGCGTTTCTTCCAGCCGCACTTGGATGTAGAGGGCGATGCCGACGAGCACCACGCTGAACAGGAATGGGATGCGCCACCCCCAAGCCATGAAGTCTTCGGGCGAGAGTGCCCCGTTCACGACCAGAAATACGAGGTTGGCGGCGATGACACCGACCGTGATGCCTGCCTGCGCGAAACTGCCGTAGAATCCGCGCTGATTGTTCGGCGCGGATTCCGTGATGAGCAGGATCGCTCCGCCCCATTGGCCGCCGATGGCAAGGCCCTGGGCGAAGCGCAGGATCACCAACATCACGGGCGCCGCAGCCCCGGCGGTTGCGTATCCCGGCAAGAGGCCAATGAGCGTCGTCGCGATACCCATCGTCATGAGCGCGGCGATGAGCGCTCTCTTTCGCCCGAAGCGATCGCCAAAGTGGCCGAAAACGATGCCGCCCACGGGGCGTGCGATGAAGCCCACGGAGAAGGTGCTGAAGGCCGCGAAGAGCGCCACGAGCGGCGGCAGGTCGGCGGAGAAAAACAGCTGCGGAAATACAAGGGCGGCTGCGGTTCCATAAATGAAGAAGTCGTACCACTCGATGCTGGTGCCAGCCACGGCGATAGCCACGGTTTTTGCCAATTTACTTCGCGGTGCGCCTGCAGTCATGCTCCCCCCTCATAAAGAGAAGGCACGACACGGGGGTCCCCGCATCGTGCCTTCCTTGTGTCAGTCGCTTAATTAGTAAGCCAGCGGATCGGGACGGAACTGGAACTTCACCATTTGCGGTCCCGATGCATCTTCTCCGCCTTCCTGGATCCAGACCGGACCATTGGCGTAGGTGGCGAAAGTGCCCTTACCCTTCCAGCCGGCTTTCCCATCATCCACACGACCGTCGGCGCTGCGGGTATGGAAACCCAGCGGATAAGGTACGCGCAATGTTGTCCACTTCTTGGACGCGTAGTCGAAACCGAGCAGCGAGTCAGAATTCGATCCAAGGACGAAAGGAACATCGTTGCCCAGACCCGTGGTGTTGTGCAGATCGAGCCACATCAGGTAGCTGTAATCGGCCGAGACGCCCTTTGCGTTCGAGATTTCCGGGCCCGGCACCTGGAAGAACTCCCAGCCCTCCGGACAGTGCTGACCGGTCGCCATCGGACCGCTGCGCACTTTGCACTTGGCGGTATCGAAACGTCCGAGCCGGCCATTGCCCGTGAAAGAAACCCAGACAGTGCCCTTGGAGTCCAAAGCCAGTCCGCGCGCGTGATAGGCCGCATAGTTCTTACCGTCCGCCAGGAGTGGCGGCTCGAAGAACTCGGTCTTGCACGTCTCCGGTGCATTGGAACCGCGATCCATGCGGATGATGCCGCTGGGAACGGACGGATTGAAGGCGATCTCCCAAACGGCGCTGTCGCCGCTGCTGGTATCCATGCCGTAGCTCGAGACGGCCAGGCGCGTATCCTTTTTCGGATCCAAGGCAGCCGCGGCCGCTTGGCCCAAGGACATGGTTTCGCCATCCGCGTCGCGGCGCCCTCCGCCATTCTTGTTGATCAGGTTCCACTGCGCGCGATCGGGCGTAATGGTCACTTCATTCGCCGCGCCGACTTTATTCGGCGTCGTTGAATTGGTGTCCAGCACCATGGGGCACCAGCCCGCCGCCTTGGCGGATTCTTTGGTCTGGTCCCATTCTTTGGTATCGAGCCATTGAATGGCGTCGTTGTTGCCGAAGCTGTTGGCGAAGTAGAGCGTCTTCTTGTCGTTGGCGAAAATGATGTGCTGCATGCCGCCACACATCGGCCCGCCTTCAATCTGCGTGGTCTTCGGATCGTAAACGACGAAGGAGTTCTTGGCCTGGCCCGGCATGGGCCAGTATTTCGCATATTTGTGGCCCGCGTCCGTGCACCACGCCGGGTTTTCCGGATAGGGCTTGTCGCCCGGGCGCGGCGCGCCGAAGCGGCCCATGTCGTCCGCCCACAGGCGGCCATCGGGACCGATCATCGGTGTATGCGGGAATTGGTCGGGCACCTGATCGGCGGGCAGTTTTTCGGCGTTCTTGCCGTAGTTCACCTTGTAGCCGATTTCGATTTGCTTGCCCGATTTCATATCGAGGCCGAAGAAATATCCGAACATGCCCGCGATGCCATAGGTCATACCGCCCGCGTTCACCGTCGGATTGTACTTATCGGAAGCTACGACATCATGCACATAGCGGCCGTTAGCCCAATCCCACGAGGTGATCACGAGATTGCGCTCGATGCCTGACGGGCGCGGCGGCGCTTCGCTCGGAAGCGCGCCCTTGGCGATTCTGGTTGTGTAGTCGGCCCACATTTGCAGGCCGCGCGAACGCCCGAAGCTGGTCATGGCGTTGTTCATTGTCATGGCGAAGTCCTTGCCATGATTGCCGAGAATGTGATCGCCATCGGGGCGCGCCATGCTGATGCGCTCGGCCCAACCTTCCGGCGACGGATCCCCGGGTTCACGCATCGATTGGATGCCTTGCTGATGACAGCCGAGGCACTGCATCACGCTGGCCATCCACATCTGCTGTGTTCTGATGGCCGGCGAGATGCCGTTGCCCTTGGGCCCGGTTCCCGGAAAATCGCTCTCGGGCGGCACTGCCAGCAGGGAGAACCAATAGTTCGCGGGGTAGATCTTCGCCGCGCTCTTGGCGTCCGGCGCTATCACGGCGGTGAGATTGACCTTCTTACCGGGCTCGACATTCTCAACGGCTTTGGAGTCGATCAGGCCGTATCCACGCACCCATACGCGGTACTTGGCCTTCGGCAGTTCCGGAACCGCGTAACGCCCCTGGTCGTCCGTAACGACAATCTTGATCAAGCGCGTGGCGAGATCGTCAGTCTCGGCGATGACCCACACCCCGGCCTCAGGGCCCTTGGCGCTTGTCACCACACCGCTGATGCCATCGGGTACGGTGGGCACAGCGTCGGCGGCAAAGGCGGCCGCGCCGATGGTCAGGAAAGTCGATGTAAGCAACAGTTGGACGAATCTTGTCGGCATAGTGTCCCTCCTCCAAAAGCCTTGCTGCGATGTATCGCTGAAAATTCTCCTCCGACGTGTTACCGCCGGCAAGCCGTTTTAAAGTGATGCGAAGATCCAAAAGAACCCGGCCGTGTAGAGCGCGGGGAAACCAAGGTCGTTGTCGACATTGGGATCATCGCCAATGCGGTGATCGTAAATGCTGTCGCCGGCCATTTCTCCGGGCTTCTTGTCGCCCGTGAACGTGTAGAGCGCGTAGTCCTTATAGGTCCACTGCTTGCTGCCGTCGGGCAGCGTATGCACACCCCAGTAGCCGCGCGGCTGGGCGTTCGCGGGCGCAAGGAACGGCTTCCACACATCGCGGCAGCGCTCGTCGCAGGCGACCTCGCGGATCAGGCGGCCGACACGCGGGCGGTAGGGAATATCGTGAGCGAATTGCACCGAAGCGTTATTGAAGGACTTGTGGTCGCGGCGATAGAGCGTCATGCCTTTGTCGGTGACGAGGTGTCGCCCGCGACCCGGGTCTTCGCGGAATTTCACCGACGACGG
This sequence comes from uncultured bacterium, assembly GCA_903888485.1. Classification (GTDB taxonomy): domain Bacteria; phylum Pseudomonadota; class Alphaproteobacteria; order Rhodospirillales; family Rhodospirillaceae; genus SHVO01. Next base: position 20,629 of record CAISTS010000001.1, on the reverse strand, counting down.
CAACCAGTAGGTCGCGAACATCGCCAAGTGCCAGCGTTTGTCGACCTGTTCGCCGTGTACGTCACCGGTGATGCGGTCGCCTTCGTAGGTGTAGAGCGGCTTGTTCTTGTAGCGCCACTGACGGATGCCGTCGCGGCGATCGACGATCGTCCAATCGCCGACGGAGCGTTCCAGACGCGGCGCTTCAACCGGCGTGAGGCCCGCGCAGGTTGACGAGGCCGTACCGCAGGCGCGGCCGTCCTTCTCGAGATCGCCGTCGTAGGCGTAAAGCACGCGGCCCTGCTCATCGACGAGCACCACGCCGTTGGCATCGGTGATTTCGCGCAAGCCGAATCCGCGCGGCGCAACAAAAGCAGCGGTCGGGACACCACCGGATTGGAACTTCTCGACGCGCCAGCCGTCAGGCAGCTTTGCCGTCAACGCGCGTCCGGCGTTACCGCCGACGCTGCCCTTGTAATCGAGTTCAGGATCATCGCCGAGACCCATGATCTCGCCGCCGTCCTTGTCGCCGACGTAGGAATAAACCGGTTTGCCGTTGTGTGCCCACTGCTGCGTACCGTCCGCGCGTTTGAAGATCGTCCAGCCCGGCGTGGGTTTCGCGCTGGCGAGCGGCGTCAGCGGCAGCCATGTTTTGGTGCAATCGTCGGTGCAGTTGGATTTTTGCGGCCCGTCCTTGTCAAAGACGTAGAGCGTTCGCCCCTTATCGCTGCTGTAGGTGATTTCGTTGCGCGGATAGAGGCTGATGCGCTGCATGCCGTAGCCCTGCGGCGCGCCGAGGTACTGCAACGTGATGCCGACCGGCATGGCCTCAACGGCAAAACCGTCGGCGGCCTGCACGGGTAAAGCCGCCAGAAGGGCCGCAGCGGCGCCGAGGACTGCCGTCTTTTGCATTAGGCCATGACTTCGGTGAAGGGCTGGGACGTCGCGTTGGACTCAGTTCCCCAACTGCTCACGGGGATACCCATGATCTGCTGGATGGTGAGGCCGACGCGGCTGACGGTCTGGCCGTTGGCAACGATATGCTGGCCTTCCTTGATGCGCCCCCCAGCGCCGCCCATGAGGATCAGCGGGAGGTTGAGCTGCGAGTGGGTTTTGGCGTCGCCATTGTCGGTCGAATACATGATCAGCGAGCGGTCGAGCAACGAGTTAGGGCCTTCCTTGAAGCTCTGAAAAGCCGTGAGATATTCGCGGATGATCTCCACCACTTCGTTTTGGAACCAGGCGACGGTAGGCTGATAGCCGAGCTTGGGATCGACCTGTTCTTCGTGCGTCAGTGTATGGAAGGTCTGCGATGTGCCGGCCTTGCGCAGGGCCGAGCCGCCGGTGCCGCCCGAAAGCGAGACGCCCAGCACGTTAGTCTGGTTGCAGGCCACGGCATGGGCGAGGATCTGCGAAAACAGGAGGTGGTTACGCCGCACATTGACCATATCGGCCGAGCGCGGACCGTCTTCCGGCGCCGCCGCCGGGACGCGGCATGACGGCACGGCTTCCGGCTTTTCCAGTTGCAGATCGAGCTGTTGTTCGAGCTGGCGCAGCGAGGTGAAGTATTCGTCGAGGCGTGTCTTATCCGCGGTCCCCAACTGGTTCATCAACGTCTTGCGGCGCTCGGCTACAGCAGACAGCACGCTCTTACGCGCGATGACGGCCGGATCGGGCGTGAAGTCCGATGTGTTGGGATCCTGGAATTCCGCGCCAAAGATGCGGTTGTAAAGCGCAAGCGGCGCGTTCTCCGCCGGGTTCGACGAACTCGCGCTCCGCCGGCTGAACGTCTCGGTGCGGCCGTCACAGCGCACTTCGAGCGTGCGGAAGCGGGTGCGCGTGCCGACCGCGTCGGCGATGATCGTGTCGATAGTGGGTAGAGCCTGGCCCTTCTTGGTGACGCCGCCTGCCTGACACACCTGCGCACCGGACTCGTGCGGCACGACCACGTTGCCGTCGGTATAGGCGCGCATGCCGCTGAAGACCGTGATCTTCTTCTTGAAGGCATCAAGCGGCTTCAGGAGCATGTTGTTTTCGTAGTTGAAGCCGGCGGTTTTCGGCTCCCAGAATCCCGGGCTAAAGCCGAGGCCCTGAAACCAGTTGGTGAAGACGACGGGCAGCTTCGTGCCGTCGGCGAGCGCCGTGCCGTTGCTGTTGAGGAAGCAGTCGAGGTACGGCAGTGCGACCGTCACCGCGGCGCCGCCGATCATGCCGCGTAGCACTTGGCGACGCTTCAGCTTCTCTGTCATGCGCATGGCGTTGTCCTCTTTATTTCTCGTTCGCGACTTTGAAGAACGCCGCGCTGGTGGCGACACTCTTGAACAGGTCCGGCACGCGGTAGCCGGCTTTGGCGAAATCCGCCTGCATGGCCTCGATCCAGGTCTTTTCGCCCGCCGCCGGCACGCGGCCGAGACCATATGACGCAAGACGCGTCACTAGGCACTTCGGCGCTCCCGGGTGGTTGTGCAGCACATTGCCGAGTTCGACCGCGTTCTTGAACGCGACGCCGTCCAGCGTGCCGCTCGTATCGATGGCCGCCCCGTTTTCGGTTGTACGGTAGGTGCCGGCGCCGTCGAACACGTCGAGGGCAAGGCCCATGGGATCGGTGATCTTGTGGCATCCCGTGCACATGGCCTCGGTTGCGTGTGCGTTCAGACGCTCGCGGGCGGTCTTGTAGAGCGGGTTGCTGGAGTCCTGCACGACCGTGAAGTTCACATTGCCCGGCGGGTCCGGCACGCGCTGGCAAAGCAGAATCTCGCGCAGCGCCTTGCCGCGCAGCGTCGGCGAAGTGCGCCCCGGGTGCGAGTGCAGCGCAACGAAGCTCGCATGCGTGAGGATGCCCGCGCGCGGGTCGTTCTCGGGATATTGAACCTCGACCCAATCGGCCGGCTCCATGTTGGGCGTGGTCTTGGGCACGGGCATGCGATAGAGCGAACCCAGCGCAGGCGTCAGGAAAGTTGTGCGGCTGGTGAAGATATCGCGGTAGTCGCTCCTCTTCGTCAGCAGGAGATCGACCAGCGTGCGCATGGTCTGTTCCTGCGCGTCCTTGATGACCTGCTGCGTGAAACGCGGATAGATCATCGCGTCTTTGCTCAGCGCGTTGAAGTCGTCGAACATCAAAAGGTCGGAGAAGAACGCGCGTACCGCGGTCTCGAAACGGCGCGAGGCAATCATGCGGTCGACCTCGCGCGCGAGGCCCTTTTCTGTATCGAGGTTTCCCTTCTCTGCGGCTTTGAGGAGCGCTTCGTCGGGCTGCGTGTTCCAGAGGAAGAAGCTGAGGCGCGAGGCTTTGGAATAAGCATCGAGCGTGCCATCGGCCTTGACGTTCTCCACACGGAAGAGAAAATCGGGCGAGATCATCAAACCCGCGAGGCCGTGCGCAAGCCCGTCATAAAAGCTTTTCTGCGTGCGCGCGGCATCGCCCGCCGCAAGGACGATGGCGTCAGCTTCATCCTTGGTCAGCGGCCGGCGGTAGAGGCTGCGGCCGACGTCGGTCAAGAACTGCCGCGCGCAGGCATCGTCGGCGTCCTTTATGGATGCGGGCTTACACGGGACCAAAGCATTGCGATGGCCCTTGTCGACGACCTTTTCGGCAATGGTGCGCGCCAGGCTGTCGAAGTGCTCGAGCTCGGGGCCGGTGACGGTGGTCTTGCTGGCGCTGATGGCGATCAGGCCGCCCTCGCGCGTCTGGTCCGAGAAACGCGCGCCGGAGCTGACGTCCCGGCCAAAAGTCTCGGCGATGATGTTTTCGTACTGCTCGGGCGTAAGACGGCGCATCACGAGGTGGCCGGACGTTTCAGCCGCAGCGGCCTGCCCGGCAACCGCTAGTCCAAGCCCCAAAACCAAACCGAATTTGCGCATCGTGCTCATTTCACTTACTGCGGCGGCGGGATCAGGAACGCGGGCACCGCATTGATGCGGTAGGCCACGGAGATATCTTGATTTGCACCGGTTTTGGGGTCCGGATTGGCGTCGGCCAGCTTGCGGATATTCCAGTATTCGCCGAGCGAATCCGCACCCATGGCCGAGCGGTAACCATCGCTGATCGTGTCTTTCCAGGGCTGATAGCCACCGAGCACGCCGTCAGCGGATCCGTCGTCGCGCAAGCTGAGGCGCAAGTGCGTGTTGCCGAGACGCAGGTCCGTGAGCAGCACCATCTCGCCCCAAACGGCGTGCAGATTGCCGTGCTCGGTGATAGAGACGACGCCGTCTTTGATCTCGGCCTTGAACGAGACCTGCGAGCGTAGATCGGGGTCGATGCGAAAGGTCAGGTCCGGCAGGACGTTGTTGTTGACATCGCGCTCGATATGCTCGCGCGCGCGGTAGAAGGAAACGGTCGCCGCGCCGTTCTTGAAGTCGTCCGCCGTGACCGACATCAGCCAGGCCGGCATGGCGGGGGCAACAATGTCCCACATGTAAGACCACGTGGCCGGACGGTCGGAGTAGCTGCCGCGGTGCGCCGTGAAGCAGCCGAGAGCCCGGAAGTACTGGTTGTCCACACCCTTCTCACCGGTCATTGGATTTTCGAAGCCGGCTGCGCCTTCCTTGCCGTCGAGATCGAAACCAAGCGCGAATTTGCTGGTGACCGTATTGAGGTTCGGATCGGGCGTGGCCTGAGGGTTGACCCAGGCGCTCACTTTCTTGCCGTTGATGGTCGCGCGGTCGCGGATGGCGCGGTGGCGCTCGTCCCTGAAGCTCGTGATGAGCGCCTTGTCTTCGGCTTTTCGCGCCCACTCGGCGACCTGTTTCTCGTCGTAGCCCGCCTGAACCAGGCCGATGTCATACTGGTCGCCGGTGTTGAGGTTCATGCCGCCGGCGCAGTCGCCTTCCTGACTGTGGAACGCCGGAAAAAACTGGGCGATGACGAACCCACGGGTTTCAGCGTGCGCGCCTGAGGCACACAGAACGCTTGCTACCGCCAAAAAATAGAGTGGGCCTCGGACCAAACGCATCTCAACCCTCCCGCCGTGAGCGCTCGTCGCTGGAACATCATATGATTTCAAGTACCTTTGCTCAACTTTAGCCGGGGGCACGGGCAGATAAATGTGCGGACTTGGCGCGAATTGGAGCGCCGATGCAGCGAGACCGTCGCGCACTTGGTGGTTAACAGGGAAATCAGGGGGTTAAGGCCCTGAGTTTCAGACTACGGAACATCCGCCATAGATCTGCGAACAGAACCTGCGCTGCGCGCTACGCTGTTGGCTATAATTCGGCGCGAACCCAGGGCAGGGATGACATGACTTTTCAGTGCCGATCGCTGCTGGCAGGCGCCGGATTTGCCTTGGCCGCGCTAGCCCCGGCGGTCGCCGCGGCGGAGACGAAAGGCTACGTCGTAAACTGGTTTACTCTGGGCAGCTATGACGGCGGCGCCTCCGACTGCCCGCAAGGCCTTATTCTCTCGACTCTCGAATTCTATCGCCGCGACTTCCTGCGACTGGGCCACAACCCCCGAGAAAGTCGATGAGCTGTTGAAGGACTTTCCCGGCGAATATGGTCCGCAGCCATGGCTGCCCGTCGCTACAACACGTGGCAATGGCAAGGACGATGTTTTCGCCAATCCCCTGACGTCACTCGATCCCGGGCTTAAGACCGTGGAGGGTCGATACGCTTATGGCCTCGAACTTGACGGCAAAGATTGGAATTCACCACGCGCCTTCGAGGAGCCCGACACCCACGAGAAAGGCATCGACAATGAGCTCTATCGCACGCTGGGCTGCATTCGCACCTATCGCTCGGGCGTGAACTCCAACGCCACCAAGGGTCGGCCCGCGCACCCCGAGTTCGTCTGGGAGCTGCTGCGCAACGCCATGCCGGCTTGGCTGATCTCCATCGATAGTGAGACCGGCAGAGATGGCGCGGCGACCGTGACCATCGACCGCGCCCGCGGTCAGATCAAGAATGGCGTCTTCACGACCGACGAGGCCGTAGAAATGCATTTGAATGCCAACGCCTACGGCAGCGCGCCCGACATGCACTTTAGAAGGGCGCGGCTGCGCTTGGCGTTGAACGCCGACGGCTCGCTAGGCGGCGTGATCGGCGGAAACATCCCTTGGTATTCGATCTATTGGTCGCTGGCGTCGCGCGCGACGGGCAGCGAGTACAACCAGTCGCAGGACGCGGTGGCCATGTACTACGCCTTGCGCCGGCTGGCCGATGGCGATCCCGACCCGGCGACCGGGCAGAATGTATCGATCTCCAGTGCCTATGTCATCGAAGCGGTGCCGGCCTTCATCATCCCCCGCCCGCAACCAACGCGCGGCGCGCTTCACGTTGAGCGGGGCCGCCTCGAAGGCGGCGGCACTGGCGCCCCGGCCATGTACTGGCACGTCACTGTGCCGTAGCCCCATCTCACAAACAAAAACGCCGCGCTCTGGGGCGCGGCGATTAAGTGTGGTTGGGCCTTAGTGTCTAAGGTTCGATGTAGGCCCAGTAGTTCGCGGCCGCATCGCGCGCGCGCAGCACGCGCCGACCGTACTTCATCTCCTCGTCGGACTTGTACACATTGTCGTCCTGATAGACGTCAATGGTCGGGTCGTTGACGATCATGATGTCGTAAATGTCGCTGCCGCTGCGCTCGCCGGGTTTCTTGTCACCGACATAGCTGTAGGCGGCAAAGCCCTTATAAGCCCACTGCCGTGTGCCATTGGAGCGTTCCATGATCGACCAGTGGCCGGACGCCAGGTCCTTTGCAGAAGCGGCGAGCGGACGCCAGGTCTTGAGGCAAGCGTCGACGCAGGGCGCGGTGCCCATGGCGCGGCCCACCGGCGGCGAGCCGTTGAACGACCCCGGCAAGCCGTGACCATCCGGGCTGTGGTAGCTGAAGTCGACGCGATACAGCGTCATGCCCTTGTCCGTCGATACGATAGCGCCGCGCGCCGGATCGAAGAACATCCCGGTGCCGGGCGCCTGGTAGTTGCGCGCGACAACCGCGAGCTCGAAGTCCTTGCTCACGCCGACGCCAAACGCATCGCCCTTCACCACGTCACCGCTGAAGGTGAACAGCGGTTTGCCCTGGTAGGCCCACTGCTGAAATCCGTCCGCGCGGTCGATCAAGGTGAAGTTGCCAACGGGATGTGCAATGGCCGCCGCCATGAGCGGCGCCCAGCGCTTGGCACAGACCGAGGTCGTGCAATCCTTCTGAACGAACTCGCCCTTGCCGGAGTAGGCGTAAACGGCGAGGCCCGATTCATCGGTCAACGCATAACCATTGACGGTGCGTACTTCTTCGACGTTCACGCCGAAGGGCCGTTTGACGAGGGCGTCGTGGTCGAGGCGCAAAGCGACAAAACCACCGCCGGATCCACGGTTTTCGCCAACGTCTTCATCCTTGGTCGAGGTGTACACCGGCTTGCCCTGATACGCCCATTGACCGGCCCCATCATCACGCTTGACGATCGACCAGGCACCCGCGGCTTTCGCACCGGCGGGAACCAGTGCCGGCGGGTTGGCCTTCGCACACTCGGCGACGCACGTCGGCTTGCCGGCCGCGTCTTGTGCATAGGTGTAGAGGGTCTTGCCGCTCGCATCGGCATACCAGTACGCAATCTCCGCGCCCGGAACGCGGCCGCCACGGCGGATCTGGCCGTTGAAGATGCCGGGGGTTTTGCGTTCCGCCGCAGACGGACGGCGGTCGGGACCCTTCGGCTCCTGCAAAGTAATGCCAGGCGGCGTGGTGAGTTCGACCTGGCTGGACGAACTCGCCGCCTGCGCCGTCACCGCGGACATCGCAGCGACGGCCACACTGCCGACGATCAAGACACTCTTATATATGCGCATCTCGTAGCCTCCCAAACGACGGCGTCGGTTACGCCATGACCTCGGTGATCGTCTTGGTCGTGGTGTTGGAGACCATGCCCCACTGGCCGATCGGAACGCCCATGGCCTGCATAATCGTCAGGCCCACGCGGGCGATCGGATCGCTGTTGGCCTGGACGTGGACGCCGGTCTTCATGGCGCCGCCGCCGCTGCCGATGGTGAGCATCGGGATATTTTCGAGGGCGTGCGTGCGGGCGTTGCCGCAATCGGTCGTGTACATGATGAGGCTGCGGTCGAGCAGCGTGCCCTTGCCTTCCTTGATGGACTCGAAGGCTTTGACGAAATCGGCCAGCGCTTCAGCCGACTGATTGCTGAACCACTCGCACTCCTTCTGGAAGCCCAGCTTCGGGTCGACCGATTCCTCGTGCGTATACATGTGATAGACCTGCTGGCTGCCTTGGCGGCGCAGGTCGCAACCCGAAGAGCCCAGGCGGATGTGTGCGACCTGCGTCTGGCCGCAGGCCATGGCATGGGCAAGCAGACTGGCATGAAGATTATGGGTCGCACGCGCGTCTTCCATGATCTTGCCGAGTTTAACGCCTTCGACCTTGGCATGCATGACGCAGGCTTCGAGCGGCTCCGGCTTACGCATTTCGATCTCGAGGCGGTTCTCAAGGGCGCGCAGCGAGGTGAAGTACTCGTCCACACGCGCCTTGTCGACGGCGCCGAGGTTCGCGATCAACTTCTCGCGCTTGTCCTTGATCGCCGACAGCACGCTCTTGCGCACCATCACTTGCGGATCGACCTTGAAGTCCGCGGCGTTGGGATCCTTGAAGTCGGGCCCGAAGATGCGCTGATAGAGCTTCACCGGATCGGGCTCGGCGGCGTTGACGGCCGTCGCGCTGCGGCGGCTGAACGCGGCGGTTTCGCCGTCACAGGACACTTCGACAGAGCGGAAGCGGGTGCGCGTTCCGATGGTGTCGGCGACGATCTGGTCGATCGTCGGCAGATTCGGGTGCGAGACCGAACCCTGCAAGATTCCCTGCGGACCGCTGCCGTGCGCGTTGGCGGGCGTCTGGTCGAGGAACAGTTTCATGCCGCTGAACACGTTCATCTTGCTCTCGAGATGAGCAAGCGCACGCAGATGCGGTCCGACGTGATAACCCGTGCCGGTGGTCTTGGGCTCCCAGTAACCGGGCGCAAAAGCCAAACCCTGGAACCAGGACACGAAGCACTTCGGCAGCGGACCACCGGCGGCCATCGCATCGCCGTGGGTGTTGAGGAAACAATCGAGCAAAGGCAAGCCGACGGTGACGGCGGTGCCGCCGAGCATGCCGCGAAGGACGCTTCTACGATTCAGTGTGGTGTTCATGTCTATTCTCCTTGCGAGATTAGCGTCGTGTCAGTGGATACGCCTACCGGGCGCGGGTTCATTAAAGAGCGCGTTCAACAGTGACTTGGAAAAACTCGGGGCTGGTGGTGATCGCGCGCATGAGGTCGGGTACGCGATAGCCGTTCGTCGCGAAGCCGTCCTGCAGCGTCTTCACCCAGCCGTCTTCGTTTTTGGCCGGACCGCGACCGAGGCCGTAGGACGTCAGACGGTTGACGAGGCAGCGGCTGGTCGATGGATTGTCGTGCACGGCCTTGCCGAGACCCTGCGCGTCGGCGAAAGCCAGGCCGTCGAGCACGCCGGTGGTGTCGAGCTTGGCGCCGTTCTCGGTCGAGCGGAACACGCCGTCGGAATCAAAGTTTTCAAGAGCGAGGCCCATCGGGTCGGTGATCTTGTGGCAGCCCGTGCACATCGCTTCCGTCGCGTGCGCGTTCAGCCGCTCGCGCGCGGTCTTGTACAGCGGGTTGTTGGTGTCCTGGACCACCGTGAAATTCACGTTGCCCGGCGGATCGGGAACCTTCTGGCAGAGGATCATCTCGCGCAGCGCTTTACCGCGCAGCGTCGGCGAGGTGCGACCCGGGTGCGAGTGCAGCGAAACGAAGCTGACCTGCGTGAGGATGCCGACGCGCGGATCGTTGGCCGGATACTCATGCGCCGACCAGCTTGTTTCCGGGAAGCCATTGGGCAGGTTCGTGGTCACCGGCACGCGGTACATCGAACCCAAGACCGGCGTCAGGAACGTCCTGCGCGTCGTAAAGATATCGCGGTAGTCGCCCTTTTGCGCGATGAGCACGTCGACGATGGTGCGCATGGTCTGTTCGCGGCCGTCGTCGGAGACCGTGCGCGTAAAGTTCGGGTACAGCGTCGCGTCCTTCGACAGGGAGTCAAAGGAGTCGAAGCCGAACATGTCGCCGAAGAAGCTGCGCACGCCGTCTTCGAGGCGCGGCGAGGCGAGCATGCGGTCGACTTCCTCGGCCAGGCCCTTGTCGGTGTTCAGCTTGCCGCTGGCGGCGGCGGCGAGAAGCCGCTTGTCGGGTGCCGAATCCCAGAGGAAGAAGCTGAGGCGCGAAGCCTTCGAGTATGCATCCAGCTCGAAACGGCCCGCCGCGCCCTTCACCGGGGTGACGGTTTCCTGGCGGAACAGGAACTGGAGTTGGACCATCATCGAGGCCAAGCTGGTTTGCAGACCCGCGTAGAAGTCTTTGAACTCGGCCGAAGCCGCATGCGCAAGTTCGACTTGGGTTGACAGTTCGGCGTCGCTGAGCGGGCGGCGATAAAGCTGCGCGCCGACCGTCTTGAGGAACTGGCCCGCGCACGCATCGTCGGGGGCGTTTTCCGCCGCCGGCTTGCATGGCATCACGACATCGCGGCGCTCAGCGCTCAGCACCTGAGCGGCGATGCTGCGTGCGATGGCGTCGTACTGTTCAAAGCCCGAAGCAGCGAGGCTGACCGTGCCGGTGCCAACTTCCAGAAGGCCGCCGACGCGCTGCGCCGGTTCGAAGCGACCGCCGATCTCGATCGATGGGCCGAACACGTCGCGCACGATGCGCTTGTATTGCGCCGGGGTCAGACGGCGCATCACGGGCGCGTCCGTATCGGAGGCCGCAATGCCTGCGCCCGCCGCGATCGCACTGCGGACGTCGACGACCGACAGGAACGCGGTCAAAGCGATGGCGCTGCAGGCCAACGTCGTCGCAATCACACCCGATTTCTTCATACGCTTCATCTTCACTGTCTCCACGCTTTTCTGAGTCCGGCTCATTTGTTGCTCGCCTCGAACTGGTCCTTCGTCAGAAGGAAGGCCGGCACCGCGGCAATACGGTAGGCGGTCGAGATCGCCGTATTCTCTTTGGTTTTCGGGTCGGGATAACCGTCGGCGCTCTTGCGGATGGCCCAGTAGATCGCCGGGAGGTTCACGCCCGTCATGAACTCGGTGGTGAAACCCGAGCTGGCGTATTCGTAAAACACGGTCATCCACGGGATGTAGCCGCCAAGCACGCCTTCGAGGTCCCCTTTGTCGTCGATCTTGAAGCGGATCTGCGCCTTGCTCATGTCGAGGTCGGTGAGCACGTAAGCATCGCCGAGCAAGTGCAGTTGCGGGCCGCTCGCGGTAACCACGCCGTCCTTGAGCTTGCCCTTTAGGACGTTGTCCTGCCAGCGCTTGTCGGGATCGATGCGGAACGTCGAATAGCGGCGCACATCGCCGTTGGCGTCGCGCCAGATGCGTTCCATGGCGCGGTAGAGCGTCACCTTCACGTCGCCGTCTTTGGTGAAATCGTCAGCTTCGACGCGGACAACCCACGCCGGCTGTTTATCGCGCTGGAGGTCCCAATGCAGCGTGCCGTGGGTTGCGCCGTGTTCGCGCGTGCCGCGATGGCTGATGAAGCATCCCGTCGCGCGCCAGAATGCGTTGTCGATGCCCTTCTGCTTGGTGTCGGCTTCAACGAAGCCGCCGGTCTGCGCATTGCCGTCGAGATCGAAGCCGTAGGCTTCAGGACCGACGTTGAAGTTGGTCAAACCCGGAACGTCCGGCACCGTGGACGGGAACGTGTAGGCATGCATCGGTTTGCCGTTGAGGCGACCGCGGTACATCATCATGTCGACCACGTCCGGCGGCGGCGCACCGCCGTTGAGCAGCTCGATGCCGCGATCAATGTCGGCCTTCGGGATATCGACCGCTTCCATCTGGCGGCGCACGAGTTCCTCGAGCGAAGGATTGATGCCGCCAGGGCAATCGCTGTCATCCTTGTAGGAGTTGGCGGCCTGCATCCACCAGCTGACGACGAAGTCTCTCGTCTCCGCGGAAGCCGGCGACGGCGCGGCGATTCCAAACGCGGCGGCTGCAGCGAGCCACACAAAAGTTGCTGGCTTTATAGATGTACGCAAAACCATGAAATCGCCTCCCGACGACAGTGCTACGCTAAGCGGCTCGAATGCCTTGCGAATATTCTTGTTTAGTGAAACTCAAGAGTACCACGGACGCCGGATCGGAACCGCATGAAAATCGCGTGAGGGGAATCCCGTACTTGACGGACAAGTCGTGCGGTCACGCTGGCTTACAGTCGCGAACTCTTCGCACCGCAACATCGATACGCCTTCCAATGAAATCAATGATGTAGACGTTGCCTTGCTTGAAACCGGGTGTAACACCCCAGCACAGTCGGTAACCGCGCTTCCACTGTGCGCTGCGATAAGGTGTTCCACGATGCAAACCGCGAGGCGGCACGGCCGAGGAGTGGCCGCCACCAGAGAGAATCGGCCTACCGAAGAGAGGCTAGGGCTCTTTGTACCTCCACTCTGCCAGCCGCTATCGCGCCCCACTGACGGGCGCGGCGCGATAGCGAGATGCAGGTTGGTTCCGCCCCCGGGATTACGCACAAAACTATCGGGCCGATAGAGGATTTAGCCCTTGGCGTCGGCCAGCAGAGGGCCGCGAATGATCGGCGCGATCTTGATCTGCGCCGGCATGAAATAGCGCTGGACCGGCGCGACGTTCCAGTGCGTGTCGATGCCCCTGCCGTCGACGCGGCGATCTCGGCAACAGTGATCAGCCCAAACGGCGGGGGAAATGCACGTAAATGGCTGTTGGGGATTAGTCCGCCGCTGCGACCGATGGGCCGCCGGCCGGTTTGGGTCGGCGCGTGAACCACACCAGACCGAGCGCGAGCAAGCTGAGCCATCCAGAGATCCAGAACAGCTCGTCGGTGGCCAACAGGTAGGACTGGAGCTCAAGGTTGCGCACCATGACGCCAAAGGCCTGCAGGTCGGTCAGACCGAGATGTTCGAGCCGATCGAGCGCCGCGCGGAAGACGGGACTGAAGCCCGTCGATGCTTCGGCGAGACGGCTTTGGTGCAAGGCTTCGCGCTGATCCCAAATGGTGGTCGTGATCGAAGCGGCGAAACTGCCCGCCACGATGCGCGAGAAATTCGAGATGCCCGAGGCGGAAGGAATCTTGTCCGGCGGCACGCCGTCGAGCGAGATCGTCACCATCGTAACGAAGAACGTGCCCATGGCGACGCCCTGCACCAGCATGGGCATGACAAAATCCCAGAAGGCCGCATCGTTGGTGAAGTTCGCGCGCATGAAATAGGAAATGGCGAAGGCCGCGAAGGCAAAGCTGGCCACGCGGCGGGCGTCTGTGAGTCCGAGGAAACGCGCTGCCGGCGGCGTGATGAGCACGGCGACGAGGCCGCTGGGCGCCGCCACGAGGCCCGCCCAAGTAGCGGTGTAACCGATGTTGGTCTGCAGCCACAGAGGCAACAACAGCACGTTGGCGAAGAAGACGGCATAACCCAGGCACAGCACCAGCGTGCCGATGGCAAAGTTGCGTATCTTGAACAGCCTCACATCGACAATGGGATGCTCTTCGGTCAGTTCCCAGATCAACCACGCCGCTGCGCCGACGGCGGCGACGATGGCCAGCACGATGATGTGAGTCGAGGCAAACCAATCGGCGTCCTTGCCGAGGTCGAGCATGAGCTGCAACGCGCCCACCCAAACCACCAGCAAGCCCAGCCCGACCGTATCGATGGGGAGTTTACGGGTGGCCGTCTCGCGCGCCGCGAGATTGCTCCACACCAGGAAGGCCGCCAAAAAGCCGAAAGGCACGTTGATCAGGAATATCCAACCCCAATGGATATTGTCGGAAATGTAGCCGCCGAGGATTGGGCCGAGGATCGGGGCCACCAGCGTCGTGATTGACCAGATACCGAGCGCCGTGCCGCGCTTGTGCGGCGGGAAGATCGAAATCAGCAGCGCCTGGGAGCCTGGAATCATCGGGCCCGAGACCGCACCTTGGAAAATGCGGAAGAGGATCAGCGACGGCAAGCTCCAGGCGATACCGCACAGGAACGAGGCAATAGTGAAGAGAATCACGGAAACCACAAAGGTCCGCACCACGCCGAAGCGCCCCATTAGCCAGCCGCTCAGCGGCACGCCGATGCCGTTGGATACGGCGAACGACGTGATCACCCATGTGCTTTGGTCGGTGCTGGCGCCGAGGTTGCCGGCGATCGTCGGCAGCGAAACGTTGGCGATGGTGGTGTCCAGCACTTGCATAAACGTGCCGAGCGCCAGCGCGATCGCCGTGACCGCAAGCGTAGTGCCGGTGAGCGGCGCGGGTTGGGCGGGAGAGCCGCTCATGGGCGTGCGCCTCAGGCGCCGTTCTGTTCGAGAATGCGCGCGATCAGTTGATCGGTCGCGGGGCCGCCATCATCGCCGAGATCGGCACGCACTTCGCGCATGGCGGTCGGTGTGCCCAAGGGCGCTCCGGTCGCCTCACTGACATCGACACTGACGTGAGCGGACAATCCAATGCGCAAGGGGTGGCTGCGCACTTCGGCGGGATCGAGCGAGATGCGCACCGGCACGCGCTGGACGATCTTGATCCAGTTGCCCGAAGCATTTTGCGGCGGCAGCAACGCGAAGGCCGCGCCAGTGCCGGCGCCGAAGCCCGCGACCTTGCCGTGGTAGGCGACATCATCGCCGTAGATATCGGCGTGTACCGTCACGGACTGGCCGATGCGCAGCTCGCCGAGCTGCACTTCCTTGAAGTTGGCGTCGATCCAGACACCGTCCATGGGCACGATGGCCATGAGCGGCGTGCCGGCGGCGATCTGCTGGCCGACCTGAACGGTGCGCTGTGCGATCACGCCGCCTACGGGTGCGGTCAGTTGCATATGGCCGCGGACGATGGCTGCATTGCGCAGATTGGCGATGGCTGTGCGCACTTCGGGGTTGTCGGCAACCGTCGTGCCTTCCACTTCGGCAAGGGCCTGGTTGATGCTGCTTTGGACGCCGCGCTGCGATGCCTCGGCGGCAGTGACCGCGTCGCGCGCGTGAATGATCTCTTCCTGCGACACCAGGTCGGCGGCGGCGGTGCGCCGGCGCAAATCATTCCTGGCCTGACGGAGGGTTACCTCCGACGCTGCAAGCTGCGCACGCAACTGCTCGACACGTGCGAACTTGGCGCGCACGGCGCGGACAGTGCGCGCCAACCCGGCTTCAGCCGCCTGCATATCGACGTTGGCCTTAAGCGGATCGAGCTCGACCACCACTTGGCCCTTGTTCACGACTTGCGTGTTGTCGCCGCGCACGGCGACAACGACCGCCGGCTCGCGGCTGGTGATGGCGACCACGTCGCCGCCGACGTAAGCATCGTCAGTGGAGATCACGTTGCG
This sequence comes from uncultured bacterium, assembly GCA_903888485.1. GTDB lineage: Bacteria > Pseudomonadota > Alphaproteobacteria > Rhodospirillales > Rhodospirillaceae > SHVO01. The sequence goes on along the minus strand of CAISTS010000001.1, from coordinate 5,325 downwards.
CATATAAAGGAACCAGTAGGTGCCGTAACCAAGGCCGGCGATGAGCACGACCGCGGCGAGGATGGACAGGCCGCGCTTGCGGTTTTCGGTTTGTGAGGCATCACTCATGGGTGTGTTCCTGAGCCTGAGACATATTCCGAGGTATGAAGCCGCCGCCCATGGCCATCACGAGGGCGACACGTGCGGACGCGGCGTCCGTGGCGAGGACGGCATCTTCGCGGCGCGCCTGGATGACGACGTCCTGGGCACTGAAGACGGTGAGCTGCGGCGCAAGGCCATGTTCGTAGCGGCGCGCGGCAAGATCGGCGCCGGCTTCCGCGGCAGTCCGCATGTTCGCCAGAGGCGTGGATTGCGCATCGAGCGTGCGCAAGGCGGACACGGCATCGGCGGCTTCGCGGATTGCGCCGAGCACGGCCTGGTTATAGGAAGCGATGGCGGCATCGACATCACTGGCCGCGCCCTCGTAGCGCGCGCGGCGTGCACCAGCGTCGAACAGCGGCAGATTCACGGCGGGACCTAGGCCGTATTGCAGCGAGTCGGCCGCGAACAAATCGCCGAGACCCAGCGCCGCCCAGCCGAAGGTGCCAAGCAGGTTAATGTCGGGATAGAACGCCTTGCGCGCGAGTTCTTCACCCGCGGACGCGGTGGCGATGCGGGCCTTGGCCGCGGCGATATCGGCGCGCCGGGCCAGAAGATCGGCGGGCAGCGTCTGAGGTAACGTCAGCGCCGCCCTGTTCAACTTGGGCCGGCCAATATCGTAGGCGTCGGCGCCGCGACCGGTGAGCATCGCGATCTCGTGAATGGCGATGTCTTTCAGACCGTTGATACGCGCAAGTTCGACTTGCGCCGCGGCAGCCTGCGCTTCGGCAATACGTTGCGCGGCAGTGGTCTCGAGACCATGGGCGACGCGGTTCACGGTAATGACCCTGACACCCTCACGTTGCGTGACGTTTGCCGTGGCGACGTCAGAGAGTGCGTAGGCACGCGCGAGCGAGATATAGGCCTGCGTCACGGATCCGGCGAGCGCGAGACGCGCGGCGGCCGCGTCGAGCGCCGCCGCTTCGGCGCCCCTGCGCAATTGCGCAAGATGGGTCTCTTGCTTGCCGAAGAGGTCGAGCGACCATGACAGGTTGGCCTGCACGGTACCGACCCATTGCCAAGAACCGCCGTAAGGCGGCGGAATGGTGTAGTTGCCGCTGAGGCGGACGTATTGATCTTTCGCTTCGAAACCCGCCTGAGGCAACGTCGCCGCGCGGGCGAGAGAAACTTGCGTCTCGGCCTGGCGCAGACGCGCCATGGCTGTAGCGAGAGTCGGGCTACCCGCAAGTGCCCGTGCGACCAAGGTGTCGAGTTGCGGATCGCCAAAAGCTTTCCACCAGTCCGCGGCGATGGTTGGCGCCGGCGCGGCGCCAAGACCCAGCGTCTCGGGCGGGAGAGCGACCACCTGATGGGCCGGTGGCGCGCCAGCGCACGAAGCTAATAGCGCCGCAGCAAGGAGTAGAGAAAGACGTTTCATGCGGCGACCTTCCGTTTGCGGACCTTGGGAGCGGTTTTGCGGAGCGGCGCGGCTTCAAGGCGCGCATTGAGATCTGTGAGCAACGCCACCAACTTGTTGACGTCGGCGGTCGGGACGCCCGCCAGAATGTGGTTCCAGAAGTCCACAATGCGCGGCGTGAGCGCCTTGGCCATGGCCTTGCCTGGCGGGAGCAGCTTGAGGTGCACGATGCGGCGGTCCGTGGTGCTGCGCGCCCGGGCGATGAGGCCGCGCTTTTCCATCTGGTCGACCAGGCGCGTAATGGCGCCGGTATCGTGGTTCATGTGCCGGGCGATCTCGGCGCAGGTATCGGCCTTGCCGTCGCGCACGGCCATGAGAATGACCCACTGCGAGAACGACAGTTCAGCATCAGCGAACAGCGCCTCGGCGTGAGGCAGGACGAGCGTATGCAGGCGGCGTACCAGATAGCCGATGGACTTGCAGCCGGTGAAGCTCTCCACCTGGTAAAAGCCCTTTGACGGAAAGCCTTTGGCGGCAGTCATTATCCCCTCAGATTGCTGCCCAGACAGTAATTGCCGTGGCAGAGAGGGATCAACCGCAGAGGTTGCATACCTGCAATGCAGATCTGTGGACTGGCCTTACGGCATGAAGAGAGAGGACCAAGGGATGGCCCTCTCAGTGACAGCCGAGAACAAACCGGGGGGAAGGCCAGCAATCGCGAGACCAAGCCACGCCCGCGTTGCCGTGCGCGCGTAGAATACGGCCATGATGATGGCGGCATAGATAAAGAAGCTGGCCATGGTCACCGCGAGGACAGCCTCGGCCCTATTCATACCGACCATCGTGAGCAGCAACGCGAGCGCGATCGATATTACCGCCGCCAGAACATAGCCGCCGAAAATCGCCGCCGAAAATCGCGAAACCATAGGCCACGGATAGTGTGCAAGCCGCAAAACGCCGAGCATCACGCAGTCACCGTCGTCGGCCCTGCGGCGCTGGCGTTCTTCTTCCCACCCAAACGTTGCTTACGCCCGGCCACCCAGACCAACGCCACGAAGAATATGCCCACAGCCAAGGCCGCGAGGTCGATCCCCGCTAGACCCCAGTCGCCTGCCGGCAGTGTCACGCCGAGATGCCGGTCCGTCGTGAGGACATTAAGCACTGGGACCAAGCCGTAGGCCGCTCCTGCGAGCGCGCACATTTCGAGCCACGCGCGGTTCTGAGGGCGCAAACCTGCGTAGAGAAATGCCCCACCCCAGGTGATGAACATGGCATGGACTTCCCAATTGCTGCGATAGGCCATGTCCGTAGGTAAGAGACGGTTGGCCCAAAAGTAGGCCGCGAGGCCCATGGGAAGACCGATCACCACCGCGAGAGTGATCCGCTCAACCACGGCCATGAGGAAACGCGTGCGCGCCGTGGCCTTCGCCTTGCGCTTCGCGGTCCAGTGCATAAGCCCTGTTCCGACCAGCGCTGTTCCGGCCAAGCCGCATATCACATAGAGGGCTCTGAGGTATGAGTTGGCAAAATGCGCTTTATGGAGACCAACGATGGTTTCTTGGACCTTTGCCGTCGCCGTTCGCGGCGGGATTAGGCGGATCGGCGCGCCGGTTTCGATATCAAAAGCGACACGCGTTTCTCCCGCGATGTCCTCGCGCCTCGTGTAGGCGGTGACGCGCGCGCCGGCGCCGCCGAGGTTATCTACACGAAGGTGAGTCACGCTGCCCGGTCCCCAAAGCTGCTCAGCCCGCGCCAAGACTTCCGGCAGCGGCGTGATGGACGGCGGAACGATAATGGTCCTCTCTCCGTATGGACGATCCGGCGGGAAGTAGGCTTCCACGTTGAAGCGCATCGTTGCCTCGTCGTCGGGGAAGAGCGCCGTCTGGGCCGTCGGCATATAGACAAACAGAAAAAGCATGAGCCCGGACCAGGTCATCACCAGGAAGAACGGCAGCGCGGCGAGTCCCAGCAACGTGTGACGACTGCGCCAGCGTGCGGCGGCTTGACCGGAACGCAGCGCGGAGATGTCCCTCAGAGCCGGCTTGTGACCGACGGCTCCCGTGAGAATCGACACCAGCATCATCATCGCGGCCGCACCAACAATGGATATGGCGGTGTCTCTTGAAACGTAGTGCAGCGCATAGTGCATGACGTAGAGGGAATATCCGCCGCCAGTCTCTCTTGGACTCCTTTGGACGGCCTCGCCTGTTGCAAGATCCAAGACAGCGCGCACGGCTTGGCCACCGGGCTCGCGCCACGTCACCGCGAGTTCGTCGTTACCGAAGTGCCCCGGAAAGAATATCGACCAGAACTCGGCGTCGGCGACGTTGCGCGCCAGAAACCGCTCCGCCACCGCCAGCGTCTCAGACGCAGGCGGGGGAGCCGAGACCAACGGCAGTTCCGGGCGCATCCACCGGGTGATGTCGTCTTTCACAAAACCGGTCGTTCCCGTCAGGAACACGATAAAGAGCAGCCAGCCGGCGGTGATGCCCAACCAGCTATGGAGCCAAAGCATCGACTGGCGAAAACTCTCTTTCATGCGGTCAGCACTTTCTTAGCTCAAACCCACGTGTTGCGCTCGGCCCTCTGGATGCTACCGACGCGATATTGCAGCGCCACCAAAAACGCTTTGACGGGACGCAGCAACACGCCAATCGATACCGCAATGAAAAGCGGCCAGATCACCATGTGCTCCCACAAGGGCGGTTGGGCGTGCACTTCAAAAAGAAGCGCGAGCACAGCGGTGACGATGCTAAGCGGCATCATGACGAAGAAGGCCGGCCCATCGGCCGTGTCGCTTCCGGCGAAGGACAGCCCACAATGGTCGCAGGCGGGCACAATTTGCAGATACCCGGAAAACAGGCGCCCCTCGCCGCAGCGCGGACAACGGCAACCGAGGCTGGTCTCGAGGACTGATTTGAACATTGTTATCTCCTTGACCCATACAATTACCGATGCAATACCCATACAATCAAATACAAATGGATTCATTGTATGGATTGGCTCCCTGCACTCTCGGAATGGCCCGGGCCCGTCTTTGCGCGGATCGTCGAAGCCATGGCCGCGGACATCGCCAGCGGACGCCTGGTGCGCGGACAGCGCTTGCCCACGCACCGCGCGCTTGCAAAAGCCCTCGGGGTCGATCTCACCACGGTGACGCGCGCCTACGGCGAAGCGCGGCGGCGCGGATTGATCGACGCGCAAGTCGGACGGGGCACCTTCGTTTCCGAGACAACGGCGCGTCAGGGAACGGGCCCGTTCGTCACCAAGATCGATCTGACCATGAACATTCCGCCGCAGCCGGTGGAAGCCAACCTCGACGTGCGGATCGCACAGGGTCTCAAAGCGATTCAGGACGACTACGGCTTTAGCGCCTTTCTGAATTATCAGCCGCCGGGAGGCGGTGCGAACGATCTATCCGTGGGCGTGAAGTGGCTGCGCAGACGCGTTCCGCATTCGCAAGGCTCTCGCGTGGTCATCTTCCCCGGTAATCAGGCAATCTTATTCAATGCGCTGCTCACGTTGACGTCACCCGGCGACACCATCGTCACGGAAGCCCTCACGTTCCCAGGAATAAAAACGGCCGCCGCCGAACTCGGCCTTCGCATTGTTCCCGTCGCGATGGATCGCGAGGGCGTGATGCCGGACGAACTGGCGAAGGCCTGCAAACTATACAAGCCCGCGGCGGTTTACCTCACGCCGACCCAACACAATCCCACCGCCGGCACCATGGGGCCCGTACGGCGCGCCGCGGTTGGCGAGATCATTGCTCGCAGCGAAACTTTCCTCATTGAAGACGACGCCTATGGTGGGCTGGAACCCACCATAGC